>NZ_JBITEZ010000003.1:0-680372 GCF_044455665.1 Nonomuraea sp. NPDC051191 | reverse complement strand
GTAAGGCTCCCGGTAGACGACCGGGTTGATAGGCCGGAGGTGGAAGCATGGTAACGTGTGGAGCTGACCGGTACTAATAGGCCGAGGACTTGACCTCAAAGCATATTGCTCGCGTCCACTAGGCAATTCTGAGACAGCAAACGGCGTTGTTCGTTTGACAGTTTCATAGGGTTACGGCGGTTATGGCGGGAAGGAAACACCCGGTTACATTCCGAACCCGGAAGTTAAGCTTCTCTGCGCCGATGGTACTGCACTCGGGAGGGTGTGGGAGAGTAGGTCACCGCCGGACAATCTTTTGAAAGGGCTTCGACTTAGGTCGGGGCCCTTTCTGCATGTCTGGAGCATTCTCCACGCGCCTGGTTCTCTTCGAGGGCATATGGGCGTGGTGGTGTGGCTGGCCGCGCTCCGGGATGTCGCGGCTGGTGCTGCGCTCGGGCTGGCGTGAGGTGTGGGCCGGCAGGGTGGGCACTCGCGAGGGTGCGGGCCGGTGCTGGGTGGGCCGGGGCTTCGGGTGCGTGATGGGGCGAGGCCGTGCGATGGGGACTGCGGGATGCGCCGGGTGAAACAGCTGGCGAGCGCGGTTGCGGGTCCCCTGGCGGGCGGCAGGTGTGGGGCAATGGGCGTGGCGGCGGGTGCTGCGCGCCGGGCCGTCGGCATTTGAGAGGCGACGGCTGGGATGGTGTCGGAGCGGTAGGCCATTGAGCGCGGCGTCACCGGCTCGTTAGAGGCGGGCAGCGAACGGTCCGGTTTGACGGGGCAGACAGCCGACGGTCGCCTCCCACTGAAACCGACACCCCCCACACACCCAGGGAACCAGCCCACACCCTCAGTTTCCCCACCCTCTTGCCCCAGATCCCAGGGACACCTCCCCGGGGGCTCCGCCCAACCACACCCAGGCGCCTCCACCCTCCAGTAGCGCCCCTCACGAGCATCACAACCGCGCCCTCCATGAGAAGGCGAACCCCACCCTGCGTCCCCCGCCCGATCAGAGACCTTCACACAGCAGCGCACTGCCCCACCACCGGGCCCGTTTCAAAGCCTTCACAACCCGGGCCTGTCCGAAGCCCTGCGCCTGACAACGTGGCTCTTCCACCACCTGCTCTCGGCAGAGAGGCTCGGTAGGGCGGCGGGGGTTCTAGCGGGAGGCCTGTGGGGTTGCTGGATATGGGAGAAGGGCCTCACGCGGGATGCGTGGGGCCCTTCTGCGTTGGAGGTCAGTCGGACTTTGTGTTGACGTAGGTGACGGCGTACTTGGTGGCTACGGAGGTCCAGGGGACGGTGATCACTGCGCCGTTGCGTTCGAAGACGTGGGCCTTTTCGGCTTCCGTGCCGTACTTCTGGGGGAGGGTGGCCAGTTCGGTCACCTTGCCGGTGGCGGCGTCCAGGCGGATGAGGCGGGGGGCCAGGTCGCGGCGGTCGCCCGTTTCCACGGCCAGCAGGCCCTTATCGTCGGCGCGGATGTAGGTGAGGATCGTGTCGTGGGTGCCGGAGGATTCCCACAGTTGCTTGCCGGTCTTCAGGTCGAAGGCCAGGGCCTTGTTGCGGGAGCGCATGCTCTGCGGGACGTTCTCCGGGAACGAGGCCAGGTAGAGGCGGTCGCCGTGGATGGTGTAGCGGCGTTGTTCGTACAGGCCGCTGACGAAGGCCACGGTGTTCATGGCGAGCATGTCCACCTCCGCGGTCTTGATCTCGGTCACCTTGGTGGCGGTGTCGGAGTAGACGGTGAAGCTGTTCTGGCCGCCGGACTCGTTGCGGATGATGGCGGGGGAGGCCGACAGGAGGCTGCTCATCAGGCCGAGCTGGCCGAGGGGGGCCTGCTTGGTGATCTTGCCGGTTCCCGGGTCGATGTACTGGAGGCGGGTGCCGCCTCTGAAGGTGCAGTCGAGGATCACGGCGACCCGGGTGGGGGCGGTGTTGATGTCCTTGATATGGCAGCCGTCGTCGCGGGAGGTGGTGGCGCTCCACGCCTTGCGGCCGTCGGAGAGGCGGTAGGCGGTGACCGAGTCGTTCAGCTCGGTGACGGCCACGCCGTCGGCGCTCATGATGCGGGGGACGTTGATGGAGTTCGCGAGGGTGGACTTCTCGGCCGGAATCTTGATCTTCCAGGTGAGTTTGCCCGTGGTGGTGTCGATGCCGGCCAGGTGGTCGCACGAGGTGTTGCTGCCGTACGCGATGGCGGCCTTGCCCTGTGACAGGTCCGGGGTGGCGCCGCAGAGCTGGGCGCCCGGTGAGGGGATGCCCCAGGCACGTTTCCCGGAGGTGAGGTCGTAGGCCAGGACGCCGTCCTTCTGGGCGCGGATGACGACCTTGTCGGTCAGCCAGCTGCCGAAGGCCAGGGCGGTGGTGAAGTCCCAGCTTCCGGCGTTGGGGAGGGGGACGTCCCATTCACCTGCGCTGTCCCCGCCGCCGAACGCGGTGATGCCCCCGCTGGTGGTTCCCGTGGTGGCGACGAACCAGGCGGTGCCCGTGCTGACGGAGAGGAGGACCACGGCCGCGCCGGTGGCGAGCAGGGCGGTCTTCCACTTGGGGCGGGGGCTCTGCTGGGGGTGCGTGGGCGCGGGGTAGCCGCCGTTCGCGGGAGGCTGCAGGCGTTGTCCGTATGGCGAGGGAGCGCCGGGCGAGGGGGAGTTCGGTGGGTATGCGGCTGGGTTGCCCGTCGGTGGCGGGTAGGGAGCCGCGCCCGTCGGGGGCGGGGGATAGCCCGTCGGGGACTGAGGGTAGGAAGGCGCCCCGGTGGGGGCGTAGGAGGTCGGGCCCGCGGTCGGTTGTGGGTGGCCCGCGGGTGGGTAGGCGGTCGGGGGCGTCCCTTGTGGGGGATATGCGGCGGGGCTCTGGGGCCACGGCTGGGAGGGCGGGGGGTAGGAGCCGGGAGTGGACGCCGGCTGGCCGTACGGGTTGGGGGGTTGGTGGCCGTACGGGCCGGGTGGGGTGTTGGAGTGGTCGGTCATGGTTGGTTCCCCGTTCAGGCCAGCTGCCCGCGGACGTACGACGTCCACTGCCGTTCGAAGTCCGCCTTGCTCACGCCCAGCACCTTGAACAGTGCCGTCTCGCCCTCGTCGCCCTTGGCCCGGTAGGACGCGACCACGGCGGTGGTCAGCTTCTGCTCGCCGTACTTCTGGGCGATGTAGCGCATGGCGAGGTGTCCCATCAGATAGTGCACGTTCGTCATGCCGTTGGAGTCCCAGGACGGGTTGTCAGGGAGATGGCCGGAGAAGGGCGTGCTGAGGCGCCCGGCCACGTACGCGCGGCCTTCCTGGACGCGGATGTTCTGGTTGAGCGGCCGGCCGCGGTTGGCGGCGTACTCGGCGAAGCCCTCGATGACCCAGTTCGGCTTGCCGAAGAGGGAGAAGTCGGCGCTGTCCAGGCCGGCCAGGAGGGAGTGGGCCAGCTCGTGCGTGCTGATCTCCAGGATGCCGCCGGAGGACCGGAAGAAGCTTGAGGTGGTGTCCATGACGACCCGCGTGCCGCCGACCTTCACGTCGTCGCCCAGCGAGTTCCAGGCGAGCATGGGGATGGACACGCCCGCTTCGTGCGCCTTCTCCTTGCGGAACAGGTTGCCGAGCTGGTTCTGTCCCTCCACCAGCGCGACCACGAATCCGGCCGGTACGGGCGCGGACGGGTCGCCGTTGCGCTTCCAGAAGTCCAGGTTCTTCTTCGCCGCGCCGGCGACCACCGGGGCGACGCGCCTGGCCATGGCCGCGTCCTGGGGACGGGCCAGGACGACGCTGGCCCCCGCGCGGACCACGGCGATGTCCGGCCAGATGTCCCACGGGCCCGGGTAGTACACGGACTTGGAGCCTTCGCTCACCATCGGCGGTGGCGCGCCGTCCACCTTGGTGACGACCAGCGGCGCGTCCTTGGACGCCTTCTCCAGCGTCCAGCGGTACCACTCCGAGACCGGCCGCAGGTCGATGCCGGCGAACCGGTGGACGAACGCGACGTCCTGCGTGAACTTCAGGGCCCGCCCGAAGCTGTCCTCGGCGCGGCCCTCGCGGCGCATCACCTTGTACGACGCCTCGCTGAGCGGCACCTTGCGCAGGTTCGTGAACACCTTGCGCTGGTCGCGGATGAGCGCCGCGTTGCCCTTGTCGAAGATGGAGGTGAACGCGTCGGCGTTGCCGCTGCTCAACGCCTTGCCGTGCTCGTAGACCAGCTTGTTGATCTCCTGGTCGGTGACGACCACGGCGTTCGGGTCGCTCTTGCCCGACGCCTCCTGCCGCAGCGGGTCCTGGACGCCGCCTATGCGCCCCCGCAGGACGAAGCCGACCCCGGCGCCCACGGCGATCGCCGCCACGAGCGAGACGATGCCCATGGTGACCCAGAAGCCGGTCCTGCGCCTGGGAGGAGGAAGAGGAGTGGGAGGTGGTGGTGGCGGCGGCTGCATGCCCGGCCACTGTTGCTGCTGTTGCCCCTGATACTGCGGATAAGTCGGCCCCGTTGTCACTTTTGCCCCGAGAGTGCTGGGAAACCCCGAAAGAGGGGAATCGTACCAGTGGTCACATCGCCAGTCTGGGGGGTGGTCGGGGTCTTCGCGCAAGGTGGAGTAGGTGAAGATGATTTCCAGCCACTCCTGGCGGTCTGTCGTCATTCTTCGTGATAATTCACGGCGTGATCGCGGGCGGCGCGAGAACGTTTGGCGAACGGCTGATCACCGCCGGCACGGCCAAGGTCCAGATTCTGATGGCGGCGCGGCGGGATTCACATAGGCCGGCGGGAGGCGCAGTGGATGACCACGTTCGCCTGATGGAGGCGCTGGTGTCCGGGGCCGCGGGCACGACTACGCGGTCGCCGTCCTCGCCGAAGTGGGGGCGGCGTCGCCGAACGGATCAGGCGCGGCTTCCGGAGCTGCCCGGCGTGACCAGCCGGTAGCCGACGCCGCGAACGGTCTGGATGAGCCGGTCGTCGTTGTCGCCCAGGCGCGCCCGGAGGCGTTTGACGTGCACCGCGATGGTGTTCGTCGAGGTGGTCGCGGCGGCGTGCCACACGTGCCGCATGATCTGCTCGCGGGTGACCGTGCGGTCGGCGTTGCGCATCAGGTACTGCAGCAGCTCGAACTCGCGCAGCGGCAGGTGCACCGCGCGGCCGTCGACGCGTACCTGATACGCCTGGACGTCCAGCTCGACGGCGCCGACGGCCAGCACCTTGCGGGACTCGGGGGAGGCCGCCTGGATGAAGGGCAGCAGTTCCGGCACCCGGTACGGCCGGGCGACGCAGGCCGCCGCCCCCGCCGCGAGCGCGCGTACGGCCTGCTCGGCGTTGCCCTCGCCGACGCCGAGCAGGACCGGTACGGCTCGCGCGAGCCGTACCGCGCGGACGAACTCCACCGCGTCGATGACCGGGAGCGTGGCCGACACGAGCACCACGTCCGGCTGCAGCGCCCCGGCCTGCAGCAGCCCTTGGGCGCCGTCCGGCGCGCCGGTGACGGCCACGCCCTCGCGTTCCAGCGCCGTGGCCAGGTCTTCGACGACGCCTTCGTCGGGGTCGGCGATGAGCAGTACGGGCTTGGTCCGCGTGTCCCCGTTCATCGTGGATGCCGCCTGCTGTGGGGTCATCAGCCGAAGCGTCCCGTGATGTAGTCCTCTGTCGCCTTCTCCGAGGGGTTGGTGAACATGCGGGAGGTCTCGTCCATCTCGATGACCTTGCCGGGCTTGCCCTGGGCGGCCAGGTTGAAGAACGCGGTCCGGTCGCTGACGCGGGCGGCCTGCTGCATGTTGTGGGTCACGATCACGATCGTGAACTCTTCCTTGAGCTGGGCCATCAGGTCCTCGATGGCCAGCGTCGAGATCGGGTCGAGCGCCGAGCACGGCTCGTCCATGAGCAGGACCTGCGGCTTGACCGCGATGGCGCGGGCGATGCACAGGCGCTGCTGCTGACCGCCGGACAGGCCGGCGCCGGGCTTGTTCAGCCGGTCCTTGACCTCGTTCCAGAGGTTGGCGCCCTTCAGCGAATCCTCCACGATGCCGTCGAGGGTGGACTTGCCGACCCGGCCGTTGAGGCGGAGCCCGGCGGCCACGTTCTCGTAGATCGACATCGTGGGGAACGGGTTGGGGCGCTGGAAGACCATGCCGACCATCCGGCGGACCGAGACGGGCTCGACGGTGGGGGCGTACAGGTCCTCGCCGTCGAGCAGGACCTTGCCCTCGACGCGGGCGCCGGGGATCACCTCGTGCATGCGGTTGAGCGTGCGCAGGAACGTCGACTTGCCGCATCCGGACGGGCCGATGAACGCGGTGATCGAGCGCGGCTCGATGGTCATCGACACGTCTTCGATCGCCTTGTGCGACCCGTAGTACGCGTCGAGGCCCGAGACCTGGATCTGCTTGGACATTGTGGCGGTTACCCCCTATCGGCCCCTGGCGGGCCTGCGCCACCAGGCGATCAGGCGCGCCACCAGGTTGAGCAGCATGACGATCAGGATCAGCGTGAGGGCTCCGGCCCAGGCGCGGTCGATGGCGGTGTCGTTGGGACGGGCCGCCTGGTCGAAGACGAAGAGAGGAAGGCCCATCTGCGGCCCGCTGAACGGATCGTTGTTGATGGAGTCGGTGAAGAACACCGTGAGCAGCAGCGGCGCGGTCTCGCCGGCCACGCGGGCGACGGCCAGCATGACGCCGGTGACGATGCCGGTGAACGCGGTCGGCAGCACGACCTTCAGGATCGTGCGCCACTTGGCCACGCCCAGCGCGTACGACGCCTCCCGCAGGTCGTTGGGCACCAGCCGGAGCATCTCCTCGGCCGATCTGACCACGGTCGGCATCATCAGGATCGACAGCGCGAGCGCGCCGGCGAAGCCGGAGAACGGGTTGCCCAGGAAGAGCACCCAGAAGGCGAGGATGAACAGGCCGGAAACGACTGAAGGGACGCCGGTCATGACGTCCACGAAGAAGCTGATGGCCCGGCTCAGCCGGCCGCCGTGGCCGTACTCGACCAGGTAGATGGCGGTGAACAGGCCGATCGGGACCGAGATGAGCGAGGCCAGCAGGACCTGCTCCAGCGTGCCGATGATGGCGTGGTAGGCGCCGCCGCCGACGTCGCGGGCGCCGATGTTCCGCATCGAGTGGGTGAGGAACTCCAGGTCGAAGCGGGGCAGGCCGTTCGAGATCACCAGCCAGAGGACCGAGATGAGCGGCACCACGGCCAGCGCGAACGCCAGATAGACCAGCCCCTGGACGAACCTGTCCTTGATCCGGCGGCCGGTTGAGATGTGCTGGATGGTCATGCCCCTACCGCCCTGAACTCCTTGCGCCGGTTGATCACCATGCGTGCGCCCATGTTGACCAGCAGCGTGATGACGAACAGCACCAGACCGGAGGCGATCAGCGCACCTCGGCCGACCTGCGTGGCCTCGCCGAAGCCGTTGGCGATGTTGGCCGCGATGCTGTTGGCGTGCGGGGTGAGGATCTCGAAGCTGATGTCGAAGGTGGCGGGGAAGATCAGCGCGACCGCGATGGTCTCGCCCATCGCGCGGCCGAGGCCGAGCATGGCGGCGCTGATGACGCCCGGGCGGCCGAACGGCAGCACGGCCATCCTGATCATTTCCCAGCGGGTGGCGCCGAGCGCCAGGGCCGCCTCCTCGTTCATCTTCGGGGCCTGGAGGAAGACCTCGCGCGAGATGGCCGCGATGATCGGCAGGATCATGATCGCCAGGACGATGCCGCCGGCGAGCATGGTCTTGCCGCCGATGGCCCCTTCGCCGGAGAACAGCGGGAACCAGCCGAGGTTCTCGTTGAGCCACTGCGACGGCGTGCGCAGCAGCGGCACCAGGAACGTCACGCCCCACAGGCCGTAGACGACGCTGGGCACGGCGGCCAGCAGGTCGACCAGGTAGCCGAGCGGCCCGGCCAGGCGGCGGGGCGCGTAGTGGGAGATGAACAGCGCCACGCCCACCGCGATGGGGGTGGCGATGACCAGCGCGATCGCCGAGCTGAGGACGGTGCCGAAGGCCAGCGCGCCGATGCCGAACACCTGGCTGCCGTTGGGCTCCCAGATCAGGTCGGTGAAGAAG
The DNA here is from genome assembly GCF_044455665.1 of Nonomuraea sp. NPDC051191. NCBI lineage: Bacteria > Bacillati > Actinomycetota > Actinomycetes > Streptosporangiales > Streptosporangiaceae > Nonomuraea > Nonomuraea sp. NPDC051191. The sequence continues at coordinate 672,370 of NZ_JBITEZ010000003.1, read as the reverse complement.
TTGCCCTTGTTCGCCTGCAGGGCCGGGACGGCCTCGCTGATGAGGAAGACGGCGATGGCCGCCATGATCCCCAACAGCAGGACGCCGGCACCGGTGGAGACGAACTTGAAGGGGCCTTCACCATGGCTGCGCCGCGAGGCGGACCGGCCCGTGGCCGGCCCGCCCCCACGGGTACGAACGTTGGTCGTCATGTTCTGCTAGGAGATCGCGCCGACGGCGGTGCGGACCTTGGTGAGCAGCTCGCCCGCGAGCGGGGCGTAGCCGAGCTCCTTCAGCGCGGCCTGGCCCTCGTCGCTGGAGGTGTAGGTGAGGAACTCCTTGACGATCTTCGCCTGCTCGGGCGCGAGGCCCTTCTCGCAGGTGATCTCGTACGTCACCAGCACGATCGGGTACGCGCCCGCGGTCTTGGTGGCGTAGTCGATGCTCAGCTTCAGGTCGTTGCCGGTGCCGGTGATCTCGGCGGTCTCGACCGTCTTGGCCGCGCTGTCGGCGGTCAGCTCGACGAACTCGCCGGAGCCGTTGGCGACCTTGGCCTTGCTGAGCTGGGAGTTCTCGGCGAAGGAGAGCTCGACGTAGCCGATGGAGCCCTCGGTGCTCTTGACGCTGGCCGCGACCTGGTCGGAGCCCTTGGCGCCCTGGCCCTTGGCCTCGGCGGGCCACGCCTTGGCGGGCTCGTACGGCCAGCCGGCGGTCGCCTTGAGGAACTTGGTGAAGTTGTCGCTGGTGCCCGACTCGTCCGAGCGGTGGAAGGCCGAGATCGGCGTCGACGGGAGCTTGGCGTCGGGGTTGTCGGCCTTGATGGCCGCGTCGTCCCACTTGGTGATCTTGCTGTCGAAGATGCCGCCGATGGTCTTGGGCGACAGCTGCAGGCCGTCCACGCCGGGGACGTTGTAGACCACCGCGACCGGGCCGGTCACCATCGGGATGTTGATGGCCTTGCCGGTCTTGCACCGGGCGTCGGCCTGGGCGGGCTCGCCCTTGTCGTCCTTGAGGGCGGAGTCGGAACCCGCGAAGTCGACCGTGCCCGCGATGAACGACTGCACACCGGCACCCGAACCGCTCGGCTGGTAGTTCAGGCTCACGCCCGAGTTCTTGGCCTGGAAGTCCTTCTTCCACTGGTCGATCGCGTTGGCCTGGGCCGAGGAGCCGGCGGCGTTGATGGTGCCGCTCAGGCCGTTGTCGTTGCCCGCGGCGGGTGCGCTGGCGGCGGTGGTGCCGTTCGTGCTCCCCGAGCTGTTGTTGTCTGTGCCGCACGCAGCGAGCGAGAGCGCGCCGACGACGGCGACGGCGGCGAGCCGGCCTGCATACTTCACGGTTGGGTTCCCCTCACTTGGTCCTTAGTCGTCCATGAAGTTATGCAGGCAAAGTGACTCAGACCCCCCAACAAGGGTGAACGTTCGGTGAACGCGCCTGGTCATCTCCATCAATTTGACCAGGGAAGATGGGATCCATGAGCTATCGCGTGTGTCTCGTGTGCATGGGGAACATCTGTCGTTCACCGATGGCCGAGGTGGTGCTCCGGCGCACCCTGGACGAGCACGGGCTCGGCGGCCGGGTCGTCGTCGAGAGCGCGGGCACCGGCGGCTGGCACGTCGGCGACCCGATGGACGAGCGGGCGCTGGGCATCCTGGCCGAGCACGGCTACGACGGCGCCGCCCACCGCGCCAGGCAGTTCACCGAGGACTGGTTCGACCGCTACGACCTGGTGCTGGCGATGGACCGGGACAACGCGGCCAACCTGCGCCGGCTGGTCCCCGGCGGGGTCGAGGTGCGCCTGTTCCGCTCGTTCGACGCCGGCGCGCCGGACGGTGCCGAGGTGCCCGACCCCTATTACGGTGGCCGCGAGGGCTTCGAGGAGGTGCTGACCATGCTGGAGACGGCCTCGGAGGGCGTGGCCGGGCACATCGCCGATGAGATCGACTGAGGACCTCGGCTCCTCCCACGGTTGGCGGCTGCTCAGAGGCGTGCTGCCGGACGGGCGGGAGGTGTTCGCCAAGCTCGGCGCGGCCTCCGACGTGTTCGCCTCCGAGGCCGCCGCGCTGCGCTGGCTGGGTGAGGCGATCACCGTGCCCGAGGTCGTGGAGGTGGGCCCGGACCGGCTGGTGTTGTCGTGGGTGCCGCAGGAGGCGCCCACCGCGGCGGCGGCCGTGCGGTTCGGCGGCGACCTGGCCCGTCTGCATCGGGCCGGGGCCGACGGGTTCGGCGCGCCCTGGCCGGGGTTCATCGCCGAGCTGCCCATGGACAACTCGCCGGACGGCGACTGGCCCTCCTTCTACGCGACCCGGCGGGTGCTGCCGTTCCTGCGCCTGGCGCGGCTGCCGGCCCGGGACGCGGCGCTGGTGGAGCGGGCCGTGGAACGGTTCGCCGAGGTGGCCGGGCCGCCCGAGCCCCCGGCCCGCGTCCACGGGGACCTGTGGAGCGGGAACGTGTTGTGGTCCGGCGGCACGGGGGTGCTCGTCGATCCGGCGGCCCACGGCGGGCATCGGGAGACGGATCTGGCCATGCTCGCCCTGTTCGGGCTGCCGTACCTGGATCAGGTGATGGGGGCCTACCGGGAGGAGTTCCCGCTCGCGCCGGGGTGGCGGGAGCGGGTGCCGCTGCACCAGTTGCATCCGCTGCTGGTGCACGTGGTCCTGTACGGAGGTTCCTACCGCGATTCACTGATGAATGCGGTCGCCAGGGTGTTGTCGCTGTGAACAACCGATAAAGAAATAGGGGATCCAGCTCGGGGAAGCCTTTCTTCGCCCAAGCGGATGAAAGAGGACGATGGCCGGGTAAAGTTGGCGGATTTCGTATCCGGCGGCCCCGGCCGGAAACTCATTAAGGCGTTTCCTTCTTCCCCCTGAGTAATTGGAGGACGCATGGCGGACGACCTCACCCACGGCGCACTGGCCCTGACCCCGCTGGTCTGGGGGCCGCCCGGGGCCCGGCCCGACGGGCGCAGGCTGCGTCAGCTCGGGCAGGCGCTGGCCGAGGTGCTGACCGGCCGTCGTCCGCCGGAGTCGGTGGCCGACCGGCTCACCGGCCGGGCCTACCGCGACCTCGTCAGGGCCGGGCGGATGATCTCCGCCGAGCGGCCGCCGTTCGTCGGGAGCCCGCACGTCAAGGAGCCCAGGGAAGGGGCTGTGGAGATGTGCCTGCTGGTGCATTGCGGTGAACGCAGCCACGTTCTGGCCGTACGGCTGGAGCGGCACGGACACCAATGGTTGTGCACCGACTTCGAGACGGCCTGAGGGCGGGCCGCCCCGGCTCAGGAGATGATCGTGGTGCCGTTGAGGCGGTTGAGCACCTCGTCGTGGAGGGCGCCGTTCGTGCAGACCAGGCTGCCGCCCTCCAGCCCGCGCACGCCGGCGAGGTCGGTCCACACGCCGCCGGCCTCCTCGACGATCACGGTCAGGGCCGCCATGTCCCAGGGGGACAGTTCCGGCTCGGCGGACACGTCGGCCGAGCCCTCGGCGACCATCATGTGCGACCAGAAGTCGCCGTATGCGCGGGTGCGCCAGCAGGTGCGGCCGAGGTCGAGGAAGTTGTCCAGCTTGCCGAGCTTCTCCCAGCCGCCGAAGCTGGAGTAGGAGAAGGAGGCGTCCTCCAGCCTGGCGACCGAGGAGACGTTCATCCTGGTGGCCTTCGCCAGGCTCCTGCCGGTCCACGCGCCGCCGCCGGTCGCCGCCCACCAGCGCCGGCCGAGCGCGGGGGCCGACACCAGGCCGACGACGACCTTGCCGTACTCCATGAGCGCGATCAGCGTGGCCCAGACGGGCACGCCGCGCACGTAGTTCTTGGTGCCGTCGATGGGGTCGATGATCCACGACCGGGCTCCCCACCCGGTCTTGCCGAACTCCTCGCCCACCACCGCGTCGCGGGGCCGGGCGCGGCGCAGCGTGCCGCGGATGGCCTCCTCGACGGCGCGGTCGGCGTCGCTGACCGGCGTCAGGTCGGGCTTGGTCTCGACCTTGAGGTCGACCGCCTTGAACCGCCGCATGGTCAGGTCGTCGGCGGCGTCCGCCATGACGTGAGCGAGGCGTAGATTGTCGTTGTAACCCTGCACGGTCAGCCACGCTATCGCGTCAGTCGTGCCGGACATCAGTCACCGGCGCCCTTTTCTGGTAACTCCCTTTTCACCTACTGACCAGTAACATGTCTCCTATGTCCATTGATGTAGGTGCCTTCCTCCTCGAAACCGTTCCATTCGCCCGTACTTTGGGGATCGTGTTCGACTCGGTCGAGGACGGCCGGGCGGAGTGCCGGCTGCCGGACCGGCCCGAGCTGCACAACCACGTGGCCGGGCCGCACGCGGGCACGCTGTTCACCCTGGCCGAGTCGGCGTCGGGGGCGGCGGTGCTGTCCAGGTTCGGCGACCAGCTCAGCCGGAGCGTGCCGCTGCCCACGACGGCGACCATCGAGTTCCGGAAGGTGGCCCTGGGGGAGGTGCGGGCCGAGGCGCGGGTGGCGGCCACCAGGGAGGAGGTCGTCGCGAAGCTGGACGCCGGTGAGCGCCCGGTCTTCGACGTGCTGGTCGACGTGCGGGACGCGGCCGGCACCCTGGTCACCAGCCTGACCGTCACCTGGACCCTGCGCCCCAACCGCCCCTGAACCCGCCGGGGGTCAGGCGGCCGGCTCGTCGGGGGCGCCCTCGCGGCTGGACAGCAGGCGGCGCAGCGACTCCAGGCGGGCCGGGTCGGCGTTGCCCTCGGCCGCCCAGGCGTCGAGCGCGCACCCGTCGCCGAGATGGGTGCAGCCCTTCGGGCAGGTGACCGTGCCCTCGACCAGATCGGGGAAGGCGGCCAGCACGGTCTCGACCGACACGTGGGCCAGGCCGAAACTGCGCACCCCCGGCGTGTCGATGATCCAGCCGCCCTCGGGCAGCTCCAGCGCGACGGCCGAGGTGGAGGTGTGACGGCCGCGGCCGGTGACCGCGTTGACGTGCGAGACCGCGCGGTTGGCGTCGGGCACCAGGGCGTTGACCAGGGTGGACTTGCCCACGCCCGAATGGCCCACCAGCACGCTGATGCGGCCGGCCAGATGCTCGCGCAGCTCGTCGAGCGAGCCGCCCTTGTGGACCACGATGTGCGGCACGCCCAGCGGCTCGTACAGGGCGACCAGCTCGTCCGGCGGGGCGAGGTCGGACTTGGTGAGGCAGAGCAGCGCGTCGATCTCGGCGTCGAACGCCGCCACCAGGATCCGGTCGATCATCCGGGGCCGGGGCGGCGGGTCGGCCAGCGCGGTGACGATCACGAGCTGGTCGGCGTTGGCCACGACCGGGCGCTCGATGCCGTCGGTGTCGTCGGTGTCGTCGGCCGAGCGGCGCAACATCGAGGTGCGCGGTTCCACCCGGACCACCCTGGCCAGCGTGTCGGGGCGGCCCGACACGTCGCCCACCAGGGCCACCCGGTCGCCGACCACGATGCCCTTGCGGCCCAGCTCGCGGGCCTTCATGGCGACCACCAGCCGGCGCTGCTGCTGCTTGCGCTTGTGGCCGCGCTCGGGCTCGACCAGGGTCGTGTAGCGGCCCCGGTCGACGGCGACCACGAAGCCCTCCACGGCGTCCTCGTGCGCGGGACGGATGCGGGTGCGCGGGCGCGAGCCCTTGCCCGGCCTGACCCGTACGTCGTCCTCGTCGTACTCCCGCTTTCTCAGCGGTCCGCTCCCATGCGCTCGCTTCCTCTCACCATGCCGGACCCTCCTGCGAATTGCCCCCGCCGCCTGCCGCGAAACGCCCGATCAACGCCGCTCATCGGGACTCCAGCATGGCCGCCCACATCTGGACGAACTCGGGCAGCGTCTTGGCGGTCGTCGCGATGTTCTCCACCTCGACGCCCGGCACCGCGAGGCCGATCACGGCGCCGGCCGTGGCCATGCGGTGGTCGTCGTAGCTGTGGAACACGCCGCCGTGCAGCGGGCGCGGGCGGATGAGCAGGCCGTCGGCCGTCTCCTCGACGTCACCGCCGAGTGCGTTGATCTCGGTGGCCAGCGCGGCCAGCCGGTCGGTCTCGTGGCCGCGCAGGTGGCCGATGCCGCGGATGCGGCTCGGCGTGGTGGCCAGGGCGGCCAGCGCGGCGATCGTGGGGGTCAGCTCGCCCACCTCGTGCAGGTCGGCGTCGAGGCCCTTGACCTCGCCCGTGCCGGTGACGAGCAGGTCGTCGCCGTCGCGGGTCACCGTGGCGCCCATGGTGGTGAGCAGGCCGCGCAGCGCGTCGCCCGGCTGGGTGGTCTCCGGTGGCCAGCCGGGGACGGTGACCGTGCCGCCCGTGACCAGCGCGGCGGCCAGGAAGGGGGCCGCGTTGGACAGGTCGGGCTCGACCGTCATGTCCCTGGCCGCGATCGGGCCCGGCTCGACCCGCCACACGTCGCGCTCGGCGTCGTCGACCCTGACCCCGGCCTCCCGCAGCATGTGCACGGTCATCTCGATGTGCGGCTGGGACGGCACCGGCGGGCCGACGTGGCGGATCGTGACGCCCTTCTCGAACCGCGCCGCCGTCAGCATCAGCCCCGAGACGAACTGCGAGGAGCCGGAGGCGTCGATCGTGACCTCGCCGCCGGTCAGCGGCCCGCTGATCGTGAACGGCAGCGCGTCGTTGTCGATGCGTGCCCCCAGCACGCGCAGGGCGTCGAGGATCGGGCCCATCGGGCGCCTGCGGGCGTAGGGGTCGCCGTCGAAGAAGACCGGCCCGTCGGCCAGCGCCGCCATCGGCGGGACGAACCGCATGACCGTGCCCGCCAGACCGGCGTCGATGCGGGCGCCGCCGCTGACCGGGCCCGGCGTCACCTCCCAGTCGACCGCGTCGGTGGTCTCGCGCACGGCCGTCAGCGTGGCGCCCAGCGCGCGCAGGGCCGAGACCATGAGGTCGGCGTCGCGGCTGCGCAGCGCCTGGCGCACGACGCCCGGACCGTCGGCCAGCGCGGCCAGCAGCAGCGCGCGGTTGGTGACGGACTTGGAGCCGGGCAGGCGGACGGAGGCGTTGACGGGGGTGGCGGCCGTCGGCGCGGGCCAGTGCTGAGCGGGCATGTCCAAAGCCTACTGGGCCTGGTACGGCGCGTTCACAGCCTGTGGACAACGCGTCGTCACGTGTTCGAGGGGTCAAGGGGTCAGGACCGCGCGCCCCTCGATCGCGCCGGACTCCAGCTCGGACAGCACCGACGCGGCCTCGGCCAGCGGCCGGCGTTCCACCCGAGCCCTGATCCGCCCCTCACGGGCCAGCGCGAGCACCTCGTGCAGGTCGCGCCGCGTCCCGGCGTACGGCTTGACGACCGCGGCGCCCCACGGCAGGCCCTGGGGCGGGCTCGCCGCCGGGAACGCCAGCGTCCCGCCCGCCAGGCCCACCACCACGACCTGCCCGTACGAGGACACCGCCGCCGCGGCCAGCGACAGCGTCGGCCCGGCGCCCACGAAGTCGAGCACCACGTCCGCGCCCACCCCCTTGGTCAGCTCCAGCACGCGTCCGGCCGCGTCGCCGTCCGACAGGACGGTCTCGTCGGCGCCGTAGCCCCCGGCGGCGGCCAGCCTGGCCGGATCGAGGTCCACGGCGACGATCCTGCTGCCCGTGACCGCCCGCAGGATCTGCACCGCCATGTGCCCGAGCCCGCCCACCCCGATCACCACCGCGGTCGCGGCCGGCGTGAGCAGCGCGCGGCACCGGTCGATCGCGTGGTACGGCGTCAGCCCCGCGTCCGCCAGCGGCGCCGCCTCCACCGGGTCGAGCCCGCCGAGCGGCACCAGCGAACGCGCCGGGGCCACCATGTACTCGGCCATCGCCCCGGGGAACCCCAGCCCGGGGCCGGGCACGAGACCGCGCGGGAACCGTTCGCAGGCGTTCTCGGCCCCCTCGGCGCACCGGCGGCACACCCCGCAGCCCCACACGATGTACCCGACGACGCCCTGGCCGACCTCCCACCCGCGCACGTCGGCCCCCAGCTCCGCCACCGTGCCCGCGGGCTCGTGCCCGAGCGTCATCGGGTACGGCAGCCCCGAGGCGGCGTGCAGCAGGTGCAGGTCCGAATGGCACACGCCGCACCCGGCCACGCGCAGCAGCACCTGGCCGGGTCCGGGGGAGGGCACGTCGACGTCGGTCAGCTCGGCTCTGCCGGGCTCGACGAGCTGGTAAGCCTTCACGCGAGCACGCCTACCCCGTCCGGCGGGGCCGGAAGCGAACACACGTATGGCAATGTGGGGACATGTGCGGTAGATACGCCTCGGCGCGCAAGAAGCACGAGTTGCTGGAGGAGTTCCAGGTCGAGCTCGACGGCGAGCCCGACAAGGAGCTGGGCGCGGACTTCAACGTCGCCCCCACCAAGAACGTCTACGCGGTCATGAGCCGGACGTCCAAGGAGGACGAGCACGCGGTCCGGCAGCTCAGGATCGTCAAGTGGGGCCTGGTGCCCGTCTGGGCCAAGGACCCGTCGATCGGCTCCCGGCTGATCAACGCCAGGGCCGAGACGCTGGCCGAGAAGCCGTCGTTCCGGCAGGCGTTCGCCAAGCGCAGGTGCCTGATCCCGGCCGACGGCTACTTCGAGTGGATGGCCGTCGAGGGCGAGAAGAAGAAGCAGCCGTACTTCATCCACCCCGAGGACGGCGGCGTGCTGGCCATGGCCGGCCTGTACGAGTTCTGGAAGGACCGTACGCGCGACGACGACGACCCGCTCAAGTGGCTGGTGACCTGCACGGTCATCACGACGGACGCGGAGGACCACCTCGGCCGCATCCACGACAGGATGCCCATGATGATCGAGCGCGACCGCTGGGCCGACTGGCTCGACCCGGGTCTGACCGACACCGACCGCGCCTCGCGTCTCCTGGTGCCCGCGGAGGCCGGGAGGCTGGCGGCATATCCCGTTTCCACTGATGTCAATAATGTCCGGAACAATGGACCGGATCTCATCAAACCGCTGCCCGACGGGGAAGAAGCCGGCCTTTTCTAAAGGTGTAAGAAGCAGGGTAAGTGGGCATTCGGTGAGGAAAGCGATGCAACCGTTCACTCGGTGTCACCGCTCTGACATGCCCCTAATTGCGCCGGGCGGGACAACCGGGGAGTCCTCGCCGCGGGCGTCCCCCTTTCACCCGGAGGTGCGGATTCGTGGACGTCGCGACCGCTCGCAGGCGGCTCGAAGACATGCTCGTGGAGCTGGACCGTTCGATCGGGGTCCTTCGGGGCGACCCCGTCGCGATCCGTGAACGCTCGGCGGCCGACGCGGGCTCCGACCTCACCGACGCCGACCGCGCGCAGGCCATGCTCACCGCGGCGACCGCGCAGCGCCGCGCGGTGACCGAGGCGATCACCCGCCTGGACGAAGGCGCGTACGGCAGGTGCGTCGACTGCGACAAGCCGGTGCCCGAGGGTCGGCTGGAGGCCCGCCCGGAGGCCGCCCGCTGCGTACAGTGCCAGGGAAGACGCGAACGCCGCCGCTGACCGCCCGGACGCCGCCCCGGCGGACGGGAGCCGCGCGGGCGGGAGCCGAAGGCCGCCGGACACGAAGAACGGCGGCCCCCGGGACCGGCCGGCGGCTCAGCTCTTGCGGGCGCTGGCCACCAGGTGAATCCCGACCGTGTCGTCGTCGTCGGGATGGGCGTCGAGCTCGGTGCGCACGAGCCAGGTCAGCGACCGCCCGTCGGACCCGAGCACGTGGTCGACCGTGGACGGCGACAACACCGTGCGCGGCCGCATCCACTCCACCTCCAGCCCGGCCCCCATCAGCAGCTCCCGGAGCTGACCGCTGCTGAAGCAGCGCGTGATGCTGCCGTCGGGCCAGGGCACCAGCATGACCTCGCCGGTCTGCCGCAGGTGCTGCCACTGCTCCTGCTCGGCCAGGATCGCCATGCCGAGCACCAGCGAGTCGACGCACACCAGCGCCCGCCCGCCCGGACGCAGCACCCTGGCCACGTCGCTCATCGCCGACTCGGCCATGAGCTCGATCGACATCGCGCGTTCCTCGGCGAGCACCGCGTCGACGCTCTCGTCGGGAAGAAACGCCAGATCATCGGCGCGTACGTGCCGAACCCGGTCGGCGTCCCGCAAACGGGACTGCGCGTCCACGGTCCGGCGGAAGTCGAGCACCTCGATCACCCGGTGTCCCGCCCTCGCGGCCTGGCCGGACCAGCGTCCGCGGCCGCCGGACAGATCCAGGATCACCGATGGTTCGCCGGGGAGCCATCGGTTCAGTTGCTCGGCGGCGACGGCGCGGTAGAAGGTCCAGTACGGCCCGAGCGTCCCAGAGCCGTTCAGTTCCTCGGCCGGAATGGGCAGCACACGCGACTCCTGAGTTCCGGAAAAAGGGCTACCAGCCGGTACGTATTGACGTTCCCCGCACCGGGTCCTCTGTACCTTCTATCTTGCGGGAACAGACAAGGGCGCGGGCGTGTTGCGACGAGCATGCTCACATTGGAAAGACCGCGCCCCGATGACCAGGAGGTCATCGGCCAGCGGGTATTCTCCCCTGAGTACGGTGTACCGCCACAGCCGGCCACCGGTGATCTTAGGGGGGTGGGTCCGGTGCCCGCGACAGGCGCGGAGACTCTGGAGCAGCGCAGCGAGCGGTTCGAGCGCGACGTCATGCCGTATCTCGAACAGCTCTACTCCGCCGCGCTCCGGATGACCCGGAATCCAGCGGACGCGGAGGACCTGCTTCAGGAGACCTTCGCCAAGGCGTTCGCGTCGTTCCACCAGTTCCAGGAGGGCACGAACCTCAAGGCGTGGCTCTACCGGATCCTGACGAACACGTTCATCAACAGCTACCGCAAGAAGCAGCGCGAGCCCAAGCAGTCCGGCACCGAGGAGATCGAGGACTGGCAGCTGGCGCGGGCCGAGTCCCACACCTCCAGCGGGCTGAAGTCGGCCGAGGTCGAGGCGCTCGAACACCTCCCCGACGGCGACATCAAGCAGGCGCTCGCGGCACTGCCGGAAGAGTTCAGGATCGCCGTCTACCTCGCCGACGTCGAAGGCTTCCCCTACAAAGAGATCGCCGACATCATGGGCACTCCCATCGGCACCGTGATGTCCAGGCTGCATCGGGGACGCAGGCAGCTCCGGGGCCTCCTTGAGGACTACGCCCGCGAGCGCGGCCTGGTCCCCTCGGAGGGAACGAAATGAGCTGTGGCAACCCGCACGACACCGACTGTCGCGAGGTGCTGGACAAGGTCTACGCCTATCTCGACGGCGAGCTGACCGACCATGACGTCTCCGACATCCGGGTGCACCTCGACGAGTGCAGCCCGTGCCTGAAGGAGTACGACCTCGACAAGGCCGTCAAGGCGCTCGTGGCCAAGCACTGCGGTTGCGACCCCGTCCCCGCCGATCTGCGTTCCAAGGTGCTGGCGCGGATCGAGCAGGTGAGGTCGGAGCTGGCCGACTAGGATTCACGCCATGCGCGTCCTAGTCACCGGTGGTGCCGGTTTCATCGGGTCGAATCTCGTCGACCGCCTGCTCGCGGACGGACACGAGGTCGTCGCCGTAGACGACCTGTCCTCCGGCAGCAGGGACAACCTGGTCAACGCGGCCGAGAGCGACCGTTTCAGCCTGCACGTGCTCGACGTGCGCGACCCGGCGATCATCGGGCTGGCGGCCGAGCTGCGGCCCGAGGTCATCTGCCACCTGGCCGCCCAGATCAGTGTGCGCAAGAGCGTGGCCGACCCCGTCCACGACGCCCGGCTCAACGTCGAGGGCACCGCTTCGGTGCTCACGGCGGCCAAGGAGGGCACCACGCGCAAGGTGGTGTTCGCCTCCTCCGTGGCGGTCTACGGCCGGCCGTCCACGATCCCCGTGCCGGGCGACGCGCCCACCGACCCGCGCTCGCCGTACGCGGCCTCCAAGCTGAGCGCCGAGACCTACCTGGCGACCTTCCGCGCCCTCTACGGCCTGGAGTACACCACGCTGGTGCTCTCCAACGTCTACGGCCCGCGCCAGTCGCCCGACGGCGAGGCCGGCGTCGTGTCGATCTTCACCGACGCCCTGCTCAACGGCACCCCCACCGTCCTCTACGGCGACGGCACCCAGACCCGCGACTACGTCTATGTCGACGACGTGGTCGACGGCTTCGTCCGGGCCTGCGGCAGCGATGGCAACGGCCGCCGGTTCAACCTCGGCACCGGCATCCAGACCACCGACAGGCGCCTGCACTCGCTGATCGCCGACGCGGCCGGGGCCCACGACAAGCCGGGGTTCGCGCCGCCGCGCGTCGGCGACCTGCCCGCGATGGCCGTCGACCCGGTGCCCGCCCACGAGGGGCTGCGCTGGGAGCCGCGCACCGACCTGCCGACCGGTGTCAAGAGCACCGTGGCCTGGGCGCGGAGTCGCGCCAGGTAGTTGCTTGATTACACTTTGCTTGCGATTTCCCGCTCGGCCCGTACGGTGACGTCCTCTTCTGTAGCGTGAACTCCAGAAGTCGACGTGGAGGCATGTGGGATGTTGAAGGACAGGTTCACCTGGTTGCTCGCCGCCGTCATCGTGGTCGCCTCGACGGTGGTCCTGGCCGGTATCGGCGCGCTTCCGCCAGGGGTGTCCTGGACCTGACCGCAGTAGGGGGCGGCAATGCGTGACCTGCCCTGGCCCGCGAGGGTCTACCTGGTCGCCGTGATCGCGGCGGCGGCCGCTCTCATCGGGCACAGCGCGATCGTCTCCGGCCCGCTCGTGGCGCCGGAGAATCTCGACATCCTGCTGGTGCTCGCGCTGCTCTTCCTGGTGTGCGAGTCGATGCCGACGCTGCTCAACGTCGAGCAGTTCGCGGTGTCGGTGAGCTTCTCGGCGTCGCTGGCCGCGGTCGTGCTGATCGGGCCGGAGGGCGCGGCGGTCGTGGGGCTCACCGCGGCGGTCAGCGTGCGGCCGGGGCTGCCGTTGATCAAACGGTTGTTCAACGGCGCCCAGTTCGCCGTCTGCGGCTACGCCTCCGGCTGGGTCTACGAGTGGCTGCACGGCACGATCGGGGTGCCGCGGGTCAACGAGTTCGACAGCCTCATCGGCCCCTACGCCGCCGCGACCGCCGTCTTCGTGCCGCTCAACATCGTGCTCACGCTGACCATGATCAGCCTGGCGACCAGCGTGCGGGCCACGGAGGTGCCGCTGCGCGGCATGGTGCAGTTCCTGCTGTCCTACCTCGGTTACGGCACGTTCGGGCTGCTGGTGGCCGGGCTGTGGGCGACCGTGCAGTCGATCTCGGCGGTGCTCGTGCTGATGCCGCTGTTCGTGGCCCGCTGGGCGTTCGGCCAGTACCACGCCCAGCAGCGCTCGTACGACGCCACCATCGCCGCGCTCTGCCAGGCCGTCGAGACCAAGGACTACTACACGCGGGGCCACTGCACGCGTGTCTCGCTCGCCTCCAGCATGATCGCCCAGGAGATCGGCATGGGCCTCGAACGCGTGCGCGCCATCCGCTACGCCGGCATGCTCCACGACGTGGGCAAGCTCGGCGTGCCCACGAAGGTGCTGCAGAAGGACGGGCCGCTCACCGAGGGGGAGCTCGCCGCGATCCAGCTCCATCCGATGCGCGGGCTGGAGATCGTCCGCGGCATCGGCTTCCTCGACGAGGCCTACGCCGGGATCATGCACCACCACGAGCGCCACGACGGCACCGGCTACCCGATGGGCCTGGCCGGCGACGAGATCCCCGAGTTCGCCAAGGTGATCGCGGTGGCCGACGCGTTCGACTCGATGACCTCCGACCGCTCCTACCGGGGGGCGCGTCCGGTCGAGGTGGCCGTGGAGGAGCTGCGCAAATGCTCCGGCACGCACTTCGACCCGATCATGGTGGCCGCGTTCATCAAGGCGCTGGAACGCAATCCGTGGCAGCCGCCGCGCCGGGTCGAGGCGCCGCCGCCCGACGCCGCCGAGGCCACGATCAAGGACCACGACGACCCGACGATGCCCATCCAGGTCGTGAGCGGGCCATGACCACCACCGAGCGCGTCCGGCGCGCCGACAGGGCGCAGGCCACCGTCCTGCGCAGGCTCGACTCCGGCCAGTTGCTGCTGATCTGCGCGGCCGGCCTGGTCGCCGTCGCGGGGGTGGCGCACACGGCGGCCGTCGGGCTCGACCGTCCCGAGATCGCCATCGGGTTCGGCGCGTTGATCGCGGTGGGCGAGCTGGCCCGGCTGACCATGCCGGGCAACAGGGAGGTCGCGCCCATCGGCGCCGCCGCGGCGCTCGGCTACACCCTGCTGCTCGACCTCAGCCAGAACCAGTTGCGCCACTCCGCGTTGCAGGTCGTGGCCGTGATCGCGGCGGGGATGGTCGCCGGCGCGCTGCCCCACCTGGCCGTCGGCCGGCCGCCGCGGCTCGACGCGATGGCCCGCCGCCTGCTCACCGGCGCGCTGCTGGCCTTCGCCTTCCGCCCGCTGGCCGACCCGCTCTACCAGCTCACCAAGCCGCCGCCGGGCGCCCACACCTGGTGGCCGGCGCTCGTCGTGATGGTCTCGCTGATCACGGTGACGCTGCTGGTCGACGTGCTGATCGCCGCGCTGCTGCGGGCCGAGCGGCTGCGCACGGCGTTCCGGGTGGCGGTGCGCGACGAGATCAACATGGCGTTCCCGCTGGGCGCCGCCGTGGCCGCCTCCGGCGTGCTGCTCGCGCTCGCCACGCACAGCATGGACCTGGTGGCCCTGCTGGTCTTCGCCGCGCCGCTGCTGGTCACGCAGGTGGCCTTCCGCAAGTACGCCGGCATTCGCGCCACCTACCTGCAGACCGTCCGCGCCCTGTCGCGGGTCACCGAGGTCGGCGGCTACGTCGAGCCCGGCCACTCCCGCAGGGTCTCCCGCCTGGCCGTGGCGGTCGGCCGGGAGCTGGGCATGGCCGAACCCGAGCTGCTGGAGCTGGAGTACGCCGCCCTCATGCACGACATCGGCCAGCTCTCGCTGCGCGACCCCATCCCGGGGGGCGCGACCGTGCTCGCCGATCCGGAGCAGGCGCGGCGCATCGCCGAGCTGGGGGCCGAGGTGATCAGGCAGACGGGCGTGCTCGACCGGGTGGCCGAGGTGGTCCGCAGGCAGTGCGACGAGATCGCCGACGACCCGCCGCTGTCCAGCCGCATCATCAGGGTCGCCAACGCCTACGACGACCTGGTGGGGCCGTCCACCGATCGCGACCGGGCGGGGGCGGCGCTGGAGCGCATCAGGCTCACGGCGGGCAGCGCGTACGACGCCGCCGCGCTCGACGCCCTGACCCGGGTGGTCGGCAGAGGCCGCATCTAGCTGAATCGCCCGGTTTTGTGGGGTTCCTACAGATCATGCTCTGTTGATCGGTGCGCCCAGGGGAAAGGGGACGAGCTGACGGCGGTCATAGGGTTGTCTGCGTGACTGCTGAGACGCTCGGGCCCGTTCTGATCGCCAACCGCGGGGAGATCGCGCGGCGGATCATCCGCACGGTCAGGCGGATGGGGTTGCGGGCCGTCGCCGTCCATTCCGAGGCCGACGCCGGGCTGCCGTTCGTGCGCGAGGCCGACGAGGCGGTGCTGATCGGCCCGGCCGACCCCGCGCAGAGCTACCTCGACCCCGCCAGGCTCCTGGAGGCGGCCCGTGCCACGGGAGCGGGGGCGGTTCACCCCGGTTACGGCTTCCTGTCGGAGAACGCCGCGTTCGCGCGGGCGGTGATCGAGGCCGGGCTGGTGTGGATCGGGCCGTCGCCGGAGTGCATCGACCGTATGGGCGACAAGATCAACGCCAGGAACCTCATGGAGGAGGCGGGCGTGCCCGTCGCCGCGGGCACCAGGGAACCGGTCACCGACCTGGTCGCCGCGCTCGACGCGGCCGAGCTGATCGGCTACCCGGTCATGGTCAAGACCGCCGGCGGCGGTGGCGGGATCGGCATGAGCGTGGCCCGCGACGACGCCGGGCTGGCCAAGGCGTTCGAGCAGGCGGCCAGGGCGGCGGCCAGGTTCGCCGCGGCGGCCGCGGCGGGCGGCGCGGGTGACGCGCTGGCCGGGCCCGCTGTCCTGCTGGAGCGCTACGTCGAACGCGCCCGCCACGTCGAGGTGCAGATCCTCGGCCTGCCCGACGGCCGGGTGCTGGCCCTGGGCGAGCGCGACTGCTCGGTGCAGCGCCGCCACCAGAAGGTCGTCGAGGAGTCGCCGTCCCCCGGCATCGGCCCCGAGCTGCGCGAACGCATGCTGGCCGCAGCCGTGCGGGCCGGCGAGGCCGTCGGCTACGTCGGGGCGGGCACGGTCGAGTGCCTGGTCGACGCCGACGCCCAGGACTTCGTGTTCCTGGAGATGAACACCAGGCTCCAGGTCGAGCACCCGGTCACGGAGCTGGTCACCGGCCTCGACCTGGTGGAGTTGCAGCTGCGCGTGGCCGCGGGGGAGAGCCCGGAGATCACGGTGGCGCCCACCGGGCACGCGATCGAGTTCCGGGTCTATGCCGAGGACCCCAAGCGCTTCCTCCCCGGGCCCGGCCGGATCACCGCCTGGGACGAGCCCGCCGGCGACGGCGTCCGCGTCGACTCCGGCTACGAGGTGGGCAACACGGTGAGCATGTACTACGACCCGCTGATGGCCAAGCTGTGCGTGGTCGGGGCCGACCGTACCGAGGCGCTGGAGCTGGGCCGCAAGGCGGTCGCGGAGTTCACCGTGGAAGGGCCGAAGAGCAATCTGCCCTTCTGCGCCGAGCTGCTGGAGAACCCGGCATTCGTCGCGGGAGACTACGACACAGGACTGGTCGGGCGAATGCGGGCTTGACCCTGTTGACATGGTTGGTGGCGTCGGAAGAGAGGAGCCCCGGTGGCTGAGGTGCGCGCCGAGATGGTGGCGAACGTGTGGAAGGTGGTCGTCCGGGAGGGCGAGGCGGTCTCCGAGGGTGACACGCTGGTCATCCTGGAGTCGATGAAGATGGAGATCCCCGTGCTCGCCGAGGACGGGGGCGTGGTGTCCCAGCTCCAGGTCGCCGAGGGCGACGTGATCCAGGAGGGCGATCTGATCGCCGTCATCGACTGACGCGGGCCAGGAACCTGGCGCGGTCGACGACCACTCGCTCGACCGTGCCCCTGCCCACGACCGTGCCCTGCAGGTCGCGGGCCTCGAAGGTGAAGACCAGCCGGCGGCCGTCCACCTCGGTGAGCTCGGCGGTGAGCTCGACGTGGGCGCCGAGGGGGCTGGCGGCCAGGTGTTCGAGCTCGACCCGGGTGCCGACCGACGTCTCGCCCTCGGCCAGATGGGGGCGTACGGCCTCGACGGTGGCCCGTTCGGCCAGCGCGAGCAGTCTGGGCGTGGCCAGCACGGGCACGTCGCCGCTGCCGAACTTCTCGGCTGTGTCGGATCTCTCGACCATGGTGAGCAGTTGGGAGCGGAGTCCAGGTGAGAGCGTCATGGGAATCAGCCTACCCAGGGCGATTCTGATCTCCAGGAAACGCGGACAACAACGCCTATAAGGCTCCAGGATAGGGTTTGTACGGCTTGCGGCATTTGAGTGGCATATGGGACTCCTGAGACCGGTACACTCTCGGAGTTTCCGTGACCACGGTGTTACCTCACCGCGACAAAAGTTCGCTTTGTTGGAGAACCGCGGGGTGGGCGAGGTTACCGATGTAGGGGGGTAGCGGGGGAGTCATGGTTGCCCAAGGCACGACGCTGGCGGGGCGGTATCGGCTGGATACCCGCATCGGCGCCGGCGGCATGGGCGAGGTGTGGCGAGGCGAGGACATCGTGCTCGCCCGCACCGTCGCCGTCAAGGTGCTGCTCCCAGGCCGCATGGATGATCGCGGATTCGTCGCCCGCTTCCAGGGGGAAGCAAGGGCGATGGCCACGATCAACCATTCCGGCGTGGTGGACGTCTACGACTACGGGGTGAGCGGCGACACCGTCTACCTCGTGATGAAGTTCGTGGACGGGGAGCCGCTCGACCGGCTCCTGGCCCGGCTCGGCCGGATTCCGCCCCAGGCGGCCATGGAGCTCATCGCACAGGCCGCCTCGGCGCTGCAGGCGGTGCACGACCAGGGGATCGTGCACCGTGACGTCAAGCCGGGCAACCTGCTGGTGCAGCGCGACGGGACGCTGGTGCTGACCGACTTCGGCATCGCCCGTTCCGACCTGGCCAACCGGCTGACCGACGCCGGCATGGTGCTGGGCACGGCCGCCTACTGCGCGCCCGAGCAGGCCGAGGGCGCGCCCGTCACGCCGGCCGTGGACATCTACGCGCTCGGCGTGGTCGCCTACGAATGCCTGCTGGGTCAGCGGCCGTTCGACGGTGACAGCGCGGTCACGATCGCGCTCAAGCACATCCGGGAGGCGCCGCCGCCGCTGCCCGCCGACATCCCGGCGCCGATCCGGACGCTGGTGGAGGTGGCGCTGTCGAAGGACCCCGCCAGGCGGTTCCCGACGGCGAAGGCGATGAGCGAGGCGGCCCGCACGGCCGGGTCGGGCCAGGCGATCACGCCGGTGGCCGAGATCGCGCCGCCGGCCACGGGGGCCGCGATGGCCCCGCCGCCCGAGTCGTACCAGACCGGGGCCTACCAGGCGGGCCAGTCCCCGCAGACGGGCGCCTACCAGCCGGGTCAGCCTTCGCAGACGGGCGCCTATCAGCAGGGGCAGCCCTCGCAGACCGGTGCCTACCAGCAGGGGCAGCCGCCCGCCTACCAGGGCGGGCAGCCGCCGGCCGGGGGTGGCGCGTTCCAGACGGGTACGCACCTGCCGGCGTCGGCGGAGGAGACCACCGCCGCCGTCGGCGAGCGCCGCCCGGGTGGCCGCCGCGCCGCCAAGGCGCCGCGCAGGACCGGCCTGGTCGTCGGGCTCACGGCCGCGGTGGTGCTCGGCGTGGGCGCCGGCGCGGTGGCGCTGACGGGCATGGTCCCCGGCACGCCGACGCCGACCTCGACCATCACCCATCAGGGCGACAGCGACGACGGCCCCACGCCGACGAAGTCCGGCCCCAAGAAGGGCGGCAAGCCCACGGCGACGCCTGCCACGAAGCCGGCCCTGCCGCCCACCACCAGGCCGCCCACGCACCCTCCGAGCGAGGAGCCGTCGGAGCCCGAGGAGGAGCCGACGACCACGCCCACCACCACCCCGACCACCACGAAGGGACCGACCAAGACGCCGACGAGCACGCCGACGTCGACGGTCAAGAAGATCAAGGTGCCCGAGGTCGCCGGCCTGTCCTTCCTCAAGGGGCAGGAGATGATCGAGGCGGCGGGCCTTCAGGTCCACGTCCGCGACACCTCCGTGACCACCGACGACCCCGCCTGCCGCAAGATCACCAAGACGGTGCCGGCCGGTGGCACGGTGGTCCCGGAGACGAAGGTGATCACGCTCTACGTCATCGACGGCATCTGCACGACGCCGACGCCGTCGCCGACCCCCTCGGCCACGCCCAAGTCGTAGGGGGTCAGATCCCCGTCGTGTTGCGGGGGTAGGCGACCTGCGGGTCGGTGGCGATGTTGACCATGTACGGGATGCCGGAGTCGAACGCCCTGCGCAGCGCGGGCCCGATCTCCGACGGCTTGGTGACCAGCTCGCCGCCGCCGCCCAGTGCCGTCACGACCTGGTCGTAGCGGCACTGCGGCTGGAGGTCGGCGGCCACGTCGTAGCCGTACAGGAGTTGCATGGGGTGCTTCTCCAGACCCCACATGCCGTTGTTGCCGCAGATCATGACGACCGGCAGGCGGTGGCGTACGAGGGTGTCGACGTCCATCAGGGAGAAGCCGGCGGCGCCGTCGCCGAGCAGGAGCACGACCTGCGAGGACGGACGGGCCAGCCGGGCGGCGATGGAGTAGCCGAGCCCGGTGCCGAGGCACCCGTACGGGCCGGGGTCGAGCCAGTTGCCCGGCTGCCTGGGCTCGACGTACTTGCCGGCGTAGGAGACGAAGTCGCCGCCGTCGCCGATGACCACGGCGTCGTCGGCCAGGACCTTGCCCAGCTCGCCGTAGATGCGCATGGGATGGATCGGGTCGGTGTCGGCGGCCAGCAGGCCGGCGTCGCCCTCGATCGCCGCGGCGGCGGCGTCGGCCAGCGTGGACAGCCAGGACGCGTACGAGCCGGGCTTGACCCCGGCGTCGCCGCAGGCCGCGCCGAGGCTCCACAGGACCACCGACAGGTCGCCCGCGGCCTTGGCGGCGGGTTGCATGTGCGTGGCGAGCTGCGAGGGCGCGTCGGCGATGTGCACGACGCGGGCCAGCGGCGCGCCGTCCTTGCCGCCGAACCAGCCGTAGCCGAGCCGGAAGTCGAGCGGGGTGCCGATCACGATGACCAGGTCGGCCTGGGAGAAGGCCAGGCCGCGGGCGCGGGTGACGAGCAGCTCGTGCCCGGCGGGCAGGATGCCGCGGCCCTGGCCGTTGGGGATGACCGGCAGCCGCCAGGTCTCGGCGAAGTCGCGCGCGGCCTCCTCGGCCCGGTCCATCCACACGTCGGAGCCGTAGACCAGCACCGGACGCTGGGCCTCGGCCAGCAGCCGGGCGATGGAGGCCAGGTCGTCGGGGTCGGGCTCCAGCGGCGAGGGCGACTGCGTGTGCACCTCGTGGGCGGGCGAGGGGGCGAACAGGTGGTCCATGTAGAAGTCGAGGAAGACCGGGCCGCGTTGGGGCGCGACGGCGGTGCGGAAGGCCGACTCGACGTCCTGGCCGACCGAGTCGGCGCCGGAGGAGGTGAACGACAGCTTGGTGATCGGGCCGAGCAGCGGCGGATGGTCCATCTCCTGGAGGGCGCCGCTGCCCCAGCGCGACTGGGGGGCGCGGCCGCCCATGACGACCACCGGCGAGCCGTTGAAGTGCGCGGTCGCGATGCCGCTGACGCCGTTGGTGATGCCCGGGCCGGCGGTGAGCACGGCCAGGCCGGGCTTTCTGGTCAGCCGGGCCGTCGCCTCGGCGGCGAAGACCGCGCTCTGCTCGTGGCGTACGTCGAGGATGCGCATGCCCTCGTGCACCGCGCCGTCGTACAGCGGGAAGACGTGGCCTCCCGACAGGGTGAACATGGTCTCGACGCCATAGGCCTTGGACACGGCGACGGCGACGTCACCGGCGTGCTTCGCAGACTCCATGCCGGGAACTTACCAACCAGTGATAAGAGTAAACAGATCCTCAGGCTTGCGTCTGGACTGGACCGGGTGCTCTGCCGCTATCCGCAGCAGACGCGGACCGAGCCCAGCGGCGCCCGTGCCTCGACCTTCCTGGGCGCGCCCGTGGACGCGTCGACCTCCACCTCGGTGCGCCGTCCCTCGGTCGTCACGTCGTAGGTCTCCGGCGGCAGGCGCAGCTCGACGTCGCCGGTGGCCCGCGCGACGGCCCTGACCGTGAGGGGCGGGTTGGCGAAGTCGAGCCGTACGTCGCCCGAGCCGGTCTCGACGTCGGCCTGGGTGCCGAGCAGCGAGTTGCCGTTGACGGTCCCCGAACCGGACCTGGCCCACAGCCCGCCGGTGATCCCCTCGGCCCGCACGTCCCCCGACACGGTGGTCAGCCGCACGGCGCCGACCACGTTGCCGACCGAGAGGTCGCCGACGGTCGTCCGGGCCTCGATCCCGGTCTCGAACGGCACCAGAAGCGTGTAGTCGGCCCGGCACACGGGACCGTCCGGGTCGCGCGAGGCCCCGCACCGGATGTCGAGCCGCAGGGTGTCGCCGTTCCAGTCCTCGGTGATCACCGGCCGGTCGATCGAGGTCCAGCCCACGTTCCGCGCGATCGTCAGCTCGCCCGCCGGGCCCGGGGCGATCTCCACGTTCACCTCGCCGCTGCCCGTCGTGACCTTCAGCGTGCTCAGCTCGAACGGCACCGACCTGACCTGCCTCTCCTGCGGCGCGGTGGCCCGGGCGAACCCGTTCCAGACCAGCAGGACGGACAGCAGCAGGGCGGCCACCGTGGCCACGGCTCCCGCCGTCAGCCATATGGCCCTCACGGCATGCTCCTGATCTTGAGGAACTGCAGGACGGCGAGGACCCGGCGGTGATCGCCCTCGGCGGGGGACAGGTCGAGCTTGGTGAAGATGTTGCCGATGTGCTTGCCCACGGCCCCCTCGCTGAGCACGAGCGCCTGGCCGATGCCGGCGTTCGAGCGGCCCTCGGCCATGAGCTTGAGCACCTCGTGCTCGCGTGGCGTCAGCCGTTCCAACGGGTCGCTGTCGCCGCGCAGCAGGAGCTGGGCGACGACCTCCGGGTCGAGGGCGGTGCCGCCGCCGGCGACCCTGCGCAGGGCGTCGATGAAGTCGGCCACGTCGGCCACCCGGTCCTTCAGCAGGTAGCCGACGCCGCCGGTCGCCGTGGCCAGCAGGCGGGCGGCGTAGCGTTCCTCGACGTACTGGGAGAGCACCAGCACGGGCAGGCCGGGATGCTGGCGGCGCAGCACGAGAGCGGCGCGCAGCCCCTCGTCGGTGTGCGTGGGCGGCATCCGGACGTCGGTGATCACCAGCTCCGGCCGGTGCTCCTCGGCGGCCCGCAGCAGGCCCTCGGCCTCGTCCACGGCCGCCACCACCCGCATGCCGGACGCGTCCAGCAGCCTGATCAGCCCCTCGCGCAACAGGACGGAGTCCTCGGCCAGCACTACTCGCACGGCAGGTCCACCTCGATCGTGGTCGGCCCGCCGAGCGGGCTGGACAGGCGCAGCGTCCCGTCCACGGAGTCGATGCGCTGGGCCAGGCCGCGCAGCCCGGTGCCGCCGTCGAGCCGGGCGCCGCCGCAGCCGTTGTCGTGCACCAGCACGTGCAGGCGGTCGCGCTCGCGCCGGGCCGTCACCTCGGCCCTGGTCGCGGCGGAGTGTTTGGCGATGTTGGTCAGTGCTTCGGACACGATGAAGAAGGCCACCGCCTCGATGGTCGGGGAGACGCGCCGGTCGATGTCGACGCGCAGGCGTACGGGAAGCGGGGCGCGGGCGGCGACGCCGGAGAGCGCCGCGTCGAGCCCCTGGTCGTTGAGCACGGCCGGATGCAGGCCGCGGACGAAGTCGCGCAGCTCCTTGAGCGCCTGCTTGGCCTCCTCGTGGGCCCGCTCGATCGCCTCGCGGGCGGGCTCGGGCAGGTCGGTGAGGGTGGCCCTGGCCAGGCCGAGGTTCATGGCGAGCGAGACCAGGCGCTGCTGGGCGCCGTCGTGCAGGTCGCGCTCGATCCTGCGGCGCTCGGCGTCGGCGGCGTCGATCACGCCGGCCCGGCTCTCGGTCAGCGTCTCGATGCGCTGCCCCAGCTCGTTACGGCTGGGCCCGAGCAGCGTGCGCGCCACCGACAGGTCGAGCGCCGCCATGCCCCTGGCCAGGAGGGGGGCGAGCAGCAGCAGCGCCAGGCCGGTCCCCATGGAGACTCCCACGATGACCGGATCGCGCAGGTCGACCAGGAACACCAGCGGCGGCGCCTGTATGCGCGGTGGCAGGAACGCCAGCAGCCCCACCACGGCGCCGCCCCACGCCAGTGCGACGAGGAAGGCCGCCGCCGCGCCCACGAAGGGCGACAGCAGGTGGTAGGCGATCTGCCGCCAGGTGGTCGCCCTGCGCCAGCCGGCCGGTCCCACCGGCGGCGGGATGCGTACGTCGAGGAAGGCCGCGAACCTGGACCGCTGCACCCGGGTGAACACCGGGACGCCGCGCCGCAGCACCGGCGGGGCCACGGCCAGCAGCAACGTGAGCCCGCCGAGCACCATGGCGACCGGCAGCCCGATCATCACGTGGGACGTGTCGAGCCAGGCACGTGCCGACCAGGGACGGGGGACTTTCATGCGTCAAAGGTATTGACCCACCAGACCCCCGCGAAATGGGTCTGGTGTGCCGGTGGACGGTAGGGCTAACCCCACCCTCGAACCATTGCCGCGCACCGGACATCTCATTTCCCAACAGACCAAGGGGAGGTTCGCATGTTCGCAGCAGGGGTCGCCGCGCTGGCGGCCGCGTCCACGCTGCTGGGCGGGTTACCGCACGGCATGTTGTTCCTGGAGAAGCACCCGCCCGCCAGGCAGTGGGAGACCTACACCGTCAAGAACTCCGTCGAACTGCCGCTCCAGCTCGCCCCGTGCCTGTCGTACCGCAGGCGGGACGGCGGCCGCCTGGAGGCGCGGGCCGTCCTGTACTCCAGCGAGGACGAGATGAAGTACGAGCAGCTCGTCGTCTACCAGGACGTCCGGCACGCCGAGGCCGCCATGCGCGTCCTGCGCGCGGACCTCAGGCGCTGCGCCGACGTCGGCAAGGGCGTCAACCGCCGCCGCTACTTCACCCGGCCCCTGGACGTGGGCGACGACGGCCTGCGCGCCGGCGGCCGCTTCTTCGAGAACGGCGAGCACGCGGTCGCCGTCAGGCGCGGCGCGGCCCTCTACATCGCCGGCGAGTCGGCCTGGCCGACCAGGAGCCTGCCGCTCAAGGGCTTCAAGGGCCTGATCGGACAGGCGCGCGAGATGACCGTCAGGGTCTGCCGCCTCCCCGAGGCCGCCTGCTAGAGCACCCCCACCCGCCGCTTGAAGGCGGACGGGTCGAACGAACCGCCCAGCGTGGCGCCCAGCCCCTCGCGCGCCGCCCGGACGAACGCCTCGCGGCCGAGTCTCCCGGCTCCCTCGGGCAGCACCCCCGCCAGCGGCCGCGCGGCCAGCATCTCCAGATCGGCGACGTTGCTCCGCTCGATGATCCCGGTCTCCGCCGGCCAGCGCCCGATCACCACGCCCGCCGGGTCGAGCCCCCGGTGCGCCAGGGCCTCCAGGGTCAGCGCCGTGTGGTTGAGCGCCCCGATCCCGGCCCCGGCCACCACGAGCACCTGCGCGCCCACCAGGCGGGCCAGGTCGGCGATCGTCGCGCCGTCCTCGTCGAACCGCACCAGCAGCCCGCCCGTGCCCTCGACGACGACCAGCCGGTTGCTCTCGGCCAGCTCCTCGACGAACCGGGCGGCGGCCGTCAGCGACACCGGCGGCACCCCGGCGACCCGCGCCGCGGCGGCCGGGGAGAGCGGCTCGGCGTAGCGTGCCAGCTCGAACGTGGTGCTCACCCCGGACAGCCGGATCACCTCGTCGAGGTCGTGGCCGCCGCCGGTCTGCGCCGGCTTCACCACGGCCACGGACGACCCCCGCTCCACGGCCAGGGCGGCCAGCGCGGCCGACACGACGGTCTTGCCCACGCCGAAGTCGGTGCCGGCCACGACGAGAACGCTCATCGTCCCAGCCTAGAAGCCGCCGTCCGCGATCGCGGTCAGGGACGCCGCAGGCGCGTGACGAACTTGTACCGGTCGCCGCGGTAGAGGGACTGCGCCCACTCCACCGGGTGGCCGTCGGCGTCGAAGGCGTGGCGGGTCAGCAGGAGCATCGGCAGGCCCACGTCCACGCCCAGGGCCTTGGCGTCGTACGGGGTGGCCAGGACGGTCTCGATGATCTCCTCGGCGTCCGTGAGCCGTACGTTGTAGGCGTTGTGCAGCGTCTCGTACAGGGAGGCGTGCACCTCCAGCTCCCGGCGCAGGCGGGGGAAGCGCCGCGCGGACAGGTGGGTGGTGTCGATGGAGACGGGCTCGCCGTTGGCCAGCCGGAGCCGGTGGATGCGCAGCACCCGGCCGCCGGGGTTGATGGCCAGCCGCCGCGCGAGCGCCTCGTCGGCGGTGATGTAGCCGATCTCCAGGATCTTGGTGTCCGGCTCCAGGCCCGCCGTGCGCAGGTCGCCGATGTAGGAGGTGAGCTGGAGCACCTGCGCGACCTTCGGCTGGGCCACGAACGTGCCCTTGCCCTGGATGCGCAGCAGCCTGCCTTCGACGACCAGCTCGGTCAGCGCCTGGCGGACGGTGGTGCGCGAGGTCTCGAACCGCACCGCCAGCGTGCGCTCGGGAGGCAGGGCGGTGCCCGTGGGCAGGCTCTTGGTGAGCTCCAGAAGACTGCGCTTCACGTCGTAGTACTTGGGAACGCGGGGGCCGTCGTCGGTCACGCTCTCACCTTCACTTCTGGCACGGCGGTGAGGGCGTGTCTGATCACCGCGAGATCATCGGAACTCATATCGGCCCGAGCGGTCAACCACCTGGAGGGACGGCATATCCGCACGGAGCGCGCACACCACCAAGTACGCGCGAATCCGGGCAGCTCAGACTGATTGTGAAGGATATCCACAGCAGCGTGCGCGATCGCAACCGAGGCCGGTGCCGGGCCCGCGTCATCGAGGAGCCACCCGCCCGTGTCGATCACCTCCGGCATGCCCGTGAAGTCCCGTCATGGGGATCGGGCGACCCCGCCGTGTGACGGTTCTCACACCATGAGATTCCCCGAAAGTCGCGCCGGGCGCACGGTGGCGCACCCGTGTGCGGTGCGCGGAGTCCTTCCCCGGCCAGGAGCTGCGCATTCGATCAGGGGGTCGGTTTGGCTGTTGGCGGCCGAAGCACGCATGATGCACTCGTGCCGACTCTCAGCGACCTCGTCGCCCGCTACACCGCACTCGACGAGGCGGACCTCGACTGGCTGCACTCACTGGTCTCCGACTGGCAGCTGCTGGCCGACCTGTCCTTCGCCGACCTCATCCTGTGGGCGCCGCTGCTCGGTGAGAACGGCTGGATCGCCATCGCCCAGATGCGCCCCACCACCGGCCCCACCGTCTACCACGACGACATCGTCGGCAGCATGGCCGCCAAGGGCGAGCGCCACCTCATCGACACGGCCTGGAACGAGCGCCGCATCTGCCGCGAGGGCGACCCCGACTGGTCCACGGGGGTCCCGGTCCGCGAGGAGACCATCCCGGTGCGCCGGGCGGTCGACAACGGCGAGGGCCGCTTCCTCGGCGTCATCCAGCGCTCCACGAACCTCTCCTCGGCCCGCACGCCGTCCCGGCTGGAGCTGACCTACCTCCAGAGCGCGTCCGACCTGGCGCAGATGGTCGCCGAGGGGCGCTTCCCGTTCTCGGGGGAGGAGCCGATCCTGGTCCGCTCGCCCCGCGTCGGCGACGGCCTGCTGCGGCTCGACCGGGCCGGGCGGGTCACGTACGCCTCGCCCAACGCCCTGTCGGCCTACCGGCGGCTCGGCCTGCACGCCGACCTGGTGGGCGCCGAGCTGGGCCGGGTGACGGCGACGCTGTGCTACTCCGACGAGCCGATCAACGAAGACCTGATGATCGTGGCCAGCGGGCGCGCGGCCAAGGAGACCGAGGTCGAGTCGGGCGGCACGATCGTGCAGCTCAGGGCGATCCCGCTGATCGTCGGCGGCGGCCGCATCGGCGCGCTCGTCCTCATAAGGGATGTCACCGAGCTGCGGCGGCGCGAGCGCGAGCTGATGACCAAGGACGCCACGATCCGCGAGATCCACCACCGCGTCAAGAACAACCTCCAGACCGTCGCCGCGCTGCTGCGGCTCCAGGCGCGGCGCCTTCAGGTGCCCGAGGGCCGCGAGGCGCTGGAGGAGGCCGTGCGCCGTGTCGGCTCGATCGCCATCGTGCACGAGACGTTGTCGCACGCGCCGGAGGAGTTCGTCGACTTCGACGAGATCGCCGACCGGGTGATCGCGATGGCGGGCGAGGTGTCGGCGGCCGAGGCGGCGGTCACGCCGAGGCGGGTGGGGGCGTTCGGCGTGCTGCCCTCGCTCATTGCCACGCCGCTGGCCATGGCGCTGACCGAGCTGCTGCAGAACGCGTTGCAGCACGGGCGTCCCAAGCGCATGGAGGTGGTGGTCGAGCCCGCTCCCGACCGGCTGAACGTCACCGTCTGGGACGACGGGCGCGGCCTTCCCGCGGACTTCGATCTCGACAAGTCCACCAGTCTGGGGCTGCAGATCGTCCGCACGCTGGTGGAGGGGGAGCTGTCGGGCAGGCTCACGATCGAGCCGCGCGAGGGGGGCGGCACGCACGTCGGGTTGTCGATCCCGATGCCGTCCGCGTGAGGTTCCGCAGGTCCGGGCGGCCGCCTCAGGGGCGGCGCGCCCGGTCCGTACGAGCCTGGCCGCCGCGTACGCGTCGCGACGGGGTCTTGGCGGAAACGTCGATCACGCCAAGCTGGACGGCTCCTGCGGGGAACAGCGGGGTCAGGCGGAGGCGCGGGCGCGGGCGCGGGCGGTGCGGCGCTTGAGAGCGCGGCGCTCGTCCTCGCTCAGACCGCCCCAGACGCCGGCGTCCTGTCCGGACTCCAGCGCCCACTTCAGGCACGCGTCGACGGCCGGGCAGGACCGGCAGACCTGCTTGGCCTCTTCGATCTGCATCAGGGCAGGGCCGGTGTTGCCGATCGGGAAGAACAGCTCGGGGTCCACGTCACGGCAGGCAGCTCGGTGGCGCCAGTCCATGCGTCCACTCCTTAGTAGATGGAACCTTTGGTCGGCTCCGTGCGGCTACTTTGTGAAGAGTTTCACTAACTCGCGCGAACAATTACCCGCATCCAGGTGTTGGACCGGGGTTGTCCGCCGACAGCCGGAGGGCCTTGGGGTTGTTAAAGGTCCTACGTTCCGACGTCAGTGTTGAGCTTTTCAGCCACGCAGAGTGCACGCAAGAGGGTTGGGGCGAAGTTTTGGGGGTTATGGATGTCGGATGCGTCACACAATGACCGAATGTAACCGGCTAGACCAGAACTTGTAACGCGTTCGGGGTAGACCGGAATGTTACGGATTCGCGTTCGCCCAGGTAGTCCCCGTCCAGCTGGAAGGCCACGGGACGGTCGGCGGTGAGGGTGAACTCGGCCTCGTCGTGCAGCTGGACGAGATGCTTGCCGGACGGGACGGCGTCACTCTCCGTGAGGATCTGCCGGATCAACCCGGCGATCTGGACCGGCCCCATCCGCCTCAGCCCGAGCAGGTCGAGCCCGGTCTCGAAGCTCGCCCACGGCGTCGGCGTCACCGGCTTGCCCCCCAGGTACGTCCACGGCGAGGTGTTGGTGATGATCGTCATGAACACGCCCTCGGCCGCCGGGATGCCCGGCCCGGTCAGGGTCATCGGAGCATGCCGCTTGTCCGTGGCCAGATAGTGCCGCAGAGCGGTGTTCACATACCGGGCCGGGGTAGCTTTCCTCCCCGTGCCCCGCAGGCCCTCCACGGCCCGCACGACCTCGGCGTCGTACCCCATGCCCGCGCAGAACGTGAAATACCGGTTGTGCCCCTCCCACAGCGCCTGCCCCAGGCCCACGGTCCGGCGCCGGCCCTCGCGCAGCGCCTCCAGGACCGCGCCGGTGGCCTCGACCGGCTCGTTCGGCAGGCCGAGTGAACGGGCGAACACGTTCGCGCTGCCGCCGGGGATCACGATGAGGCCGGGGCGGCCGGAGCTGGGGTCATCGGCCGGCGGGGTGTCGTGGCCGTTGACCGGGTTGAGCAGGCCGTTGACGGTCTCGTTGATCGTGCCGTCGCCGCCGAGCACCGCGACCACGTCGAACCCCTTGGCATGGGCCGTGGCCGCCAGTGTCGCGGCGTGCCCCCGGTAGCCGGTCTCCTCCACCGACAGCTCCACGGCCGCGCCGAGCGCGCGGATCAACACGTCTCTCGTGCGGGCGTTGGTGGTGGTGGCCTTGGGATTGACCAGCAACATTGCGCGCATATCGCCAGCGTAGCCGCTGATCGCCGACCTGCTCGGGGTGGGGGAACATCCCCGGCGGGACCGAACCCCGGGGCGGATAGGGTTTGGCTGTGTCGAAGCGTCCGTGGAGTTTGCTCGTCGCCGCCGTCGTCGTGGCCCTGGAGGGGCTCGTCGCCGTCGGGCTCGGGATCTACGTAGCGGTGGAGACGGTGGTGAGCACGCCTGACAGCCTCACCACGGCCATCGCGGAGTCGGCCTTCGGGCTGATGATCGGGGCCGGGCTGCTCTGGGTCGCCTGGGGCGGCCTGCTCCGGGCGGAGCGGTGGGGGAGGTCGCCGGGCGTGCTGGCACAGATCTTCCTGCTGCCCGTCGGGGTCACGCTCATCCAGTCGGACCAGCCACTGATCGGCGTTCCGCTGATCGTGGTGGCCCTGACCGGGCTGGTGGCGCTGCTCGCGCCCCCCACCACCCATGCTCTCTACGGGGACGGTTAGTCCTCCGCGGTCAGCCCCTCGCGCAACTGGGCGAGGGTACGGGCCAGCAACCGGGACACGTGCATCTGCGAGATGCCGAGCTCGGTCGCGATCTGCGACTGCGTCATGTTCCCGAAGAACCGCAGCAGCAGGATGCGCTTCTCGCGCGGCGGCAGCCGTTCGAGCAGCGGCTTGAGCGACTCGCGGTATTCGACGCCCTCCAGCGACTCGTCCACGATGCCCAGCGAGTCGGACACCGCGGGGGCGTCGTCGTCGCCGGAGTCGGGCGCGTCGAGGGACACCGTGGAGTAGGCGTTGGCCGACTCCAGGCCCTCCAGCACCTCCTCCTCGGTCATCTTGAGGTAGGCGGCCAGCTCGGCGACCGTGGGCGCGCGGCCCTCGCGCTGCGACAGGTCGCTGATCGCCTTCGTCAGCGAGAGCTTCAGCTCCTGCAGGCGGCGCGGCACCCGGACCGCCCAGCCCTTGTCGCGGAAGTGCCGCTTGATCTCGCCGACGATGGTGGGCGTGGCGTAGGTGGAGAACTCCACCCCGCGCTTGAGATCGAACCGGTCGATCGACTTGATCAGGCCGATCGTGGCGACCTGGGTGAGGTCGTCGAGCCACTCGCCGCGGTTGCGGAAGCGGCGGGCCAGGTATTCGACCAGAGGAAGGTGAAGCTCGACCAGCTCATCCCTGATGCGCTGGCGGCGCGGTTCCTCGGGACCCAGCTCGGCCAGCTCGGCGAAGAGCATGCGGGCGCGCACCCTGTCGGGCACGGCGTGTTCGCTGGTGGCCATGGCTCCAGTCCTTTCCGTCACGCCGGCCTCGCTGCGCCTCGGCGCTTACGCAGGACGATCGCCATGCGGTCGGGGGAGTCGGTCACGGCGTCGACGTCGTCGGCCAGGGCGGTCAGGACCATCCAGGCGAAGTCGTCGCGCTTCGGGGCGGAGTTGCCTACCGTGGCCACCTCGACGCTGACCTTCATCACGTCGCCGGTCAGCTCGAACTCGGCGGTCAGGTCGGTGCCCGGGACCGCCTCGCTCAGCAACATGGCACACGCCTCGTCGACCGCGATGCGCAGATCTTCGATCTCGTCCAGGGTGAAGTCGAGCCGGGCGGCCAGGCCGGCGGTGGCCGTACGCAGCACGGACAGGTAGGCACTCGCGGCCGGGAGCCTGATGCTCACCACGTCACGGATGCCGGCCACGCCCTCCGGACGCGTCTCGGTTTCCTCGGTCACGTTCCTCCTCGCGTTTCCGACGCCAACTGCAACTTACCGCTCCCGGGAGGTGCTTGGCGGATTCAGACTCGCCATCAACGGAAAAGGCTCTGTGCGGTCTGGACCGCACAGAGCCTTTTGTGCCGATTTAGGCGGCCTTGGTCTCCCAGAAGATCTTGGAGATCTCGTCGATCTTGGCCAGGAGCTCGTCGGCCTTGCCGCCGTCGACGGTGCCCTTGGCGGCCGCGGCGCCCGCCAGCTTGGTGGCCTCCCAGAAGAGCTGGTGCAGCTGGGGGTACTGCTCCAGGTGCGGCGGCTTGAAGTAGTCGGTCCAGAGCACCCACAGGTGGTGCTTGACCAGCTCGGCGCGCTGCTCCTTGATGATGAGCGCGCGGGTACGGAAGACCGGGTCGTCGCTGGCCTCGTACTTCTCCATGATCGCCTTGACCGACTCGGCCTCGATCCGGGCCTGGGCGGGGTCGTAGACACCACAGGGCAGGTCGCAGTGGGCGGAAGCGACATGCTTGGGTCGTAGCAGTCGTGCGAGCATCAGAAAGTCCTTCCTTGATGCTGAATCAGCTTGGTCCACAACCGACCTTACTCGGGTCCCAACGCCTGTGGAGTAGGGGGTCTCTGCCCATGAGAGTGCGTGTCGAGGGCGATTCGATGCGTCCCGCGCTGGTTCCCGGCGACTGGCTCCTGGTCCGCCGGGGAGCCGTCGTCCATCCCGGCGACCTCGTCGTGGCCAGGCTGCCCGGCGATCCCGAGCAGCTCATCGTGAAACGCGCCCAATGGCACGGCGAGGGCGGCTGGTGGCTGGAGAGCGACAACCAGCGCGCCGGCGGGCGCCGGGACAGCTGGGACTTCGGGCCGGTCGAGGAGATCGTCGGGCGCGTCGTGCTGCGCTACTGGCCGCTGGTGCGCCGCAGCTGACCTCTCAGGCGACCGCTGCGACCCCGTGGGCGGCCCCTCAGCCTTCTTGGGCGCTCCTGCGGCGCCGGTAGGCCGCCACGTTCGCGCGCGTGGCGCAGCGGGAGGAGCAGTAGCGGCGGGAGCGGTTGGAGGAGGTGTCGAGGAAGGCGCGGGCGCAGCGCGGCTCGTGGCAGCGGCCCAGCCGGTCGGCGCCCAGCTCGGCGACGACGGCGGCCAGGCCCATCACCGCGCTGGCGGCGGAGTCCTCGGCCAGATGGAGGTGCCAGCCCTGGCCGTCGTGGTCCGACAGCCGCGGGTGCACCGGGTAGCGCACCAGCAGAGCGTTGAGGCGGTCGGCCACCGCGTGCGCGTCGCCCGCGGCGTCGAACACGGCGGCCAGCTCGGCGCGCAGGCCGGTCAGCTCCGGGGGCGGGGCGGGATCGTTGATCAGGCGGACCGCCCACTCCGCGTAAGAGGTCAGGTCCATGCGGGAGTATTACACGAGTTGCCGGGCCCCCGGCACCTCCGGGGGCCCGGAAGGGTCACTCCTCCGGGTGCAGCACCCGGTGCAGGAACGTGCGGGTGCGCTCGTGCTGCGGGTCGCCGATCACCTGGGCGGGGTCGCCGTCCTCGACGACGACGCCGCCGTCCATGAAGACCACCCGGTCGGCCACCTGGCGGGCGAAGCCCATCTCGTGGGTGACCACGAGCATGGTCATGCCCTCCTCGGCCAGCTTGCGCATGACCGTGAGCACGTCGCCGACCAGCTCGGGGTCGAGCGCCGAGGTCGGCTCGTCGAACAGCATCAGGTCGGGGTTCATGGCCAGCGCCCTGGCGATGGCCACCCGCTGCTGCTGCCCGCCGGAGAGCTGGGTGGGGTAGGAGTCGCACTTGGCGCCGACGCCCACCTTCTCCAGGTTCTCCCGGGCCACGACCTCGGCCTCCCGCTTGCCGCGCTTCAGCACCCGCTGCTGCGCGATCATGACGTTCTCCAGCGCCGTCATGTGCGGGAACAGGTTGAACTGCTGGAAGACCATCCCGATGCGGCGTCGTACGTCGTCGATGTCCACGTCGGGGTCGGTGACCTCCACGCCCTGCACGAACACCTTGCCCTTGGTGGGCTCCTCCAGCAGGTTCACGCAGCGCAGCAGCGTGGACTTGCCCGAGCCGGACGGCCCGATGACGCACACCACCTGACCCGGCTCGACCGTCATGTCGATGCCCTTGAGCACCTGGTTCTTGCCGAAGTACTTGTGCAGGTCTCGTAGCTCGATGGCGTGCGTCATTGGCTCCTCCGCTTACGCCCCTCAAGCCGGGACGCGAGGTAGCCCAGCGGGATCGTGACGATCAGGTACGTCACGCCGGCGACCATGATGGGCGTGGCGTTGGCGTACTGGGAGGCCAGGTCGTTGCCGAACTTGGCCAGCTCGACGTACTCGCCGGAGACGCCCAGGAACAGCACCAGCGAGGAGTCCTTGAGCAGGGACACGAACTGGTTGGTGGTCGGCGGGATCACCATGCGGATGGCCTGCGGGATGACCACCGTCACCTGTGCCCGGGTCGCGGACATGCCCAGCGACCTGGCGGCCTCCGTCTGGCCCTTGGGGACCGCCTGAAGGCCCGCGCGGAAGACCTCCGCCTGGTAGGCGGCGCCGACCAGGCCGAGGCCCAGGATGCCCTGTCCGTACGTGCCGAACGGCACCTCGAACCCGGGCAGCGCCAGCGGCAGGAAGGTGATCATCAGGAAGATCAGCAGCGCCGGCAGGCCGCGGAAGATCTCGATGTAGACGACTGCGATCCACCGGTACGGCCGCACCTGCGACAACCGCATGAGCGCCAGCAGCAGCCCGGCCACGAACGAGACGACGAACCCGCCCACCGTGTAGATGATCGTGTTGCGCAGCGCGACCGTGAACAGGTCGGGCAGCGCCTGCTTGGCGACGTCGGCCTTGGTGAAGTTCTGCGCGAGGCTGGCCCAGTCCGCGTACAGGACCACGGCGACGAGCGCGGCGGCCAGCACGACGTACTGGACCGTACGCGTGATCTGCTGTTTCTTCCGAGGGCTGAGCCCGGCACGGCCGGGCTCAGCGGTCTTCGGCTGGTCGGCCATGGATCAGCCCAGCTCGCCGGGCTTCTTGCCGAACCACTTCACGTAGATCTTCTCGTAGGAGCCGTCCTGCTTGGCCTTGGTGATCTCTTCGTTGATCGTCTTGAGCAGGGTCGGGTCGGCGCCCTTCTTGAGGCCGATGCCGTACTGCTCGCCGGTGTCCAGGCTGGCGACCAGCTCGAACTTCTCGGCGATCTCGGGCTTCTTCAGCCAGGTCAGCACCACGGGAAGGTCCTGGACGATCACGTCGGCCTGCCCTGCCTGGAGGGCCAGCAGCTCCTTGGCCGAGTCGGCGTACTCGGTGGGGTTGAAGCCCTGCTTCTTGACGTAGTCGAGGCCGGTCGTGCTGGCCTGCGCGCCCAGCTTGAGGTTCTTGGCCTTGACGTCCTCCAGCGACTTCGCGCCCGAGCCCTTCTTGGCCAGCAGGGCCTGGGTGGCGTCGAAGTAGGGCTCGGAGAAGTCGATGTTCTGCTTGCGCTCGTCGGTGATCGTCATGCCGGCGGCGGCCACGTCGCACTTGCCCGCGGCCATGGCGGCGCCGCTCTTGATCACCGCGAAGTCGATGTCCACGATGTTCTGGGTCACGCCCAGCTTCTTCGCGGCGAGGTCGACGATGTCCACGTCGAACCCGACGATCTTGCCGCTGTCGTCCTTGAACTGGAACGGCTCGTACGGGATGTTCGTGCAGACCGTGAGCTTGCCGGGCTGGACGAGCTTCACGCCGCCGGCCGCGGAGGAGCTCGCACCGGTCGTGCTGCCGGAGGAGCCTCCGGTGTCGCTGCCACACGCGCTGAGGGCGAGAGCGGCGGTCAGGGCGAGCGCGCCGACAGCGTAGCCACGGCGGCCCTGGGGGCTGAGGGCCATGTACGGCCTCCTCGAAAGAGTTATGCCACGTAACTTGCGTTTTGTGCAGTTTAAATGGGGTTTAGCAGCGGTCCGTCATCCTGCGTTTAACGATGCGTCAACGGAACGGCGTCGGCTCCGACACCATCGACCATCTCACCATGTGGCACTATGGGGAGACGGGTGACCCCCGTAACCCCTCAGAGACGACCGACGAGGGGAGCCCGGCAGCTACCGAAGCCGGCCCACTCGCGCTCGTACGCCGATGGTTTCGTCCGTTCCGATGAATACTGGGGTCGCTGTGTCTGCCACGCCCGCTTCTGCTTCCGTCGAATCGCTCGACCTCGATCCGGCCTTCGCGCTCCACCGCGGGGGCAAGCTGGAGGTCCGCTCGACCATTCCCGTCCGCGACGCCGACGACCTGTCGCTCGCCTACACGCCCGGGGTCGCCCGGGTCTGCACCGCCATCGCCGAGACGCCTTCGCTGGTCAACGACTACACCTGGGTCTCCAACGTGGTCGCCGTCGTCACCGACGGCACCGCCGTGCTCGGCCTGGGCGACATCGGGCCGTCGGCCGCCATGCCGGTCATGGAGGGCAAGGCGCTGCTGTTCAAGGAGTTCGGCAACGTCGACGCCGTCCCGATCTGCCTCGACTGCACCGACGTCGACGCGCTCGTCGAGACCGTGGTGCGTCTCGCGCCGTCGTTCGGCGGCGTCAACCTGGAGGACATCAGCGCCCCGCGCTGTTTCGAGGTCGAAGACCGCCTGCGCGACCTGCTCGACATCCCGGTCTTCCACGACGACCAGCACGGCACCGCCATCGTCGCGCTGGCCGCCCTGCAGAACGCGGCCCGCCTGACCGGCCGCACGCTCGGCGACCTGCGCGCCGTCGTGGCCGGCGCGGGCGCCTCCGGCGTCGCCGTCACCCGCATCCTGCTGGGCGCCGGCATCGGCGACATCGCGGTCGCCGACTCCAAGGGCATGATCTACGAGGGCCGCGAAGGGCTCAACCCGGTCAAGGAGGCCCTGGCCCGCGACACCAACCGGGCCGGCCACACCGGCTCCACCGAGGAGGCCCTGGCCGGCGCCGACGTCTTCCTCGGCCTGTCCGGCTCGACCGTCTCCGAGGCGGCCATCGCGTCGATGGCCCCCGACGCCATCGTCTTCGCCCTGTCCAACCCCACCCCGGAGGTCCACCCGGAGGTGGCCGCCAGGCACGCCAGGGTGGTCGCCACCGGGCGCTCCGACTTTCCCAACCAGATCAACAACGTCCTGGCCTTCCCCGGGGTCTTCCGGGGCGCGCTCGACGTGCGGGCCACGACCATCACCGAGAACATGAAGGTGGCCGCCGCCGAGGCGCTGGCCGCCGTCGTCGGCGACGACCTCTCGGCGACGTACGTCATCCCGAGCCCGTTCGACCAGCGCGTGGCCCCGGCCGTGACCGCAGCCGTGGCCGCCCAGGCCCGCGCCGACGGCGTCGCCCGCGCCTGATCCACACTGTTGCGAACGGGGGCCGATCGGCCCCCGTTCGCCGCTTTTTCGCGCTTCCCCGCAGGTCGGAGGGCATTGCTGTTTCCCGGCCGCGGCGTGGGTAGGTGAGTTCCCCGTCCAGGGGAAACGGATGCGGATCCGGGTCCCGAGCAGGGCTGGCGGAGGGATTGCGATGGAGTTCGCGTGACCTTGGGGAACTGCCGGAAAGCCTTTACACAACGTGCTATAACAATAGCTCTCTGTAAGGTTGTGGGCGCCGACTCCTGTGACGAGGAGAGCGATGGAACGCGAGCCTAATCGATTGCTGCAGCAGCTCATCGCGGAGGCGGGTTTCTCCCACAAGGGATTGGCCCGGCGCCTCAACGATCTCGGAGCCGCGCGCGGCACGCCGGGCCTCAAGTACGACCACAGTTCGGTGCTGCGGTGGATCGGCGGCCAGAAACCACGGGATCCCGTCCCGTGCCTGCTCACGGAGATCTTCGCGTTGCGGCTCGGTCGCCCGGTGAGCTCGGAGGATCTGGGCATGCCGACCAACATCACGCCCCTCGACCTCGGTCAGGAGTTCACCCACACGTGGCAGGAGGGGGTCGCGACCGTGACGGCGTTGTGGCGGGCCGACGTAGAGAGACGGAGGTTTCTGATCGACTCCACCTTCGCGATCGGAGCAGGCTCCGTCGGAGCCATACGGTGGCTGACGGCGCCCGCCGACGGGCGTCCCAGCGGCACCGGGGCACGCCGGGTGGGCCGGGCGGACGTCGCCGCGATCCACGAGGTGACCCGGTCCTTCGGCGAGCTCGACAACCGCTTCGGCAGTGGCCGGGTGCGCTCGTCCGTCGTGAAGTACCTCGACACCGCCGTCTCCCCCCTGCTCAAGGACGGCAGCTACGGCGAGTCCACCGGCAAGCAGCTCGCCGCCGCGGCCGCCGAGCTGACCCGCCTGGCCGGCTGGATGGCCTACGACATGGAGCAGCACGGCCTGGCCCAGCGCTATCTCATCCAGGCCCTCCGCCTGGCCAGGGGCGCCGACGACCACACCCTGGGCGGCGAGATCCTGGCCGGCATGGCCCACCAGGCCATCTACATGGGCCAGCCCGCCCACGCGCTCGACCTCGCCAGGGCCGCCCAGCTCGCGGCCCGGCGGGCCGGCGTCCAGACCCTGCTGGCCTCCGCCCAGGTCCTGGAGGCCCACGCGCACGCGGGTCTCGGCGACCCCAGGTCCTGCGGCGCCTCCCTGCACCAGGCCGAGCTGGCCTTCGACGCCCGCAGGCCCACCGAGGAGCCGCGCTGGCTCAGCTACTTCGACGAGGCCTACCTGTCGGCCAAGTTCGCCCACTGCTTCCGCGACCTGGGGGAGGGGGAGCGCACCGTGCGGCTGGCGCGGCGCTCCCTCGACATGGACACCCGGTACGTCCGGGGGCGCATGTTCAACCTGTCGCTGCTGGCGGCGGGGCTGCTGGAGTGCGGCGAGCTCGACGAGGCGTGCCAGGCGGCGGGGAGCGCGCTCTCGCTGGCGGGGGAGCTGCAGTCGGCGCGGTCGCGGTCGTACGCGGCGGATCTGCGGCGGCGGCTGGAGCCGTTCAAGAACGAGCGGGCCGTGATGGCGTTGCGGGAGCGTACGCGCGAGCTGACGTCCGTGTGATGCCCCGGGCCGCCTTTCCTGGCGGTCCGGGGCTTCGCTGCGCTACTTGAGGAGTTCGCCGTTCGGGCCGACGATGCTCTTGGTCTCGGCGTAGTTGGCCTTGTTGTAGACATCGGCCACCTCACCGTCGAAGTAGGCGGAGCTGATGTAGTCGATCCGGTCGTTGCCGTCCTGGTCGTGGAACATGCTCGTCACGCCGTTGACGTAGCCGGTGCGCTTGCCGTTGTCGTACTTCATGAGCCAGGGGCCGCCGTCGGCGCCGCCGGTCATGGAGCACTTGAGCACCTGGTGCTCCTCCACCCGGAAGGTGTTGACCTGGTACGTCTTCGTGCCGGTCTTGCCGGAGCACCACTTGGGGGTCACGCCGGTGTAGGGCTTGTCGCCGTCGGGGTGCGGGTCGCCGGGGTAGCCGAAGACGGTGACCTTCTGACCGCGCGGCTGGTTCCACGCGAAGCCCTGACCGCCGACCACGTCACCGAGCCGGCCCATGTCCTTGGCCATGCCCATGAAGTAGTGGTCGCGGAAGTAGCGGACCGTCTTGCCCGCCTTGACCCACTGCTTGAGGTAGTAGTGCGTCTCGAACCAGCCGGTCTCGGTGCCGTTGGCGTCCTTGGTGACGTCGAGCTTGCCGAGGACCTTGCCGTCGGCCTTGTCGGCCACGAGCTTCTTGTAGGTCTCCTGGCTGATGGGCGTGGGGCCGACCTTCTCGTACTGCTCGCCGTTCTTGTCGTCCCGGGTGCCCGCCGGAGCCTTCGCGTAGTCGGCGTCGGTGACCTCGACCCTGGTCAGGGCCTTCTCGCCCTTGTAGTCGTGGCCCACCTTGTCCGGGGTGACGTCGAAGTCCTTCGACCAGTACGGTCCCGCCGAGCCGTACTTCTCCCGGCCGGTGTCGTACTCGTCCTTCTTGACCTCTTCCTGGTCGATCCACTTGTCCCCGCCCCAGGCGGTGAACTCGCTCTTGGTGACCTCTTTGCTGCCGGTCAAAGAGAAGCCGTTGTGC
This sequence comes from Nonomuraea sp. NPDC051191, assembly GCF_044455665.1. Lineage (NCBI taxonomy): Bacteria > Bacillati > Actinomycetota > Actinomycetes > Streptosporangiales > Streptosporangiaceae > Nonomuraea > Nonomuraea sp. NPDC051191. The sequence goes on along the minus strand of NZ_JBITEZ010000003.1, from coordinate 633,382 downwards.
ACCGCGACGAAGGCGAAGTCGCCGTCGTAGTCGTCGTAGGTGTCGAGGTCGTAGGCCGTGAAGGCGTAGGCGCCGACGTAGACGCCCCAGGGAGCCTTGCCCTGGTAGTAACCGGGGACGAAGATCCACTTGGAGTAGACGTCCTTGCCCGTCTCGTACACGCAGTGGCCGGCGGTCGCCACGAGGTTGCGGTAGCGGGCCTGGATGGAGGTGGCCGAGCACCAGCGGTGGCGGCCGGCGCTGTCGACGAAGAACACCTTGCCGATGGTCTTGGGCAGGTTGACGTTCTTGCTCGCGCTGGGCTTCGGCGCGCTCGTGGCAGCGGTCAGGCCGGGCTTGCCGTCGGGGGCGCCGTCCTTGCTCTGCGTGGCGACCAGCTTGGAGACGTTCTTGGCGTCCCAGTGGTACTGCGTCGCCTTGCGCAGGGCCGCGCCGTTCGCGCCCAGCCAGAACTTGGCGGTGCTGTACGCGTCGGCGGGCTTCGGCATGAGGTTGTCGCTGACCCAGCTGGGGACGGCGCTGGAGGGGTGGGCAAGCAGGGCGGCGCTCAAGCCGGCGGCGGCGAGGGGGATGAGCAGGCGCTTCAAGGGAGGCTCCACGAAGTTGTCAAGAATGGCGTAAAGACACTATCGACCCTTTAGTCACTCTGGTAAGGGTTACTGTCTCTTTCGCCAGAAAAGGCCGAAGGGCCCGGCAGATGCCGAGCCCTTCGGGTGAAGCTAGGTTGAGCGGAGGTTTGGACCCTCAGCCCGGGATCCGTCCGAAGATCAGCTGTCGGCCTTCGGAAGGATGCTGCCCGACCACACGTTCGCCGCGGCGGCGTAGACCGAGTTGGTCTCACCGTCGAAGTACGGGGAGGACATGTAGTCCCAGCGGTCGTTGTTGTCCGTGTCGTACAGAACGCTGGTCACGCCGTTGACGTAGCCCATGCGCTTGGCGTTGCTGTACTTGAGGAGCCACGGGGCGCCGTTGTAGCCGCCAGTGACGGCGCACTTCAGCGAGATGTGCTCTTCGATCTTCAGGCTCGGGACCTTGGTGGCCTTCGCACCGGTCTTGCCGTAGCACCACTTCGGCGTAACGCCGGAGTAGGGCTTCGAGCCGTCGGGGTGCTTGGCGTAGGGGTAGCCGAAGGTACGGACGTACTTACCGGTGGGCTGGTTCCACGCGAAGCCCTGGCCACCGACGTTGTCGCCGAGACGGCCGGCGTCCTTGAGGTCGTGCTCCACGATGAAGTAGTGGCGCACGATGTACTTGACGTCGGTCTTCTTGTACCACTGCTTGACGTAGGTACGAACGATGTACCAGCCGTCAGAGGTCCAGGTCCAGCGACGGTGCTTGATCTGGTCGCCCTGCTTGATGGCGAAGCCCAGCTCCTTGCCGTCAGCCTTGTTCTTCAGGAACTCGTTGTACTGCGACTCCGAGACCGGGGTCACGACCATGCCGTCACGGCCGGTGTTGGACTGCTCGCCGTTCTTGTTCTCACGGGTGGAGTCCGGAGCGGCCTGCCAGGTCTTGACGTCGACCTCGAGGTCCACCAGCTTCTTCGCGCCAGCGAAGTCGTGGCCGACCTTGTCGGTGGTCTCGCCCTCTTCGACCTTGATCAGCGGGCCGTTGGTGGGGTCGACAGCCTTGGGGCCGTACTTGGCCGCAAGCTCGTCCCACTTGGCCTTCGTGACTTCCTCGTCCTCGAAGTACTTGTCGCCGACACCCTTGTAGCCGTCGAACTCGCTACGGGTGACCTCGGACTTCTTGGCGCCCAGCGTGCCGCCAACACCGTTGTAGACGGTGACGAACGCGTAGTCGCGGTCGAAGTCCTCGTAGTTCGAGAAGTCGTAGTGGGTGAAGGCCTGCTTGCCCACGTAGATGCCCCAGGGAGCCTTGCCCTGGTAGTAACCCGGGACGAACACCCAGCGGGACACGACCTCGTCGTTGGCGGCGATGTCGTACACGCAGTGACCAGCCGTCGCAACCAGGTTGCGGTAGTTCGACTGGATCGAGGTGCCGGAGCACCAGTACAGCTTGCCGTCGCGGCCCTCGAAGAACACCTTGCCGATGGACTTCGGCAGGTTCACGTTCTGCGACTTGACCGTGGTGGTCTTCTCGGCGCCGATCGGCGGGGTGGAGCCGGGCTTGCCGTCAGCGACGTACCCGCCCTTCTGCACGATCTTCTTGACGTCCTTGTTGTCCCAGTAGTAGGCCGTGGCCTGCTTCAGGGCAGCGTTGTCGGACTTGGTCCAGAAGTTCAGGACCTCGGCGGCCTTCTGCTGGCTGGCAGCCAGAGCGGCAGCGTCGACGTCCGGGTCGGCCTGGGCGGCACCGGCGAGACCGGCGGCCAGCAGACCGGTGGCCAGAATGGCGCCACCGGCGGGGAGGAGGATGCGCTTCAAGGTAACTCCTTGCGCTGTCGTGGAACGCTTCTTGCGTCCCATGCGTCAGTAAAGGGATAGCCAGGAACATACAGTGTCGATCTTGAGATCCGGTAGCCGCTTTGAGAGGAAAAGATGCGACAAGCCGGGCGTTATCGTTCTGTGATGTTTAGGCTGATGTTGCGCAGGAGTTGAATGAAGTCGGGCTTGAGACCGTTTGCCCTGATCAACATAAAGAAGGCGTGAGCCGGACCGGCGGGCTCTCCGGTCGCCGGCGATCCGGTTCGCTCGGGCGATGTGACGCAGATCACATTAGGTTGATGGCACCGATTCGGCGTCGCGTGCGTCCAACCGCCTTCACTTTCCGGGCCGGAAAGGCTGAAGGGCCCGGCGGATGCCAGGCCCTTCAGCTGCTAACGGTTCTCACGAACGGTCAGAGCCATTCGTCGGGAGCCGTCCTTAGACGATCTTGCCGGACCAAACGTTGGCAGCGGCCTTGTAGACGACGTTCGTCTCACCGTCGAAGTACGGCGAGGAGATGTAGTCCACGCGGTTGTTGCCGTCCTGGTCGTTGAAGGTGCTGGTGACACCGTTCACGTAACCGAGGCGCTTGGAGTTGCTGTACTTGAGGAGCCAAGGACCACCGTCGGCGCCCTCGGTCATGGCGCACTTGAGCGCCACGTGCTCCTCGATCTTCTTGGCGGCCGAACCGACCAGCTTCTTGGTGGTCTTGCCGTAGCACCACTTCGGCGTGACGCCGGTGTAGTTCTTGTGGCCGTCGGGGTGCGGCGCGGCCGGGTAGCCGAACACGCGGACGTCCTTGCCGGTGGGCTGGTTCCACGCGAAGCCCTGGCCGCCGACGTTGTCGCCGAGGCGACCGTAGTCCTTGCCCGAGATGTCGACGACGTAGTAGTCCTCGACCCAGTACTTGATCTGAGCGGTGGTCTTGATCCACTTCTTGATGAAGAACTGCTGCTTGTACCAAGCGATCTCGGTCTTGCCGTCCTTGCCGAGCTCGGCACGGACCTCACCGAGGAACTTGCCGTCAGCCTTGGCGGACTTGAGCGACTCGTAGTCCTCCTTGCTGACGGGGACCTCGTTGCTCAGACGCTCGAACTTGTCGCCGTTGTCCCAGCCGGTGCCGGCCGCGGTGTACTGCGACTTGTAAACCTCGGCGCCGGTGAGCTGGACACCCTTGGTGGGGCCCTCGCCCTTGATGTAGGCGTCGATGTTCTTGTCGGTCACGTCACCCGGCTTGGCGACGGTCTCGACCTTGGGGTCGACAGCCTTCGACTTGAAGGGGCCGTCCTGGCCGTACTTCTCGAAGCCGGCGTCGAACTCTTCCTTGGTGATCGTCTTCTCTTCGACGTAGCCGATGCCGCCCTTGGCGACGTGCGACTTGTACTCGCTCGGCGTGACCTTGGTGGTCTTGCCGCTGAGGGAGACACCGTTGTACACGGTCACGAACGCGTAGTCGCGGTCGTAGTCCTCGTACACGTCGAAGTCGTAGTGGGTGAAGGCCTGCTTGCCCACGTAGATGCCCCACGGAGCCTTGCCCTGGTAGTAACCGGGGACGAAGACCCACTTGGACAGGACGTCGGCGTTGGCGCCGGTGTCGTAGACGCAGTGACCGGCCGTGGCGACCAGGTTGCGGTACTTCGACTGGATCGAAGTGGCGGAGCACCACTTCTTCTCGCCCTTGCCGTTGACGAAGAACACCTTGCCGATGGTCCGCGGCATGTTGACGTTCTGCGTCTTGGCGGTGGTCTTCTTCTCCTCACCAATCGGGGCGGTGGACCCCGGCTTGGTGTCGGCGCTGTAGCCGCCCTTGCTCTGCAGCTTGGCGACGTCCGCCTTGTCCCAGACGTTGGACTCGGTGGCGGCCTTGAGGGCGGCACCGTTGTTCTCGGCCCAGAACTGGGCGATGGCCTTCGCGTTGGCCGCGCTCGCCGCCATCGCGTCGGTGGAGACGTCGCTGTCGGCCGAGGCCGTGCCGGCGAGGCCGGCGGCCAGGAGGCCGGTAGCCAGGATGGCGCCACCGGCGGGGATGAGGATGCGCTTCAAGGGAACTGCTCCTTGCTCTGTCGTGGGTCGCAACATGCGTCCCATGCGTCAGTAAAGGGATAGCAAGGAACATAGCCAGTGATCTCCGCAGGTGAAAGCCGTTCTGACGCGATCGGTAAGCGCCGTTTCCCCCGTGACCGTGCTGTTATCTGTCAGAGGCTTTAGCGTGATGTTACCGGAAGGTGATGTTTTCGCTGGCCCTGTAGGGAATTTGACCATTGGAACGAAAGTTCCGTTAGTGGCCTGTCGCTCTCTGTGACCGGTTGAATGTGACTCAGATCACAGGAACCAGATTTAGGGCTCATCCGTCTAAATCGGTCCATCGTTCACAGGTGATCTTCAGGTTCGCGTCGGGAGCCCTCAGGATTCGACAATCTGGCCGATTTTGCAGGGGGTGTGGGGGCAACCTGACCGCTCGGTCCGTGTGCCTTTTGTGCCTTTTGTCGGTATTGGGCATGGCGAAGCGCCGCCGGGATCTCCGGCGGTGCGTCTTCAAGGGGGAGCTCGTCCCTAGGCGGCCCCGCGTTTGCGGGGTGTCAGGGGAGAAGGAGGGTGCGAACCGTCTGCCAGGAGGCTTCGTCGGCGGCGGCGAGCAGGCCGGCCTTGGGGATCGACGGGCTGTACGGGGTGCCGTCGAGGTGGCGGGCGGTTCCGCCGGCTTCCGTCAGCAGCAGGACGCCCGGCGCGTGGTCCCAGGGCAGCGTGCGGTGGAAGAGGAGGAAGTCCTGGTCGCCGTTCAGGAGTCGGGGGTAGTCCACGCCGGCGCACTTCGTGCCTGGCGTGAGGGCGGCGAAGCGGTGGGCGGCTGAGCTGACGTGGGCCTTGGTGGCGTCGTCCAGGAAGCGGGTGAGGGCGGCGCCGCGGAGGTGGGCGGGGTCGGCGGGAGCGGGGGCGCGGTGGACGGGGATGCCGTTGCGCCAGGTTCCGGAGCCGAGCTCGGCGACGTAGACGTCGTCCTCGGCCGGGCGCACGACCCAGGACGCGACCGTCTCGCCGGACCGGACCAGGGCCGCCATCACCGCATACTCGGGGCGGCCGGCGACGAAGTTGGCCGTGCCGTCCAGGGGGTCGACGAGCCAGGCCGTCGGGGCGTCCTGGAGGGCGGAGAGGAGCGCGGGGTCGGCGGCGGTCGCCTCCTCGCCGACGACGGGGGCGTCCAGGAGGTCGCGGAGGCGGCGGCTGATCAGGTCTTCGGCCTCGCGGTCGGCCACGGTGACCACTTCGCCCGGCGTCTTCTCGGAGACGTCACCGGCGGCGAGGGCGCGGAACCGGGGGAGGATCGCGATCTCGGCGGTCTCGCGAAGGATCTCGGTCACCGCGTCGATCAGCATGGGGGTCATGTTAGACATCGGGCCCTTGCGTCACTGAAGAGGGTTTGTCCGTGGATGGGGGACGCCCGTACGCATCGGGGGAGTGTCGAGGCCGAGCCCCATCGCCTTCGAGCGCACCACCGCGTCGAAGTGCCCGGTCAGCTTCGACGTCCACGGCTACTTCCGGGGGCTGCCTCCCGGCGAGCAGACCGTCCAGTACCGGCTCGTCGGCGCCCAGGAGTGGACGACGCTCGTCGTGCCCGCGAAGCGGCTGATCGTCCATCGGGCTCTGCTGGAGACCGTCACGTGGGAATCGGCGCCGGACTCGCGTGACTACTCGGTCCAGATCGAGATCAATCAGCCCGACGGCCTGCGGTCCAACGTCCTCTACTACTTCAAGTGCAACACCCCGCCCTCCGGAGAGACGTTCGGCGAGGCCGCCGAGAACATCACGCGTACGGCGAGCGGCGGGCCGCTGGCCGAACTGGCGGCCGACGCGCAGCTCGCGTCGGTGCAGGCGCTCCGGCGCGCAGGTCGCGCTCGTCAACAGGTACGACGTCAAGGCGGACCTGCCTGCCGGCCCGATCGGGTTCGAGCACCTGTGGAACGTGCATCCCGGCGGGCTCGCCGTCAATGTGCAGACCATGAGCGGCGGGCAGCTCATGGCCCTGCTGGCCACACCCAATCCGGCGGGCTGGGTGCTGACCCCGTCGGCCGGGCTGCGCTACACCCTCGGCGGCGGGAAGGTCCTGTCGATGACGCTCGACGGGGTGCCGGTGAGCGCCACACAAGAGATCAAGGTCGCGGGCGCCTGGAGTCTCATCGCCGGCTTCGACGGGTGGCCGCGTTGGGAGGGGACGACCACGTACACGAGCGGGCCGGACGACACCGGGGCGCTCGCGGGCTACCTGGTCGCCCATGCGCCGGTGTCGGCGCCGGCGGGCGACCGCGTCACCGTCCGCCAGTCATGGGCCCGGCCGTGCGTCCTGGGCGGACGGCCGGGTCGTTCTGTCCGGCGGAGTCCGGGAGGGCCCTGTGGCTTTCGTACGGCCGTCGTGGTCACCAGCTGCGGACGCGGGGGCGGCGGCGCATACGTTCCAGCATCGCTTCGTTGAAGGCGGCGGACACGGATTCGAACTCACCGTTCTCGACCGCCCGGTCGACGTACGCCTTGACGTGAGGGTCGAGGGTGATCGTGACCTCTGGGCCCGGCAAGGCGGGGGCGGTGGTGGTCTCGCGGTGATCCTCGGTCATACCGACATCTTGCGCCACAAGCGCTGGCGAATCACGTCCCGAAACGCTTCGGATTCGCGAGGCAGTGCAAGGGGCCGGATTTCCGCGGAGCCGGTCGACAACAGGGAGACGGGTGGGCGCAGGGTATGGCCCCAGCTTCCCCGCGGAGACGCCGAGCCGCGTGGTGAGCGGGAGCCGTGCCGGGAAGACGGCAATCCCCGCCGGTGACTCATTCCAGGGAGTGGGCCGCACGCGCGTGGGTCACGCCGCCAGGCGCCGGATCAAGGCCCTGCGCCGCTGTAGGCGCGAAACGCCTTCTTCGGCGAAGGCGATCAGGGGGCGGGTGGTGGCAGGCCCATCGGGGGCCATGGCGCCGAGGGCGCTCGATGGCCTCTGTGGGCGTGGAGCGTCCGACGATTGGTCTGGACACAAGTGAGGGCCCCGGCGGCAAGGAGCAACGCCGGGACCCTCTTTCCCCTGGTGAGGGCTTACTTGTACAGCTCGCCGTTCGGGCCCACGATCTTCCCCGACGGGAAGTTGGTGGCTGCCTTGTAAACGGCCGCCGTCTCACCGTCGAAGTAAGGCGACGTGATGTAGTCGATGCGGTCGTTGCCGTCCTGGTCCGCGAAGGTGCTGGTGACACCGTTCACGTAGCCGAGGCGCTTGGCGTTGTTGTAGTTGAGCAGCCACGGCCCGCCGTCGTACCCGGGGGTGACGGCGCACTTCAGGCCGACGTGCTCCTCGATCTTGAGCCAGGACGCGCCCACGGTCTTGGCCGTGGTCTTGCCGTAGCAGTTCTTCGGCGTCACACCGCTGTACGGCTTGTTGCCGTCGGGGTGCGGGGCCGCCGGGTAGCCGAAGGTGCGGACGAACTTGCCCGTCGGCTGGTTCCAGGCGAAGCCCTGGCCGCCCACGGCGTCGCCGAGCCGGCCGGCGTCCTTGGACAGCAGGATGTAGTAGTGGCCGCCCCAGGAGCGCTTCGGGCCGCTGAAGCTGTCGTAGTCCTTGCGGTCCACCTGCTTCACGCCGTCGAACTGGATGCCGTTGTAGACGGTCACGAACGCGTAGTCGCGGTCGTAGTCCTCGTAGTTGTCGAAGTCGTAGTGGGTGAAGGCCTGCTTGCCCACGTAGATGCCCCACGGAGCCTTGCCCTGGTAGTAGCCGGGGACGAAGACCCAGTTGGACAGCGTGTCGCTGTTGCTGTCCGTGTCGTACACGCAGTGGCCGGCGGTCGCCACCAGGTTGCGGTTGCCCGACTGGATGGACGTGGCCGAGCACCAGCGGAACTTGCCGGAGCCGTCGACGAAGAAGACCTTGCCGATGCTCTTGGGGAGGTTCACGTTCTGGGAGGCGCCGGCCTTCTGGGCGCCGGTGGGCGCGGTCATGCCGGGACGGCCGTCGGGGTCGTAGCCGCCCTTGGAGACGACCTTCCGCACTTCCTTGGAGTCCCAGGTGTACTGGGTGGCCTGGCGGAGCGCGGCGCCGTTCGAGGCGATCCAGAAGGAGGCGATCGAGGCGGCCTGCGAGTTGCTGCCGGCCATCGGGTCGTTGGAGACGTCGCCGTCGGCCTGGGCGGTGGCGGAGAGCCCGGCGGCGAGGAGACCGGTCGCCAGGACCGCGCCGCCGACGGGGAGGAGGATTCGCTTCAAGGTATCTCCAGGTTGCGCTGACAGGAGGCGCCTCTTGCACCCCATAACTCAGCAAACGGACGACCCGGAACCTATAACGCTGACAGTGCTTATGAAAATTTTAGGAAGATCGTGTCAGCGCTCCCAAGTGCCCCGTTACCGTGTCGAGATCAACGGATGGGCTGATCACCAGCAGTGATCACACCGCAACATGTGACTTACGCCACATTTCCCGGTGTGGTGATCGCGGCGGCGCGTCGGTAGACCTCCGCGGTGGTCGTGTCGAAGTACGGCGACGACACCGCGTCGTAGGCCCCCTTGGCGTCTCTGTTCCAAGTCAGGCTGTTGACGCCGTTCAGGCTGCCGAGCCTGCGGGTGGCGTCGTAGTCGACCAGCCAGGGGCCGCCGCTGGCGCCGGGGCTGAAGTCGCACGGCTGCAGTCGCACGCCCTTCTGCAGGTCGAGCGCGGGGGCCACGGTCCAGTACGTGACGCCGCCCTGGCACGTCCGCAACGTCTTGCCGTCGAACGGGCGGGTGCCGTCGGGTTGCGCGCCGGCCGGGAAGCCGAAGGCGGCCACGGTGTAGGCGGCCGGCTTTTTGTTGATCTCCATACCCTGGGCGCCCACGTTGTCCTGGAGCCTGCCGACGTCCTTCATCGAGTACGTGCCGTCCTTGGCCTGCTCCCAGACGAACCCGCGGTGCACGGTCACGAACGCGTAGTCGTAGTCGTAGTCGCCCTTGCCGGGCCAGTCCTCGTGCAGGCTGAGCGCGGCGCCCACGTAGATCCCGTCGGGCGTCTCGCCGTTGGGGCCGGGGTTGGGGACGAAGATCCAGTATTCGGCGGCCTTGGCCTGCCGGGAGTCGTACGCGCAGTGCCCGGCCGTGGCCACGACGCTGCGGTTCCTGGACGCGACCGCGCTGGCCGAGCACCAGTACTCCTTGGTGCCGAACCGGAAGAAGACCTTGCCCATGGTCTTGGCGGCGCCGCCCTGCCTGGGAAGCACGGGCACCACGTCCTGCGTCGCGGACGTCCGCCGCGCCGTCGTGGCGGGCGAGATCGGGCCGGAGACCGCGCCGGCCGAGGACGTCGGGGCGGCCTGGGCGCCCGGCGTGGCGGGGCTGTAGTTGTCGGCCTGCTTGAGCCGGTCGGGCCGCCAGTAGTCGGCGACCTTCCTCATGTCGGTGGCGGTCCTGGCCAGCGTGACGCCGAAGACCTTGCTGGCCGACGCGCTCGTCCACGCGCTCGCCGGCGCGGCGTTCGCGATCCCCGTGAAGGCAGGCAGCAGCAGCAGCGCGCCGCCCAGGGCGGCCGCTGCCAGTTGCCTGGCCCGGGAGATCATGAAATGCCTTTCTTAGGGTCGTAAGGGTGGATTTTTCCAGATCAACTGCCTGTATTGCAGCCCGGATAGAGATTCGTTACCTGATCAAGAGTGCACCGTGTGCGATAAGGACACCATCAGCCGATCCCTCCCGATACGTCTAAATGATCACGCGTGTCGGTCGTTGCCGCAGGTCAGAGGGGTGATAGAGGCTTCGCGTATGCACCGAATTCTCGCCATCGCCGCGCTTTCCTGTGCGGCATTCGCGGCCGCTCCAGTGGCGTACGCCACGACCGGCCCGTCCGATGTCCAGACGCCGCACAAGGACCAAAGGCTTTTCCGGATCAGTGTGGGAGATCGTCAAGGCGTGCTGCAGTGCACGCCCGGCCGGGTCGCCCCGGGGCAGGTCGCCGCCTGCGCCGCTCTCGAACAGGTGCACGGGAACCCGGCCAAGTTGACCGGCCGTCCGGGCGTCTCCTGCACCGCCGACTATGAGCCGGTGGACGTACGGGCGTGGGGTGTCTGGGACGGCGACCGCTACCGCTACTCGCAGACGTTCCCCAACGCCTGCGCGCTCGCCGTCGCCACGGGACCGGTCTTCCGCGTCTGAACCAATCCCCTGAGGGGGGCCGTGGGACGCGAAACGGCGGGGGAAGGCCCCCGGATCCCGCCCGAGGAGGATCCGGGGCCTCGACCGACGGGCCGGATCGCGGCATGTCGCCAGTCCGCCGGTGGGCCAGGAAGACGTCGAGAACGCTGATGAATGGCGCAACCCGTCGGCCAGGAAGGAACGCGAAAAAGCGGGCACCGGTTCGGTCCCGTTACGAAAAAGAAGGCGTTCTCCCAGGTCAGAGTGGCGGTAATTAGCCTGTGGCAATACCGGTAACGCTGATTATCAAACGCTGACACTTATCAACCGAATGTTGTTCTGGTTGGATGTGTGCATGGATCCACGCACCCCCTGTCTCATCGGCATCGCCCAACGGACCATTCGCGATCAGCCCGGCCCCGAACCGCTCGACCTGTGGGAGTCGGTCGCCCGCGAGGCGGCCGAGGACGCCCGGCTCCCCCTCGGACGGCTCGACTCGATCCAGGTCGTGTACACCGACTCCTGGCAGTACGACTCCCCGACCGGACGGCTGGCCGAGCGCCTGGGCGCCACCCCGCGCCACGAGTCCTACTCCAAGGTCAGCGGCACGGCTCCGCAGCTCCTCGTCGGCGAGGCCGCGGCCCGGATCGCGGCGGGCGAGCTGGACTGCGCGCTGATCACCGGGGCCGAGGCGCTGGCCACCCGGCGGGCCTACCGGCAGGCGGGCGAGCACGTGCCGTGGAGCCACGCCGCCGACCCCAAGCCGCCCTACGGCTGGGAACGTCCGCCGCACCCCGCCGAGCTGGCGCACGAGCTGTTCCTGCCGGTGCACACGTACGCGATCATGGAGACCGCGCGGCGGGCGGCGGCCGGGATGACGGTCGAGGAGGAGATGCTCGACCGTGGGCGGATGATGGCGCCGATGACCGAGTTGGCCGCGGCCAACCCGTACGCGTGGCGGCGGTCCGTGCGCACGCCCGAGGAGCTGGTGAAGGGCAACAGGTTCGTCGGCTGGCCGTACACCAGGAACACCGTGGCCGTCATGGAGGTCGACCAGGCGGCGGCCGTCGTCCTGGCCTCCGCGGAGCTGGCCGACCGCCTCGGGGTGCCGGACGAGCGGCGGGTCCACCTGCGCGGCTGGGCGTACGCGGAGGACACCTGGGAGGTGGCGGCCCGGCCCGCGCTCGGCTCCTCGCGGGCGATCGGGGCCGCCGCGAAGGCCGCCTTCCGCCGCGCCGGGCTCGGCCTCGGCGACATGGACGCCCTCGACCTGTACAGCTGCTTCGCCGTCGCGCTGCGGCAGGCGTGCGACGCGATCGGGCTCGACCCGTTCGACCGGCGCGGCCTGACGGTCACCGGCGGCCTGCCGTACGCCGGCGGCCCGTCCAGCGACTACGTGCTGCACTCGACGGCCACGATGGCCGGGCTGCTGCGCGCGCGGCCGGGGCACGGGCTGGTGACCGGCGTGGGGATGCACCTGACGAAGCACACGTACGCGGTGTGGTCCAGCGAGCCGGGAGGGCTCCTGGGGGACGCCACGCCGGTGTTCACGGCGTCCGGGGTGCCCGTGGTGGACGCGTACGCCGGCCCTGCCGCCGTGGCGGGGTACACGGTCGCGCACGGCCGGGACGGCGGGCCGGAGAAGGGCATCCTCGTCGTGGACCTGCCGGACGGCGGGCGGGCGCACGCGCACGTGCTGGAGCCGGAGCTGCTGGCCGACGCCATGTCGAGGGAGCTGGTGGGGCAGCGGGTCGAGCTGGTCACCGACGGCAGGCTCAACGTCGCCACCTGGTGAGCCCGGGAGGTTGTGAAGTTGTGACCTCGGACGGCGACTTCGCCGGGTCCGAGGGCTTGCGCGGGTGGAGGTCGCTCAACTGAACTGGGAGTGAAGGGCGCAACCCGCACTAACCCGGCGAGGCACGTCGTGTCCGACCAGTTCGACGTCATCGAGGCAGGTGGGCGTGGCCGCCGCCGATGGATCGGGCTGGCGTCGGTAGTGGCCCTGCTGGTGATCCCGGCCGTCAGCCTGCTGCTCAGCCGCGACCCGCAGCCGCCGCCCGCGCCGTCCGCCACCGCGCCCATCCGGTCCCTCACGACGATCGACAACGGCCCCAGCACCTTGCGGATCCCGGCCAGGACCAAGGGACGGGACGAGATCATCGACGTCGTCTTCCCCGACGGGCTGAAGGCCGAGGTGCGCTATCCGGCCGACCTCGACCTCAACGAGCTGGGGGTGCGGCCGTTCCAGGGGGCGTGGATAGACGGGCAGTTCCGGCAGTTCGGCGTGCCGTACAACGGGGTCGCCGAGGTGACCGGCGGCGGCCGGCCGATCAGGAGCTACGGCCCCGGCGTCACCCTGTGGCCGCGTCAGCCCGGCGGGGGGAGCGGGCAGGTGCTGCTGTTCTCGTTCGGACGGTGGCGGGTGGCGATGCAGGACCGGGGCGAGGGGCTGACCTTCGACCAGCGCACGGCCCTGGCGCGGGAGCTGCGCGGGAAGGTGACCAGGGACGGCTACCTCGTGCTGTCGGGCAAGGGGTCGGTGCGGCTGGCCGGGCCGGGGGCCACGGTGCAGGGGGATCCGGCCGGGCCGCAGCTCTGGTTCGGCGGGGGAGTGCGGGAGATGGTCGTGCTGGTGCCCACGCCCGACTGCGCGGAGAAGGCCCGGCTGCCGAAGGTGATCGAGGGGCGCGGGCGTCCGGGCGAGTGGACGTGCCGGGGGGACGTGGAGGTCGCCGTCGCCGGCCCCGAGGACTTCAGACGCCGCGCCCTGGCGGGGATCCGGGTGAAGGTCGAACGCTGACAGGCGGGCCAGGGGGTCCGGGTGAAGGTCGGGCGGTGACAGGCGGGCCAGGGGGTCCGGGTGAAGGTCGAACGCCGGCAAGGTGTCGCGCGGCGGGGCGGTGCCGTGGGTGGCGGTGGGCCGGTTAGTAAGGTGCGGCCATGTTCGCCGTAACCGCCACACAGACCGATCCCGACAATCCGCTCGCCGGGCTGACGCTCGGTGAGCACCCCGACCCCGAGGCGCCCGACGGCTGGACGACCGTCTCCGTACGCGCCGCGGCCCTCAACCACCACGACCTGTGGACGCTCAAGGGCGTGGGCATCAGGAAGGACCGCCTGCCGATCGTGCTCGGCTGCGACGCCGCCGGCGTGGACGAGGACGGCAACGACGTCATCGTGCACGCGGTCATCGGCACGGGCGCGGACGAGACGCTCGACCCCAGGCGCTCCCTGCTGTCGGAGGTGTACGACGGGACGTTCGCCGAGCGGGTGGCCGTGCCGCGGCGCAACCTCGTGCCCAAGCCGGCCGCGCTCAGCTTCGAGGAGGCCGCCTGCCTGCCGACGGCCTGGCTGACCGCCTACCGCATGCTGTTCGACAAGGCGGGGCTCGAACCGGGCTCGACCGTGCTGGTGCAGGGGGCCGGCGGCGGCGTCGCCACCGCGCTCGTCGCGCTCGGCCGGGCGGGCGGCTTCCGGGTCTGGGCGACCAGCCGCTCGGAGGAGAAGCGCGAGCGGGCCCGCGAGCTCGGCGCCGACCAGGTCTTCGAGACCGGCGCGCGGCTGCCCGAGCGGGTGGACGCGGTCATGGAGACCGTCGGCCAGGCCACCTGGGACCATTCGCTCAAGTCGCTCAGGCCGGGCGGCCGCATCGTGGTCTCCGGGGCCACCAGCGGCGCGGTCCCGCCCGCCGACCTCAACCGTGTCTTCTTCCTGCAGCTCTCGGTGGTCGGCACCACCATGGGCACGCGCGACCAGCTCCAGCGGCTGGCGGTGTTCCTGGAGCAGACCGGCGTGCGGCCGGTGATCGACCGCACGCTGCCGATGGCCGAGGCCCGCGACGGCTTCGCCGCCATGGCCGAAGGGGAGATCTTCGGAAAGATCGTCTTTACCGGCTGAATAAGTGAAGGGTTACTTGTCCGCCTTCCGGGTGATACACGAAGAATGAGGCCGTATCACCCTGGAGGCGTCACCATGGACGTGGAGCCGTTCGGCCCGGGTTCGATGCACTGGGAGACCGCGGGCGAATACCGCAACCTGCTCGTGGCCGGCAGCGCGCTGGTCCTGCAGACCATGCATCCGGCGGTCGGCGCGGCCGTGGCGCAGCACTCGACGTACAAGGACGACCCATGGGGGCGGCTCAACCGCACGCTCGCCTCCGTCCAGAAGTGGGTCTACGGCGGGGAGGGCGGCCTGGCCGAAGGGCGGCGGCTGCGCGAGCTGCACCGGTCCATCAGCGGCGTGGACGAGCACGGCCGCGCCTACCACGCCCTGAACGGCGAGGCGTGGGCCTGGGTGCACCTGTCGCTGTTCGAGCGGTTCGTCACGCTCAACCGCTACTTCGGCACCCCGTACACCGAGGAGCAGCAACGCCGCATGTACGCCGAGTCGCGCCGGCTCGGCGCGATCCTGCACGTGCCGGAGCGGGAGATGCCGGCGGATCTGGAGGCGTTCTGGCGCTACTTCGACATGATGATCGCCGAGCGGCTGGAACCGCACCCGACCGCGCTGGAGGTGCTCGCCGTGATGCACGGCACGCCCGCCCCGCCCGGCCTGCCGAGGCCGCTGCGCCGCCTGTGGACGCCGGTGGGGCTGGGGTCGGGGGAGTTCAACCACTTCGTCACCGTCGGCACCCTGCCGCCGGCCGCCCGCAGGAAGCTCGGCCTGCGCTGGACGGCCCGGGACGAGCGGCGGCTGCGGCACCTCGGGCACGCGGTGGCGATGCTGACCGCGCGCCTGCCCGAGCGGTTGCGCTACATGCCGGCCGCCTACCACGCCCGCAGGGCGGCCCGCGGCCTCGAACGCCCGGCACGCTCACTGCGCTCCGCCTGACGACGCCTCACCGGCGGCCAGGCAGGCGGCTCAGCGGCGGCCAGTGGCGGCCAGTGGCGGCCAGTGGCGGCTCAGCGTTCGAGGATGTCGCGGATGCGGGCGGACGCCTCGTCGAGCACGGCGTGCAGCTCGGCCAGCTTCTGCGTGGTCAGGGCGGCGTCGGCGGCCTCCGTACGGGCCTGGGCCACGAAGTCGGCCAGCAGCTCGCCCAGCTCGCTGTCGAGCTCGATGCGGCGCACGGTGTCGCCGCCGAGCGTGGTCCAGATGTCCGACCAGATCCGGCGCCACTCGCCGGCCAGCCGGTCGCTCTCCACCTGCCACTGGCTGGCGTGCGCCATCCACTGCCGCTTCTGCTGCTCCTTGAGCTGTTTGAGGTCTTCGGCCCGGGTCTTGGCGCTGTCGCGGGTGCCGGTGCGGACGTCCTTGGCCATCCGGGTCAGCTCGTCGCGCAGCGACTTCACCGTGTCGCGGACGTCCTCCTTGACCTCGCGGGCGATGTCGCGCACCGAGGCGGAGATCTCCTGCTCCAGGTCGTCGAGCTCGTCGAGCCGGGCGTTGAGCTCCTCGCGGCCCTTGTCGGTGATGGAGAAGACCTTCTTGCCGTCGACGACCTCGTGCGTGACCAGGCCCTCCTCCTCCAGGCGGGCCAGGCGCGGGTAGATCGTGCCGGGGGAAGGCGAGTAGACGCCGAGGAAGCGGTCCTGGAGCAGCCGGATGACCTCGTAGCCGTGCCGCGGGCTCTCCTCCAGCAGCTTGAGCAGGTACAGCCGGAGCCGGCCGTGACCGAAGACAGGGCTCATTCCTTCTCTCCCTTGAGCAACGCGACCTCGCCCGAGACGGTGTACGCCGACAGTGAGGCCATGCCGCCGCCCAGCCGCCCGGACAGCGTCTTGGAGCCGGGGCTGTTGGCCGCCGACAGCCCGTCGAACGTCGAGCTCAGCCGGCCGGAGGTGGACCTCATGCTGACGTCGGACTCGGCGTTCTCCGGCACCCGCACCAGGATGGCACCCGAGACGCTGTTGAGCGTCACGTGACTCGTCGGCCGGAGCCTCAGGTCGGCGGTGATGCGGCCGGACACCGTGCTGGCCTTGAGCCGGCGCGGGCTGCCGTCGGCCAGCGTCAGCTCGCCCGAGACGGTCTTCAACGCCAGGTCGCCCTCCATGGCCCGGCTCTCGATCGAGCCGGAGACCGTCGTGGCGCTCACCTCGCCGCTCACGCCGTCGAGGACGACCTCGGAGGACACGCTCTTGACCCGGGTGGAACGCTCGAACCCGGCCAGCACCGTGGACGCCGAGACCACCTCGGTGCTCACCCTGCATCCCTTGGGCACGGTGAGGGTCAGGTTGGTCCTGCGCCGGTCGCGCCGCAGCCAGGTGAGCAGGCCGTCCAGGGTCAGGCCCTCGTAGGTGACGACCAGTTCCTTGGTCACCGCGTCGTAGCTGACCAGCAGCGGCGCGGCCGACTCGATCTCCGTCAGCTCCAGCGTGGGCGGGCCCTCGCTGGCCAGGACGGCCAGCCTGCCCGCGACGATCCGCACGTCAAGTGACTCCACCGGCCCGAACGTGAGCTGCTCAGGGGCCTCCAGCGTCCACTTCTCCATGAACGTATGCCTCCTCGACGAGTACGTCTGCTACGAGAACACGATATGTCGCGTTACTCGAAAACTCAAGATGTATCGCGTCTGGAGGGCCGGTTCGCGTCAGTCGTCGTCCTCGTCGTCGAGGCGGGCCAGCCAGGTGGCCAGCCGCTCGATCGGGGTCTCGAACTCGGGGTTGAGATCGACGAACTCGCGCAGCCGCTCGCCCAGCCAGAGCACGCTGACCTCTTCCTCGCCCCGCCGATCGACCAGCTCCTCGATGCCTCGATCGGTGAAGTACATGGGTTTCTCCTTCGTGCGGGCAGGGCCTCACCCCCGCCGGTCAACACAGAAGCCCCCGGCCGGACGGCCGGGGGCTCACTGGCGGCCTGCTCAGCCGAAGAGCTGGTGGAGGATCTCCTCCAGCTCGGTGTCGTGCGAGTTGTGCGAACCCGTCGCAGGCGAGCTGTTCGGGGTGCGCGAGACGCGACGGAGCGACCGGCCGCCGAGCGTCTGCGGGTCTTCGGCCAGCTTCAGCGTCAGGTAGGGCCACGGGCCCATGTTCACCGGCTCGTCCTGTGCCCACACCAGCTCGGCCTGCTGCCCGTAACGGGCCAGCTCGGCGGTGAGCTCCTCGGTCGGGAACGGGTAGAGCCGCTCAAGCCGGACGATCGCGACGTCGTCGCGGCCCGTCTTGTCACGCTGCGCGGCCAGGTCGTAGTAGAGCTTGCCCGAGACCAGGACGACCCGGGTGACCTTGGCCGGATCGACCGTGGTGTCGCCGATGACCGGCTGGAAGGTGCCGGTGGTGAAGTCGGACGCCTTCGACGTGGCCGCCTTGTGCCGCAGCAGCGACTTGGGCGTGAAGACCACCATCGGCTTGTGCCGGTTGGACTCCACCTGCCAGCGCAGCAGGTGGAAGTAGTTGGCCGGCGTGGACGGCTGCGCGACCGTCATGTTGTCGAGCGCGCAGACCTGCAGGAACCGTTCGATCCTGGCCGAGGAGTGGTCGGGGCCCTGACCCTCGAAGCCGTGCGGCAGCAGCAGCACGACCGACGACCGCTGACCCCACTTCTGCTCACCGGACGAGATGAACTCGTCGATGATCGTCTGGGCGCCGTTGACGAAGTCGCCGAACTGCGCCTCCCAGGCCACCAGGGCATCGGGACGCACGACGCTGTAGCCGTACTCGAAGCCGAGCGCCGCGAACTCGCTGAGCAGCGAGTCGTAGATGTAGAACTTCGTGGTGCCCTCGTTGAACTGCTTCAACGGGGTGTGGTCGGCGCCGGTCATCCGGTCGACCAGCACCGCGTGCCGCTGGGTGAACGTGCCGCGCCGGGAGTCCTGGCCGACCAGGCGCACCGGGTGGCCGTCGATCAGCAGCGAGCCGAACGCCAGCGTCTCGCCCATCGCCCAGTCGATCGAGTCGGTCTCGACCATCTGGCCGCGGCGCTGCAGCACCGGCGCCAGGCGCGGGTGCGGCGTGAAGCCGTCGGGCAGGTTGAGCTGGGTGTCGACGATGCGCTTGAGCGTCTCGTCGCTGATCGCCGTCGGCGTGTCGGCGTGGGACCACTTGACGACCTCGGCCGGGGGCACCCGCATGGCGGCCGCCTCCTTGGGCTTCTTGGCCGCCTCGCGCGTCTCGGTGAACGCCTGCTCCAGCTTGGCCTGGTAGTCGCGCAGCGCCGACTCGGCCTCCTCGACCGTGATGTCGCCCCGGCCGATCAGCGCCTCGGTGTAGAGCTTGCGGGTCGAGCGCTTGGCGTCGATCAGGTCGTACATCAGCGGCTGGGTGAAGGCGGGGTTGTCGCCCTCGTTGTGGCCGCGGCGGCGGTAGCAGATGAGGTCGATGACGACGTCCTTGCGGAACGCCTGGCGGTATTCGTAGGCCAGCTGGCCCACGCGCACCACGGCCTCGGGGTCGTCGCCGTTGACGTGGAAGATCGGCGCCTGGATCATCCGCGCGACGTCGGTCGCGTAGACCGACGAGCGGGAGGAGGCCGGCGAGGTGGTGAAGCCCACCTGGTTGTTGACCACCACGTGCACGGTGCCGCCGGTGCGGTAGCCGCGCAGCTGCGACAGGTTGAGCGTCTCGGCCACCACGCCCTGGCCGGCGAAGGCCGCGTCGCCGTGGACGAGGACGGGAAGGACGGTGAAGCCCTCCTCGCCGCGCTCCAGGAGGTCCTGCTTGGCGCGGACGACGCCCTCCAGCACCGGGTCGACCGCCTCCAGGTGGGAGGGGTTGGCCACCACGGACGCGGTGATCGTCTTGCCGCTGGGCGCGGTGAACTCGCCGCTCGCGCCCAGGTGGTACTTGACGTCGCCGGAGCCGTGGGCGGTGCGCGGGTCGATGTTGCCCTCGAACTCACCGAAGATCTGCGCGTAGGACTTGCCCACGATGTTGGCCAGCACGTTGAGCCGGCCGCGGTGGGCCATGCCGATGACGACCTCGTCGAGGCCCTCGTCGGCGGCGTCGCTGATCACCGAGTCGAGCAGCGGGATCAGGGACTCGCCGCCCTCCAGCGAGAAGCGCTTCTGGCCGACGAACTTCGTCTGCAGGAACGTCTCGAACGCCTCGGCGGTGTTGAGCCGGGACAGGATGTTGAGCTGCTCGTCGCGCTCGGGAGAGGCGTGCGGCTTCTCCACCCGCGCCTGGATCCAGGCCCGCTCCTCGGGGTTCTGGATGTGCATGTACTCGATGCCGACCGTGCGGCAGTAGGAGTCGCGCAGCACGCCCAGGATCTCGCGGAGCTTCATCAGCGCACGGCCGCCGAAACCGCCGGTGGCGAACTCGCGCTCAAGGTCCCACAAGGTCAGCCCGTGGGACTGGATGTCCAGGTCGGGGTGCTTGCGCTGCTTGTACTCCAGCGGGTCGGTCTCGGCCATCAGGTGGCCGCGCACACGGTAGGCGTGGATCAGCTCGATGACCCGGGCCGACTTGGCCACGTCGTCGTCGTGCGAGGCCGAGATGTCCTGGACCCAGCGCACCGGCTCGTACGGGATGCGCAGCGCCTCGAAGATCTCGTCGTAGAAGCCGTCCTCGCCGAGCAGCAGCCGGTGGATCTGGCGCAGGAAGTCGCCCGACTGGGCGCCCTGGATGATCCGGTGGTCGTAGGTGCTGGTCAGCGTCATGACCTTGGAGACGGCCAGGCGCGAGAGCGTGTCGGGCGAGGCGCCCTGGTACTCGGCCGGGTACTCCATCGCTCCGACGCCGATGATCGTGCCCTGGCCCGGCATCAGGCGCGGGACCGAGTGGACCGTGCCGATCGTGCCGGGGTTGGTCAGCGAGATCGTGGTGCCGGAGAAGTCGTCGACGCCCAGCTTGCCCGCGCGGGCCTTGCGGACGACCTCTTCGTAGGCCACCCAGAACTGGCGGAAGTCCATCTCCTCGGCGCCCTTGATCGAGGGCACGAGGAGCTGGCGCTCACCGTTGCTCTTCTGGACGTCGATCGCCAGGCCGAACCCGACGTGCTCGGGCTTGACCAGCGTCGGCTTGCCGTCGATCTCCGTGTAGGAGTGGTTCATCTCCGGCATCGCCTTCAGCGCCTTGACGATCGCGAAGCCGATCAGGTGCGTGAAGGAGATCTTGCCGCCACGCCCCCGCTTGAGGTGATTGTTGATCACGATGCGGTTGTCGATGAGCAGCTTGGCCGGGATGGCCCGGACGCTGGTCGCCGTGGGGACCGTCAGGGACAGGTCCATGTTGGCGGCCGTGCGTGCGGCGGCGCCGCGCAGCTTCACCTCCTCGGCGCCCTTGGGCACCGGGGTGGCCGGCTGCTTCGGCTTCTCAGCTGCCGGAGGCGCCTTCGGGGGCGCCTTGGGAGGAGCGGGCGCGGTCGCAGTGCCGTTCGCCGCCTCCCTGACCGGGGTACGGCCCGGCCCGCTATCAGGGTTGTAGTCAGCGAAGAAGTTCCACCAGGCCTTGTCGACAGACTCTGGATCTTGAAGGTACTTCTGGTACAGCTCGTCGACAAGCCACTCGTTCTGACCAAAGCTTGCCAGCGGGTTTGTCCGCGACGACTCAGACGACACGGCGGAAATCGCCCTCTTCCGCAGATCGGCGTTGATGTTAGAGAACCTGTCCAAGGCTACTCGCCCGGACCGGCAGCGCGCGCCGAAGAGCACGTGCCGCCCCGAACGATCCTCTCAGGACACGCCGAAGAGGTCACGCCCGCCTAGTCAATCCAGGGAGAGTCGCCATTGTTACTGTTTGGTATCAACGTGTGGCCGCCAGGTTTATTTCCCGCCGGGCACGATCCTGCTGGTGATCCGCACCCCGGGTGACAGCTGCGACAGCAGGTCCGCCAGCTCCTTCCCGGCCTGCTGGAGCTCCTCCATCGACATCGGCTCAAGGCGTTCGAGAAGGAAGATCGCGTTGGTGGTCTCCTCGGTGAGCCGGGTGCGCGCCACCTGACGCCAGTTCCACCGCCGGCAGGTCACGCCGGTGTCGTCGCGCCAGATCACCTCGCCGGGCTCGGGCTGCCCGAGCGCCTCCTCCGAGTGCTCGTCGCCGGTCGCCCGTACCAGCCGGGCCGGGCCCTGGTAGCGGTCGAGGTCCTCGCCGCCGATGGGCAGCGCGTGCTTGACGCTGATCGTGTTGTACGCGTCGACCACCCGGTTGATCTCCGGCAGCGGCATGCGCCGGGTCAGGGCGTCGACCGAGGGCCTGGTGCGCTGCGGCTTGGCGCCGAAGGCGCGGTAGGCGTCCTTCCAGGCGTCGATCTTGTCGCTCTGCACCTCGGCCTGCGACGCCTCGGCCAGCCAGGCGCGGGTGAGGTCGTCGGTGGGGCCGTTACGCAGGTCGTGGGCCAGCATGACCAGGACGGCGAAGTCGGGGCGCAGGGCGAGGACGGCGTCGTCCACGCGGATGTCGTCGAGCATGCGCCCAGTTTAGAAGGCCGGGAAATTCGCAAAAATCACTTTGCAAAAAAGCCTTTGCGGTCTAGAGTCGTCCTCATGGAGGAGCAGTACAAGATCAGTGACCCGCAGGTGCTCAAAGTGGTCGCCCACCCCCTGCGGGTGCGGCTGCTCGGGCTGCTGCGCAGCGACGGCCCGGCCACCGCCAGCGAGCTGGGGCGCAAGGTGGGGGAGAGCTCCGGCTCGACCAGCTACCACCTGCGCGAGCTGTTCAAGTACGGCTTCATCGAGGAGGACCCCGACCGGCGCGACGGGCGCGAACGCCGCTGGCGGGCCCGCCACCGCTACACCTCCTGGGACAACAGCGAGCTGTCCGGCACCGACGAGGGCCGCGAGGCGGTCCGGATCATGCGGATGCGCCAGGTCGAGACCCTCGCCCGCGTGGCCCAGGACCACGACGAGAGCCGCTGGTCCCCCGAGTGGGTGCGGGCGGCGGGCCTGAGCGACGACTTCGTCGAGCTGTCGCCGGCCGGGCTCAGGGAGTTCGACGAGCGGGTCGACGAGCTGCTCCGCGAGCTCGTGGCGCGACACGCCGAAGATCCCGACGTCCGGCAGGTGCACATCTGGAGGGGCGGCTTCCCCCGCCCCGGTACCGAGGAAGAGGAGCAGGACCGATGACCGCTCGCTCCGCCCTGCGGCGCTACATGCTCGTCAGCTTCCTGACCTGGCTGCCGCCCGGGCTCATGGTCGCCTGCATGGTGCTGCTGATGACCGACAGGGGGCTCGGCCTGGCCGAGATCGGCCTGTCGGTGACCGTCTTCTCGGTCGTCACCGCGAGCCTGGAGCTGCCCACGGGCGGCCTGGCCGACGTCGTCGGGCGGCGGATGGTGCTGGCCTGCTCGGCGGTCTTCACCGCGGCGGGGCTCGCGCTGATGAGCGTCTCCACGGCGTTCTGGATGTTCGTGGTCAGCGGCGTGCTCAAGGGGGTGGCCAGGGCCCTGTCCAGCGGTCCGGCGACCTCCTGGTACGTCGACACCCTGCACGGGCTCGAAGGCGAGGGCGCCGACCTCAAGCCGGGCCTGGCGCGCGGCGGCGCGATGGAGTCGGTGGCCCTGTGCGTCGGCGTGCTGGTGGGCGGCGCGGTGCCGCTGCTGGTGCCGCCGGGGCTGATGACGCCGCTGGCCGTGCCGCCCCTGCTGGGGGCGGCGGCGGCCGTCGTGCTGCTGGTCGTGGTGGTGTTCGCGCTGCCGGAGCCGGCGCACGCGCGGCGGTCGCTGGGCGGCGTGCTGCGCGAGGTGCCCGCCACGGTGGTCTCCGGGATCCGGCTGGCGGCCGGGGGCGCGGTGCTGCGCCGCCTGATGCTCGCCGCCGCCGCGTCCGGTGTGCTGCTGATGACGATCGAGCTGCTGACCCCCGGGCGGCTGGCCGAGCTGGCCGGCACCGCCGAGCGCGGCAGCCTGGCCTACGCCGTCGTGGCCGCCCTGGGTTACGCCGCCAGCGCCACGGGCAGCGTGCTCGCCCCCCGCGTGGCGCGCCTGGCCGGGAGCTCGGCCCGGGGGGCCGCCGCGGGCGCGGTGCTCTGCGCGCTGTCGGTCGGCTCGCTGGCCGCCACCGCCGGGCTGGACGGCGTGCCGGGCCTGGTGACGGCCGGGCTGGCCTACCTCGTCATGTTCGCCGGGCTGTCGGTGACCGGGCTGCTCTGCCTGGAGATGCAGCACAGCGCGGTGTCCGCCGCCGAGCGCACCACGGTCACCTCGACGTCCTCGCTGTCGTTGCAGGCGGGTGGGGTGCTGGCCAACTCCACGCTCGGCCTGCTCGCCGCGCAGACGGGGGCGTCCGCCGCCTGGTGGGTGGCCTCGGGGGTGGTGCTGGCCTCGGCGCTGCTGTTCGTGGCGATGCCGAGGCCGGGGGTCACAGGCTCCAGTCGAGTTCCGGCCCTACCGGAACGATCCTGCTCGGGTTGATGTTCGTCTGGGTCAGGTAGTAGTGGCGCTTGATGTGGTCGAAGTCCGTGGTGTCGCGGAAGGCGGGGATGGCGTAGAGCTTGCGGGCGTACGCCCACAACGCTGGATAGTCCGTCAGCCGCCTGATCGAGCACTTGAAGTGGCCGTGGTAGACCGTGTCGAACCTGACCAGCGTGGTGAACAGCCGCACGTCGCTGTCGGTGAGCGTGTCGAACAGGAACTCCGACTCGGCCAGGCGTACCTCCAGCAGGTCGAGCGTGGTGAACACGCGTGTGACCGCGTCCTCGTACGCCTGCTGCCCGCGCGCGAAGCCGGCCTCGTAGACCGCGTTGTTGAGGCCGTGGTAGAGGCGGTCGTTCATGATGTCGATGTCCGGGCGCAGGCGTTCCGGGTACAGGTCGGGCGCGGTGCCCCACGACGTCTCCAGATCGAGGGTGATCTGTGGGAAGTCGTTGGTGACGATGCGTTCGTCCCGGGCGTCCCAGACGCAGGGCACGGTGTAGCGGCCCGTGTAGCCCGGTTCGGTGGCGTGGTAGAGCTCCGACAGGTACAGCGGGTCCCCGTCGGGGATCCGCCAGCCCTTGTCGTCGCGGACGGGGTCGACGATCGTGACGTCCAGCAGGTCCTCCAGGCGGAGCAGGGCGCGGACGATCAGCACGCGCTGTGCCCACGGGCAGGCGTAGGAGGCGTAGAGCCGGTAACGGCCGGGCTCGGGCGGTCCGAGCCGGTCGGTGAAGCGGTTCGGCTGCCGGACGAAGCGGCCATCGTCTGAGATCTCGCGGCTCAGCTTCATGACCCCTAGTAGAACATGATTCGGGACCAGAACTATATTCGGGGCCATGGCGAAGTTCGTGGTGACTCCTTCCAGCGTGGCGCAGCGTGAGGCATGGGTGAGTGGGGCGGTTCCCGAGGTCGAGCGGGTCCGGCCGGGGTTGTGGTCGATCCCGGTGCCCATTCCGGTCAACCCGCTGCGGTACGTGCTCGTCTACGCCCTTGAACTGCCCGACGGCGTGGCGATCGTGGACGCGGGCTGGAACACCGACGAGGCGTACGACGCCCTCGCCGCCGGGCTGGCCGTGGCCGGTTACGGGATCGCCGACGTCAAGGCCGTCCTGGTCACCCACCTGCACCCCGACCACTACGGCCTGGCGGGGCGCGTCCGCGAGGCGTCGGGCGCCTGGATCGGGCTGCACCCGGCCGACGCGGGCCTCGTGCGCGAGCGGTACGACGACGACGCCATCGACTCGCTCGTCCAGCGCGAGCGGGCCCTGCTCCGGCGCTCCGGCGTGCCCGAGCTGAGCCTGGACGAGCTGGCCGGGGCCTCCATGATGATCAGGCACATGGTCACGACGGCCCGCCCCGACCGGCTGATCGAGGACGGCGAGGACCTCGGGCTGCCCGGCTGGGACCTGCGGGCCGTCTGGACCCCCGGGCACACGCCCGGCCACCTGTGCTTCGTCTCGCCGGGGCGCCGGCTGCTGCTGTCCGGCGACCACGTGCTGGCGAAGATCACGCCGATCGTGGCCGTGCACCCCCAGTCGGGCCCGGACCCGCTGGCCGACTACCTCGGCTCGCTGGCCGCCGTGCGCGACCTGGACGTGGACGAGGTGCTGCCCGGCCACGAGTACCGCTTCCTGGAGCTGGCCGGACGCGTCGACCACGTGCTGGCGCACCACGACGAGCGGCTGGCCGAGATCGACCGGGTCGTCGGCGAGGACGACGGCGTGACCTGCTGGGAGGTCGCCACCCGGCTGAGCTGGTCGCGGCCCTGGGAGACGATCCCGCCGTTCATGCGCCGCGCGGCCAACAACGAGACGCTGGCCCACCTGGTGTGGCTGGCCGGACGGGGCAGGGTACGCAGGGAGGAGGGCGAGCCCGAGCTCTGGAGACGCGCCTGAGCCGGTCGGTTATCGTACTCCTACCAGAATGTTGTTCTCTTGCTCTGGAGGTTCGATGCTTCGGTTCGATGACAGGGTCGCGATCATCACGGGCGCCGGGCACGGCCTCGGCAGGGCGCACGCGCTCCTGCTCGCCGAGCGGGGCGCCAAGGTCGTGGTCAACGACCTCGGCGGCGCCCTCGACGGCACCGGCGCCTCCACCGGCCCGGCGGCCGAGGTGGTCGAGCTCATCACCAAGAACGGCGGCCAGGCCGTCGCCAACGCCGACGACGTCGCCACCCCCGAGGGCGCGAGGGCGCTCGTGCAGACGGCCGTCGACGCGTTCGGCGGGGTCGACATCGTCGTCAACAACGCCGGCATCCTGCGGGACAAGTCGTTCGGGAAGATGACCGTCGAGGACTTCGACGGCGTGCTGGCCGTGCACGTACGCGGGTCGTACCTGGTCAGCCAGGCCGCGTACGCGCTGATGAAGGAGGCCGGGCACGGCCGGATCGTCAACACCTCCAGCCCGGCCGGCCTGTTCGGCAACTTCGGCCAGGCCAACTACTCCACGGCCAAGATGGGACTGGTGGGCCTGACCAAGACGCTGGCCATCGAGGGCGCGCGCAACGGCATCAAGGCCAACGCCATCGCGCCGATCGCCTGGACCAGGATGACCGAGGCGCTGCTGCCGGCCGAGTTCGAGGCGAAGTTCACGCCCGAGCGGGTGAGCGCGCTGGTCGCCTACCTCGCGCACGACTCGTGCGAGTCGAGCGGAGAGGTGTTCACCGTCGGCGGCGGGCGGGTGGCCCGCGTGTTCGTGGCCGAGGGGCCGGGCTGGAAGACCGACGACCTCACGCCCGAGGCGATCGCCGACAACTGGGGATCGGTGATGGCCGAGCAGCCGTACGTGCTGACGGCCGGTGACTCGATGAAGGCCATGCTCTAGCGCCCGCACCTGCCGGAAGCCGGTCACCGCCCGTCCGGGCGGCGGCCGGCTTCCGCGCGTTCGGGGAGGTTTCGGCGGGCGTCACATGGCAGGCTTTGTTCGATCTTCGGCATAAGTCTGGGAAGTTCGGTCGAATCAGACTCTTGATTTGCCGCATGAGTGATCTTATTGTTCCCGCATGACCCCCCAGCCGGGCTCGGCTGCCGACGTCCTGACGCTCATCAGCGCCGGATCGGCGACCACCCGTTCCGATCTCGCGCGCCTCACCGGACTGGCCAGATCCACGATCTCCCAGCGCGTCGACGCGCTCATCGAGCGCGGCCTCGTCGAGGAGACCGAGAGCGGCGAGTCCACCGGCGGCCGCCCGCCCCGCCAGCTCCGCCTGCACACCGAGCAGCACGCCTTCGCCGGCGTCGACCTCGGCGCCACCCACTGCCGGGTCGCGCTCATGGACCTGACCGGCGGCCTGCTGGCCGAATGCGAGGACCCGCTGGAGATCGGCGAGGGCCCCGAGAAGGTGCTCGCCCACGTCGACCAGCGGCTCGACCGGCTGCTCGCCGAGGTCGGACGCCCACGCGCCGCGCTGCGCGCGATGGGCATCGGCGTGCCCGGCCCGGTGGAGTTCGCCACCGGCCGCCCCAACAACCCGCCGATCATGCCCGGCTGGAACGACTACCCCGTCCCCGAGTACTTCGACGGCATCCAGGTGCTGGTCGACAACGACGTCAACGTCATGGCGCTCGGCGAGCACCGCAACGCCTTCGCCGGCACCAGCCACCTGCTGTTCGTCAAGGTCGGCACCGGCATCGGCTGCGGCATCGTGGCCGACGGCAAGCTCCACAGAGGGGCCCAGGGCTCGGCCGGCGACATCGGGCACATCCGCGTCAGCGGCCACGACGACGCCGGCTGCCGCTGCGGCAACAGCGCCTGCCTGGAGGCCGTGGCCGGCGGCGCCGCCATCGCCCGCCGGCTCGCCGAGCTCGGGCTGGCCGCCGAGAGCGGCGCCGACGTCGTCGCGCTCGTCCAGTCGGGCAACACCCAGGCGCTGCGGCTGGTCAGGGAGGCCGGCCGGCTCATCGGCGAGGTGCTGGCCGGGCTGGTCAACTTCTTCAACCCCGAGGTCATCGTCATCGGCGGCGCGCTGTCCCGTGTCCACGAACACCTGCTCGCCGGCATCAGGGAGACGATCTACCGTCGGTCGCTGCCGCTGGCCACCCACCACCTGTCCATCACCCCGAGCCGCACCGGGATCAACGCCGCCGCGCTCGGCGCGGGCCTGCTCGCCATCGAGCACTACCTGTCACCGGACAACATCAACCGCATCGTCAACGCCTGAAGGGGACCCCCGATGCTGGTCATGAAGGGCATCGTCAAACAGTTCCCCGGCGTGCGCGCGCTCGACGGGGTCGACCTCGACGTACGGGCGGGCGAGGTGCACTGCCTGCTCGGCCAGAACGGCGCGGGCAAGTCCACCCTGATCAAGGTGCTGGCCGGCGCCCACCAGCCCGACGAGGGCACCATCGTCTTCAACGGCGCGCCGGTCCGGCCGAGCAGCCCGATCGACGCCATCCGGCTCGGCTTCGCCACCATCTACCAGGAACTCGACCTCGTCGACGGCCTCAGCGTCGCCGAGAACATCTTCCTCGGCCACGAGCACGCCCGCTTCGGCTTCGTCAACCGCCAGGCCGGCCGCCGGGCCGCCCGCCAGGTGCTGGAACGGCTCGGCCACGGCGAGATCCGCCCGTCCACCGAGGTCGGACGGCTTTCGCCGGCCGCCAAGCAGGTCGTCTCGATGGCCCGCGCCCTCTCCCACGACGCCCGCCTGATCATCATGGACGAGCCGTCGGCCGCCCTGGCCCACGACGAGGTCGCCAACCTGTTCCGCATCATCCGCGAGCTCACCGCCCAGGGCGTGGCCGTCGTCTACATCTCCCACCGGCTGGAGGAGATCCGCGAGATCGGCGACCGCGTCACCGTGCTCAAGGACGGGCGCACCGTCGCCGTCGGCCTGCCCGCCCGCGACACGCCCACCGCCCGGATCGTCTCCCTCATGACCGGCCGCAACGTCGAGTACGTCTTCCCGCCCCGCCCCACCCGGCCCCCCGGCGAGGAGGTGCTGCGCGTCGAGAACCTGACCGCGCCCGGCCTGTTCGCCGACGTCTCCTTCTCCGTCCGCGCCGGGGAGATCGTCGGGCTGGCCGGGCTCGTCGGCAGCGGACGCTCGGAGATCCTGGAGGCGGTCTACGGCGCCCGTCCGGCCTCCGGCCGCGTCACGCTCGCCGGCCGCCCGGCGAGCCGCCGCGTGACCGGCGCCGTCCGGCAGGGCATGGGCCTGGCCCCCGAGGAACGCAAGGCCCAGGCCCTGCTGCTCGACCAGAGCGTCACCGCGAACATCACCCTCGGCACGCTGCCGGAGTTCTCCAGGTTCGGCTGGATCGACCGCCGGCGCGAGCGGGCCGAGGCCGCCCGCCTGGCCGAGCTCCTCGACATCCGCCCGCCCGACCCCGAACGCCCGATCAGGACCCTGTCGGGCGGCAACCAGCAGAAGGCCGTGCTCGCCCGCTGGCTGCTCGGCGGACGCAGGCTGCTGCTGCTCGACGAGCCCACCCGCGGCGTCGACGTCGGCGCCCGCGCCGAACTGTACGCCGTCATCCGCGACCTGGCCGACCAGGGCATCGGCGTGCTGCTGGTCTCCAGCGAGGTGCCCGAGGTGCTCGGCCTGGCCGACCGGGTGCTCGTGCTGCGCGAGGGCGCCGTCATCCACCAGGGCGAGGCGGCCGGCCTGGACGAGCACCGCGTACTCGACATGATCATGGATGGGAGGGCCGCGTGATGAGCGACCCCATTGAGGCGCCCGAACGACCCGCCGCCGGGGTCGCCCGGCCGAGACCGTCCCTGCTGAACGGGATCGCCGAGGTCCGCCATCTCGGCCTGCTGGGCGCGCTGGCGCTGCTCGTGGTCGTCGGCCTCGTCACCCGGTTCGACAACTTCGCCACCACCTCCAACCTGGTCAGCATCCTCGCCCTGGCCGCCACCATCGGCGTGATCACCGTCGGGGCCACCTTCGTGATCATCGGCGGCGGCATCGACCTGTCCGTCGGCGCGGTCATGGCCCTGGCCTCGGTATGGGCGACCACACTGGCCACCCAGTCGTACGGGCCGGTGGTGATGGCCGTCTGCGCGATCCTCGTCGGCACCGGGGCCGGGCTGGTCAACGGGCTGCTGATCGCCTACGGGCGGATGGTGCCGTTCATCGCCACCCTCGCCATGCTCGTGGCCGCCCGCGGCCTGGCCCAGCGCATGTCCAACAGGAAGACGCAGCTCATCCAGGTCGAGGGCATCGTGCAGCTGTCCACCACGAGGCTGCTCGGCATCCCGCTGCTGGTCTACGTGTTCGCCCTGGTCGTGGTGCTGGGGTGGATCGTCCTGAACCGCACCACGTTCGGCCGCCGCACGTACGCGGTCGGCGGCAACCCCGAGGCGGCCAGGCTGGCCGGCATCGACGTACGCAGGCACACGATGCTCCTGTACGCCCTGTCCGGCTTCTGCTGCGGCGTCGCCGCGATCCTCATCATGGCCCGCACGACGACAGGCTCGTCCACCCATGGCGACCTGTACGAGCTCGACGCCATCGCCGCCGTCATCATCGGCGGCACCCTGCTCACCGGAGGCAGGGGGACGATCATCGGCTCGATCCTGGGCCTGCTGATCTTCACCCTCATCACGAACCTGTTCATCCTCAACGGGCTCAACACCAGCGACCAGCTGATCGCCAAGGGCCTGATCATCGTCGTCGCCGTCCTTCTCCAGCGGCGGAACCTGAAAGCGAGAGCAATATGAGTGAGAACGTCGCGCGCAGGGGATTCCTCGTCGGCGGGGCAGTGCTGTTAGCTGCGGGCTGCACCAGCAACGAGCCCGCGGCCGCACCCACCTCGGCGGCGCCCGCGCCCGCCCCCGCCGCGAGCGGCAACGACGAACCCGGTCAGAAGGTGACGATCGGCTTCTCCGCCCCGGCCGCCGACCACGGCTGGATCGCGGCCATCGCCAAGAACGCCGAGGCCGCGGCCAAGCAGTTCGGCGACGTCGACTTCAAGCCCGTCGAGCCGACCAACGACATCAACCAGCAGATCTCGGCCGTCGAGTCGCTGATCGCGGCCAAGGTGAACGCCCTGGTCATCCTGCCGAACGACGGCCAGCAGCTCAACCAGGTCGCGCTGCAGGCGGCGCAGGCGGGCATCCCGGTCATCAACCTCGACCGGGTGTTCCCGGACAAGCTGGCCTACCGCACGTGGATCGGCGGCGACAACTACGGCATGGGCGTCGCGGCCGGGCACTACATCGGCAAGCAGCTCAAGGACAAGGGCGTCGCGAACCCGGTGATCGTCGAGATCCAGGGCATCGCCACGCTGCCGCTGACCCAGGACCGCAGCAAGGGCTTCGCCGACGCGCTGAAGACGTACGGGTTCAGCGTCACGGCCAAGCAGGACGCCAAGTTCACCGTCGAGACCGGCAACCAGGTGGCGACCTCGCTGCTGCAGGCGCACAAGAAGATCGACGCCCTGTGGAACCACGACGACGACCAGGGCATCGGCGTGCTGGCCGCCATCAAGGAGGCCAACCGCGACGAGTTCGTCATGGTCGGCGGCGCCGGCTCGCTGAACGCGATGAAGGAGATCCAGGCCGGCACCTCGGTGCTCAAGGCCACCGTCACCTACAGTCCCACGATGGCCTCCTCGGCCATCAGGCTCGCCAGGTTGATCGCGCAGGGCAAGGGCATGAGTGACCTCGTGGAGAACCAGGTCCCCCAGTCGATCACCCTCGCGTCGGAGACGATCACCAAGGAGAACGTCGACAAGTATCTGGCGCTCGGATTCGAATCCTGATCGGGGGTTGCATGTCAGACAAGACCACCATCGGCGTGGGCATGATCGGCTACGCGTTCATGGGCCGCGTCCACTCTCAGGCGTGGCGGAGCGTCGGCGCGTTCTTCGACCTGCCGCTCACGCCGCGCATGGCGGTGCTCGCGGGCCGGTCGAAGGAGCACACCGCGGCCGCGGCGGCCCGGCTCGGCTGGGCCGACGTCGAGACGGACTGGAGAGAGCTCGTACGGCGGGACGACGTGCAGATCGTCGACATCTGCACGCCGGGTGACTCGCACGCCGAGATCGCCGTCGCCGCGCTGCGCGCCGGCAAGCACGTGATCTGCGAGAAGCCGCTGGCCAACACCGTCGCCGAGGCCGAGGCCATGGTCGCGGCGGCGGCCGAGGCGCCGGGCAGGAGCATGGTGGCCTTCAACTACCGGCGGGTCCCCGCGGTCGCGCTGGCCCGCCGGTACGTCGAGGAGGGCAGGCTCGGCGAGATCCGGCACGTACGGGCCCAGTACCTCCAGGACTGGATCGTGGACCCGGAGTTCCCGCTGGTGTGGCGGTTGCAGAAGGACAAGGCGGGCGCGGGGGCGCTGGGCGACATCGGCTCGCACATCGTGGACGCCGCCGAGTTCGTCACCGGCCAGCACGTGGTGGGCGTGTCGGGGCTGACGGAGACGTTCGTCAAGGAACGTCCGCTGGCCGGGGAGTCGGCGGGGCTGGGCGGCTCGCGTACCGAGGAGCGGGGGGCGGTCACCGTCGACGACGCCGCGCTGTTCATCGGGCGGATGTCGGGCGGCGCGCTGGCCTCCTTCGAGGCCACCAGGTTCGCGACCGGGCGCAAGAACGCGATGCGCATCGAGATCAACGGGCAGCTCGGCAGCCTGGCGTTCGACTTCGAGTCCATGAACGAGCTGTGGTTCAGCGCGGGCGGGGGCGGGTTCGAGCGGATCCTGGTCACCGAGCCCGACCACCCCTACGTCGGCGCGTGGTGGCCGCCGGGGCACGGGCTCGGCTACGAGCACACCTTCACCCACGAGATCAAGGACTTCCTGGAGGCCGTCGCGGCCGGAACCGACCCTTCGCCGTCGTTCGCCGACGGGCTGCGGGTGCAGCGCGTGCTGGCGGCGGTGGAGGCGAGCGCGGCCGACGGCAGCCGGTACACCCCTGTGGAGGACTGATGAGACCAGTAACGCTGTTCACCGGGCAGTGGGCGGACCTGCCGTTCGAGGAGGTGTGCAGGCTGGCGGCCGAATGGGGCTACGACGGCCTGGAGATCGCCTGCTCGGGTGACCACTTCGACGTGGCGCAGGCCGTGGCGGACCCGTCGTACGTGGAGCACAAGCGCGCCCAGCTCGACAAGCACGGCCTGAAAGTGTGGACGATCTCCAACCATCTCGTCGGCCAGGCCGTCTGCGACCATCCGATCGACGAGCGGCACAAGGCGATCCTGCCCGCGCGCATCTGGGGCTCGGGCGACCCCGAGTCCGTACGGCGGGCAGCGGCCGAGGACATGAAGGACACGGCCAGGGCGGCGGCGGCGCTCGGCGTGGACACGGTGGTGGGGTTCACGGGGTCGTCGATCTGGCACACCGTGGCCATGTTCCCGCCGGTGCCGGCGTCGATGGTGGAGGCCGGGTACCAGGACTTCGCCGACCGCTGGAACCCGATCCTCGACGTGTTCGACGAGGTGGGGGTGCGGTTCGCGCACGAGATCCACCCGAGCGAGATCGCCTACGACTACTACACGACGCAGCGGACGCTGGAGGCGATCGGGCATCGGCCGGCGTTCGGGCTGAACTGGGACCCGTCGCACATGGTGTGGCAGGACCTGGACCCGGTGGCGTTCATCCTCGACTTCAAGGACCGGATCTACCACGTGGACTGCAAGGACACGCGGGTCCGGATCGGCGACGGGCGGAAGGGGCGGCTGTCGTCGCACCTGCCCTGGGCGGACATGCGCCGGGGCTGGGACTTCGTCTCCACCGGGCGCGGGGACGTGCCATGGGAGGACTGTTTCCGGGCGCTCAACTCGATCGGGTACGACGGCCCGATCTCGATCGAGTGGGAGGACGCGGGCATGGACCGGCTGGACGGGGCCCGGGAGGCGTTGGGGTACATCAGGAGGCTCAACTCCATCACGCCGCCCGCCACGTCCTTCGACGCGGCCTTCTCCACCACGTAGGACGCCCGGCCCACCAGGGGACCGTGCTAGACGTCCGGGGTGGCGGTCTTCTTCGTGGCCGGGCTCCGCGCGGTCATCAACCCGATGATCATCGCCAGCCCGTAGACGAGGAACGGCCACCCGAACGGCCGGCGCGGTCCCCAGCCGTCGAAGGTGGTCGCCACCCCCACCAGGGTGACGGCCGCGGCCGACAGCCACCCGAGCACCCGGCCCGCCGTACGGGTGCGCCGGCGTGCCAGCAGGACCGCCAGCAGGGCCGCCATGACGACCCCCGGCCACGCCATGAGGACGTAGTCCCAGCTGTAGGGGTAATCCCATCCGTAGGCGGGGTCGTACGGCCTCGGACGGACCGCCTGGAGCAGTGTGCCGTTCAGGGGGCCGGCGGCGAGGTAGAGCGGGAAGGCCATGACGATCATGGCGAGGTCCCCGTACATCACGTCGCCCAGGTTCCCGTCCTGGGTCAGCCAGGTCAGCGTCAGCACCGCGGCCCCGTACGCGCACGGGACCAGCGCTGCCGACAGGCCATGGACCCTGGCGATGGCTGCGACCATCAGACGCCTTCCCCGACCACGTCGCCGCTCCGGCGGAGCTGGAGGGTCCCAAGATAGAGCGCCCGCCCGGCTGCGGACCGGCCAATGCGCAACCCTTGCCCGAACCCGGTCAGAACTCCGGGGAGGCGCCCCCGTCCTTGGCGCACGCCGGTTCGCCCGCCTCCTCACCGCCGGGGCCCTCCGGGACGCCGAGCTCGACGCAGCAGTGGCCCGGACGGGGGATGAGGGTGGCCTGGACGGCGGGGGCGTCGAGGCTTGTGCAGCCGGACCAGCGTCGGGGTGTCCCGGCCTGGCCGGCGTTCGGGCTGCTCGTGCCGGTCGCGCTGCTCGGATTCGTCATGCTGGCGCGGTGGATCCCCGTCCATCGTGCCCGCGTCGCCCGGCTCGGCTCGGGCCCGGGGCCGGCGGCGGGCTCGCCGGTTCCGGCCGAACGGGGTTTCCCCGTCGCCGTCGTCGCCGGTCATGGGCTGTTCGCGGTCGTGACCGTCGTCCTGGTGCTGCTCAGCGCGCTCGGTGTGGGTAAGAGCTGAGGTGCGCCGCGATCATCGCGTCGATGCCCGGCCCCGTCCGGGCGCCGAGCCCGTCGTCCAGGACAGGAAGAGGAGATCCGACCATGCCTGAACCCGTGACCATCGTGATCGCCGGTGGCGGCCTCGCCGCCGCC
This sequence comes from Nonomuraea sp. NPDC051191, assembly GCF_044455665.1. NCBI lineage: Bacteria > Bacillati > Actinomycetota > Actinomycetes > Streptosporangiales > Streptosporangiaceae > Nonomuraea > Nonomuraea sp. NPDC051191. The sequence goes on along the minus strand of NZ_JBITEZ010000003.1, from coordinate 598,555 downwards.
AAGGCCGCGGAGGCCCTGCGCGAGGAGGGGTTCGACGGCCGGCTCGTGCTGGTCGGCAGCGAGACCCATCTGCCGTACGAGCGGCCGCCGCTGTCCAAGGACTACCTCCAGGGCGGCGCCGAGCGCGACAAGATCTTCGTCCACGACCGTTCCTGGTACGCCGAGCACGACGTCGAGCTGCGGCTGGGCGTCGAGGTCACCGCCATCGACCCCGGCGGCCACCAGGTCACGCTCACCGGCGGTGAGCGGCTCGGCTACGACAAACTGCTGCTGGCCACCGGCTCCCGGCCGCGCCGTCCCGGCATCCCCGGGGCCGACCGGTCCGACGTGCTGTACCTGCGTACCGTCGACGACAGCGAACGCCTGCGCGCCACCCTGGCCCGCGCCGGTCGCGTCGCGATCCTCGGAGCCGGCTGGATCGGGCTGGAGGTGGCCGCCGCCGCGCGGTCCGCCGGGGCCGAGGTCACCGTGATCGAGACGGCGTCCGCGCCGCTGCTGCGCGTGCTGGGGCCGTACGTCGCCCAGGTGTTCACCGCGCTGCACCGCGAGCGCGGCGTGAACTTCCTCTTCGACGCCCGCCCCGCCGAGATCACCGACTCGGGGGTCCTGCTCGAAGGCGGCGCCCACGTCGAGGCGGACGTCGTCGTGGCCGGCGTCGGGGCCGACCCGGACACCGCCCTCGCGCGGGCCGCCGGGCTGACCGTCGAGGACGGCGTCAAGGTCGGGGCCGACCTGCGCACCTCCGACCCCGACATCTTCGCGGCCGGCGACATCGCCAACGCCTACCACCCGCTGCTGGGCCACCACGTCCGGGTCGAGCACTGGGCGAACGCGCTCAACCAGCCCGCCACCGCCGCCCGCGCGATGCTCGGCCGGGAGGACGCCTACGACAAGCTGCCCTACTTCTTCACCGACCAGTACGACCTGGGCATGGAGTACGTCGGCCACATCCCGCCCGGCCACACCCCCGACGTCGTGGTGCGCGGCGACCTGGACGCCCGCGAATTCATCGCGTTCTGGCTGGACGAGGAGGACAAGGTGCTGGCCGCGATGAACGTCAACGTCTGGGACGTCACCGACCACACCCAGGCCCTCATCCGCTCCCGCAAGCCCGTGGACCGGGCCGGGCTCGCCGACCCCGCCGTCCCCCTCGACACTCTCCTGCCGTCCTGAGCCGCCCTCGACGGTCGGCCCCGCCGCGCGCTCAGAGCGCGTAGAACAGGCCGGGGTCGGCCGCCAGGGACGCCTTGACGGTGCGGCTCCACTCGTCCACGACCACCTCCCACCGGCCGGCCTCGACGCCGTCGAGCGCGGCCCCGGCCACGTCCGCGGGGTCGAGGGTCGGGCCCTCGTAGCCGGCCATCATGTCGGTGTCGGCGGCGCCGAGGTGCACGCCGGTGACGAGGGTGCCCTGGGCGCGCAGTTCGAGGCGGACGCCGTTGGTCAGGCTCCACGCGGCCGCCTTGGCGGCGCTGTAGGCGTTCGCGCCGTCGTGGGAGAACCAGGACAGCGCGGACAACATGTTGAGGATGGCGCCGCCGCCGTTGCCGCCCAGGATCGGGGCGAACGCGCGGACCATGCCGAGCGTGCCGTAGAAGTGCGTGTCCATCTCCTGGCGGATCCTCGCCGGGTCGCCGTCGACGAGGTTCGTGAAGGTGGCGATGCCCGCGTTGTTGACCAGCAGGGTGACGTCCTGGGCGGCCTCGGCGGCGGCCGACACGGAGGCCGGGTCGGTGATGTCCAGGCGCAGCACCTCGACGTCCGGGAGGTCGACGAGTTCGGGCCTGCGGGCGGTGGCGTACACCTTCTTCGCCCCCCGCTCCAGCAACTGGGTGACGAAGTGGCGGCCGATGCCGCGATTGGCGCCGGTCACGAGGGCGACGGATCCGGAGATGTCCATGACTGCCTCCTGGCAGGTCGGTGTCGGGTTCGGGGCTACGCTAAAACCTGACGTTGACGTGAGAGGCAAGTGTTGTGAGCAGGATCACGGCGGGAGCCGCCATGCGCATCGGCGAGCTCGCCACCAGGGCGGGCGTGAGCGTACGGGCCCTGCGCTACTACGAGGAGCAGGGCCTGCTCGTCTCCGAACGCAGCTCCGGCGGCCAGCGGCACTACCCCGAGAGCGCGGTGGAACGCGTCTGGCTGATCAGGCAGCTCTACGCGGCCGGCCTGGCGAGCCGGTCGATCGTGGACCTGATGCCGTGCGTGGAGAGCGGCCAGGTGACCCCGGAGCTGCTCGGCCGGCTCTCGGCCGAGCGGAGCCGCATCGAGGACCGCATCGGCGAGCTGGTCAAGGCGCGCGACAAGCTCGACTCGGTCATCACGCTGGCCGCCAAGGCCGCCCACGAGGGAAAACCCTGCCCCCGGTGACGCCTGACGGCCGGGGCGGCACGGTGGGGGCGGGGGCCGCTCCCGGGGCCGTGCCGCCGGGGGCGGTCAGCGGACGACGCGGCAGATCAGGGCGTCGGACGTGCCGCGCAGCGCGGACATCACCACGTCCGTCGTGAGGAACTTGCAGGCCAGGTAGGGGTCGCCGGAGCCCGCGTAGGCCCTGGTGCCGCCGGGGCCTTCGGTGTAGCAGCGCAGGCCGCCGGACTCGTAGAAGCCGATCCACGAGGCCGAGTTGACCTTGGCGTGACAGTAGTCGCCGATCGAGAGCGGCCCGAAGGGCACGTCCACGACGGCCGCCTGGGCGGGCGCCGCGACGGCGAGCAGGGCGGCGGAGGCGAGCGAGAGCAGGGCGAGGCCGCGACGAAGCATGGATACTCCTTGGGGGGTGTGGGCACTCAACCCGGAGTATCTATTAGGAAAGTTTCCTTAGCAATGGCTGCGACAGCAAGGGGATGCGACCAGGGTCGCCGATCGCTCCGCGACCGCGAGGGCCGGAAACCGGGGGTCGGTGTCAGTCCATGATGACGATCTGGCGCAGCACCTCGCCGCCCCGCAGGGCCGCGACGGCGTCGTTCAGGTCGCCGAGCCGGATGCGGGCGCTGATCAGCGATTCCAGGTCGAGCTGCCCTGCCTTGTGGAGCTTGGCGAAGTACGGGAAGTCGTGCCGCACGTCGGCCTCGCCGTACAGGCTGGACAGCAGTTTCTTGCCCTCGAACAGCAGGCTGAAGGCGGAGATGGAGACCATGTCGTCCACCGCGCCGGCGCCGACCACGACCACGTCGCCGCCCGCCCGCGTGATCTGCCAGGCGCTCTGGATGGTCGCCGCCTTGCCGACGACCTCGAAGCCGTAGTCGAAGCCGCTGCCGCCGGTCAGTTCGTTCAGGGCCTCGGGGACCTGCTCGGGCGTGATCGCGTGCGTCGCGCCGACCTTCTTGGCCAGGGCGTGCTTGGACTCCAGCGGGTCGATGGCGAGGATCGTCCTGGCGCCGGAGAGGCGGGCGCCCTGGATGACCGACAGGCCGACGCCGCCGCAGCCGATCACCGCGACCGTGGAGCCGGGACGCACCTTGGCGGTGTTGATCGCCGCGCCGACGCCGGTCGTGATGCCGCAGCCGATCAGGGCCGCCGCCTCCCACGACACGTCCTCGTCGATCTTGATCGCGCCCTGCCAGGGCACGATGACCTCCTCGGCCCAGGTGCCGCAGCCCGCCATGCCGAACGCCGTCGCGTTGTCGCCGCCGAAGCGGAAGTTGCCCTTGCTGAAGGACTCGATGACGTACTTCATGCACATGTACGGCTGCCCGCCCACGCACAGGTCGCAGGTCTGGCAGGCCGGGCGCCAGCTGATCACGACGTGGTCGCCCGGCGCGACCGACGTGACGTGCTCGCCCACCTCGACCACCTCGCCCGCGCCCTCGTGGCCCGGGACCAGCGGCACCGGCTGCGGAAGCACGCCGGACATGGCCGACAGGTCCGAGTGGCACACGCCTGTGGCTCTGATCCGTACGCGGACATCGGTCGGCCCGACGGGGGCCAGGGTGATGTCGTCGCGGATGTCCAGCTTGTCGTTGCCTACGGCGTGCAGGATCGCGGCGCGCATGGGGTTCCTCCTCCGGCTACGGCTAGTCCTCTAGCGACAGGGCGGCTTTCGGGCAGGACCTGACCGCGCTGCGGACGCGGTCCCGCATTTCGGGGGGTGGTTCGGGGAGCAGGATGTGGAGCTGGTCGTCGTCATCGACCTCGAACACCTCGGGCGCGAGGCCCATGCACACGGCGTTGGCCTCGCAGACCAGTTCATCGACCTTGACCTTCATGTGAGCCTCCTGTGATCCCATGAGACCACTTTGGTGCGCTCGACGACGTAGGCGATCCGTTTCCTCCCGGTCTGCTCGACGTACGGGCTCAGCAGGTCGTCCGGGACGCCCGGCGTCATCCTGCGGGCGATCGCCATGCCGACGCCGAGCACGCGGTCGCGGTCGTCCACCTGCTCGGCGACGCCGTACACCAGGACGCCCCGGAGCTCGTCGTAGTCGTCGCCCGCCTCGACCAGGCAGCTCACCCGCGGGTCGCGGGCCAGGTTGCGTGCCTTCTGCGCCTTGCCGTACGTCCAGAAGGCGATGCGGCCCTCGTCCAGCCCGTAGAACATGGTCACCAGATGCGGTGTCCCGTCGGGGTTGATGGTCGCGAGCTGGACCTTCCGCGAACCCTCCAGGAACGCCGTGACCTCGTCGTCGGACATCGCGATGCGAGCGCGCTGATTCACGTGCCAAGTAGAACAGGTTGCAAAGAAGCACGGCAAGAGGGCGCTGGAATGTTGTTCGGTTCGGCTAGGGTGCATGCCTATGACGATGCCGCCGGAGCTGCTCCTCGCAGCGGAGCACGCCAAGGGATTCATGCCGCCGAAGGAGGGTCTGGCCCTGTTCGAGGCGGCCTGCCGGTACGGCGGTCGCGGCCCGGTCTGCGAGATCGGCACCTACTGCGGCAAGTCGGCGATCTACCTCGGCGCGGCGGCCCGGCACGTCGGCTCGGTGGTCGTCACCGTCGACCATCACCGGGGCTCGGAGGAGATCCAGCCGGGCTGGGCCCACCACGACCCGACGCTGATGGACCCGCGCTTCGGGCGGATGGACTCGCTGCCCGTCTTCCGCGCCACGATCGCCGCCGCCGGGCTGGAGGACGAGGTGATCGCCGTCGTCGGGCGGTCCGACCGGGTGGCCGCGTTGTGGAACACGCCGCTCGGCATGCTCTTCATCGACGGCGGCCACTCCGAGGAGCCGGTCACCCGCGACTACGAGGGGTGGGCGCCGCACGTCATGGAGGGTGGCGCGCTGGTCTTCCACGACATCTACCCCGACCCGGCCGACGGCGGGCAGGCGCCGTACCGGGTCTACCTGCGGGCCCTCGCGTCGGGCGCCTTCCGCGAGGTGTCGGTGGAGGGCTCGCTGCGCGTCCTCGAACGCGTGGCCCCGGGCATCTAGCCGAGGGCTCGCCGCGCGTCCTCGAACGCGTCGGGCATGGCATCCGGGCAGAAGCGTTCCGGAACGCGTCTAGCCGCGGTGGCGGCGGTTCCACGACCTGCGGGTGTGGGCCTGCCAGCGCTGGAAGTCCTCGTGCGTGTGGGCGTCGTGGCCGAGGGCGAGGAGCGCCTGGTCGGTCCACGCGGCGGCCTCGTCGGGCGCGACGGCGGCCAGGATCGGCACGGCCAGCCGCGCGTGGTCCGGCAGCGCCCCCGACCGCAGCCGTGCCGTGACCGCGAAGGCGCAGCCCTGCGCGAGGTGGGCGCGGAAGCCGTCGGCCCCGGCGTGCTCGGTCAGCCACCACAGCTCGTCGCTGTCGGCGCCGCCCGTGTACGTGGCCGCGAACCCCACGCCGCTCCACAGGTCGGCCCGCCGCGTCGCCGGGAAGCCCGCGATCCGCGCGCCGACGTCGTCCGGCGAGGCGCAGTCGTGGTACCACAGCAGCCGTCCGAGCCCCTGGTCGAACACCGCGCAGTGGGCGCGGGTGAGCAGGTCGGGCATGCTCCTGCGGCCCACCATGCGGTCGGCGCGCGACAGGCTCCACTGGAAGCCGAAGCCGTCCACGGCCAGCCAGCGCATCAGCGGGTGCGCCCGCCGCGCGCCCCAGACCGGACGCAGCCGCAGCAGCGCGTAGCCGCGTCCGGCGCCGACGTACGCGGCGTGGCGGTGATGCTGGGCGGGGCCGGCCAGTAGCTCGTGAAGGCGCCGGCCCCGGGTCAGGGTGAGCAGGTCGAGCACGGTGCAGGCCGCCGCCGCGCCCTCGTAGCCGTAAGGCCGCTGCTCAGGTGATAGTTCTTCGATCTTCTCGACTTCCCGCGACATCACCGCGTTGAAGCCGAATACGTACGACTTTTCGGCATCCGCGAAGACTGTCCGGGGAGCCCCGGCGCGCGACCGGAACCTGCGCCGGCTCAGATCGGACTCCGAAGGATCCTTGGTCAGAAACCTCCGCAGCCCCCTCGCCGGGGACAGTGTCGGCTCGATCCTGACCTGGTCCAAGAACGCTGTTGTGCCCGTGTCGCCCACGCTTCCCCCGAAGACGCCTCCTACGGCCAGACACGAAGCTAGTAACCCCATTGCGCCGTTCACCGGCGGCGCACCGGATGTCCCCGGCAAAGAACCCGCAAAAGCCCTTGCGCCACCTGCGGCGGGTCAGCCGGGGGGCGCCGACCTGAAGGACCGCCGCTCCACGCACCCGCACGCCTCCGGATCGGACACCGACGTGCCCGCGATGTCGCGGAACAGCCCGGAACCGGGGGAGAGGCGCTGCAACGCGTCCGCGGCGAGGACGGCCGCGGCCGCGGTGTAGCCGGAACGCTCGTGCGGGAAGTGCTTGCGGTTGACGAACTGCCAGCCGGTCCAGTACGAGCCGTCCTCGTGCCGCAGGTGCTGCACGTCGGCGAAGAGCGCGGCGGCCCGCGTACGGTCGCCCATGGCGTCCAGGGCCAGCACCAGCTCGCACGTCTCGGCCCCGGTGACCCACGGCTGGTCGGACACGCACCGGATGCCGAGCCCCGGCACCACGAACGTGGACCACTCACGATCCAGCAGCTCGAACGCCTGCCGGCCGCGTACGGCGCCGCCGAGCACCGGGTAGTACCAGTCCATCGAGAACCGGCTCTTGTCGGCGAACGCCTCCGGGTGCGCCGACAGCACGTGGGCGAGCCGGTCGGCGGCCAGCTCCCAGTGCGGCTGCGGGTCGCCCAGGTGGTCGGCGAGCAGCACGCCGCAGCGCAGGCCCTGGTGGATCGAGGCGCACCCGGTCAGCAGCGCGTACGCCGCGGGCCGGCCGTGGGCGTCCCGCTCCCAGACGATCTCGCCGCGCTCGGTCTGCAGGCCCACCACGTAGTCGAGAGCGGCCTTGACCATGGGCCAGTACCGCTCGGCGTGCTCGCGGTCGCCGGTGACGAGATGGTGGTGCCAGACGCCGGCGGCCACGTAGGCGGCGTGGTTGGACTCGCCGCCCGCCTCGGCCGCCACGCCGTCGAGCAGCTTCATCGGCCAGGAGCCGTCGGGGCGCTGGTGGCGGGCCAGCCACTCCCAGCCGCGCCGCACCGGCTCGGCCAGCCCGGCCACGCACATGCCCATCAGGCACTCGACGTGGTTCCACGCGTCCACGTGCCCCTCGGGCCAGGGCACTCCGCCGTCGTCCTGCTGGATGGCCGCGATGCTGAGGGCCGTGCGGACGACCTCCTCGCGGGAGATCATGGCTTCTTGACGTAGAGGACCACGCTCTTGCCGATGAGCGGGTTGAGCAGCGCCTCGGCGATCCTGGTGGCGGCCGGCCGCTTCATGATGTCCCACACCAGCAGCTCGTGGTACGCCTTGGCGACCGGGTGGTCGTCGTTGTTGACGCCCACCGCGCACTTGATCCACCAGTAGGGCGCGTGCAGGCCGTGGGCGTGGTGGTGCGGGCCGATCTCGAAGCCGACGGACTTGAGCTTGGCCGACAGCTCGGCCAGCGTGTAGATCCGCACGTGGCCGCCCGGCGCGGTGTGGTAGTCCTCGTCCAGGGCCCAGCAGATGCGCTCGGGCAGGAAGCTCGGCACGGTGATCGCCGCGGTGCCGCCCGGCTTGAGCACGCGGAAGATCTCCCGCATGGCCGCCAGGTCGTCGGGGATGTGCTCCAGCACCTCGGCCGCGATGACCCGGTCGAAGCCGCCGTCCTCGAACGGCATGTCCAGCGCCGTGCCCTGGACGGTCTCGCCGGTCGCGCCCAGCGGCACCTCGCCCGCCTTGTCCATCGCCACGAACATGGCCGCCACGTTGTCCAGCTCGGACTGGTCCATGTCGAAGGCGACGACGTCGGCGCCCTGGCGCAGCACCTCGAAGGCGTGCCTGCCGCCGCCGCAGCCCAGGTCGAGCACACGCACGCCGGGGCCCACGGGGAGCCGGTCGAAGTCCACGGTCAGCACTTTGTCGCTTCTCCTTGATCAGCTCTTGGGGCTCTTCGTACAGGGGTCAGCGGCGGCTCTTGTGCGCCGCCATCGCCTCGCGGTACGCCTCGACCGTCCGCTTGGCGACGACGTGCCAGGTGTAGCGCTCCATGACGCGGTCGTAGCCGGCCTTGCCCACCCGCTCGCGCTCCTCGGGGGAGTCGTGCAGGCGGCGCAGCACCGCGGCCAGCTCCTCGGCGTCACCCGGCGGCACCTGGACGGCCGCGTCGCCCACGACCTCGGGCAGCGCGCCCGTACGGCTGGCCACCAGCGGCGTGCCGCAGGCCATGTGCTCGACGGCGGGCAGCGAGAAGCCCTCGTACAGCGAAGGGACCACCGAGATCTCCGAGGTGGCGATCAGCTCGCCCAGCTCGTCGTCGGAAATGCCGTGCACGAAACGCACCCGGTCCTGCAACGAGAGCTCCTGGACGAGCCGCTCGGTCGGGCCGCCGGGGGTGGGCTTGCTGACGACGGTCAGGTTCACGTCGCGCTCGGTGGCCAGCTTGGCGACCGCGCGCAGCAGCGTGGCCACGCCCTTCATCGGCGAGTCCGCGCTGGCGACCGCGACGATCGAGCCCTTGCGGCGCGGCTTGTCCGGGCGCGGGTGGAAGTAGCGGGTGTCCACGCCGAGCGGGATCAGCCGCATGTTGGCCTGCGGGACGTTGAAGTCCCGGTGGATGTCGGCCAGCGACGACTCGCTGACGGTGAGGATCGGGCTGAGCCTGGGGGCGACGCGGGACTGCATCTTCACGAACCCGTACCAGCGGCGCATGGTGAGCTTCTTGTAGCCGGTGGCGGCCTCCAGCTCGATCCGCCGGTCGACGCTGATCGGGTGGTGGATCGTGCCGACCACGGGGAACAGCTTCTGGATGCCGAGCAGGCCGTAGCCGAGGGTCTGGTTGTCCTGGACGACGTCGAAGTCGCCCACCCGCTTCTTCAGCTCGCGGTAGGCGCGCAGGGTGAAGGTCAGCGGCTCGGGGAAGCCGGCCGTCCACATGGTGCCGACCTCCAGGAGGTCGATCCAGTCGCGGTACTCGGCCAGCTTCGGGGTCCTGAACGGGTCCTCGTCCCGGTAGAGGTCGAGGCTGGACACCTTGCGCAGGACGACGCCCTCGTCCAGCTCGGGGTAGGGCGGTCCGGAGAACACCTCGACGTGGTGACCGAGCGCGACCAGTTCACGGCTCAGGTGCCGGAGGTAGACGCCCTGCCCGCCGCAGGTGGGCTTGCTGCGATAGGACAGCAGCGCGATCCGCAGCGCCTCGCTCACGGACACCCCTTTCTCCGCCGGTAGGCCCATGTTTTCTGCGGTAAGGCCCCAAGAGGCGGGCGTGTACCGTGAAAGATGACCTTAGTCCGAGAAGGCTACCATTCGGTAGGTCACCTGGAATTGTTCACAACAGTCTCCACAGGCCGTGCGAACTGCGACATTAAGGTAACCGAGCGTGGTTCGGTGAAACATGTTCTAGGTGGCTTGGTGCTGCGTCCAGGCGCTTAGCTGTACATTCCCGTCCCAAAGGGACGCGGTGCGGGCCACCGTACCTACGTGATAGTTGGAGGACCCCTTGGCCAGGCGCGCTCTGATCACCGGCATCACCGGCCAGGACGGTTCCTACTTGGCCGAGCACCTGCTCGACCAGGGGTACGAGGTGTGGGGGCTGGCCCGCGGACAGGCGAACCCGCGCGTCTCGCGCATGCGCAAGCTGCTCGCCGACGTCCAGGTGGTACGGGGTGACCTGCTGGACCAGGGGTCGCTGATCTCCGCGGTGGAACGCGTTCAACCCGACGAGGTGTACAACCTGGGGGCGATCTCGTTCGTGCCCATGTCGTGGGAGCAGGCCGAGCTGACCGCCGAGGTGACCGGGATGGGCGTCCTGCGGATGCTTGAGGCCATCCGGGTGTGTTCGGGCGTGTCGAGAGGTGGGGGATCGTCGCCGTCGGGGCAGATCCGCTTCTACCAGGCTTCGTCGTCGGAGATGTTCGGGCAGGTCACCGAGACGCCGCAGACCGAGCGCACCGCCTTCCACCCGCGCTCGCCGTACGGGGTGGCCAAGGCGTACGGGCACTTCCTCACGCAGAACTACCGCGAGTCGTACGGGATGTTCGCGGTGTCGGGCATCCTGTTCAACCACGAGTCGCCGCGGCGCGGCGCGGAGTTCGTGACCAGGAAGGTCACGCTCGGGGTGGCCCGGATCAAGCTCGGGCTGGCCACGGAGCTGCGGCTGGGCAACCTGGAGGCGCGCCGCGACTGGGGCTACGCCGGCGACTACGTCAAGGCGATGCACCTGATGTTGCAGGCCGCCAGCCCCGAGGACTACGTGATCGGCACCGGGCGGATGAAGTCGGTGCGCGAGCTGGTGGAGGCCGCCTTCACGGCCGCCGGGCTGGACTGGGAGCGGCACGTGGTGGTCGACCAGTCGCTGCACCGGCCGGCGGAGGTGGACCTGCTGTGCGCCGACCCGAAGAAGGCGCGGGCGCAGCTGGGGTGGGAGCCGAGCGTGTCGTTCGACGAGCTGGTCGCCATGATGGTCGAGAGCGACCTCCGCCTCCTCTCCGCCGGCGGCGACCCCGACCAGGACAGCTCCTGGCCGTAGACCGGACTGCTGCCGGTCGTTGTTTCCCGGGGTCTGTGCGGTTGTGGCCGCCTGTTCCGGTGCGGGTTCTGCTGTCTCTTCACGGCTTCGCGTGGTCGGGCCATCCGCCGTACTGCGGCTGAGGGCCCTCCAGGGGCACGGCCGCTGACCCTTCACCGGTGACCCGCCGTCACGCGACGCTCCGTGGGCCCTCTGAGTCGTCACGGCGATCCCGCGGATCCCATTGACAAAGAGGATTTTTACGTAAAAGATTGATTTTGCGATGAGAGATGTCCTGTATCTGGAACAGATCGAGCAGGCCGAGGCGCTGCTCAAGCCGCAGCGGGTCGAGGTGCTGAGGCAACTGGCCGAGCCGCGCACGTGCTCGGAGGTCGCCGAACGCCTCGGGCAGACGCCGCAGCGGGTCTACTACCACGTCAAGCGGCTGGTCGAGGCGGGCCTCGTGGACCTGGTGTCCGAGCGCAAGGTGCGCGGCATCCACGAGGGCATCTACCAGGCCGGCGCCCGCTCGTACTGGCTGTCACCGCGGCTGGTCGGGCGCATCGGGCTGCGCAAGGCACGCGACGAGCTGAGCCTGGGCTACCTGCTCGACCTCATGGAGGAGGTCCAGGCCGACATCGCCGCGCTCGACCGGGACGCGCCCGAGCTGCCGTCCATCGGCCTGTCCGGAGAGATCCACGTACGTCCGGAGAGCCGCCAGCAGTTCCTGAACGACCTGCAGGGCATGCTGCAGGAGCTTTTCACTCGCTACGGCGGCGCTGAGGGTGACGCCTTCAAGCTCGCCGTGGCCTGTTACCCCAAGGGAGAAGAGCATGAGTGAGCCGATGATCGCGAAGGTCCGCGTCCACGCGCCGGTCAAGGAGGTGTGGCACGCGCTGACCGACTCGGCCGCGGCGCGCGTCTGGCTGGCCGAGCACGCCGAGGTGGACCTGCCGGACCGGTTCGAGTTCTGGGGGCGTACGACGCCGGAGGGCGACGCGCCGCACCAGCGCGTGCTGTCGGCCGACGACCGCAGTGTGCAGTTCGCCTGGCTGCTGGACGGGGTCGAGACGACCGCCGGCATCACGGTCGAGGAGGACGGCGAGTCGGCGACGATCGTCTCGGTGTCGCAGTCGCACTACGACTTCCAGGACGTCGTCACCGGCGCGAGCATCCGCGGCGTGCTGCAGACGTACTGGTACCAGGTCCTGGCCAGCCTGGCCGAGCACGTCGAGGGCCGGCCGCTCACGCCGCGCGTCGACTTCACCGCGCGCGAGCTGCGCGCCGAGGTCACCATCGACGCGGCGCCCGCCCAGGTCTTCGAGTCGCTGATCGACTCGGAGACGGCCACCAAGTGGTTCGGGTTCCCGATCGAGATCGAGCCGTACGTCGGCGGCCGGTTCGCCATGGGCGGGTTCGCGAACGACCCGTCGCCGGCCAAGGTGCTGGAGCTGGAGCCGGAGCGCCGGTTCTCCGTCGACTGGGGCGGCCCGGGGGTGAGCTCGTGGGAGCTCGCCGGGTCCGCCGGCCGGACGCGGCTGACGCTCGTGCAGAGCGGCTTCGACGCCGAGCGCCCGCCGTACGCGGCCTGGGGCGGGATGTTGTCCGGGGTGGCGGAGCTGCGGCGCTTCCACGAGGTGCCGGACTGGCGTCCGATGTGGGTCGAGTCCTGAGCGGTTCAGCCGGGTTTGTCGTGATCGGCGTCCGGCAGGTGATCGAGGACGGTCTCGGCGATCGTCGCGAGCACCTCGATCTGCTCCGGCGAGAGCAGGTCGATGAAGTGCCTGCGGACGGACGCCACATGGGCGGGCGCCGCCTCCTGGATGGCCCGCAGACCTCTCTCGGTCAGCACGACCACGGCGCCGCGCCCGTCCCCCTCGAAGCCCTCGCGCGTGACGAGCCCGCGCTGCTCCATCCGCGAGATGTGCCGCGAGAGGCGGCTCTTCGACCAGAGCATCCGGTCGGCCAGCCTGGTGAGCCGCCACCGGTGGTCGGGCGCGGAGGTCAGCGCGGACAGGACGTCGTAGTCGGGGGCCGACAGCCCTGAGTCGCGCGCGAGGTCGCGGCTGACCTGGGCGTCCAGCAGCAGGCGCATCCTGCGGTAGCCGATCCAGGCCCGGAACTCGGCGTCGTCCAGCCAGTTGGGCTCCATGTCCCGGAGTTTAGTTGACGTGTAACCGACCTCAGATCTAGGTTTACATGTAAACCAATCTGGAGGAGGCACGTCGTGTTCGGACTGGGCATATCGACCTCGGCGGGGCCGGGGGCCGATCCTGTGGGGGACGCTCGCGCGGCCGAGGAGCTGGGCTTCGACTTCGTCTCGGCCTCGGACCATCCCTGTGGGAGCGAGCCGACGTACGAGCTGTGGACGATGCTGACCTGGGTGGCCGCCGCCACCTCGCGGATCAGGGTGGCGACGCGGGTGCTGGGGGTGCCGTACCGGCCGCCGGCGATGGTCGCCAAGATGGCCGAGACGCTGCACCGGCTCTCCGGCGGCCGGCTGATCCTCGGGCTCGGGGGCGGCTACTCCGACGAGGAGTTCCGCGCGTTCGGGCTGGGCGTGCCCACACCCCGCGAGAAGGTGGACGGCATGGTGGAGGCCATCCACGTCATCCGCGGCCTCTGGTCCGAATCGCACTTCACGTACGAAGGCTCTCGCTACCACACCGATCGGGCCACCATCGAGCCCAAGCCCCTCAGCCCCATCCCGATCTGGCTGGGCACGTACGGCCCACGCGCCCTCGACGCCACCGGACGGCTGGCCGACGGCTGGATCCCCTCCCTGGGGTTCGCGCCGCCGGAACGGGCGGCACCCATGAGGGAGCGCGTCCTGTCGGCCGGTCGCCCGGTCGAGTGCGTGTACAACGTCGCCTTCCGCATCGGCGCCGCCGCCGAGGGGGACGGGATGGTCGCGGGCTCGGCGTCGGAGGTGACCGGCCGCCTGGCGGAGTTCGTGGCCATGGGGTTCACGTCGATGAACTTCACGCCGGTCGGCCCCGACCCGCGCGCCCAGGCGGAGCGCCTGGCCGGGGAGGTGCTGCCCGCCCTCCGCGCGCTGACTTCCTGACCGGCGGCGGGACGCGCGGAAGACGATCCGGGCCTGCGGCGAAGGATGGGTGACAGTCCACCACTTCGTGAAGGCGCCTGATGACGGAGACGACAACGTGATCGCCGAAGCGGGCGAACAGCTGACCGACGCCGAGCTGGTCGCCCGGTACCGGCGGGACCCCGACCTGTTCACCATCGTGCACGATCGCCATTACCGCGACATCTACCTGTACGTCGCCGGCCGGCTGGACACGCAGATCGCCGAGGACATCACGGCCGAGACGTTCTTGCTGGCCTTCGACCAGCGCGACCGGTTCGACCCGGAACGCGGGGGTTTGCGGCCCTGGTTGTTCGGCCTGGCCACCAACCTGATCGCCAGGCACCGGCGCAAGGAGGTCCGCCACTACCGGGCGCTGGCCCGGCTGGGCCCGGAACCAGCCGTGGAAGGCCATGAGAACCGGGTCGTGGCCTCCGTCGCTGCCCAGCGCATGCAGCCGCACCTGGCCAGGGCGATCGCCGCGCTGTCCGGGGGCGAGCGCGACGTCCTGCTGCTCGTGGCCCTGGGCCAGCTCAGCTACGACGAGGTGGCCCAGGCGCTCGGCATCGCCGCCGGCACGGTCGGCTCCCGGCTCAGCCGGGCGCGCGCGAAGATCCACGCCCTCGTCGACAAGGAGACCGCTCATGGATGACCTGAACGAGCTCGCCACCCTGCTGGCCAAGCCCGAACCGGCCACCGAGGCGATCGCGCGCAGCAGGGGCCGCCTCCAGGACAGGATGCGCGGCCGTACGGCGCGGCGGCGGACCCGGTGGCTCGTGCCGTCGCTCGCCCTGGCCGCCGCCGCCGCTGTCGTCACGGTCCTCGCCACGGGCGTGATCGCGCCTGCCGGCACACCGGCCTCGGGCAAGGACGTCCTGCTCATGGCCGCCGCCAGCGCCGAGCGTACGCCCGAGGGCGCCGGCCGGTACTGGCACGTCACCCGCGAGTACCGGGACGCCGACATCCCCTCACGGGAGAGCTGGACCGCGCGGGACGGGCGTCGCTGGTCCAGGGGCCGGCCGGACGCCCCCGCGGGTGTCGTCGTGCCCGACCCGAACCCGCTCAGGCTCAAGGGGGCCGAGGTGAGCATCGAGGAGCTCGAAGGGCTGCCGACGGAGCCGGCCGCCCTGATCGCCCGGATCGCCGCCCTTCCCGGGCTCGCCCGCGACATGACCTCCTCCGAGCAGCGTGGTGACCCGCTGTTCTCACTGGTCGCGCTGATCTCGGAGCTGCCGGCGCCGCCGGAGGTCCGGTCCGCGGCGTTCCGGGCACTCGCCGCGACACCCGGGGTCGAGAACGCGGGCGAGGTCGAGGACGGGCAGGAGCTGCGGTTCCCCAACCCCGACGGCGGCCCCGAGATCAGGACGGTCGTCGACCCTGCGAGCGCCCGGGTGATCCGGACCAACTACCTCTACGGCGGCGACGGGGGAGTGGCGTGGGGCCCGAGCTTCGTCTGGGTCACCGCAGGCTGGACCGATCAGCCTCCGCGCTGACGTGGGGGTGGGCGCCGGTTGGGCGGGCGGGCTTCGGGAGGGCGCGGAGTTCGCTGGTTTTCCACAGAACGTGGCTCGGCTCTGCGGGGGCCTGGGGAAGGCCGTCACCCTGGGCCCGTGAACGGCTCACTCTCGTTGCTCGGCCGCGCCGAGCGCATCACCCGGTCCTGCCGGCAGGCCGTCGCCTGCCGGCAGACGGCCGCACATGTCTGGGGCCTGAGCGTGCTCTCCGTCCCGGAGGCCGACTGGCCGGTGGAGGTGATCGCCCCCGCTCACCTGGCGATCCCCGGCTGCGTCACGTACGTGGGCGAGCTGCCCGCCGACGACGTCACCGACCATCGGGGCGTCCGGCTCACCACCATGGCGCGCACGGCCCTCGACTGCGCCCGGTCGCTGCCGCGTCCGGAGGCCGTGGCGGCGCTCGACCAGTTCGCCCGGCTGGGGGTCGACATGGAGGCCCTGTGGCGTCGTCCGCTCAACTCCTGGCGGCTGCGCGACACGCTGAGCCTGGCCGACGCGGGTGCCGCCTCGCCCCGGGAGAGCTGGCTGCGGGTCATCCTCGTCGACGGCGGCCTCCCACTGCCCACGACGCAGCTCGCCGTGGACCTGGGCGGCGGCAGGCGGGCCTACCTCGACCTGGGGTGGGAGCCGTACAAGGTGGGGGTCGAGTACGACGGCCGGGAGCACCACACCTCGCCGGAGGACCGGCGGCGCGACGACGACCGCCGCGCCGAGCTGCGGCGGCTCGGCTGGCGCGTGATCGCCGTACGCCGCGACGTCATCCCCGGCCAGATCGCCGGCCTTCTCCGCCACGTCGCCGACGCGCTGATCCAGCAAGGCTGGCAACCGGGCCCGGAGGGCACTGTCCACGTCCTCCGCCAGATCCGCGCGGCCCGCCGCAGGATCCACCACCATCCCCGGCACCGGCGCTTCTCGTGAGGGCGTTCCCGGCGCCCTCGGGAGGGTCAGGCGATCGTGACCGGCAACTCCTTGATGCCGTTGATGAAGTTCGAGCGCAGGCGGCGGGCCGGGCCGGCCTGGCGGATGCGCGGGCGGCGCCTGGCCAGTTGCTCGAACAGCACGCGCAGCTCCAGCTTGGCGAGGTGGTTGCCGAGGCAGAAGTGCGCGCCGCCGCCGCCGAACCCGATGTGCGTGTTGGGCGTGCGCCCGATGTCGAAGACCTCCGGGTCCGGGAAGACGGAGGCGTCCCGGTTGGCGGAGGAGTAGAAGACCACGACCTTGTCGCCGTCCTTGACGGGCTGCCCGCCGAGCACCTGGTCGGCCATGGAGGTGCGCCGGAACAGGTTGACCGGCGACACCCACCGGACGATCTCGTCGGCCGCCGTCCTGGCCAGCGTGGGGTCGGCGACCAGGCGGTCCCACTGGTCGGGGTGGTCGAAGAGGGCCAGCATGCCGCCGGAGGCCGCGTTGCGGGTGGTCTCGTTGCCCGCGACGATCAGCAGCAGGACGAAGAGGTCGAACTCGTCCTCGCTGAGGTTCTCGCCCTTCTCGTCGGGCTGGAGGAGCTTGGTGATGATGTCGTCCTTGGGGCTGGCTCTGCGCTGCGCCGCGAGCTCGTTGGCGTAGGCGTACACCTCCATGGCCGCGCCGGAGCCCTCCTCGGGCGTCGCGGCGTAGTCGGGGTCCTGGGCGCCGATCATGCGGTTCGACCAGGAGAACAGCTTGTCGCGGTCGGTCGCGGGGGCGCCGAGCAGCTCGCAGATCACGTACAGGGGGAGGGGGGCGGAGACCTCGGTGACGAAGTCCACCTCGCCGGAGCACTTGTCGAGGAGGTCGTCGCAGATGTCGCGGATGTGCTGTTCGAGGGCGCCGATCGTCCGGGGGGTGAAGCCGCGGTTGACCAGCGAACGCCGCCTGGTGTGCTCGGGCGGGTCCTGGTTGAGCATCATCAGCCGCTGGAGGGCGATCTGGTCCTCGGGCATCTCGTCGAAGAGGGCGAGCTTCTTGGCCGAGGAGAACAGCTCGGAGTGGCGGGACACGTGCACGACGTCCTCGTAGCGGGTGACCGCCCAGAACCCGGGCTCGCCCTCGTGCCAGTGGACGGGGGAGTTGGCGCGGAGCCAGGCGAGCTGTTCGTGGGGTGGGCCGGAAGTGGCGTAACGGTCCCTGTCGACGAGGTCGATATGCACGCGCGGTCACCTCTTGATCAAGCGCTTGTTTTATATGTACTGAAACGTGTTCTATTACGCCACTGTACGCCCGTCAAGTAGCCCCGGTCCGGCCCCGAGCTTCCGTCCGACCGGACACCCCGATGTAACCCCGCAGAACGCCACCCCTGACCGCCGTCCTCTCGCCCGTCCTCCGGGGGGCGGGCGGTCAGGGGGTGGGGTGGTCGGTGGCCCTGAGGTGGAGGGCGAGGCGCTCACCGGCCGAACGCCTGCTCTACGTGCTGCAGGCCGTCGCGCTCGGCTTCGCGTGCGCGGCGGCGCGGGCGCGTACGGGCACGTTGTGGATGGCGGTCGGCGTGCACATCGGCCACCTTCTGCTCCCGACGAGGCCCCTCCACTACGGCGTGCAATTCGTCATCCCGGCCTGCGCGCTCACCATCACCGGGCTGCTGCTGCTCCGGCCACGACGCAGGGGAGCGAGCGTGGGAAGGGGTGTCGCCCCGGGTGTAGGGCCCGCGGGCGCACGTGCGAGACGACCACGGCCGGCGCACAGGGCCCCCAGCCCCCGTTCCACGCCGAGCGGCGCACCTCTGAGGCACGTCCGATGTTTTCCAAGGCGAGGTGATCGGCAGAGAAGAGGAAGCCGTCGGAGCTGTGGGGGCTGGGTTGGGTGGTTTGCTTGGGGTTCGAGGTGTGGGTTCAGGTTACGGATCGGATGTATCCCGCTGGACGCCCTTGACATGCGCCGCCATCCCGCAGCAGCATCTGAGACACAGACATCCGATGAATGACTGAAGGGTGCGGTGTGAAGCTGCTGCGAGTGGGACCTGTCGGGCAGGAGCGGCCGGTGGTGATGGACGCCTCCGGCACCCTGCGCGACATCGGGGAGCCCGAGATCGACGGGGCTTTTCTCGCCTCCGGGGGAGTGGCGCGCGTGCGTGCCGCGCTGGAGCGTGGCGACCTGCCCGTCGTCGACGCCGCCGGGCTGCGGGTGGGCGCGCCGATCGCCCGTCCGGGCAAGGTGGTCTGCATCGGGCTGAACTACCGCGACCACGCCGCCGAGTCCGGCGCCGAGCCGCCCGCCGAGCCCGTGGTGTTCATGAAGGCCGCCAACACCGTGATCGGCGCGTACGACGAGGTGCTGGTGCCGCGCGGCAGCGTGAAGACCGACTGGGAGGTGGAGCTGGCGGTCGTCATCGGCAAGCAGGCCCGCTACCTCGACAGCCGGGAGGAGGCCCTCGACGTGATCGCCGGATACGCGATCTCCAACGACGTCTCCGAGCGTGAGTTCCAGCTCGAACGCGGCGGTCAGTGGGACAAGGGCAAGTCGTGCGAGACGTTCAACCCGCTGGGCCCCTGGCTGGTGACGGCGGACGAAGTCGGCGACCCGCAGAGCCTGGGGCTGCGCCTCTGGGTGAACGGCGAGCAGCGCCAGGACGGCGCCACCAAGGACATGATCTTCGACGTGGCCGAGATCGTGCGCTATCTGAGCCGGTTCATGGTGCTCGAACCCGGTGACGTGATCAACACCGGCACCCCGGCCGGGGTCGCGATGGGCATCCCCGGACAGCCGTACCTGCGCGCCGGTGACGTGATGGAGCTGGAGATCGACGGGCTCGGCCGCCAGCGCCAGACGGTGGGGCAGGGCTGATGTCGTACAGAATCGTCGCGCTGGAGACGCACGACGTGCGCTTCCCCACCTCGCGCGAGCTGGACGGGTCGGACGCGATGAACCCCGACCCCGACTACTCCGCGGCGTACGTGGTGCTGAGGACCGACGACGGGGTCGAGGGGCACGGGTTCGCGTTCACCATCGGGCGCGGCAACGACGTGCAGACCGGGGCGATCCGGGCGCTTGAGTCGTACGTGCTCGGCCGGGACGTCGAAGACCTGGGCGCCCTGTACAAGGAGCTGGTCAACGACTCGCAGCTGCGGTGGCTGGGGCCGGAGAAGGGCGTCATGCACATGGCGATCTCCGCCGTGGTCAACGCCCTGTGGGATCTGAAGGCCAGGCGGGCGGGCAAGCCGGTGTGGCGGCTGCTGTCCGAGATGTCCCCCGAGGAGATCGTCGGGCTGATCGACTTCCGCTACCTGAGCGACGCGCTCACCCGGGACGAAGCCCTCCAGATCCTGAAAAACGCAGAAGAGGGGAAGGAAGAGCGGATCCAGCGGCTCATCGAGACCGGCTACCCCGCCTACACCACCTCTCCCGGCTGGCTCGGCTACGACGACGACAAGCTGCGACGCCTCTGCAAGGAGGCGCTCGACCAGGGCTTCGGCCAGATCAAGCTCAAGGTCGGCGCCGACCTCGACGACGACCTGCGCCGCTTCCGCGTGGCCCGCGAGGTCTGCGGCCCCGACTACCCGATCGCGATCGACGCCAACCAGCGCTGGGACGTCGCCTCGGCCATCGAGTGGGTCGGCGCGCTGAGCCCGTACCGGCCGCACTGGGTGGAGGAGCCGACCAGCCCCGACGACGTGCTCGGTCACGCCGCCATCGCCGAGGGCATCAGGCCGGTCCCGGTCGCCACCGGCGAGCACGTCCAGAACCGCATCGTCTTCAAGCAGCTCCTCCAGGCCGGCGCGATCTCCTTCCTGCAGATCGACGCGGCCAGGGTCGGCGGGGTCAACGAGAACCTGGCGATCCTGCTGCTCGCGGCCAAGTTCGGCGTGCCGGTCTGCCCGCACGCGGGCGGCGTCGGGCTGTGCGAGCTGGTGCAGCACCTGTCGATGTTCGACTACGTGGCCGTCACCGGCACGATGGACGGCCGCGTGATCGAGTACGTCGACCACCTCCACGAGCACTTCGTGCACCCGGTCGTCATCGACAACGGCCGCTACGCCGCCCCCATGGCGCCCGGCTTCAGCGCCGAGATGCACACGGCGTCGATCACCGCCCACACGTTCCCCGACGGCGAGGTCTGGAGGTCCGCGTCATGACGCTCAAGGCCATCGTGACCGGCGGCGGTTCGGGCATCGGCCTGGCCACCGCCACCCTGCTCGTGGCGCGCGGCATGAAGGTCGCCTGCCTCGACCTCGTCCCGCCCGGCGACCCGTTCGTCGGGATCAAGGCGGACGTGGCGGACGACGCGTCCGTGCGCGCGGCGGTGGCCGAGGCCGCCGAGCGGCTGGGCGGCATCGACATCCTGATCAACAACGCGGGCGTCGGCGCCCAGGGCACGGTCGAGGACAACCCGGACGAGGAGTGGCGGAAGGTCTTCGACGTCAACGTGTTCGGCATGGTGCGGGTGAGCCGGGCGGCGCTGCCGTACCTGCGCGAGTCGCGGCACGCGGCCATCGTCAACACCTGCTCGATCGCGGCCACCGCGGGGCTGCCGGACCGGGCGCTCTACAGCGCGACCAAGGGCGCGGTGTTGTCGCTGACCCTCGCCATGGCCGCCGACCACGTCCGCGAGGGCATCCGCGTCAACTGCGTCAACCCGGGCACCGCCGACACCCCGTGGGTGGGGCGGCTGCTCGACTCGGCCGACGATCCCGAGGCCGAACGAGCGGCGCTGAACGCCCGGCAGCCCATGGGCCGTCTGGTCAGCGCCGAGGAGGTCGCCGCGGCGATCGCCTATCTGGCGGGTCCCGAGGCCGCCTCGACCACCGGCACCGCGCTCGCGGTCGACGGCGGCATGCAGGGGCTGCGGCTCCGGCCAACCAACCAAGGAAGGTAACCCCCCATGAAGATCGGTCCGGTGGTCGCGAGCGCGGCCCTGCTGGCGGTCGTCGCCGCCTGTGGCTCCAGCGGCACGAGCGGCACCAGCGGTTCCACGGCGGAAGGGGGAGGCGGCGGCAAGGTGGGCATCGACCACCCGCGCGCCGACTCCGACTTCTGGAACTCCTATATCAAGTACGTCCCGCAGATGGCGACCGAGCTCAAGGTCGACCTGATGCCCGCCACGAACTCCCAGAACGACGTCTCCAAGCTGGTCAACAACGTGCAGGCGCTGGTCGGCCAGGGCGCCAAGGCGATCGTCATGGCCCCCCAGGACACCGGCGCCATCGCCAACACGCTCCAGCAGCTGAAGAACAAGAAGATCCCCGTGGTGACCGTGGACACCCGCCCCGACAAGGGCAAGGTCTACATGGTCGTACGCGCCGACAACCGCGCGTACGGCACCAAGGCGTGCGAGTTCCTCGGTGAGAAGCTCGGCGGCAAGGGCAAGGTCGTGCAGCTGGAGGGCGCGCTCAGCTCGATCAACGGCCGCGACCGGTCCGAGGCGTTCAACGAGTGCATGAAGAGCAAGTTCCCCGGCATCACAGTGTTCAGCGAGCCGACCGAGTGGGAGGGCAGCAAGGCGGCGTCCATGCTCCAGACCCGCTTGGAGCAGAACCCGGACATCAAGGGCATCTACATGCATGCCGGCGGTGTGCACCTGGCCCCGACGCTGCAGGTGCTCAAGCAGAAGAATCTGCTGGTCCCGCCGACCGACCCCAAGCACGTCTTCGTGGTCTCCAACGACGGCATCCCGCAGGAGTTCGAGGAGATCCGCAAGGGCAACATCGACGCCACGGTGTCGCAGCCGGCCGACCTCTACGCCCGGTACGCGATCTTCTACGCCAAGGCCGCGGTCGACGGCAAGACGTTCCAGCCGGGGCCGACCGACCACGGCAGCAACATCATCCAGCTCCCCAACGGCTTCGAGGACCAGCTCCCGGCGCCGCTGGTGACGAAGGACAACGTGGACGACCAGAACCTCTGGGGTAACCAGGTCAAGTGATGAAATATCACGTTGAAGCCCGAAATGTCGTCAAGCGTTTCGGCCCGACCACCGCGCTGAACGGCGCGGAGATCGCCATCGCCGAGGGCCAGACCCACGCCCTCGTCGGCCGGAACGGCGCGGGGAAGTCCACCCTCGTGTCGATCCTCACCGGGCTCCAGCGGCCGGACGAGGGCGAGGTGCTGTTCTCGGGAGAGACGGCGCCCGCCCTCGGCGACCGCGACGCCTGGCGGCGGCGCGTCGCCTGCGTGTACCAGAAGTCCACGATCATCCCGGCGCTGACGGTCGCGGAGAACCTGTTCGTCAACCGCCAGACCGAGCGCGGCCGGGTGATCAACTGGCGGACGCTGCGGGCCAAGGCGCGCGAGCTGCTGGACACGTACGAGGTGGACGTCGACCCGCGGGCGCTGGCCGGCGAGCTGAGCGTCGAGCAGCGGCAGCTCGTGGAGATCGCGCGGGCGCTGTCGTTCGGCGCGCGCTTCATCATCCTCGACGAGCCCACCGCCAGGCTCGACGGCCCGGCCATCGAGCGGCTGTTCACCCGCATGCGCTCGCTGCGCGAGCAGGGCGTCACGATGATGTACATCTCCCATCACCTGGACGAGGTGTACGAGATCTGCCAGAGCGTCACGGTCTTCCGCGACGCCCGGCACATCGTGACCCGGCCGGTCGAGGGCTTCCCGCACAACGAGCTGGTGGACGCGATGACCGGCGAGGCCACGGCCGCCTACCAGGCCCGGCAGCGCACGCCGGGCGAGGCGGTCGTGCTGGCGGGCGCTGGCCTGTCGCTGGCCGGCCGCTACCAGGACGTGGACATCGCGGTCAGGTCCGGCGAGGTCGTGGGCCTGGCCGGCTCGGCGAGCAGCGGCAAGGTCGGCCTGGCCGAGACCCTGGTCGGGCTGCGCAAACCGGACGCGGGCACGGTCACGATCGACGGCGACCAGGTCAGGCCGGGCGACGTGCCCGCCGCCATGCGGGCCGGGCTCGGGTTCGTGCCCGAGGACCGGCATCACGAGGGTTTCGTCCCGATGTTGTCCGTGGGGGAGAACGCCACCCTGCCGATCGCCCACAAGCTGGGCCCCTACGGCATCGTCTCGCCCGCGCGGCGCCGGGCCAGGGCCGTCCAGATGATCGAGAGCCTGGACATCAAGACCGAGGGGCCCGACCAGCCCGTCGGCGACCTGTCCGGCGGGAACGCGCAGAAGGTCGTGTTCGCGCGGGCGCTCGTGGACGACCCGAGGGCCCTGGTCGTGATCAACCCGACCGCGGGCGTCGACGTCAAGGCCAAGCAGGCCCTGCTCGGCGCGGTCGAGGACGCGGTCGGCCGGGGCGCGGGGGCCGTCGTGGTCTCCGACGAGCTCGACGACCTGCGCATCTGCGACCGGGTGCTGGTGATGTTCCACGGCCGGGTCGTCAAGGACGTGCCGCGTGGCTGGACCGACCACGAGCTCGTGGCCGTGATGGAAGGCATACAAGAGTGACCACATTGACTGCTCCGGCCCCCCGGCTGCGGCTGGCCAGGTTCCGCGACCTGACCCTGGTGCCGGTGATCCTGCTCCTGCTCGTCGTGGGCGCGTTCCTCGACCCGACCTTCCTGACGGCGGGCAACCTGACGAACGTCCTGCAGCAGCAGGCGGCGATCTCGCTGCTCGTGCTGGCCGAGGCGATGATCCTGATCGCCGGGAAGTTCGACCTGTCGCTGGAGTCGACGGTCGGCAGCGCGCCCAGCATCGCCGTGATGCTGGTCGTCCCGGCGTCGGCGGGCGGGTTCGGCCTCGGGCTGCCCGGCTGGCTGGTGATCCCGCTGGCCCTGCTCGTGGGCGCGGCCATCGGCGCGTTCAACGGGTTCCTGATCATCAGGTTCCAGCTCTCGGCGTTCATCGTCACGCTGGCCATGCTGATCATCGTGGACGGCCTCCAGCAGGGGCTCACCCAGGGCAAGACGCTGTTCGAGCTGCCCGACTCGTTGCTCTACCTCGGCAGCGCCACCTGGCTCGGCCTGCCCGCCGCCATCTGGATCGCCGCGCTGCTGTTCGCCGCCGGGGTCTTCGGCCTGACCTACCTCAGGCTCGGCCGCGCCCTGTACGCCATCGGCGGCAACGCCGACGCGGCCCGCGCCGCCGGCATCCGGGTGGACCGCGTGCTGTTCGGCGTGTTCGTGCTCGGCGGCATCCTGGCCGCCACGGCCGGCATCCTGGAGACCGGACGCCTCGGCGGGATCGGCAACGAGATGGGCGACGGCTGGATCTTCATGGTCTTCGCCGCGGCCGTCATCGGCGGCGTCAGCATGGACGGCGGCAAGGGCACCGTCCTCGGCGCGCTGACCGGCGTGCTGGTGATCGGCCTGGTCCAGAACATCCTGACCCTCATCGGGGTCTCCGGCTTCTGGCAACCGGTGATCTACGGTGGCATCATTCTGATCGCACTGATCATCAGCAGGATCGCCGGCGGAAAGGCGCAGGACTGATGGAACGCCTCGCCCTCCGCACCAGGCTCAAGGCCGGGTGCGAGGAGATCTACGACAGGGAGCACGCCGAGATCCCGGCCGCTCTGGAGTCCGCCATGCGCGCGGGCGGCGTGATCTCGTGGCGCATCTGGCGCGACGGCCTTGACCTGTTCCACTTCGTGGAGGTCGAGGACTACGCCGCGCTGCAGGCCGCGCTCAGGGACGACCCCGCCGACCAGGCCTGGCAGCGTCAGATGAACCGCCTGCTCGACGGCGACTTCGACAAGTCGGCGGGCGGTTTGCGGCCGGTCTGGGAGATGACGTGATCGACCTGCCCCGCGTCGGCTTCGGCGGCGCCCCGATCGGCAACCTGTACCAGGCGGTCTCCGGCGAGCAGGCGCGCGCCACGGTCGACGCGGCCTGGGACAGCGGCGTGCGGCTCTACGACACCGCGCCGCACTACGGGCTCGGGCTGTCCGAGCGCCGCCTGGGCGCCGCGCTCGCCGAGCGGTCGGGCTACGTCCTGTCCACGAAGGTGGGCCGGCTGGTGGTGCCCTCGCAGGTCCGCGAGGACGACGAGATCTTCGACGTCCCCGTCGGGCTGGGCCGCGCATGGGACTTCTCGGCCGACGGGGTGCGCGACTCCCTGGAGGACTCCCTCGCCCGGCTCGGCCTGCCCGAGATCGACATCGCGCTCATCCACGACCCCGACGACCACGTGGAGCAGGCGCTCGCCGAGGCGTACCCGGCGCTGGCCGAGCTGCGGGAACAGGGCGTGGTGAAGGCGATCGGCGTCGGCATGAACCAGTGGCGGGCGCCGCTGCGGTTCGTCCGGGAGACCGGGATCGACGTCGTCATGCTCGCCGGCCGCTACACGCTGCTCGACCAGTCGGGGCTGCCGCTGCTGGAGGAGTGCGCCGAACGCGGCGTCAGGGTGCTGGCGGCCGGGGTCTTCAACAGCGGCCTGCTGGCCACACCGACGCCGTCGGGCACCTTCGACTACGCGCCCGCGCCGGCGCCGCTGCTCGACCGGGCCGTCCGGATCGCCAAGACCTGCGAGCGCCACGGCGTCACCCTGCCGCAGGCGGCCATGGCCTTCCCGCTGCGGCATCCGGCGGTCGCCTCGATCGTCCTGGGCGCCCGCGCGCCCGAGGAGGTGCTGGCCAACGCCACCCTGTGGTCCCGCCCGGTCCCCGAGGACCTGTGGCTGGAACTGGCCGACGAGGGCCTGCTGACGGCCTGACCGCGACGCCGGCGGCGTCAGGAGGGGATGAACAGCCAGGACCTGGACGTGCCGGGCTCGTAGCGGGAGTCCAGGCGTTTGGCGACCACGCCGGGCAGGCCCTGCTCGCGCGCCGCCTGCCGCACCGGACCGGCCTCGCCGGGCCACGAGGGCGCGGTCTGCCAGCGCGGACCGGCCAGCTCCAGCGCCTCCAGGGCGGCCCGCCGGTCGGCGAACGGCTCGTCCAGCAGGGAACGGCCCTCGTCGTACAGCAGGTCGTGGACGACCAGGATCTCGGTCCCGCCCAGCGTGACCACCTCGCCGTCCAGCACCGCCGTCCGGCTGCCGAACGACTCGGCCAGCGGACGCAGCCAGGGGTGCTCGCGGGCGGCCGTCGTGCGCCCGCCGTCGATGGGGACCAGGAGCCGGCGTCCGCGCCAGGCGAACTCGAAGGCGTAGGCGGCGGCGTCCCTGGGCGGCCGGACGCGCTCGGTGGGCAGCATGGGCTCCACGTCGGGGAACGGGTCGCGGACGGGGGCGTCCATGCGGTGGATCATCCAGTTCTTGCCCCGCGTCCGGAACAGCACGAACCGGCCGGAGGCCCGCCTGCCGTGCAGGACGAACTTGACCTCCCGGTCGGACCACTTCTCGGTCTCGTACGTGCCGGTGTCCCAGACGGTCATCGTGCCGCCGCCGTACTCGCCCTGGGGGATCTCGCCGTGGAAGGTGAGGTACTCCATCGGGTGGTCCTCGGTGTGCACGGCCAGGTGGTTGGTGCCGGGGTCGGCGGGCAGGCCCTTGGGGACCGCCCAGGAGGCCAGCACGCCGTCGTGTTCCAGCCGCAGGTCCCAGTGCAGGGACCGGGCGTGGTGCTCCTGGATGACGAACGCGGCGCCGCCACCGTCCTCGGGGGAGGTGGCGGGCACGGGCTCGGGGGTCCGGCTGGGGTCGCGTTTGCTGCGGTATCGCTCCAGTTTGTCGGGCACGACACGGGTACTACCCGGGGAGCGGTCCGGCGTGCCGATCAGTCGAGCGCTTTGCGCAGCCACGCCTCCACGCCCGCGACGTGCACGGTGGCCCAGGAGCGCGCCACGTCCGGCTGGCGGGCGGCGATGGCCTCGTAGATCGCGGTGTGCTGCTCGCGGGTCTTCGTCATCGCGCCCTCCTGGGTGAGGCCGCGCCACACCCGGGCCCGAGTGGTCGGACCTGACAGGCTCTCGATGAACGAACACAGCACGCTGTTGCCCGACCCGCGCGCGATGCGCTGATGGAACTCCAGGTCGTTGGCGACCAGCTCCTCGACCGTCGGCTCGGCGGGCAGCGAGTCGAGGATGAGCCGCAGCTCCTCGATGTCCGCCTCGCTCATCAGCTCGGTGGCCATGGCCGTCGCGGCCGGCTCAAGGATGCGGCGGACCTCGAAGAACTGGATCACCGTGTCGTCGCGGTGCAGGTCGAGCACGAACGACATGGTGTCGAGCAGCAGGTGCGGCTCCAGGCTGGTGACGTACGTGCCGTCGCCCTGGCGTACGTCGAGCACGTTGATCAGGGCGAGCGCGCGGACGGCCTCGCGCAGCGAGTTGCGCGACAGGCCGAGCCGCTCGGCGAGGTCGGCCTCCTTCGGCAGGCGGTCGCCCGGAGTCAGCTCGCCGGAGAGGATCATCTGCTTGATCTTGTCGATGGCCGCGTCGGTGACCGCCACACTCTTCTCCCTAGACATCGGATGTCTAGGAGTCTAGAGCCTGGAAGCGTACGGGATCGACGTTCGGGACGCGGCGGATCAGACCCCGGGTCTCCAGCGTGCGCAGATGGGCCGCGGCCTCGCCGGCCGCCATGCCGCGCAGCACGGGGGCCAGGTCGTCCCAGGGCCGGTTCCAGGTCATCATCGCGGCGACCTCCCAGATGGTCAGCGGTCGCGACCGCTCGGCCAGGAGGGTGCGCAACCGGATCAGCTTCTCCTCGTGATGGTGGCGGATCTCGGCGGCGCGTGCGGCAACATCAGGAAATATCCACTCATGTGCGGGCAAAGCGTCCAGGGGGCCCAGCTCGCCGACCCGGTCGAGCGAGTCCATGAAGTCGCCCAGCGGATCGACGTCGTCCCGGTCGTAGGGATAGATCCCGATGTGCGGGGTGATGTCGGGAAGGACGTGGTCGCCGGTGAACAGCCGGTCGGCGTCCTCCAGGTGCAGGCAGATGTGGCCCGGCGTGTGACCGGGGGTGTGCACGGCCCGCAGCTTGCGGCCCGGCAGGTCCACCAGGTCGCCGTCGCGCAGCTCGCGGTCGGGCAGCGCGGGCGGCGTCGGCCGGGCGCCCATCGCCTCGCGCGCCTCGGCGGGATCGGCCCCGGCCCGCCGGAGCATGTCGGACTGGAAGCTCGCGTGCTCCTCCGCGGCGAGCCCGTGCATGAGCCGGACCAGCGCCGCGTCCGCCTCGTGCATCGCGATCCAGGCCCCGGACGCCTCCTTGACCTGCCCGGCGAGCCCGGCGTGATCGGGATGGAAGTGGGTGACGACCACGCCGCTCACGGCCGCGACGTCGAGCCCGAGCTCGGCCAGGCCGCCGCTGAGCGCCTCCCAGGCGTCGGGATGGTTCCAGCCGGCGTCGACCAGCACCGGCCCGCGCGGCGACTCGACGGCGTAGACCAGCGTGTAGCCGAGAGGATTGCCCGGGATGGGCACCGGCACGCTCCACACCCCGCCGCCGAGCTCCTGCGGCCGCTGCTCCGAGTACGGCCTGCGCCTGGTCTTCCCCACCGGTTCCCCCGATCGAGCACGTGCGTTGAATGGTAGATCAGGCGATGCGTTCGAGGATCGTCGCCGTGGCCAGTGCGCCGCCCGCGCACATCGTGACCAGCGCGGTGTTGCCGTCGGAGCGTTCGAGCTCGTGCAGGGCGGAGGTGATGAGCCGGGCGCCGGTGGCCCCGACGGGATGGCCGAGCGCGATGGCCCCGCCGTTGACGTTGACCCGGTCGAAGTCGGGCTCGTGCGCGGCGGCCCACGAGAGCACCACGGACGCGAACGCCTCGTTCACCTCGAACCTGTCGATGTCGCCCATGGTCATCCCGGCCGCCGCCAGCACCTTCGCGGTCGCCTCCACGGGACCGTCGAGGTGATAGTACGGCTCGGCCCCGACGAGCGCCTGCGCCAGGATGCGCGCCCTGGGCCGCAGCCCCTGCCGGCGGGCCTCCTGCTCGCTCGTCACCAGCACGGCGGCCGCGCCGTCGGAGATCTGCGAGGACGTGCCGGCCGTGTGCAGGGCGCCCTCGGCGACCGGCTTGAGCCCGGCCAGGCTCTCCACCGTGGTCTCGCGTAACCCCTGATCTCTGCGTACGGACCCGACGGGCACGATCTCCCGGTCGAACCGCCCGTCGGCCCACGCCTTGGCCGCCAGGCGCTGCGAGCGCGCGCCGAACCAGTCGAGCCGCTCTCTGGTCAGCCCCCGCCGCCGCGCGATCCGCTCGGCCGCGGTGAACTGGTCGGGCAGGTCGATGCTCCAGTCGTCGGGACGCGGCCGGGCGGGCCGCACGTTGCTGCCGAGCGGCGCCCTGCTCATGACCTCGACCCCGCACCCGATGCCCGCGTCGATGACGCCCGCCCTGACCAACGCGGCCGCCAGGTGCACGGCCTGCTGCGAGGAGCCGCACTGGGCGTCGATCGTGGTGACCCCCGTCTGGTAGGGGAGCCCGGCGTAGAGCCAGGAATGGCGGCCGACGTGACCGCCCTGCTCACCCGCCTGGGTGACGCATCCGGCGAACACCTGGCCGACGGCGGCCGGGTCGACGCCGGCGCGCTCGACCAGCCCGTTCAGCGCCGCGGCCAGGACCTGCTGCGGCTTGAGCCCCGACAGCCATCCCGCCTTCTTGCCGATGGGCGTGCGAACGGCCTCGACGATCATCGGTGTACCCACAGTCGCCTCCAGAACGTTGCTCTGGCCGCGACTGTAACGCGTTCTACTTTCTGGCGGAAGCCTCGCTTCCGGCGGGGATCTCGGCACGCAGCCCGAAGGTGTCGAAAAGCTGCAGGTCGAAGAACATGGCGACGTGGTTGATGCCTTCGTCGCGCAGCGCCAGCACCATGATCGCGAAGGGGCGGTAGGTGTCGCCCTCGCGGAAGTAGACGGCGAACGCGGGCTGGCCGTTGGCGGCGACCGGAAGCAGCTTGAGGTCGTGGGGCCGGCTCGCGGGGCACTGGTTGGAGACCAGCTCGCCGATCGCGTCGGGGCCTTCGTACCAGCCCACGTAGGGCGGCATCTCCCAGATCGCGTCTTTGGTGAACAGCGAGACCAGCTCGTCGACGTCGTAGTTCTCGAACGCGGCGACGTAGCGGTCGAGCAGGTGGCGCTGCTCGGCCGACAGCGGCTCGACCGGGTCGTCGAGAGTCGGCGAGACCTCGCTGAGCTGCGCGCGGGCCCGCTGGAGGATGCTGTTGACGGCCGCCGTGGACAGGCCGACCGCCTCGGCCACCTCGGCCGCCCGCCACCTGAGCACGTCGCGCAGGATCAGCACCGCGCGCTGCCGGGGCGGCAGGTGCTGCAGCGCGGCGACGAGCGCGAGCCTGATGCTCTCGCGCGAGGTCACGATCGAGGCCGGGTCGCCGCCCGCCTCGACCCCGGCCAGCGTGTCGGGCACCGGCTCCAGCCAGGGCACCTCGCCGTCCTGGACCAGCGGCGCGCTCGCCTCGGTGCTCGGGGCGCCGAGGCCGGTCGGCAGGGGCCGCCGGCTGCGGCTGTCGAGCGCGGTCAGGCAGGCGGTGGTGGCGATGCGGTAGAGCCACGTACGCAGTGACGACCGCCCCTCGAACCCGTCGTAACCCCGCCACGCGCGCAGATACGTCTCCTGCACGAGATCCTCGGCGTCGTGCACCGACCCCAGCATCCGGTAGCAGTGTGCGAACAGCTCGCGCCGCATCGGATCGGCCAGCCGGAGGAAGTCGTCGCTCGTCGGCTTGTCGCTCATGCCCCCTGTATAGCTCCCGCCACCGACAATTTCGGTGGCGGCCCCGGCCGGTTTTAGGGCATGACGGAGATGTCCGACAAGAGGCTAGATGTCGGACAGGAGGCGATTCGCGGCGGTCTCGATGCGCCGCTGGATCTGGTCGTACGTGCGCCGCCCCCGCAACATCTCCAGCAGCTCCTGCACCCACACGCTGGCCAGCGAGCCCGCGAGGTCGAGCTGCTCCTCGCCGGCCTGGTCGACCGTCAGCCCGTCGGCGGACACGCGCAGCAGCAGCCCCGTCATGCGGTCGCCGAACGGTGTCTGGACCTCGGCCATGATCAGCGACCGGATCAGCGCGTCGGCCAGCTCCGGCTCGCGCATCAGCCCCCGGGTGGCCCGCATGAGCACGTCGACGGCCCGGCTGGCCGGCGTGGAGGCCCCGGGCGGGCGGCGCTCGATGCTGCTCTCCAGCAGGTCGATCTCCTCGCCCACGACCGCCACGACCAGGTCCATCTTGGACGGGAAGTAGCGGTAGAGCGTGCCCAGCGCCACGCCGGCGCGCTCGGCGACCGTGCGCATCTGCATGGCCTCGACGCCGCCGCGCGAGGCCAGCGCGGCGGCGGCCTGGACGATGCGCTTGCGGCGTTGGTGCTGGCTGCGGGTGCGGACACTGCGACCGCCCGCCGCGGCGCGGCCCTCGGCGGCCCCCTCGGTGTCGCTGGGGGGCGCGGAGAATGACCCGGGCGAGGTACGCATAAGAACACGTTATCTGATTTCTCGACAACGCGGCTTGTTACTCGCGAGTCACAAACAGGCCGTATCGGCCCATGTCTACGGCGTTACAGGACTAAGTCGGAACATGGGGAACAAGGCCGGCACTGGACAGATATTAGAATCTGTTCTAGTTTGCCATTCGGCTTACCTAGCGCTTGCTGGAGGCTCGATGATCGCGCAGACGCTGGCGGCCCTGCTCCTCGACCGGGCGCAGGACGACCGACCTGGGCTGATGTTCGAGGGCGCGGTGTGGTCGTGGCGCGAGCACGTCGCCCGCTGCCGGGCGGCGGCGGCCTGGCTGAGCGGGCGCGGCCGGGGTCTGCACGTGGGCGTGCTGGGGGAGAACGTCCCGGAACTGCTCTTCCTGCTCGGCGGCGCGGCGCTCGGCGGGCACGTGCTGGTCGCGCTGAATCCGACGCGCCCGGTGGACGAGCTGATCCGGGATGCCCGCGCCACCGACGTGGACCTCCTACTCTGGGACGCCCCCTTCGCGGGCCTGGCCCGGCCGGTCGCCGAGGCGCTGGGTTTGGAGAGCCTGCCGCTGTCCACGGTGTCGTCCCTGGGGGAGGGCGAGGGCCGGGCCGCCGAGCCGGGGCCCGGCGACCTGGTGATGCTGATCTTCACGTCGGGCACCTCGGGCCGGCCCAGGGCCGTCCGGATCACGCAGCGCAAGCTGGCCCTGCCGGGGCTGAGCCTGGCGGCGCTGCTCACGCCCGAGGACGTCGTCTACTGCTCGATGCCGCTGTTCCACTCCGGGGCCCTGATGGCCGCCTACGCCCCGGCCGTGGCCTCGGGGGCGGCGCTGGCCGTGCGCAGGCGGTTCTCGGCCTCCGGCCTGCTGCCGGACGTACGGCGGCACGGCTGCACGTACCTGCACTACGTCGGCAAGGCGCTCTCCTACGTCCTGGCCACGCCCGAACGCCCGGACGACGCCGACAACCCCCTCAGGATCGCCTTCGGCAACGAGGGCAGCGCGGTCGCGACCAGGCGGTTCGGCGAACGGTTCGGCTGCCGGGTGATCGACGCCTTCGGCTCCACCGAGACGGCCATCTCCTTCACCCCCGACCCCGGCGGCCCGCCCGGCAGCCTCGGCAGGCTGGGCGCGGGCGTGGAGATCCTCGACCCCCTCACCGGACGCCCGTGCCCGCCCGCCCGCATCGAGGGCGGCCGCCTGCTCAACCCGGACGAGGCCGTCGGCGAGCTGGTCAACACCTCCGGCCCTGGCCTGTTCGAGGGCTACTACAACGACCCGGACGCGGACGCCGAACGCGTCAGGGACGGCGCGTTCTGGTCCGGCGACCTGGCCTACGCCGACCCCGCCGGGCACGTCTTCTTCGCCGGGCGCGGCACCGAACGCCTGCGCGTGGACGGCGAGAACCTGGCGGTCGCGCCGGTGGAGGCCGCCCTGCGGGAGTTCGGCGGCGTGGTGGAGGCGGCGGTCTACCCGGTGCCGGACGCGGCGGCCGGCGACCAGGTGATGGCGGCGCTGATCCTGGACGGCCCCTTCGACGCCGGGGCGTTCACCGCGTTCCTGGCAGGTCGGACCGACCTGGGCCCCAAGTCCTTACCCCGCTATATCCGGATTTGTAGTGAACTTCCGCTGACCCCTTCTCACAAGGTCATCAAGCGGATCCTGGCCAAGGAGGCGTGGCGGACCGGCGACCCCGTCTGGTGGCGGTCCCCGGCCGGGCTGCGCCCCCTGACCGGCGCGGACGTCAAGGCGATCGAGGACGAGTTCGTCGAGCACGGCAGGCACCACCTTTTGGAGAGCTGATGGATTTCAACCTGGACGAGACCCAGCAGGACCTGAAAAAGCTGACCGCCGAAGTTCTGACCAGGGAGGAGGCCGCCGCCGGGGAAGGGACCGGAGCCGCCGGGAAGGAGGGCGGCGCGACGGCCGGGGACGGGCTGTGGCGGGCCGGGCTCATGAGCGTGTGCGCGTCCGAGGAGGCGGGCGGCGCGGGTCTCGGACCGGTCGAGATGGCCGTGGTGCTGCGCGAGGTCGGGGCGCGGGCGGCGGCCGTACCGGCGTTGCCCGTCCTGGTGAGCACGCTGGCGCTGGCCCGTCACGGCAGCCCTGACCAGCGGCGACGGGTCACGCGTGGCACGCTGGCCCGCCGCGAGCCCGGCCGGGCCCCGGCCGATCCGCCCGAGACGGTCGCCCGCCGCGAGGGTGACGGCTGGTCGCTGACCGGGCGGAAGGTCTCGGTGCCGTACCCGGCGGACGACGTCCTGGTCACCGCGGACGAGGGGCTGTTCCTGGTGGCGTCGCCGTCCGCGAGCCCGGAGTTCACCTCGACCGGCGAGCCGGCCGCCACGGTCCTGCTGGACGGCACGCCCGCCGAGCGGGTGGCCGGGCCCGAGGCCGCCGCCGACGCCGGGCGGCTGTTCACCGTGGCCGTCGCCGCGCAGGCGAGCGGCGTCCTGGCCGGGGCGCTCGACCTGACCACCGCCTACATCAGGACCAGGCGGCAGTTCGGCCGGGCGCTGGCCGAGTTCCAGGCCGTGACCATGCAGATCGCCGACGTCTACATCGCGGGACGGGCCCTCGACGTCGCCATGTGGTCGGCCGCCTGGCGGCTGGGCGAGGGGCTGCCCGCCGACGAGGACGTGGCGCTGGCCGCGTTCCACGTCTGCGAGGCCGTCAAGGCCCTCTACACCTGCCAGCACCTGCACGGCGGCCTCGGGCTGGACGTCACCTACCCGCTGCACCGCTACTTCGCGCAGGCCAAGCACCTGTCCCACCTGCTCGGCGGCGCCGACGCCCAGCTCGACCTGATCGGAGCCCTCGTCTGATGCTGATCGACCTGACCCCCGAGCAGCGCGCGCTCCGCGACGAGCTGCGCGAGTACTTCCGCGGCTGCCTGACCGCCGAGGACCGCGCCAAGATCGCCGACGATCCGTTCGGCGAGGCGTACATGGAGCACTGCCGCCGGCTCGGCCGCGACGGCAAGCTCGGGCTGGGCTGGCCCAAGGAGTACGGCGGAGGCGGCTACGGCCCGCTGGAGCAGCAGATCTTCGCCAACGAGATCGCCCGCGCGGGCGTGCCGTACCCGATCATCACCGTGCAGACGGTGGGCCCGACGCTGATGCAGTACGGCACCCAGGAGCAGAAGGACCGCTTCCTGCCGCGCATCCTGGCCGGGGAGTGCCACTTCGCGATCGGCTACAGCGAGCCCGAGGCCGGCACCGACCTGGCCTCCCTGCGCACCACGGCGGTGCTCGACGGCGGCCACTACGTCGTCAACGGCCAGAAGATCTTCACCAGCGGTGCGCACTACGCCCAGTACATCTGGCTGGCGGCCCGGACGAACCCCGAGGCCAAGAAGCACAAGGGCATCACGATGATGATCGCCGCCACCGACGACCCCGGCTTCTCCTGGACCCCGATCGTCACCATGGACGGCCGCCACCACACGAACTCCACCTACTTCTCCGACGTCCGCGTCCCGGTGGACATGGTGGTCGGCGAGGTGGACCGCGGCTGGGACCTGATCGTCAACCAGCTCAACCACGAACGCGTCACCCTCGGCCCCGCCGGGAACCTCGGCCAGACCTACGACCGCTTCCTCGCCTGGGCCAGGCACGCCGGGCTGACGGACAACCCGGACGTACGCCGCGCCCTCGCCCGCGTGCGGGCCGCCTTCCGTACGAACGAGCTGCTGAACTGGCAGGTGGCGGCCAACATGGACCTCGGCTGGCTGGGCGCGCCCGACGCCTCGGCCACCAAGATCTACGGCTCCGAGCGCATGCAGGAGATCGGCCGGCTGGTCTGCGACGTCGTGTCCAGGTACGGCGACCCCTCGGACCCGGAGACGGCCGAGCTGGCCGAGCGCATGGACCACGGCGTCAAGGGCGCGGTGGTGCTGACGTTCGGCGGCGGGGTCAACGAGGTGCAGCGCGAGCTGATCGCGATGCTCGGCCTGAGCCTGCCGAGGCCGCCGCGATGACCGACCCGATGACCGACCCGATGACCGACCCGATGACCGACCCGATGACCGACGCCGAGTTGCGCGAGCTGGCCGGCAAGCAGGTGGCGATGGGGGAGCTGCGCGGCACCCCGGCCGCCGACCCGGTGAACGCGCCCATGATCCGCCACTGGCTGGAGGCCATGGGCGACGCCAACCCGCGCTACCTGGAGGAGGGGGTGGCCCCGCCCGCGATGGCCCAGGTGTGGACCATGCAGGGGCCCGGCTCGCGGGCCAAGGACCGCTCGCCGGTGGACGACCTGCTGGCCGCGCTCGACGCCGCGGGCTTCACCGGGGTCGTGGCGACCAACTGCGAGCAGACCTACCACCGGTACGCCGGGATCGGCGAGCTGCTGACGCCCGCCACCCGCTTCACGTCGTTGTCCGGCCCGAAGCGCACCGCCCTGGGTGAGGGCTACTTCGCCACCTGGAACGTCACCTGGTACGGCGACGACGACCGGCCCGTCGCCGAGATGCTCTTCCGGGTGCTGAAGTTCCGCCCCAAGGCTCCTGCCCCGCGCGCGCGGGAGCCGTACCCGCTGCGGCCGGCGGTCAACAGGGACACCGCGTTCTTCTGGGAGGGCGTGCGGGACGGCGAGCTGCGCGTCCAGAGCTGCGCGGACTGCGGCGAGCTGCGGCACCCGCCCGGCCCGATGTGCCCGGCCTGCCGTTCGGCGAACCGGTCGCACGTCGTCGTGAGCGGCCGCGGCACCCTGTACAGCTACGTCGTCCACCACCATCCGCCGGTGCCGGGGCGCGAGGTCCCGTTCGTGGTGGGCGTGGTGGAACTGCCGGAAGGAGTGCGGATCGTGGGCAACGTCGTGGACTGCCCGGTCGAGAAGGTGGAGGTCGGGATGGCCCTGCGGGTGACGTACCGGTCGATGGACGACGAGCTCGTCCTGCCGATGTGGACGCCGGAGGAGCCGTGACCCCCGCCACCGGCACGGCCCTGCCCGAGCTGACCGTCGACCTGACCCCGACGACGGTGATCGCCACGGCCCTGGCCACCAGGGACTTCACCCCCGTGCACC
Organism: Nonomuraea sp. NPDC051191; assembly: GCF_044455665.1. Classification (NCBI taxonomy): domain Bacteria; kingdom Bacillati; phylum Actinomycetota; class Actinomycetes; order Streptosporangiales; family Streptosporangiaceae; genus Nonomuraea; species Nonomuraea sp. NPDC051191. The sequence goes on along the minus strand of NZ_JBITEZ010000003.1, from coordinate 561,836 downwards.
ACGACACCGCCAAGGCCCGCGCCCAGGGCTCGAAGGACATCTTCCTCAACATCCTCACCACCATGGGCCTGGTGGAACGCTATGTCACCGACTGGACGGGCCCGGAGGCGGTCATCACGAGCATCAACGTCAGGCTGGGCGTCCCGGCGTACGCGGGGGACCGGCTGAGCTTCAGCGGCGTGATCGTCGAGCGCGACGGCGACCGGTACACCGCGCAGGTGCGCGGCCGGGTGAGCCTGGGCGACCACGCCACCGGCACCGTCACCTTCGTCCTGCCCGGGAGCGCGTGATGCCGGGCGGGCGCGCGGCGATCGCGGGCATCGGCGCCACCGAGTTCAGCAAGGACTCGGGCCGGTCGGAGCTGCGGCTGGCGGCCGAGGCCGTGCTCGCCGCCCTGGACGACGCCGGGGTGCCGCCGTCCGAGGTGGACGGCATGGTCACCTACACCCAGGACTCCAACCAGGAGATCGCCGTCGCCCGGGAGACCGGGGTCGGCGACCTCACCTTCTTCTCCCGCGTCGAGTACGGCGGCGGCGCGGCCTGCGGCACCGTCGCGCACGCGGCCATGGCCGTGGCCACCGGCATGGCCCGCACGGTGGTCTGCTACCGGGCCTTCAACGAGCGCTCCGGCCGCCGCTTCGGTCAGCCGAACGCCCGGCTGACCGGGGAGCCCACCTCCCAGGGCCTGGAGATGAGCTGGCACGTGCCGTACGGGCTGATGACCCCGGCCGCGTGGGTCGCCATGTTCGCGCGGCGGTACATGCACGAGTTCGGGGCGACGTCGGAGGACTTCGGACGGGTGGCGGTGGCCATGCGCCGGCACGCCGCCACGAACCCGGCCGCCTGGTTCCGCGGGCGTCCGATCACGCTGGAGGAGCACCAGGCGTCCAGGTGGATCGTGGAGCCGCTGCACCTGCTCGACTGCTGCCAGGAGAGCGACGGCGCGGTGGCCCTGGTCGTGACGTCCGCCGAACGCGCCCACGACCTGCGCAGATCGCCCGCGGTGATCACGGCGGCGGCGCAGGGGGCGGGCGCGGGCCAGATGATGATGACGAGCTACTACCGGGACGACATGAGCGGCCTGCCGGAGATGTCCGTCGTCGGCCGCCAGTTGTGGGAGATGTCCGGGCTGTCCCCGCAGGACATCCAGACGGCCATCCTGTACGACCACTTCACCCCGTTCGTCCTGGCCCAGCTGGAGGAGCTGGGCTTCTGCGGGCGCGGCGAGGCCCCGGACTTCCTGCGGGACGGCGGCATCGAGCTGGACGGCCGCCTGCCCGTCAACCCGCACGGCGGGCAACTGGGCGAGGCGTACATCCACGGCATGAACGGCATCGCCGAGGCCGTCCGGCAGGTCCGCGGGACGGCCGCCAACCAGGTGGCCGGGGTGCGGAACGTCCTGGTCACGGCGGGGACCGGCGTGCCGACGAGCGGCCTGATCCTGTCGTCGGCGTGACATTGTGTTAGCAATTGGACACTTTGGGTAATCGCGTCTGTATGAGTGGATTCTGGGGAGTCCTGGCGCAGCCGGAGCTGAAGATCGACTGGACCAGGATGCCCACGTACAACACGATCATGGCGGTCGCCGCCGGCGTCGGGTTGCTGCTCGTGGTCTCCTTCGGCCGCCGGCTGCTCAGGGGCGACCCGCTGGAGCACGTGGAGGGCTGGGCGCTGGCGTTCGGCGCGATGGGGGCCGTCCTGACGGTGACCGGGCTGCACATGACGCTCACCTGGCCGCTGGCCGGGCAGGGCTTCCCGTTCGACAACATCATCTTCGGGGAGCCCTCGCTGGCGTTCGGCGTGCTGCTGCTGGCCGCCGCGATCTACCTGTGGAAACGCTGGGGGCTGGTCGCCGTGGCGCCCGACCGGCGCAAGCTCGTGGCGCGTACGGCCGGGCCGATCTCGCTGTTCGTCTTCGCCATGGGGCTGGCCTGCTTCGGGATCGCCGCGGCGGGGTGGACGTACATGTTGTTCGCCGCGCCGCCGCAGGAGCCGATCTCGGGGGCCTTCGCCGGCATGCCGCTGCTGGAGGCCACCTTCATCTCCGGCCTGTACGTGCTGGTCGGCGTGGGGGCGGTGCTGTTCCCGTTCGCGCTGCGGGCCAGGGGTGGCCCGGTCACGACCGTGACCGGGGTGTGCTGGGGGGTCGCCGGGGTGGCGTTCCTCCTGTTCGGCGCGCTGAACTACTTCACGCACATCGGGCTGATCGTCAACACCATGTAGGCGTTCACGGGCCCAGGAACATCGGCACGGAGAAGAACACGATCATCGCGATCGCCACGCAGATCAGGAACCCGATCAACTCCCAGGCCCAGTCGTAGTGCCGTTCCCTGCGCCGCTTGAGCGCCTTCTTCCTGGCCGCGGCCTTCTTCTTGCCCGGCGGCTGCTTGCGGGCGCCGGGCTTGGCGCCGCCTCTCCCCGGTGAGCCGGCCGGTCCGGCGCCGGGCTTGCGGCGGGACGGGCTCTGGAGGTCGCGGATCGGATCGGGGTGGAGTTCGCGGTCGGCTGCTAGCTCGCGGGCGAGCTCGAAGGCGAAGTCCGCGGCCCGGCTCCGCTCGCCGGGCGCCGCGCCGGGCCGGTTGGGGTCGGACAGGCCGGAGCCGGACAGGGTGGATTCGGGCAGGTCGGAGCCGGACAGGTCGGAGCCGGACAGGGCCGGGCCGGAGAAGGCCGAGGTGGCGGGGGCCGGGTCGGAGGCGGCCGGGCCGGACGGGGGCTCGGGCGCGGGCATGCGGTAGACCGGCTCGGCGGTGGCCCTGGACCTCGGGGTGAACAGCGGCGCGGCCTCCTTGACCGGCTGCTCCGCCGCGAGGGGCCGCTGCGGCGCGGGCCGTTGCGGGACGGGAGGTTGTGCGGTGGGGCTTTGTGCGGCGGGATGTTGCGGGGCGTGGGGCGGGTCCGTGTGCGGCGGCACGTCCCTGATGGCGGGCATCTCCAACGTCACCGGCTCGTCGTCCAGCACGTCCGCGGGCACGGGCGTACCCAGGAAGAAGGGCCGCTCCCCAGGCGGCGGAACGACGGCCTCGGGCGCGGCGTCCGCCACGGGAGGTGCGGTGAAGTCGCCCGTACTGAAGGGCTGGAGCGAGGGGCGGTCCGACTCCGGCAGGGCCTGCGACGGTTGCGGGTGTCCGGTGAGGAACGGCCGCACGGCCGCCGCCCGCGCGGCCGGGTCCCGCAGCGGCCCCATCGAGTCCAGCGCGCCCAGCGGGTCGCGCAACTTGGGCATCGGCGCGGTCGTCGCCTCGTGCACGGACGGCCGCTCGCCGGAGGGCGGCGTGAGCAGGTCCGCCGGGAAGATCCCGGTGCTGGTCGCCGGGTCGGCCTCGGCGAGCGGCAGCGGCCACTGCGGCGGCGCGGGCCAGAGCGGCTTGACGAACAGCGGCCCCGGCTCGGCGGGAACCGACCCGGCGAAGTGCACGCGCAGGATCGCGGGCGGCTCCGGCCAGGGCAGACGTCCGAGGACGTCCCGCAGCGGCGCGACCGCGAGCGCGCCGTACACATCGGACAGCGGCTTCGGCACCCGCCCTTCGGCCAGCGCGGCCAGGGCCATGCCCAGGACCTGGCGGAAGCGGTGGCTCGCCCCGACGACCAGCTCCTCGGCGGTGTCGGGCGCGACGTCGAGCACCCAGGCCAGCTCGGCCCTGCTCAGCTCGCACACCGCGCACAGCACGAGCACCTCGCGCTGCTGCGGGCGAAGCTCGCGCAGCACGCGCTCGACCAGCGCAGAGGCCGGGTCGACGAGCGGGTCCACGACGGGAGGGGTGTAGACGACGTCCCGCCGGTGGATCTGGCGGCGGGCGTAGGCGTACAGGGCGGCGCGGGGCGGGACGGCGTCGGGGACGCCGGCGAGCACTCCGCCGAGCACGGACGCCAGGACGTCGGACGCGGTGCCCGGATCGCCGAGCTGGTCGGCGCAGTACGCGAACAGCCCGGCGGCATGGCGGTCGTAGAGCTCTGCGATCAGTTCTGCGCGGGCGCGCTGACCGGTGAGCGGCTGGGGCACGGGGCCGATCCTCTTGCTAAATGTGCGGACGCTGAGGTGAGGGGTACGCGTCTGGAGATTGTGGAGGTAATCATGCCAACTCACCCAGGTCCGGCGCACCACTTGATCGGAAATTCCGGTAAATCTCCCTGGTCAGTGAAACGCTTAAGCCGTCCCCCGTGGGGACACGGGGGTCCGGGCCGCCGTAGTCTTGTGGGCCACCGAGATCATGCGGCGGTCGTGGCAGGGGGGCCGCGGCCCTGCCATCGAGCGAGAGGTCACGCGTGATCACATTCGACGCTGTCACCAAACGCTATCCAGACGGCACCACCGCCGTGGACGCACTCAGCCTTGAGGCGCCCACCGGCGAGATCACCGTGCTGGTGGGCCCCTCGGGCTGCGGGAAGACGACGTCCCTCCGGATGATCAATCGCATGATCGACGCCTCCGAAGGACAGATCCTCCTCGACGGGGTGCCCGTGAGCGGCATCGACCCGCCCACGCTGCGCCGCGGCATCGGGTACGTCATCCAGCAGGCGGGTCTCTTCCCGCACCGGAAGATCGTCGACAACATCGCGACGGTCCCGTACCTGCTGGGCTGGGACAGGAAGAAGGCCCGCGCGCGGGCCATGGAACTGCTCGAACGCGTCGGGCTCGACGCGGCGTTCGCCGACCGCTACCCGTTCCAGCTCTCCGGAGGGCAGCAGCAGCGCGTGGGCGTGGCCAGGGCGCTGGCCGCCGACCCGCCGGTGCTGCTCATGGACGAGCCGTTCAGCGCGGTCGACCCGATCGTCCGCACCAGCCTCCAGGACGAGCTGATCAGGCTCCAGGCGGAGCTGAACAAGACCATCGTGTTCGTCACCCACGACATCGACGAGGCGATCAAGCTCGGCGACCGCGTGGCCGTGCTGCGCGTGGGCGGACGGCTGGCCCAGCTCGCCGACCCCAAGACGCTGCTGTCGGAGCCGGCCGACGACTTCGTCCGCGAGTTCCTGGGCCACGACCGGGGCATCAGGCGGCTGCAGTTCATCTCCACGAAGGGGCTGAGGCTGCGTACCGACCTGACCGTGCGCGAGCGGGCGGCCAGCGACGAGCCATGGCTGCTGGTCGTGAGCGACGACGACCGGCCCGTGGGCTGGTTCGCCGGTTCGCGGCCCGAGGAACTGGAGCCGTACGGGACGTTCGTGCTCGGCCGCGACTCGATGCGGTCGGCGCTGGACGCGGCGCTGCTGTCGCCCTCCGGCTGCTCGGTCGCCGTGGACGAGGACGGCAGGGTCGTCGGCGTGGCCACCAGGGAGGCCCTGGACGAGGCGCTGGCGGAGGCCGCCGATGCGTGAAGGTCCGCCCAGCATCTGGGAGTGGATCGCGCGCAACTGGGACACCGGCCGCGCCGACAGCATCAGGAACCTGCTGACCGACCACCTGACCATGTCCCTGGTGCCGATCCTGGCCGCGCTGGTGCTCGCGTTGCCGCTCGGCCTGGCCTGCGTGCGCTGGCGCTGGCTCTACCAGCCCACCTCGGGCCTGATGAACGTCGTCTACGCGCTGCCGTCGCTGCCGGTGTTCATGCTGCTGATCTCGGTGACCGGGCTGTCCCAGACCACCGTGATCATCCCGCTGACCTTCTACGGCATGGCCGTGCTCATCCCCGCCGTGGTCGACGGGCTGAACTCGGTGCCCGACCACGTCCGACAGTCGGCCGTCGCCATGGGGTTCACGCCCATGCGCCGCCTGCTCCAGGTCGAGCTGCCCATCGCCACGCCGGTGGTGCTGGCCGGGCTGCGCGTGGTCGCGGTCTCCAGCATCAGCCTGGTCAGCGTGGGCGCGCTGATCGGCCAGGGCGGGCTCGGCGGGTTGTTCACCCGGGCCTACCAGAACCCGTTCATGCCGCCGGTGATCACCGGCATCGTGCTGATCGTCGCGCTGGCGCTGGTGGCCGACGGCCTGCTGGTCCTGGCCCAGCGACTGCTCACCCCCTGGGTACGCGCGCGGAAGGGGACGTCATGAGCTGGTTGGGCTCGTTCTTCGGCTGGCTGGCCGACTTCTTCGGCACCGGGGCGAACTGGACCGGCCCCGACGGCATCCCGGCGCGGCTGCTGGAGCACCTGGAGTTCTCGGTCCTGGCGCTGGCGCTGGCGATGCTGATCGCGGTGCCGCTGGGCCTGGCCATCGGGCACACCGGCCGGGGCGAGGTCGTGGTCGTCATCTCGGCGAACCTGGCCAGGGCGCTGCCCACGCTCGGCCTGCTGGTGCTGTTCGTGCTGCTGCTGGGCACGTCCTCGATCTGGCCGGTGATCATCCCGTTGGTGCTGCTGTCGGTGCCGCCGATCCTGGTCAACACCTACGAGGGCATCAAGGGCGTCGATCCGGAGCTGCGCGACGCGGCGTACGGGATGGGGCTGCGCGGCGGGCAGGTGCTCGGCCGGGTGCTGGTCCCGGTGGCGCTGCCGCTGATCCTGCTCGGGCTCAGGCTGTCGGCGATCCAGGTGGTCTCCACCACGACGGTCGCCGCGTACACGGGGCTCGGCGGGCTCGGCCGATTCGTGATCGACGGTTTCGCGACGAAGGATTACGCGAGCGTCGTGGGGGGTTCAGTACTGATTGTGCTGTTCGCGCTTGTCGTGCAGATCGTGTTCGCCCTCATCCAGAGGGTGACCGTTTCGCCGGGGGTGAGCCAGAGACTGAAGGTTCGATAGTCTCCGGTATTACCTGCCGCTTTAGAAGGGAAATTCGAGATGAGACGCATGATCGGCACCGCGGCGGTGCTCGTGTCGGCGACGCTGGCGCTGGCCGCCTGCGGTGGCGGTGGCGGCGGTGGGGGCAACCCGCTCGACACCACGAGCGCGGCGCCCAGCGGGTCGGCCGCGGCGGCCGGGGGCAAGGCCGTCATCGGCTCCTTCGACTTCGACGAGAGCGTGCTGCTCGCGTCGATCTACGCCCAGGCGCTTGAGGCCAAGGGCGTGCAGGTTGAGGAGAAGCCGCGCATCGGCAGCCGCGAGGCGGTCTACGACCAGGTCAAGAACGGCGGCCTGACCATCGTTCCTGAGTACAACGGCAACCTGCTGGCCTTCATCGACCTGAAGAACACCGCCTCGACGACCGACGAGGTCAACGCGGCGCTGAAGGAGAAGCTCCCGGCCGAGCTCGAAGTGCTCGACTCCTCCCCGGCCGAGGACAAGGACAGCCTCTCGGTCACCAAGGAGACCCAGACCAAGCAGTCGCTGAACAGCATGGAGGATCTGGCCAAGGTCTCCAAGAACATGGTGGTCGGCGGCCCGCCGGAGTTCAAGAAGCGGTGGGAGGCGCGCTTCAAGGAGGTCTACGGGATCGAGTTCAAGCAGTGGGAGCCCAAGGGCCCGGCCACGGCCGACGCCCTGAAGGACGGCTCGATCCAGGTCGGCAACGTGTTCACCACGGACCCCAAGATGCTGGCCAACAACCTGGTGCCGCTCCAGGACACCAAGAACATCTTCCCCGCCCAGAACGTCACGCCCCTGCTGTTCAAGGCCGGTGCGAACGACACGATCCGCACCACGCTCAACGGCGTCTCGGCCAAGCTGAGCACGCAGTCCCTGCTCGACATGATGCAGAAGATCTCCGTCAACAAGGACGAGCCCGCCACGGTGGCCAAGGAATGGCTGACCTCCAACGGCCTCGCCTGACGCCCGCGGCGGGGGCCTCCGGGGGGAGGTCCCCGCTGTGAGCGAGTTCACGGAGGCGATGGCGCAACTGGCCGCGGGCGTCGCGGTGATCACCGTCCAGGACGGGCGGGACGACCTGGGCGTGACCGTCTCGACGCTGATGTCCGTCTCGGCCGAGCCGCCGCTCGTGCTGGTCAGCCTGGCCTCGCGCGGCTATCTCTGCGAGGTGCTGCTCCGGCAGGACCGGTGGGCGGCCTCGCTGCTGTCCTCCGGCCAGGCCGCCGTCGCCAGCCGCTTCGCCACCGCCGGACGTCCCAGCGCCCGCCTCCTCGTGGCGGGCACCCCTCACCACCGGGGGACGCACACCGAGGCGCTGGTGGTCGAGGGCGGTGTGGCGGCCCTGGAGGCCGAGACGACCCAGGTCGTCCCGGCCGGCGACCACACGCTCTTCGTCGCCCAGGTGCTCGCCGTCCCCTATGTCACCCCCGGGCTTCAGCCACTGGTACGGCTGCGCGCCCGCTACCGGCCGATGGGATGATGCATGCGCAGTTTCCTCTTCCTCCTGGGCAGCAGCCGCCGTGACGGCAACACCGAGACCCTGGCCAGGCACGCCGCGGCCACTCTCGCGCCGGACGTCCGGCAACGCTGGCTGCGCCTGGACGACCACCCGCTCCCGCCCTTCCAGGACATCCGCCACTCAGGCGACGGCGTCTACCCCGTCCCCGAGGGCGCGGAGAAGCTGCTCGCCGAGGCCACGCTCGACGCCACCGACCTGGTGATCGTCTCCCCGCTCTACTGGTACAGCGTCTCCGCCACCACCAAGCTCTACCTGGACTACTGGTCGGCCTGGATGCGCGTCCCCGGGTACGACTTCAAGGCGCGCATGGCGGGCAAGACCGTCTGGGCGGTCACCACGATCAGCGAGGAGGACGAGTCCGTGGCCGATCCGCTGGTCGGCACGCTGCGCCTGTCGGCGGAGTACTTCGGGTCGTGGGGCGGCACGCTCGTGGGCTACGCCAACCGCCCCGGCGACATCCTGCGCGACACCGGCGCCCTGGAGCGGGCCGCGGCCTTCTTCAGCCCCGGCGCTCGAAATGCGGATACAGGTTCGTCTTCTTACCGGCCTTGACCAGCGTCTCGACGACCCGGCCCGTGAGGTCGACGACGCCCACGCCGTCCTTGACCGGGGCGAGCAGGTGCCGCTCGTCGTACCAGCCGAGCGTCGGGCCCCACACCGGGCTGAAGGCCAGCTCGATCTGGGTGACGGCCTTGCCGGTACGGGTGTCCCAGACGCAGGCGGCCTTCTCCGGCGAGGTGCAGGCGGTGACGAAGCGACGGCCCGACGGGCTGAACGCGCCGAACCCGGAGGCGGCCGGGCGTCCACTGGAAGCCGCCCACGGTGATGAGCGCCTTCTCGATCCGGACGAACCGGGCCTCCAGCGAGGGCACGTCGATCAGCACGATGCCCGCCGAACGCGGCTCGCCGCCCGGCTCGAACACGTTGAGCAGCAGGCGGCGGCCGTCCGGCGACCAGGTGGGCCAGACCGTTTGCAGGTACTGGCCCTCCCGCTCGGGGTCCTCCGGCACGGGCAGCTCGACCTCGCTCTCCTTGCCCGACCGGCGGTCCAGGAAGGTCACCTTCGGCACGCCACTCGCACCGTCGTTCTGCCTCACCTGCCAGCGCTCGTCCGGGGAGACGCTGACCGCGCCGTCCACCCGGGTCCAGGCGCGCTTGGCCGGGTTCCACGCTCCCCGTGGATCAGGGAGCATACAAGATCAAATTATCTGATGATGTACCAACCGGGCAAAGAGAGCGGGCCGGTGGCGGGCAGACCCAGTTCGGCCGACAGGCGGGCCAGCGGGCCCCAGGCGTCCAGGCGCATCCTGGCCAGGGCGGCGGACTTGTCCTCGCTGGACTCCGGGCCCCGCAGGCGCTCCAGCGGGTTGAGCCTGGGGTAGACCCGCACGGGGGCGTCGTCGGCCAGCCCGGCGCGTTCGCGGGCCAGGCCGAGGGCGTGCTCAAGGCCGCCCAGCTCGTCGACCAGGCCGTTGGCGTGGGCGTCCGCGCCGGTCCAGACCCGGCCTCTGGCCAGCTCGTGGGCGCGTTCGCGGGTCAGGCCGCGGCTCTGGGCGACCTTGCCCACGAAGTCGTCGTAGATGCGGTCGAGCCAGGCGTTCACCCGGTCCCACTGCTCGGGGGAGAAGCCGCGGGCGGTGGAGAACATGCCGGCGTTCACCCCGTCGGCGACCAGTTCAGTATTTATCCCGATTTTTTGGAGCAAGTCAGTCATGACGGGCTTGCCGCCATAAACGCCGATCGAGCCGGTCAGGGTGCCGGGCTGGGCCACGATCACGTCGGCGCCCATGGACACGAAGTAGCCGCCCGACGCCGCCAGGTCGCCCATGGAGACGATCACCGGCTTCACCCGGCGGGTCAGCGTCACCTCGCGCCACACCGTGTCGGAGGCCACGTACGAGCCGCCGGGGCTGTCCACGCGGAAGACCACGGCCTTGACGTGCTCGTCCCGGCGGGCCGCGCGCAGCGCCGCGCTGATCGTGTCGGAGCCCATCGCGCCGCCCCCGCCGAGCGGGCTGCGTCCGCTGCGGCCGCTCCTGATCTGGCCGTGGCCGTGCACGAGCGCGATGCTGTCGGCCATGGGATGCGGCAGCTTCCGCACCGCCGCGCTCCTGGCGTACCGGGAGACGAACAGCAGGTGCGCCTCGCCGCCCGCGGCCTGCCTGACCTCGTCGTACACCTCGTCGCGGTAGGCGAGGGCGTCCACCAGGCCGGTCTCCTGCGCCTCGGACGCGGTGAAGGGGCCGCGGTCGATCAGCTCGCGCACCTTGCCGGGGTCGAGCCTGCGGCCCTCGGCGATGCCGCGGACGAGCTGCTCGGCGACCGACTCCACGATGCGGGTCATCGACTCGCGGTGGGGCTCGGTCATGTGCTCCTGGGTGAAGGTGTTGACCGCGGTCTTGTACTCGTGCCGCTGCCCCGCCTCGACCTCCACGCCCAGCTTGGTCAGCGCGCCCTTGAGGAAGCGCTGCTCCATCGCCACGCCCGTGAGCCCGACGTCGCCGCTGGGCTGGAGGTAGACCCGCTCGAACGCGGTGGCCAGGTAGTAGGGGACCGTGCCCCCGCTGAACTCCCCGAACGTCTCGGCGTAGGCCACGGTCAGCTTGCCGGAGGCGCGGAAGCGGGTGACGGCCTCGCGCAGCTCCTGCACCATGGCCAGGCCCAGGGGGTTGCCGCCGAGCTTGACCACCAGCGCCTTGACCCTGGAGTCCCGGCCGGCCCGCCGGAGCCCGGACAGCACGTCCGACAGGCGGGTCCTGCGCATGGACAACACCGCGGCGACCGGGTCGGCCGGCGGTCCCTCCGTGAGGCCCTCGGTGAGATCGAGCTCCAGGACCAGCGGGCCGGTGCGCCGCTGGCGAAGCTTGTCGACGGTTTCGAAGATCGCCCTGCCTGCGTCCATATAGCCACCCTAAGCGACACATTTCGGGTGAGGCGTGGAAGAGGCTGGTTTGCGAGGCTTCGTCGCGGAAGGGCCGGATCGGGCGTCCGGCCCTTCCGGTCTCAGGCCCTGGGCGCGCCCTGGGCCGTGGCGGCGAACACGTCGATGCGTGCCGTGCGCACCTGGGCGCCGCCCGAGGCGTAGCCGATGCTCCGGCCGGTGGACTGCAACCGCTGGAGGAGCTGCGCCACCGTGAGGTTCGGGTACGCCTGCCGCATCAGCGCGAACGCCCCCGTCACGTGCGGCGTGGACATCGACGTGCCGCTCTTGTCGGCGTAGGTGTCGTCCGGGACCGCGGACCTGATGCCCACGCCCGGCGCGAACAGGTCGAGCAGCGTGCCCCGGTTGGAGAAGCCGGCCACCGCGTCCCGGTCGTCGGTGGCGCCCACCGCGATCGCGGAGGAGATGCAGGCGGGCGCCGAGACGCCGTCGGGGAACCCGTTGTTGCCGGCCGCGACCACGGGCGCGACCCCGAGGGAGATCAGCGCGTCGAAGTCCGGCTTGAGCCCCGCCGCGTTCGGGTCGGAGTCGCAGCTCGCCCGGTAGGGCCCGCCGCCGCCCAGGCTCAGGTTCGCCGCGGCGACGTGCTGGGCCGCGGCCACCCGCGCGACGTACTCCAGCGCCAGCTTCTGGTCGGAGGTGTAACTGAGGAAGCAGGGCGCCTGGGAGCCGATGACCGCGCACGTCATCGCGCTGTCGATGCGGCTGAACACCTGGATCGGCAGGATGCCCGCGCCGGGCGCGACGCCGTCGGAGGGGGCGCCGGTCGTCATCCGGCCGGCGGCGATGCCCGCGACGTGGGAGCCGTGCGAGCAGGCGTTGACGCCGTTCACGACGCACTGGGCGGTCTCGGCGTCGGCGGCGCCCGGGCCGGTCTGGCTCGGCTGGTTGTTCGGGCAGAGCGAGACCGATCCGTCGCTCGCGTCGGAGGAGGAGAAGCACGCCTCGTCCACGATCCGGCCGGCGAAGAACGGGTGGTCGCGGTCGATGCCCGTGTCAAGGATGGCCACCGTCGTGCCCCGGCCCGTCCAGCCGGCCGCGTTGGCCCGGTCGGAGCCGATGAGCCGGGTGCTCGTGTCCAGGACGGCCGGCCGCAGCTCGTCCTTGTAGACCGCCTGGACGCGCTCGTCGTTGCTGAGCTGGGCCAGGGTCTTCCCGTCCAGCTCGGCGACGAAGAAGTGGGGGGACTGGGCCGCCTCCAGGACCCGGCTGCCCTCGGAGGCCTGTTCGAGGTCCTTGGCCACGGCCTGCACGTTCTGACCCGGCTTGAGCTGGATGATCGAGCGCACCTTGCTCTTGGCCTGGACCTCCGCGACCAGCGCGGGGCTGATGACCGGGTCGCCGGTGTCGTGCGCGTCGGCGTGCACGGGTGGCGCCGTACAGAGCACGGCGGATGTCGCGGCCAGCGCGGCGGCGCAGGCCGACAGGGACCGTAGCCTCACTTATTCCTCCGAGGATCGTCCGATGTGAGGTGTCCATCCCCGGGTGTGACAAGTGCGATGTGCGTGACCTATGTGAAAGCAGGGAAAGCTGAGTGCCTTTTTGCCTTGCGGCGGGAAAGCGCGAGGGCCGGTCGGAGGTGACCGGCCCTCGCCCTGGTGAAGCCGCTCAGAGGGATCTGAGCACGTTCTTCGTCGCCTTCTTCAGCGCCGCCTTGGACGCCGAGCCGCTCAGCCGCACCTTCTCCGCGGCGGTCAGCACAGTGGTGCCGTTCGTGCCGTGCGCCCAGTTCAGCCAGGCCGTCAGCAGCGCGCCGTCCAGCTTGTCCCTGGTCGTCTTCGTGCCCTTCAGCACCCGGTACGCCTTGCCCAGCGACGACGCCTTGGTCAGCTCCGGGAACACCTTGCTGGCCTTGCCGATCAGCTTCAGGTAGCAGTTGAGCGTGTTGTCGGGGATCGTCCCGCTGCTGCGGTGGATCTCCACGGCCCACTTCCCGGCCGTCATCCGGGCGCCGGCCGTGCCGCGCGTGCAGACGGCGGCGGCCGAGGGGGCGGGCGTCGGCGTGACGGTCACCGTGACCGTGACCGTGGGCAGCGGGACCGGCGTGGCCGAGGACGTCGGGACCGGCGCGGGGTCCCGCTCGTCCGTGGGGTCGGGCTGGGGCGTGGGGCCGCTGCCGTCCGTCGGGTCGGGTCCGGGGCCGGCCGTCGGCGCCTGGCTGATCGGCGGCTGGGTGGCGGTGCCGGCCAGGGCGGCGCCCACGTCCAGGCGGGGGGTGGTGACCTGCGCGCCGTTGGCCTCGTACTGGTAGGGCCGGCCCGTGGTCTTCAGCGTGTTGATCAGGTCGGCGATGGGCGTCTGCGGCGAGGCCGCCTTCATCAGCGCCAGCGCGCCGGCCACGTGCGGCGTCGCCATCGAGGTGCCGCTGTGCACGGCCATCTGGTTGTCCGGCACCGAGGACTGGATGTCCACGCCCGGGGCGAAGAAGTCGACCAGCGAGCCCCGGTTGGAGAAGTCGGCGATGGCGTCGGCGCCGTCGTTCGCGCCGACCGCGACCGCCGAGGAGACGCAGGCGGGGTAGGAGGCGCCCTCGAAGAACTCGTTCCCGGCGGCGACCACGGTCGCGATGCCCTTGGCCAGCAGGGCGTCGATCTTCGGCTTGAAGACCGCGCCCTCCTCGGTGGCGTCGCAGTCGGTCTCCGAAAGCGCGCCGCCCAGGCTCAGGTTCACCGCCGCGATGGGCTGGGTCAGCGTGGTCACGTAGTCCATGGCCAGCCGCAGCGACGACTCGAAGGCCAGCAGGCACGACGACTCGCCCATGCAGATGTCCTCGTCGTTGACCCGGCTGAACACCTGCACCGCGATGATCCCGGCGCCCGGGGCCACGCCGCCGCTGCCCGCCGCGATGCCGGCGACGTGCGTGCCGTGCTCGCACAGGTTCACGCCGCCGGACAGGCACTTGGCGGTGGTGGCGTCGGCCGCGCCCTCGCCGGTCTGCTGGGGCTGCCCGTTGGGGCACAGCGACTCCACGCCGCTCTCCACCGCCGAGAAGCACGCCTCACCGGCGAGCCGGCCCGCGAAGTACGGGTGGTCGCGGTCGATCCCGGTGTCCAGGATGACGACGTTCTGGCCCGCGCCGGTGAAGTTCTTCTCGTGGGCCTTGTCCGCGCCGATCTGGGTGATGTTGGAACCCACCTCGGCCGGCGCGTACGTCCGGTCGCGGTGGATGGAGGTCACGCGTGGGTCCTCGGCCAGCCTGGCCAGCTCCTCGGCGGTGCCCTCCACCACCATGAACGGCTGGCTCTGCGGCTGCAGCAGCACGTCGACGCTCTGGGCCGCCGCCGCGCCGGCCACCGGCTCGTGCTGCGCCGCGTCGGTCAGCTCCACGATGGCGCGGGTGGTGTCGCCGTCGAGCGCGAGGCCCTCCTCCAGCTTGCTCTGGGAGGGCGTGGGCGTCGGCGTCGGGTCGTCGGCGAACGCCGGGACCGAGGCTGATAACAGGGCCAGCACGATCGAGCTCACGATCAGGGGGCGAAATCGCACGCGTCCTCCGAAGGGGATGATCTCGGAGTTTAGGGCGATTTATCCCGCCAGCACAGGGTCCAGCCCTGTTTCTCACCGAACTTTCAGCGCACGCACCTCAAATGTTCAGCGGATCGGCCGGCGCCTCCTTGGTCAGCCACACCGCGCCCATCGGCGGCACCCGCAACGTCGTGGAGAACGGCAGCCCGTGCCACGCCTCGGCCTCGGCCTCGACCCCTCCCATGTTGCCCACGCCGCTGCCCCAGTAGTCGTAGGCGTCGGTGTTGACGACCTCCGCCCAGTGGCCGCCGTACGGGAGGCCGAGCCGGTAGCTCTCGTGCGGTCCGCCGCTGAAGTTGACCACGCAGGCCGCCGCCGACCCGTCGGCCGCGTACCGGACGAACGAGAACGTGTTCCCGGACGCGTCGTCGGCGTCGATCCAGCGGAACCCCTCCGGCCTGCCGTCCTGCTCCCACAGCGCCGGGGTCTCCTTGTAGAGCCTGTTGAGGTCGCGGACGAGCCGCTGGACGCCCTTGTGCCCGTCGAACTCCAGCACCCACCAGTCGAGCCCGCGTTCCTCCGACCACTCCGAGCCCTGGCCGAACTCGCCGCCCATGAACAGCAGCTGCTTGCCCGGATGCGCCCACATGAACGCCAGCAACGCCCTGAGCTGGGCGAAGCGCTGCCATTCGTCCCCCGGCATCTTGCCCAGCAGCGAGCCCTTGCCGTGCACGACCTCGTCGTGCGACAGCGGCAGCACGTAGTTCTCGGAATAGGCGTAGATGAGGGAGAACGTCATCTGGTGGTGGTGGTACTGGCGGAAGATCGGCTCGCGGCGCAGGTATTCGAGCGTGTCGTGCATCCAGCCCATGTTCCACTTGAACCCGAAGCCGAGCCCGCCCAGGTGCACCGGCCGCGAGACGCCGGGCCAGGCCGTCGACTCCTCGGCGACGGTCGAGATGCCCGGAGCCTCCCGGTAGCAGACCGAGTTCATCTCCTTGAGGAACTCGACCGCGTCCAGGTTCTCTCGGCCGCCGTAGACGTTGGGGGTCCACTCGCCCTCGCGGCGCGAGTAGTCGAGGTAGAGCATCGAGGCGACCGCGTCCACGCGCAGGCCGTCCACGTGGAACTCCTTCAGCCAGTAGAGCGCGTTCGCGACCAGGAAGTTCTTGACCTCCCTGCGGCCGAAGTCGAAGACGTAGGTGCCCCAGTCGGGGTGCTCGCCCCTGGCCGGGTCGGCGTGCTCGTACAGCGGGGTGCCGTCGAAGCGGGCCAGGGCCCACTCGTCCATGGGGAAGTGGGCCGGCACCCAGTCCAGCAGCACGCCGATGCCGCGCTGGTGCATGCGGTCCACGAAGTGCCGGAACTCGTCAGGGGTGCCGAACCTGGCCGTCGGCGCGTAGTAGGACGTCACCTGGTAGCCCCACGAGCCGCCGAACGGGTGCTCGGCGACCGGCAGCAGCTCCACGTGCGTGAACCCCATGTCGGCCACGTACTCGGAGAGCTGGTCGGCCAGCTCCAGGTACGACAGCCCCGGCCGCCACGACCCGAGGTGCACCTCGTAGACGCTCATCGGCCCGAGCTGCGCCGGCCGGTCGTGCCGCTCGGCCATCCAGTCGTCGTCCGCCCAGGTGTAGGAGGACTGGTCGATCACGGAGGCGGTCATCGGGGGCACCTCGGTCCGCCGGGCCATGGGGTCGGCCTTGTCGCGCCAGAGGCCGTCGGCGCCGAGGATCTGGAACTTGTACCGCTCACCGGCGTCCAAGCCGGGGACGAACAGCTCCCACACGCCCGACCGGCCGAGCGAGCGCATCGGGTAGGCGGTGCCGTCCCAATGGTTGAAGTCGCCGACGACCCTGATGCCGCGCGCGTTCGGGGCCCAGACGGCGAACGCGGTGCCGGGCACGTCCTGGTGCTCCATCACGCGGGCGCCCAGGACCTCCCACAGCCGCTCGTGCCGCCCCTCGCCGATGAGGTGCAGGTCCACCTCGCCCAGCGTGGGCCAATGCCGGTACGGGTCCCTGACCTCGTACGGCTCCCCGCCGGCGTACCGGACGCGCAGCTTGTAGTCGGGCACCTTGTCCAGCCCGCCGACCGTGGTCTCGAACACGCCGTGGGCCTGATGTCTCATGTCGTGGGCCGTGCCGTCGTCGAGCACCACCTGTACCCGCTCGGCCAGCGGGCGCAGCGCGCGGAACACCACGCCGCCCGAGACGGGATGCGCTCCGAGCACGGAGTGCGGATCGTGGTGTGCCCCGCCAGCCAGGCGGTCGAGCTCTGTCCTCATGGGCATGCTCCCAACCCTGCCTTATGATGACCGTCCATCTCAGGCACTGCCCGCTTTCACGGTGACAATCACCGAATGTGCAAAATCCCGGGATGATCGCAGAAGTAGGCGGGATCGTCATGGATGATCCTTGGCCGTGTCGTGGCTGGACACGCCCTGAAGAGCGCGGGTCACCCGCCCGCGGCGTCCTGGAGAAGATTGTCCACCGTCATGCCGGCCCCTTCGGCGAGGCCGGTCGCCAGCGCCGCCGCTCCCAGGCCGGTTGTCACGAGCGCCGTGATCCGGTCCACGTCGCCCCGCTCGCCCGCCGGAAGCGGCGCGCCGACGGACGCCCTGAGCGCGGCGGCCTTGCCCAGCAGCCGGGCCGCGTCCTCGTGCCGCCCGCCGAGCGCCCGCGCCCCGGCCAGGCCCTCCAGCCCGAGAGCGGTCGCGCGCGGGTCGCCGATCTTGCGCGCGGCGGCCAGCCCGCGAAGCTGGAACTCCAGCGCGCCCGCCGCGTCGCCGCGCTGCTCGGCCACGAACCCCAGCTCCGCCAGGATCAGCGCCGCGCCCGGCTCGCCGGAGACGTCCAGCACCCAGTCCAGCCAGGTTGTCAGCAGCCGTTCGGCCTCGTCGAGGCGTCCCTGCCGGCGCGCGCCGAGCGCCAGCCCGATCTCGGCGAACTCCTCGGCCGGACGGTTCGACTGCGACACCGCCAGCCGCCTGGCCCGCTCGTGGTAGTCCTCGGCCGCCGCGTGGTTGCCGCGCAACATGGCGATCCGGCCCAGACGGGACAGCGCGTCGGAGACCGAGCTCCACAGGCCCAGCTCCTCGGCCATGCGCAGGCCCTCCGCGCGCAGCCCGGCGGCGCGGTCGTAGTCGCCGATGATCTCGGCGTGGCTGCCCAGGCACTCCGCCGCCCGCAGCTCGCCCCAGCGGTCACCGGCCCGCCTGAACAGCGCGAGGCCGCGCTCGCCGGCGTGCCGCATGCCCTCCAGGTCGCCGCGCATCCCCGCCCACCTGGCGCTGACGGTCAGGGCGGCGGCCATGCCCCACTCGTCGTCCAGCTCGCCGAACTCCGACAACGCCGTCTCGACCATTCCGGCGCTGACCGACAGGTCGTCGTACCCGAACAGGGCGAACCCGACGAACCACCGCGCCCTGGCCCGCTCCCGGGCGTCCTCGATCGCCGGGAACAGCTCCGCCACGTCCGGGCCCGGTGGCTGTCCCACCAGAAGGCGCATGCCCGCCAGCCACGCCCTGGCCCGCGGGGCGCCCGGATCGTCGTCCGCATTGACGTCCGGCGGGATCGCGAGCGCCGCCTCCAGTGCCCGCTTGCCCTCGCCCAGCCGGCCGCTCAGCACCCAGTACCAGGCCAGGGCGTTCACCATCCGCAGCGCCTCGGCCGCCGCGCCGAGCCGCACCGCCGTCTCCAGCGCCGCGCGCAGGTTGCCGCTCTCCGCGTCGAGCCGGGCGAGCGCGCGCCGCTGCCCGTGCCCCCGCAGGTACGGCTCCGCCCGCTCGGCCAGGCCCGTGTAGTGGCGCACGTGCCGGAGCCGGACGTCCGCCGGCTCGCCCGCCGCGTCCAGCCGCTCCACGCAGTACGCCGCCACCGACTCCAGCAGCCGGAACCGGGGCTCCCCGTCACCCCACGCCCGCACCACCAGCGACCGGTCCACCAGCCTGGCCACCGCGTCCAGGACGTCGACCCCCGGCTCGGCGCAGACCTCCTCGGCCGCCTCCAGCGTGCACCCGTCGGCGTGCACGGCCAGCCGCCGCAGCACGACGCGCTCGTCCTCGCCCAGCAGCTCCCAGCTCCAGTCGATCATCGCGCGCAGGGTCTGCTGCCGCGCGGGAGCGCCGCGCCGGCCGGAGGCGAGGACCCTGAACCGGTCGTCCAGCCGTTCGGCGAGCTGGCGCGGGGTGAGCGTGCGCATCCGGGTCGCGGCCAGCTCCAGGGCCAGCGGGATGCCGTCCAGCCGGGCGCAGATCTCGGCGACGTCGGCGTCCGGCTCGATGCCCGCGCGGGCGGCGAACAGCTCCGCCGCCGCCTCCCGTCCCAATGGCGGGACGCTCCACAGGGCCTCGCCCTCGATGCGCAGCGACTCCTGGCTGGTGGCCAGGATCCGCAGGCCAGGGGCGGCCCGCAGCAGCCGTCCGGCCAGCGCGGCGACCTGCTCGACGACGTGCTCGCAGTTGTCCAGGACGAGCAGCGTCTCCATGCCCTCCAGGACGCCGGCCAGCCGGGCGGTCAGGTCCTCGGCGGCGCCGGCCACGTCGTCCCGCAGGCCGAGCACCCCTGCGACCGCCTCGGCCACCTCGACCGCCGGCGCCCCGGCGCGCAGCCCGGCCAGCTCCACCAGCCACACGCCGCCGCCGAAGCCCGCCGGGCCGGGGGAGTCCGCTGCGGCGAGCGCGAGGCGGGTCTTGCCGACCCCGCCGGGGCCCGTGAGCGTGACCAGCCGGTTGACCCGCAGCAGGGCGCGCACCTCGGCCACCGCCTCCTCCCGCCCCACGAGGCCGGTGAGCGGCGCGGGCAGGTTCGTCCGCCGCCGTCCGGGCCCGTCGAGCGCCGGGTCCTGCTCAAGGATCGCCTGGTGCAGCGCCACCAGCTCGGGACCGGGATCGAGCCCCAGCTCGTCGGCCAGCCGCGTCCGCAGGTCGGCGTAGCCGGCCAGCGCCTCGCTCTGCCGCCCCGCCCGGTACAGGGCCCGTACGTGCGCGGCCCGCAGCCGCTCGCGGAGCGGGTGCTCGGTCACCAGGTCGGTCAGCTCGGCCGCCAGCAGCGCGTGCTCGCCCAGCCCGAGCCGCGCCTCGGCCAGCTCCTCCACGGCCACCAGCCGCTGCTCGTCGAGCCTGGCCACGGCCGTCCTGGCGAACTCCTCGTCGGCGAACTCCGCGAACGCGGCCCCCCGCCACAGGTCGAGGGCCTGCCGCAGCAGCCCGGCGCGGGTCCGGGGGTCGGCGCTGCGTTGCGCCTGCCCGACGAGGGCCGCGAACCGCCCGGCGTCCACGGCCTCGGGCTCCACCCGCAGCAGGTAACCCGGCGCCCGGTAGGCCACCAGCTCCCGGTCGCCCAGCGCCCGGCGGAGCTGGGACACCTTCACCCGGAGCGCGGCCAGGGCGTTCGCCGGCGGCCTGCCGCCCCACAGGTCCTCGATCAGCCGGTCGGCGGAGACCGGCCGTCCGGCGTGGATCAGCAGGTCGGCCAGCAGCGCCCGGACCTTGACCTCCAGCACCTGGACCGGCTCGCCCCCGGGCCCCCACACGGCGAGCGCCCCCAGCACCCCGAACCGCACTCCGCCCCCCATAAGCAACTCCGAATCAGACCATAACCCCCCGCAGGCAGGGTGAACGCATCAGTCAAACACTAAGGAATCACGAAATGTCACAAGAAATTTCGGTCATTGGGCTCGGCCTCATGGGCGCGGCGCTCGCCGGCAGCCTCCTGGACGCCGGGCACCGCGTCACCGTGTGGAACCGTTCGGCGGACAAGGCCGACCCCCTGGTCGCCAGGGGCGCCACCCGCGCCGCGACGGTGGCGGAGGCGGTCGCGGCGAGTCCGCTGGTGATCGTCTGCGTGCTCGACTACCCGGCCGTGTACGAGCTGCTGGCCGATGTCCCGCTGGAGGGCCGCGTGGTGGCGAACCTGACCACCGGCCGGCCCGTCGAGGCCCGCCAGGCGGCCGAATGGGTGGCCGCGCGCGGCGGCGAGTACGTGGACGGCGGCATCATGGCCGTGCCCCAGATGATCGGCCGGCCCGGCGCGCTCGTGCTCTACAGCGGTTCGCAGGCGGCGTACGACCGCTACGAGGAGGCGTTCCGCGCCATGGCCGAGCCCCGCTACGTGGGCACGGACCCCGGCATGGCCCCGCTCCTCGACCTGGCCATGCTGACCGGCATGTACGGCCAGATCGCCGGCGCCCTGGAGGCGATGGCGCTCGTCGACGCCGCCGGTTATCCGTTGACCGACTTCACCAGCACCCTCCTGGTCCCGTGGCTCAACGCGATGGCCTCCCTCCAGCCGGAGTGGGCCAGGTCCGTCGAGTCTCGCGACTACACGACCCTGATGTCGAACCTGGAGATCAACAGGTCCGGCATGGAGAACCTGGTGCGCGCCTTCAGGGAACAGCAGGTCAAGCCCGACCTCCTGCTGCCGATGAAGACCATCATCGACCAGCGGGTCGCCCGCGGACACGGCGCCGAAGGACTGCCCGGCCTGGTCGAAGAGCTGCGCTGAGCCCGAGTCCGGCATCGGACCGGCCGGCAGGGTCAGGAGGGGCGGGGCTGGAAGGCGGCCAGGGGGATGGAGACCCAGGACGGGCGGTTGCGGGCCTCGTAGACCACTTCGTACACCGCCTTCGACAGCTCGAACGCCCGCAGCAGCGCCGCGTCGCCCACCGTGATCACGCCGCCTCCCTCCCGGTACCCCTCCAGGAAGGCGGTGCGGTTGCGGTCGGCCCAGGCCTCGGCCCGGGGCAGGAGCTCGGCGGCCTGCGAGTGGTCGGCCAGCAGGTGCCTGGCCGCGTAGTCGAACGAGCGCAAC
The DNA here is from genome assembly GCF_044455665.1 of Nonomuraea sp. NPDC051191. Classification (NCBI taxonomy): domain Bacteria; kingdom Bacillati; phylum Actinomycetota; class Actinomycetes; order Streptosporangiales; family Streptosporangiaceae; genus Nonomuraea; species Nonomuraea sp. NPDC051191. The sequence goes on along the minus strand of NZ_JBITEZ010000003.1, from coordinate 540,421 downwards.
ATCCCCGCCACGTCCCGCAGCGGCGACGACAGCGCCCGGCGCTCGGCCAGCGGCTGCCCCGGCTCGCCCTCGAAGTCGAGCACCACCCAGTCGGTGGGCGTGCGCATCACCTGGCCGAGGTGGTAATCCCCGTGAACACGCTGCACGGGCACTTCCCTGGTGAGCAGTTCCACCTGGTGATAGGCGTCCTCCAGGGCCGGCATGTGCGGCCGCAGTTCGGGCACCTCGGCCACGGCCCGGCCGAGCTGCCGCCGGAACCCCTCGGCCATGCGTTTGACCTCGTGGATCTCGACCAGCCCGGTGGGGAAGGCGGCGGCCAGCTCGTGGTGGACGCGGGCGGTGGCCACGCCGAGCCGTACGGACTCGGCGGCGAAGTCGCCGCCCGCCTCGGCGGCGGTGACCTCCGGCAGCGAGGCGTACAGGTCGCGGACGCTGGTCAGCGCGAGGTCCCAGCCGTCGTTGGCGTTGGACAGGTACTCCTGCATGAAGGCGAGCGTGGTGTCCGTGCCGTCCAGGTCGGCCTCGATCCACCCGTACGGCTGGGCGATGTTCGGCGCGTGCCGGGCGGCCAGGGCGCTGATGATCTCCAGTTCGGGATTGACGCCGGGGATCAGCCGCCGGAACAGCTTGCAGATGTAGGAGTCGCCGTACACGAGCGAGGTGTTGGACTGCTCGGCCCCCAGCACCAGGCTGCGCTGGCCGGTGTCGATGGTGACGCCGGGCGCGTGCCGCATGCGCAGCCCGCTGCGGGTCTCGTCGCCCGCCATGCCCTCCAGCAGCCAGCTCATGCTGTCCGCGTCATGGACGGCGTCGTAGAAGAAGGTCTCGCCGAGACTGCCGATGAGGGCGTGGTTGAGCCGGTCGGGCAGCTCGTGCCGCTCGCCCATGAAGATCTGGTACCGGTCGCGCGAGCCTTCCTGCCAGACGGCCACGATCAGGTGCCGGAGTCCTGGCGTCAGCTCGACGTCCGATTCGATCGACAAACGGTCGATCGGGCGCCCCTTGCCGCCGAACCATCGTTGGCGGCCGATCCATGCGGCAAGGAGCTCGTCTATCACGCCCTACTCCTCCTGGGTGTGTGCCGGTGGGAGTGTGAACCAATAGAACCCATGCCCGGGAAGCGTCAAAAGATACGGTAGTTCGCCAATTGCCGGGAATGGGACCCCTCCCATGGTTTCCACGGGGGAGACGCCGACGAATCTGCGCAGGTCAAGCTCGACCGGCTGCGGGAAGCGCGACAGGTTGTTGACGCACAACATCCGGTCGTCGCCCAGCTCCCGGACGAACGCGAGCACGCTGGGGTTGGAGGAGTTCAGCTCGGCGAACTCGCCGAGCCCGAAGACGGGGTGACGCTTGCGGATCTCGATCATCCGCTTGGTCCAGTGGAGGAGCGATCCCGCGTTCTTCTGGTGGGCCTCGACGTTGATGGCCTGGTAGCCGTAGATCGGGTCCATGATCACGGGCAGGTACAGCCGCCCGGGGTCGCAGTCGGAGAACCCGGCGTTGCGGTCGGGGTCCCACTGCATCGGGGTACGGACGCCGTCGCGGTCGCCGAGCCAGATGTTGTCGCCCATGCCGATCTCGTCGCCGTAGTAGAGCACGGGAGAGCCCGGCAGCGACAGGAGCAGCGCGGTGAACAGCTCGATCTGGTTGCGGTCGTTCTCCAGCAGGGGCGCCAGCCGCCGGCGGATGCCGACGTTCGCCCGCATACGCGGATCTTTGGCGTACTCGGTGTACATGTAGTCGCGTTCTTCGTCCGTCACCATTTCGAGCGTCAGCTCATCATGGTTGCGGAGGAAAATCCCCCATTGGCAATGTTCGGGAATTTTCGGCGTTTGTGCCAGGATTTCGGAGATGGGGTAACGCGACTCCCGGCGGACCGCCATGAATATGCGGGGCATGAGCGGGAAGTGGAATGCCATGTGGCATTCGTCTCCGCCGCCTACTGGATCGCCGAAATATTCCACCACGTCCGAAGGCCACTGATTCGCCTCGGCGAGCAGCACCCGGTCCGGGAAGAGGCGGTCGACCTCGCGCCGGATGCTCTTGAGGTATTCGTGCGTCCTGGGCAGGTTCTCGCAGTTGGTGCCCTCCTCCTCGAAGAGATAGGGCACCGCGTCGAGGCGGAAGCCGTCGATGCCGAGGTCCAGCCAGAACCGCAGCACCTCCAGCATGGCCTCCTGCACGTCCGGGTTCTCGTAGTTGAGGTCGGGCTGGTGGTGGAAGAAGCGGTGCCAGTAGTACTGGCCGCGCACCGGGTCGTAGGTCCAGTTGGACGTCTCGGTGTCGACGAAGATGATCCGGGCGTCCTGGTACTTCTCATCGGTGTCCGACCAGACGTAGAAGTCGCCGAACGGGCCCTCCGGATCGTGCCTGGAGGCCTGGAACCAGGGGTGGGCGTCGCTGGTGTGGTTCATGACGAGGTCGGCGATCACCCGCATGCCGCGTTTGTGCGCCTCGTCGACCAGCTTCACGAAGTCCCCAAGGTCCCCGAACTCGGGCAGGATCTTCATGAAGTCGGCGATGTCGTAGCCGCCGTCACGCAGCGGCGACTCGTACAGGGGCAGCAGCCAGAGGCAGTCGACGCCCAGCCACTGCAGATAGTCGAGTTTGCTGATCAGACCTCTGATGTCTCCGGTCCCGTCGCCGTTGGAGTCGGCGAATCCCCTGATCAGAACCTCGTAGAAGACGGCGCGCTTGTACCAGTAAGGATCGCGCGGTTTTTCCTCGTCAAAGGTGTTGGGAATGGGTGTGGCGCTCATGAGCTCCCCCACGAGGGGCTCATGAGGAGGGCGCTTTCACACACGTTGAAGACTCCCCGCTGAATTCTGTTCTACCGTGGCGCGGCTCGTACGGTGAGAATGTGGGCAGGCTGGATGTGAGGGTCGAGACGCACATAGTTGCTCTGCCTCCAGCGGTAGGACTCGCCCGACAGTTCGTCGTCCACGACGAATTCGGCGTTCCAGTCGAGACCGATGGCGGGCAGGTCGAGATCTACCGTCGCCTCGTGGGTGTGGTACGGATCCAGATTGACAACCGCCAGAACGACGTCGCCCAGCCCGTGCCTTCGTGTGGCCGTGTCATAGGCGCCCGGAAGCCGTTTGGAGAAGCAGACGATGTCCGGATGGTCGACCCTGTGGAACCGTAGGTTACGCAATTCCTGCAACGCCGGATGCGCTCTTCGGAACAAATTCAGATGGGTGATGAGCGGGGCGAGGGTCCTTCCGTCGCGTTCGGCCGCCGCCCAGTCGCGTGGCTTGTACTGATATTTCTCACTATCAAGGTATTCCTCACTCCCTGGGCGCACAGGAACGTTCTCGGCGAGTTCGTACCCGGAGTAGACCCCCCAGGTCGGCGACGCGAGAGCGGCCAGCACGGCCCTGATCCTGAACGCCGGCACGCCGCCGTGCTGCAGGTACTCGTGGAGGATGTCCGGGGTGTTGACGAACAGGTTCGGCCGCAGGAACGCCGACGTCTCGTGCGCGAGCTCGGAGAGGTACGTCTCCACGTCGTACTTGGAGTTCTTCCACGTGTAGTACGTGTACGACTGGTGGAAGCCGGCCTTCGCGAGCGTCTGGAGCATCGCGGGCCGGGTGAACGCCTCCGCCAGGAACACCACGTCCGGATCGGTGGCGTGGATGTCGGCCAGCATGCGCTCCCAGAACGACACCGGCTTGGTGTGCGGGTTGTCCACCCGGAAGATCCGCACGCCGTGTTCCATCCAGTGCCGCAGCACCCGCCGGACCTCGGCGAAGATGCCCTCGGGGTCCCTGTCGAAGTTGATCGGATAGATGTCCTGGTACTTCTTCGGCGGGTTCTCGGCGTAGGCGATCGTCCCGTCCGCCCGGATCGTGAACCACTCCGGGTGCTCCTTGACCCACGGGTGGTCCGGCGCGCACTGCAGGGCGAAGTCGAGCGCGACCTCCATGCCCAGGGCGCGGGTGCGGCTGACGAACTCGTCGAAGTCCTCAAGGGTGCCCAGATCGGGATGGATCGCGTCGTGGCCGCCGTCCTCGGAGCCGATCGCCCACGGCGAGCCGGGCTCGTCGGGCTCCGGGCTGAGCGTGTTGTTGCGGCCCTTGCGGAAGGTCTGGCCGATGGGGTGGATCGGCGGCAGGTAGACGACATCGAAGCCCATCTTGGCGATGGCGGGCAGCCGCTTGGCCGCCGTCTGGAAGGTGCCCGACTTCGAGACGCCGGTCTCGCTGACGACCGCGCCCTCGGACCTGGGGAAGAACTCGTACCAGGAGCCGTACAGCGCCCTGCGCCGGTCGACCCTGACCTTGTACGGCTTCGCCCTGGTCACCAGCTCGCGGAACGGGTGCGCCGCCAGCAGCGCGGCCGTCTCGGGGAGCTGGGCGATGGACAGCCGCGCCCGCGGGTCGAGCTCCTCGTCACGCAGCGTGGCCGCGACCGACAGCAGCGCCGCCCGGTGCCCGCACGCACTGTCGCCGTTGCCGTTGCCCTTACTGTTGCCCATCCCGTTCCTGGAGTGGCCGTTCGCGGCGCCGGCCTGGCCGCCGGGGAGGGCGGGGCAGTCGGCCGTACGGACGGCTTTGGCGGCCCGCTCGAACAGGCGGGCCCCCTCCTCGCACATCAGGTCGCTGTCGAGCCCGCGCGGGATCTTGATCTCGGCGTCGTGCAGCCACGAGCTGATGGGATCGCTCCACGCCTCCACGCGGAACATCCAGTCGCCCTCGGCCGGCATGCACACGTCCACACCCCAGCGGTCGGTGCCTGGGGCGAGCTCGCGCATGGGTCTCAGGCGGCCACGCTGTCCATCGGGCGAGGTGAGCACCACGCCCGCGGCCACGGCATCGTGGCCCTCTCGGAAGACGGTGGCCGAGACCTGGAAGGTCTCGCCGGCGACCGCCTTGGCGGGCCACTGCCCGCAGTCGACGACGGGGGAGATGTCCGTGATGGGAATTCGTCCGATCATCGCAATCGCAGGGTTTGCGACGGCGCGCTCGGCGCCGCCGGAGGCTTTCCGTATGTGCAAGATTTCGCAACCGTGAGAGACCGCTGGATACGGCCTACCCCGGCAGTAACGATCCTTGCACGTAAATACTGGACAGCAGCGGATAGACCTCCCGAGTGTGTTCCCGGGAGAGCCAACAAAGAGGAAAGTTGCCCCAATCGTCCGACTTCATGCTTGTTGCGGGCCGGGGTTTGAAGGTGCTTCTTGGGGGTGAAGGACTGAGAGGTCCCTCCTAGCCCGTAGGGTGCAGAAACGTGAGAGCTATCCGCCGGTTTACCGTCCGCACCGTCCTGCCCACGGAGCTGGCCGCCCTGGGCGAGCTCGTGCACAATCTCCGATGGTCCTGGCACCCGGAGACACTCGACCTCTTCGCCGAGGTCGACGCGGCTCTGTGGGAACAGGTCGGTCACGATCCCGTGGCCCTGCTCGGCGCCGTCACACCGGCCCGGCTCAACGAGCTGGCCGCCGACCGCCGTTTCCTCCGCCGTCTCGCCGACGCGGCCGACGACCTGCGCGAATACATGACATCGCCGCGCTGGTACCAGACGCTGCCCGACGTCGCACGCGCCATCGCCTACTTCTCCCCCGAGTACGGCATCGCCGCCGCGATGCCCCAGTACTCGGGCGGTCTCGGCATCCTCGCCGGCGACCACCTCAAGGCGGCCAGCGACCTGGGCGTGCCGATCCTCGCGGTCGGCCTGCTCTATCGCCACGGCTACTTCACCCAGTCGCTCTCGCCGGAGGGCTGGCAGCTTGAGCACTATCCGGCGCTCGACGCCGGCGGGCTGCCGCTGACCCTGCTGAAGGACGGCGACGAACCCGTCAAGATCCGGCTCGGCCTGCCCGAGGGCCGCGTCCTGCACGCCCAGGTCTGGGTGGCGCAGGTGGGCCGGGTGCCGCTGCTGCTGCTCGACTCCGATGTGGCCGACAACGACACCGCCGCCCGCGACGTCACCGACCGCCTCTACGGCGGCGGCACCGACCACCGGCTCATGCAGGAACTCCTGCTGGGCGTGGGCGGCGTACGCGCGATCAGGGCCTACTGCCGCGTCACCGGCCACGCCGAGCCCGAGGTCTTCCACACCAACGAGGGCCACGCCGGCTTCCTCGGCCTGGAGCGCATCCGCGAGCTGACCGAGTCGCGCATGTCCTTCGACGAGGCTCTGGAGGCCGTACGCGCGGGCACGGTGTTCACCACGCACACGCCGGTGCCCGCGGGCATCGACCGCTTCCCCAGCGACCTGATCGAACGCCACTTCGGCGGCGAGGCCGCCTGGCCGACCGTGCCCGTCGAGCGCATCCTGGCCCTGGGGGCCGAGGCCGAGCCCGGCCGGTTCAACATGGCCGTCATGGGCATGCGCCTGGCCCAGCGCGTCAACGGCGTCTCCGAGCTGCACGGCGAGGTCAGCCGGGAGATGTTCAAGGACCTGTGGCCCGGCTTCGACCTCGACGAGGTGCCGATCGGCTCGATCACCAACGGCGTGCACGCGCCCACGTGGGTCGGGCGCGAGTTCATGGAGCTGGCCGGCCGCGAGCTGCCGTCGCTGATCGAGCGGGCCCGCGGCTGGGAGGGCGTCCAGAAGATCTCCGACAAGGAGATCTGGGAGATCCGCGGCAAGCTGCGCAGGCGGCTGGTCGAGGGGGCCCGCGAGCGGCTGCGCAGGTCGTGGCGCGAGCGCGGCGCCTCGGTCGCCGAGCTGGGCTGGATCGACGACGCGCTCGACCCCGACGTGCTGACGATCGGCTTCGCCCGGCGGGTGCCGTCGTACAAGCGGCTCACGCTGATGCTGCGCGATCCCCGGCGGCTGGCCCGTCTGCTGCTCGACCCGGACAAGCCGGTGCAGATCGTGATCGCCGGCAAGGCGCATCCGGCCGACGAGGGCGGCAAGAAGCTGATCCAGCAGATCGTCAAGTTCGCCGACCAGCACAACGTGCGCCACCGGATCGTCTTCCTGCCCGACTACGACATGACGCTCGGCCAGCTCATGGTCCAGGGCTGCGACGTGTGGCTGAACAACCCGTTGCGGCCGCTGGAGGCGTCCGGCACCTCGGGCATGAAGTCGGCGCTGAACGGCGGGCTCAACCTGTCGATCCGCGACGGCTGGTGGGACGAGTGGTACGACGGCACCAACGGCTGGGCCATCCCCACCGCCGACGGGGTCAGCGACCCCGACCGGCGCGACGAGCTGGAGGCCGGCGCCCTGTACGACCTGATCGAGCACGAGGTGTCCGACCGCTTCTACGACCGGCCCTTCGACGAGCTGCCGCGCAGGTGGATGGAGATGGTCAAGCACACCCTGGCCTCGCTCGGGCCCAAGGTGCTGGCCGGGCGCATGCTCCGCGACTACGTCGTGGGCCTCTACACCCCGGCTGCCAAGTCGGCCCGCGCGCTGTCGGCCGACTCCTACGCCGCGGCCAGGGCGTTCGCGGCCTGGCGGGTGCGCGTCACGCGGGCCTGGCCGGGGGTGCGGGTCGAGCATGTCGAGGCGTCGGGCGTGGGCGACACCCCTGAGGTGGGCGCCGCGGTCGAGCTGCGGGCCACGATCGCCCTCGGCGACCTGGAGCCCGGCGACGTGCTGGTCGAGGCCGCGTACGGCAAGGTCGGGCCGCACGACGAGCTGGTCCACCCGCGGTACGCCCGGCTGGCGGTGGAATCGCTGGAGGATGACGGCCACGCCCACTACACGGGCCGGGTGCCGCTCGACCGTACGGGGGCTTTCGGATACACCGTCCGGGTCGTCCCGCATCACCCGTTCGCTGCCACTCCGGCGGAATTGGGGCTGATCGCCGTCCCCGAGGAGCCGGTAGGTATGACGAACGGTACGTTGCGCTGATATATCCGGACGAGGTCGGGCCGGTGGTCGAGCGGTGCATAATCAGGACCGTGGACGACAGCGGGAACGGCCTGCGGGCCGACAATCTGGTGGCCACGGTCCGCGGTGTCCTGCCGTCCCTGACGCCTGCCGCGCAGACCGTCGCCCGGCTCATCCTGGAAGATCCGGCGACGGTCGCGCGCAGCACCATCACCGAGCTGTCGGCCGCCTCCGGCACCAGCGAGGCCACGATCGTGCGCACCGCGCGGCTGCTCGGCTTCGCCGGATACCCCCAGCTCAGGCTGGCCCTGGCCGCGGCGGCCGCGCAGCCCGACCGGCTCGTGCCCGGCGACCTGGCGCCCGACGACCCGCTGTCGGAGGTCATCCAGAAGGTGGCCAGGGCCGAGTCGGAGGCCATCAACGACACCGTCGCCCAGCTCACCAGCGAGCGCCTGGGCCTGGTCGTCGACGCGATCGTGGGGGCCAGGCGCATCGACGCCTACGGCGTGGGCGCCTCGGGATTAGTCGCCGAGGACGTCGCCCAGAAGCTGCTGCGCATCGGCCTGTCCAGCCACGCCTTCCAGGACGCCCATCTGGCCCTGACCAGCGCCGTCCTGCTGAAGACGGGCGACGTGGCGATCGGCATCAGCACCTCGGGGGAGACCCCCGACGTGATCGAGCCGCTGCGCCGGGCGGGCGAGGCGGGGGCCACCACGGTGGCCGTCACCAACAACCCGCGCTCGACGATCGCGGAGCTGGCCGAGCACGTGCTGATCTCGGCCGGGCGCGAGACGGAGTTCCGTCCCGGCGCCCTGGCCAGCAGGATCAGCCAGCTCCTCGTCGTCGACTGCGTGTTCGTCGGCGTCGCCCAGCGTACGTTCGACTCCTCTCAGGAGGCGCTCGCGAGCACCAGGCGCGCCGTCAAGGAGTTCACCCGGAGAACGTCACCTGCACGTCGTCAGCCTTGACGTACATCACGCGGTGCCCGAACTGGATCTCCAGGTACTTCGTCTTCCCCCTGACCACCTTGTGGTCCTCCAGGTTGAACGTGACCGCCCGGAAGTACTCGGCGGCGGCCGGCCCGGCCAGCGTGTACTTCTCGCCCGCCGAGAACGTGTACTGCAGCGGCGTCACCGCCTGGTACGGGATGTCGGCCGGATACGCCTCCTGCTCCGGATAGGCCCGCCCGAACACCGGTACGGTCGCCTTGCCCGGCTTCGGCGTGACGACCAGCCCCATGGACGGGACCGCGGTCGGGGCGCCCGCCGGATTGTTGAACCACGCCTTCTGACCGAGGTACCAGATGGCCGTCCAGTCGCCCTGACGGTCGGCGACGGCGAAGCGCTGGCCCGTGCTGGCCCTGGCGCTGTGGTCGTACACGCTGTAGAGCGAGCCGCCGGTGGGGTGCTTGCCGATGTCCTTGATCAGCGGGGCGTCCTCGCGCGGCTCGGTGCGCAGCCACACGGTGCCGGCGCTGAGCGGCGGGCAGGCCGCCTCGGGGTTCTTGCGGTCGCAGCCGTAGAAGTAGGGCTTGTTGGTGGCGAAGTCCGGCTTGATCATGACCGAGCCGGACTTCGGACCGCCGAGCTGGTGCAGCGGCGCGCCCATGAGCTGGAAGTAGTGCGCCCAGTCCCAGAACGGCCCCGGGTCCTCGTGCATGCCGCGCACCGTGCTCGGGATCGTGCCAGGGACGTTGTCGTGGCCCAGGATGTGGGCGCGGTCGAGCGGCACGCCGTTCCTGAGCGCCAGGTAGCGGACGAGCCGGGCCGACGAGCGGTACATCGCCTCGGTGTACCAGGTGCTGCCCTCGGCCAGGAAGCCCTCGTGCTCGATGCCGATGGACTTGGAGTTGATGTACCAGTTGCCGGCCTGCCAGGCGACGTCCTTGGCCTTGACGTGCTGGGCGATGTGCCCGTCACTGGAGCGGACCGAATACTGCCAGCTCGCGCCGTAGTTGGGGTCCTGGTTCAGCCGGATCGACGGGAGGAAATATCCCTCCATGTCGTGGATGATGATGTAGTCGATCTTCTGGCTGACCGGCCGGTTGGCCAGGTCGTAGTGGCCGTAGTCGTCCGGCGGGAGCTCCTGGTAGGCCGAGGGGATCCACTCGCAGGAGACTGAGGCCGGGCACTCGACGCCGTCGCGCCTCGCGGGGCGCAGGCCGAGCTTCTCCAGCCACTTCTCGATCTTCTCCAGGTCCGGGACCTTGGGCAGGGTGACCTTCTGCCCGTCGTCCGTGGTGCGCTCGGCGCCTTCCTGGATGGTGGTGTAGACCTCGTCGGCGAAGAACTTGGCCGCGTCGGCCTCTTCGGCGCCGGAGTACTTGGCGACGGCTCCGTACCATTCGCCCGGGTTGGCGCTCAGGGGCGCGCCGAGGCTCTTCTGGTAGTCGGCGAGCAGCGCGGCGCCACCGCGGATGTTGGCCGCGTCGTCGGTGCGCAGGCGTTCGTGGCTCTCGCCGGTGAGCTGCGCGGCCCGCTCCATCGTGCGCAGTGAGGCGGGGATCTCCGCCGGCGCGGGGGCCGGGGTGGCCGCGAGCGGCCTGGTCTCGTCGCCGCGGGCGTCCTCCTCGCCCTCTCCGTGGTGGTTCGAGGTGGTGTACGCGGCCGCGTCGGTCAGGTGCATGGGGCCGAACCCGGCGTTGTTCGACGGCTGGCCCGCGTGTGCCTCCCACCGCGATTCCAGGTACGAGACCCCGAGCAGCACGCTCTGTGGGACCTTGAATTCGTCGGCCGCCGCGGCGAATGCCTGCTGCCGGTCGGCGGGCTCTTCGGCGGAGGCCGAGGGCACTTGGGTTAAGGGCAACAAGGCGACGACCGCGATCGCCAGCGCTCTGCGCATGAACCGCTCCTTGACTGGGGGGTGGTGCGCGATCAGCGTCTCAACATTTTCCTTCTCTGGCGAGAACTTTGCGAAGATATTTTTCATCGCTTAACGGCCCGCCGGACCGGGCCCGGCGGGCCGATACGAAGGACTACCAGGTGAGGGGCTGGGTAGGCGGCCTACGGAGGAGAGGGGGAGCTGTCATGCCTCGACCCGGAAGTCATTCCTACGACAACGAGCGCCGCCGGCTCCGCAAGCAGCTGGACCGGCAAGGGCTGAGCGAGCAGGAGCTCAAGAAGCGCGTGGCCAGGAAACTCCAGTCGGACCCGGCCAAGAGCCCGCGCAAGGTGGGCGGCGACCGCGCCGAAGGGCCCAAGTCCGAACGGCCCCACGGCGGGGAGCGCTGAGCGTCTCATGACGGAGATCATCGACCGTGAGGGCGTCCAGGACCTGCTGGCGACGCGCGGCGCCCAGCTCGCCGAGGTGCTGCCCGAGCGGGAGTACGCCTGGGCACACCTGCCCGGAGCCGTGCACCTGCCGCTCGGCTCGCTCGACCGGCTGGCCGACGACCTGCTGGACCGGTCGCGCCCGGTCGTCGTCTACTGCCACGACTGGCTCTGCGACCTCAGCCCGCGCGCCGCCCACCGGCTCGTCCGGCTCGGCTTCGCCGACGTGCACGACTACGGCCTCGGCAAGATGGACTGGCTGTCGGCCGACCTGCCGTACGAGGGGGAGGCCGTCCTGGTGGGCTCGGGCGCCCGGCGCGACCCGGTCACCGCCGATCTGGAGGACCCGCTGGAGGAGCTCAGCGAACGCATCGTCGCCGACCCGGCCGGGCTCGCCGTCGTGGTGGACAGGGACGACGTGGTGCAGGGGGTCATCGGGTCGCGCCAGCTCAAGGGCGCCGACCTGACCGGCACCGCCGAGGCCGCCATGGACACCGGCGTCACCACCGTACGGCCCAGCGAGCAGCTCGACGCCCTGGCCAGGCGCATGGAAGGCGCGAACGTCGACCACGTCGTCGTCACCCGCGCCGACGGCACCCTGGTCGGGCTCTACGGGCTCGGCGACCTGCGCGAACCGGGCTGGGAATCCGATCTCGGATAGCGGACGGGATTTGGAGCCGTCACCGGGCGTCTGCTAGCGTCAACAGCATGTCAGTGATCAGCCGATTTTGGCGCTATGTGGCGGCTCCGGGTGGAGCCGAAGGTCACATGCGCTGACTTACTGATCACCCGGAGCCCAAAGGCAGAGACGTCCGTCTCTGCCTTTCGTCGTTCAGGCGGACGGCTCCGGGGGCCACGGATGTGGGCCGTACCGCCTTCGCAACTCCCATCGAAAGCGGAGGACACAGCCCATGACCACGACCAGCGACCTGCGTATCAACTCGTTCGAACCCCTGCCCACGCCCCGCGAGCTGATCGGTGAACAGCCGCTGGGCCCCGAGCGCGAGGCCCTGGTGGCGGCGAGCAGGAACGCGGTGCGCGACGTGCTCGCCGGTGACGACGACCGCCTGCTGCTCATCGTCGGCCCGTGCTCGGTGCACGACCCCGAGGCCGCCCTCGACTACGCCCGCCGCCTGGCCGCCGCCACCCGCGACCTCGGCGACGCCCTCTGCGTCGTCATGCGCGTGTACTTCGAGAAGCCGCGCACCACCATCGGCTGGAAGGGCCTGATCAACGACCCGGACATCGACGGCGGCCACGACGTCCAGCGCGGGCTGCGCCTGGCCAGGACGGTGCTGCTCGACGTGCTCGACACCGGGCTGCCGGTGGGCTGCGAGTTCCTGGAGCCCACCAGCCCGCAGTACATCGCCGACGCCGTCACCTGGGGCGCGATCGGCGCCCGCACGCCCGAGAGCCAGGTGCACCGCCAGCTCACCTCCGGCCTGTCCATGCCGGTCGGCTTCAAGAACGCCACCGACGGCGACGTGCAGGTCGCCATCGACGGCGTCAAGGCGGCCTCGCACCCGCAGGTGTTCTTCGGCATCGACGACGAGGGCCGGGCCGCGGTCGTCTCGACCACCGGGAACCCCGACTGCCACGTCATCCTGCGCGGCGGGCGCACCGGCCCGAACTACGACCCCCAGTCCATCGGCGACGCCCTCGCGCTGCTGGCCAAGGCCGGGCTGCCGGAACGGCTGATCATCGACGCCAGCCACGGCAACAGCGGCAAGGACCACGTACGGCAGGCGGCGGTGGTCCGCGAGGTGGCCGGGCGCCTGGCGGCGGGCGAGCAGGGCATCGCGGGGCTGATGGTGGAGAGCTTCCTGCTGCCGGGGCGGCAGGAGCCCGGTCCGGTGGAGGGCCTGACGTACGGGCAGAGCGTCACCGACGCCTGCGTGGGCTGGGACGAGACCGAGCGCCTGCTGGTCGAGCTGGCCGACGCCGTGCGCGCCGGCCGCGAGGCGCACTGACGGCCTCCCGGCGGCCCTGAGCTGCCGGGCGGGCCACCGGGAGCGTCCGTCAGGGGCTGCGGTTCAGGTACGGCGGTCAGGTACGGCGGTCCAGCCGGAACGTCGGATGCCCCGGCGTGCCCGGCTGGGCGTCCAGTGACTTGTCGTCGAGGATGGGCGCCGCGTCCTCGGCCACGAAGACCCGGACGTCCTCCTGTTCGATGACCTGGTCCCCGGCGTACGGCGTGCTCGCGAGCGACACCTCCAAGGTGCCCGCCTCGTCCGGCTTGGGGGAGATCCGCAGGCCGGCATTGGCGGGCACGTCCTCGCCGACCATCAGGTCACGGATGGCGACCACGGCGTTGTCAGTCAGGGTCAGCACGATGAGCTCCTTCCCGCTGGAGAACCCCCGCCTCCCCCGCGACCAGGGCGGCAAACGCGCCGGGCCGGGATGAGCGCCCTCCACGGGGGTAGCGGAGCGTCATGGCTGACAAGGACAAGGGCATGCTGGACGCCCTGCTCGAACAGTGCGGCCAGACGTTCGCCGGGGAGGCGGGCATCAAGCTCGCCGACCGGCCACGGCCGCTGTACCAGCTCCTCGTGCTGGCCACGCTGCTGAGCGCGCGGATCTCGTCCGGGGTGGCGGTGGCGGCGGCGCGCGAGCTGTTCGCGGCCGGGTACCGCACGCCACGGGCCATGACGCGGGCGAGCTGGCAGGACCGCGTGGACGCCCTCGGCCGCGGCCACTACAGGCGTTACGACGAACGCACCTCGACCATGCTCGGCAAGGGCGCCGAGCTGCTGCTCGACCGCTGGAAGGGCGACCTGCGCAGGTTGCGCGACGAGGCGGGGGGCGATCCCGGGCGGATCGGCGAGCTGCTGCGGGAGTTCCCCGGCATCGGCCCGACCGGCGCCGACATCTTCCTGCGCGAGGTCCAGGGCGTCTGGCCGCAGGTCGCGCCGCACCTGGACAGACGGGTGCTGGACGGCGCCGCCCGGCTGGGGCTGCCCCGACAGGAACGCGGCCTGGTCCGCCTGGCCGGCTCCGGCGACGAGCTCGTCCGCCTGTCGGCGGCGCTGGTACGCGTGTCGAACAGCGAGAAGACCGCCGACGCGGTGAGGTCGGCCGCAGCGGGGTGAGCGGGGAGCGCTCTGTTAGGTTCGCCTCATGGGTGAGTTTGTGAGCGTCGAGGTGGCCGACCAGATCGCCACGATCCGTCTTGACCGTCCGAAGATGAACGCGCTCGACGTCCAGACGCAGCGGGAGCTCGTCGAGGCGGCGCTTCAGGTCGATGCCGACGACCAGGTCCAGGCGGTGATCCTCTACGGCGGCGAGAAGGTCTTCGCCGCCGGCGTGGACGTCAAGGAGATGGCCGACATGTCCTATGCCGACATGTCCACCCACTCCCGCACGCTCCAGGCGTGCTTCACCACGGTGGCCCGCATCGGCAAGCCGGTCATCGCCGCCGTCACCGGCTACGCCCTGGGCGGTGGCTGCGAGCTGGCCCTGTGCGCCGACTTCCGGGTCGCGGGCGAGTCGGCCAGGCTCGGCCAGCCGGAGATCCTGCTCGGGCTCATCCCGGGCGCGGGCGGCACCCAGCGCCTGCCCCGCCTCGTCGGCCCGTCCCGCGCCAAGGACCTGATCTTCACCGGCCGGCACGTCGCCGCCGCCGAGGCCCTGGCCATCGGGCTGGTCGACCGGGTGGTGCCGGACGAGCAGGTCTACACGGCGGCCCTGGAGTGGGCGGCCACGTTCGTCGGCGGGCCGGCCGTGGCGCTGCGCGCCGCCAAGCAGGCCGTCGACCAGGGCGTCGAGGTGGATCTCGCCTCGGGCCTGGAGATCGAGCGCCTGCAGTTCTCGGGCCTGTTCGCCACCGACGACGCCCGGATCGGCATGCGGGCCTTCACGGAGAAGGCCAAGCCCAAGTTCACCGGACGGTGACCGTCCGGCCGCCGTACGAATACAACCCTTTGGAGTAGGCCGTCCAGGGGGGAGCGGGTTTGCCAGTATGGTGGCGTTCCATGATGCGCGTCCCGGTCCCCGCCCGGCTGCGTCAAGCCGTGCGTTCGTGGTTCGACTCCCGTTACATCTCCGTCGCCGACCACCGGCAGGACATCCGGGACGCGCTCTGGGAGGTCCAGACCCTGCGCAGGGAGATGGCCACCCTGCACGGCGAGGTCGAGCGCCTGCGTGACGCCCGCCCGCCGCTGATCACCCCGCTGATCGACAAGGCCAAGCTGGACGACGCGCACCGGCTGGCGCAGGAGACCGCGAAGGCCCTCGACGGCGTGCTCCAGAACGAGGTGCTCGTCTGGCAGGCCGTCGACGACCTGAGAGCCCGCGTCCCCGGGGCCGCCGAGGGGGGCCGGCCGTGCGCGTGACCTGGTCCGGCGGCGAGCTGACCTTCCGCCTCGACCCCGAGGACGAGATCACCGGCAGGGCGGCCGACGACCACCCCGTCAAGCTGGCCACCAACTCCTGCTCGATCGGCGGCGTGCCCGCCGACGCCCACCCCGACCTGTTCGCCGTGGCCGCCTGGACGATCGTGGCGCCCTGGACCAGGCGGCGGATCACCTTCGACCGGGCCGTCTCCGCGGAGGTGGCCGGAGCCCTGCACGACGGCTGGGGCATCGAGGCCGGGCCGGTCGGCGCCGAGCCGCGCCGGGCCGGGGACAGGCTCGCCATCTCCTACAGCGGCGGCGCCGACTCCGTGGCCGCGGCGGCCATCCATCCGTCGGCGCCGTTCGTGCACTTCCGCCGGGTGCCGCATCCGAGGGTGCCCAACCGGTGGACGCACTACCGCTCCGACGTGCTGGCCAAGCTCGCCGAGCGGACCGGCCGCGAGCTCACCACCGTCACCTCCGACCTGGAGTTCACCCTCGCCGAGCCGCGTCCGGGCTATCCGGAGCACCACGCCGTCGCGGCGGGGGCGCTGCTGCTGGCCGACCGGATGAACCTCGGCGGCCTGGGCTTCGGCTATGAACTCGGTTCACGCTGGCTCGGCGGCGACCGTTACTTGTTGCGGTTCACGCCTGACAACCCCATGTGGGCGCCGCACGGCGCGTGGGGCCGGTTGTTCGCCGCCGCGGGCGTGCACATCGTGCTCCCGGTCGGCGGCGTGAGCGAGGCCGTCACCATGCGGCTGGCCCTGAACTCAGAGCTCAAGGACCAGGTGCGCTGGTGCCTGCGCGGCACCGACGGCCCCTGCCGCACCTGCGGCAAGTGCCTGTACAAGGAGCTCATCCAGGCCGCCGTCGAGCGCCGTCCCCTGGACACGCCCGTCACCGCCGACCGTCCCGTGGCCCGCAAGTGGCTGCAGCCGCCGCCCTACGGCGGCCAGGAGATGATCGAGTACGGCCTGGCCCGCGTCCCCGGCATCGAACGGTCCCTGTTCGCCAAGGCCCTCGACCACTTCGAGGCCACCGAGGAGTCCACGAGCTGGCTCGACCACTGCTACCCGCCGGCGATCGAGGAGATCCCCGAGCCGTGGCGGACGGAGGCGGCCGCCTTCCTGACCTCCAAGGTCGGTCTCATGACCGAGGCCGAGGTGCGGCGGGTGGAGACGTGGGGCGCGTGACCGTCCACGGGACGGATCCGGTGAAGTACGAGGAGTTGACTGCGTGAAGGTTTATCTGTCGGTGGACATGGAGGGCGTGACGGGGTTGACCGACCCCGAGGAGATGCACGCCGGCAAGCGCGGCTACGACCGCGGCTGCGAGCTGATGACCGCCGACGCCAACGCCGCCGTCGAGGGCGCGTTCGCGGCCGGCGCCGGGTCGGTGCTGGTCAACGACGCGCACGGGTCCACCAAGAACCTGCGGATCGACCTCCTGGACCCGCGGGCCACCCTGATCAGGGGGCCGGGCAAGGCCCAGCGCATGGCCCAGGGGCTCGACGGCACGTTCCAGGCAGCGTGCTTCGTGGGCTACCACGCCAGGGCCGGCGTCCAGCACGGCGTGCTCAACCACACGTGGATGGGCAAGGAGATCCAGAACGTCTACCTCAACGGCGAGCTGTGCGGCGAGACCCGGCTGGTCGCGGCGTGCGCGGGCTTCCACGGCGTGCCCGTGGTGCTGGTGACCGGGGACGAGGCCGTCGGCGAGGAGGCGCGCGAGCTGCTCGGCGACGTCGAGACGGTCGCGGTGAAGAAGGGGATCGACAAGTTCTCGGCCGAGTTGCTGCCGCCGAGCGTCGCCCAGGCGAAGATTCGTGAGGCCGCCGCTCGCGGGCTTTCCAGGTTGAGCGACTTCACGCCCTACCGGGTGGAGGCGCCGTACACGCTGGGGGTGGAGTGGAACTCGACCGCCATCGCGGCGGCGGTGGCGCTGGTGCCCGGCGTGAAGACCGTCGGCTCGCGGCACATCGAGTTCACCACCGACGACTTCCGCCAGATCATGGCGTTGCTCGGGATCTTCGCCACCATCGGCGGCCAGGTGGCCTGCGGCAGCGGGCCCTACGGCTGACATGTCGGTTACTGCTGACCTAGGGAGCGGGTGACGGTGGAAGGCGCGGCGCTGACCCGGCGGGGGCTGCTCGTCGGGATCGGGGCGGTGGGCGGCGCGGGCGCCATGTACGCCGCCATGGGCGCGCTCGGGCTCGCCCCCTCCGAGCAGGACAAGGAGTTCGCCGCGCCGCGCCCCGGCGACTTCTCCCTGCGCGGCAAGGGCGCGGCCAAGGTGGTGATCCTCGGCGCTGGCGTGGCCGGACTGACCGCCGCGTACGAGCTGGGCAAGGCCGGTTACGACTGCACCCTGCTGGAGGCCAGGGACAGGGCCGGCGGCCGGAACCTCACGCTGCGCGGCGGCGACCGCCTGACCGAGCTGAACGGCCCGGCCCAGGACGTCAGGCTCGGCGAGGGCGTCTACTTCAACGCCGGGCCCGGACGCATCGCCCCCTGGATGGTCACCCTCGACTACTGCCGCGAGCTGGGCGTCCCGATCGAGACGTTCGTCAACAACAACGCCTCCGCGTACGTCCACACCAACGGCAGGACCGTGCGGGCCCGCACCGCCCGAGCCGACATGTACGGATATGTCGCAGAACTGCTGGCCAAAGCCACAAATATCGGTGCGCTCGACAAGGCGGTCACCGCCGACGACCGGCAGCGCCTGCTCGAATTCCTCCGCCGGTTCGGCGACCTGGGGCCCAAGCTCGACTACGAGGGCTCATCCCGGCGCGGGTTCACCAAGTACCCGGCGCTCGACACCGGAACCCCCGTCCCGCCCCCCGGCACCCTGCACGACGTCCTGGCCGCCGCCACCGGCCGCGCCATCACCAACGACTTCGGCTACGACATGGCCACCCCCATGTTCCAGCCGGTCGGCGGCATGGACGCGATCGTCAGGAAGCTGACCGAGGCCGTCGGGGCCGACCGCATCAGGACCGGCGCCAAGGTCACCAGGATCACGACCCTGGACGACGGCGTCGAGGTGACGTACAGCGGCGGCAGCGTCAAGGCCGACTACTGCGTCGCCACCCTCCCCCCGCACCTCCTCGCCAAGATCCCGCACAACCTCGGAGCGCAGATCACCAGCGCACTGAGCACCCCCATCCCGATCGCCGCCGGCAAGATCGGCCTGGAGTACGGCAGGCGCTGGTGGGAGCTGGAGGACCGCATCTACGGCGGCGTCACCGAGACCGACCTGGACATCACCCACATCTGGTACCCCTCCCACGGCTACCACTCCGAACGCGGCCTGATCGTCGGCTACTACAACACCGAGCAGAACGCCGAGCTGTACGGCTCCCTCACCCCCGAGGACAGACGGCGCAAGGCGCTCACCCAGGGCAGGAAGATCCACGGCGACAAATACCGTCAGGACCTCCTGTCCAGCGTCTCCATCGCCTGGCACCGTCAGGAGCACATCCAGGGAGGCTGGATGTACTGGCCCTCCTTTGATTCGTCCTTCACTCTTCTGCAACGCCCCGCCGGAAGGGTTTACTTCGCGGGCGACTGGCTCACCCACTTGATCGCCTGGCAGGCAGGCGCCATGGAGTCGGCCCGCAGCGTCGTCACCCTGCTGCACCAGCGGGTGTTGCAGTCCACGTGACGTCGCACGCTGCTTCCGCGACCGGCATAGGGTCGGTCGGGGAAGAGCGATCGAGGAGACGAGGATGACGTTGCACTGGGTGCCCGCGACCGACCGTGGTGACCTGCTGGCCGAGCCGGTGGCGCTCGCCGTCCCGGGCATCGAGGGTGCCGAGGTGACGGAGATCGACCCCGACCTGGCCGACACGGCCGCGTTCTGCGAACGCTACGGCGTACGGCTCGACGAGTCCGCCAACTGCGTGGTCGTGGCCGCCAAGCGCGGCGGCGAGACGCGCTACGCCGCCTGCATGGTGCTCGCGACGATGCGTGTCGACGTCAACGGCGTGGTGCGCAGGCACCTCGACGCCCGGAAGGCGAGTTTCGCGCCGATGGCCGACGCGGTCGAGCTGACCGGCATGGAGTACGGCGGCATCACGCCGCTCGGGCTGCCCTCCGACTGGCCCGTCCTGGTGGACGAGCACGTCGCCGCCCATCCCAGGGTGGTGATCGGCAGCGGCCTGCGCAGGTCGAAGCTCGCCGTCCCGGGCGCCACGCTGGCCGGGCTGAAGGGCGCCGAGGTCCTGTCCCTGACCACCTGAAGGCGCCGAAGCCGAACTGAAGCCAATTCGAGACCGTTGGATGGGAAACCGATGAGGCCGTATCGGACGTTGTACGACTGGGAATGTGGCCTCATGGTTCATCTCGTGGGCGGGGATTAAGCCGGTATGGTGCTTCATGCCATGAACGATGACCGACTAGGCCCTTACCGGCTGCTCAGGCGGCTCGGTGAAGGCGGGATGGGCGTTGTCCACCTCGCTGTCGACCCTCAGGGCCGGCAGGTGGCGGTCAAGGTCCTGCGCGGAGAGGTCGCCGGTGACGAGGTCGCCAGGCGGCGGCTTTCGCGCGAGGTCGAGACCATGCGCCGGGTCCGCAGCAAATTCATTGCAGAAGTGGTCGATGCGGACGTAACCGGTCATCGTCCCTACATCGTCACGCGTTACGTGCCCGGCCGTCCTCTCGACGAGATCGTCAAGGACGACGGGCCGCTCGACCTGCCCGCGCTGGTCCGGATCGCCCATGGCGTGGCCTCGGCGCTGTCGGAGGTCCACTCCGTCGGCGTGATCCACCGCGACCTCAAGCCGGGCAACGTGCTCATCCTCGACGGCGAGCCCGTCCTGATCGACTTCGGCATCGCCCAGGCGGTCGACGCGACCCGGCTGACCCAGACCGGCATGTTCATCGGCACGCCCGGCTACCTCGCGCCCGAGATCATCGAAGGCCAGGAGGCCGGCCCCGAGGTCGACATCCACGCCTGGGCGGGCACGCTGCTCTACGCCGCCACCGGCCAGCCGCCCTTCGGCAAGGGCACGCTGGAGATGATCTTCTACAACATCACCGCCGGCAAGGCCGACATCAGCGGCGTGCCGTCCGAGCTGCAGCCGCTGCTCAAGGCGGGCTTCCAGCGCAACCCGGCCAAGCGTCCCAAGGCCGCCGACCTGGCCGAGCAGACGGCCCGGATGTTGCCGAGGCCGCCGCTGGGCGGGCCCGACGAGATCTCCACCGTGCCGCGGCCCGACGCGCCCGAGGACTACCCGACCAGGCGGGCGCCGTTCGTGGGGGAGAAGCCCTCCTACGACGTCTCCACGCCGCCGATGACGCCGCGCCGGCTGATCGACGGCCAGGAGCAGCCGGTCCAGCCGCCCGCCGACCCGCACTTCGTCTCGCTGCTGCCCAGCCAGGGACCGCCCGCCCAGGGGCTGCCCGTTCAGGGACCGCCGGCCCAGGGGCTGCCCGGCCAGGGGCTTCCCGGCCAGGGCCTGTCCGGGCAGGGCCTGGCCGGACAGGGCGCCGGGCCGGCCGACCACGGCGCGGAGCTGCCGGGCGCGGGTGACCCGTGGCCGACCCGCCGGGTGTCGCCGGAGGAGCTTCGCCAGATCCAGCGCGAGGCCGGGCCCAGCCAGCCCTGGCCGCAGCAGCAGCCCCCGCTCCACCCCCAGCCGCAGCCGCACGTCGACCACCACGAGGCCGACGTGCCCACCCGGCGCGTACGCCCGGACTCGGCCGAGTTCGGCCGGCTCAGCTCCGGCCCCCAGCCGGTGGACCACGGCCGGTACGCCGCCGGCCCGGAACCCGTGAACCACGGCCGCGCCAACGCCGGCCCCGAAGCCATGGACTACGGACGGGTCAACGCCGGCCCGGACGCGATCGACTACCGGCGGGGCAACGCGGCGGCCGAGCAGCACGACTACGGCAGGCCGGGCCCGGTGCCCGCGCAGCCGCCGCCCTACATCCCGGTGCAGCAGCAATATCCGCCCCATGACCCGCAGGCCGCTCACGAGCCGTACAACCCGGGCGCGCGTCCGGGGCAGACGTTGCAGCGCTCGAAGGCGTACGGGGTGGCGAGCGCGATGTTGCTGATCCTCATGATCGTGGCGGCGGTGACGGCGCCCGTCCTGGTGGCGGTGGTGGCGATCCCGATCGCCGTGCTGCTGCGGGCGGCCGACCTGGCCCAGCCGGCCTTCAACGGCCGCAGGCCCGCCGGCGCCGCCGCGCTCGACGTGCTCAGGGTCTTCGCCCGGCCGCAGGCGCTGGCCAAGTCCGTCGGCATCACGCTCGCCCTCGTCCTGTACGCCCTCATCCTCGGCCTGCCGGTGACGCTGCTGCTCAGCGTGGTGGTCAAGATGGACTCGGCCAACGCCCTCGCGTGGGGCGCCGCGGTCGCGCTCTGGACCCTCTGCGCGGGGCCGGGCGTCGAGGGCCCGGGGCGGCAGATGCGCAGAACGCTCTCATCGCTCGTACCCTCGAGAACAGCGGCCATGGTGATGGCGGGAGTGCTGGCGGTGGGCGCCGCGCTCTCGCTGATCCTCGCCTATGGCACGTTCGGGGACACGCCAAGGGGGAGTGTATGGAGTCCGCTGGACGTCACACCCGTGACGAAGCAGCTCACCAGCCTGAAGGGCGGCTGAGCCGAGGAAGGTGGCGATGAGCATCCAAGCGCCGGAACGCCTCGGCCCCTACCGCATCGTCAGAAAGATCGGCGAGGGCGGCATGGGGGTCGTCCACCTGGGTCTCGACGGTGAGGGCCGCGAGGTCGCCATCAAGGTGCTCCACCCGCACGTGGCCGCCGATCTCAAGGCCCGCGACCGGCTCACGCGCGAGGTCGAGACCATGCGCCGGGTGCGCAGCCCGCACGTCGCCGAGGTCATCGACGCCGAGCTGGTGGGGGGCCAGCCCTACGTCGTGACCCGCTTCGCCCCGGGCCGCACGCTGGAAGAGACCGTGCTGAGCGATGGCGCTCTGGAGGCGCGGCAGGTCATCAGGCTGGCCCAGGGGCTGTGCCAGGCGCTGGTCGCCATCCACGCGGCCGACGTGATCCACCGCGACTTCAAGCCGTCCAACGTCATGCTGGTCGACGGCGAGCCGCTGGTCATCGACTTCGGCATCGCCCACCTGGTGAACGCGACCCGGCTGACCCAGACCGGCATGTTCGTCGGCACGCCGGGCTACCTGGCGCCCGAGATCATCCGCGACAGCGACATCACCCAGGCGGCCGACGTGCACGCGCTGGCCTCGACGGTGTTCTTCGCCGCCACGGGCGCGCCGCCGTTCGGCACCGGGACGTTCGAGGCGGTCTGCTTCAACATCATGGAGGGGCGGGCCCAGCTCGACCGGGCGCCCGCGTGGCTGCGCGGCTGGTTGTCGCGCGCGCTGCGGGTCGACCCCACCGCCCGGCCGAGCGCGCAGGAACTGCTGCGGATGGCCAGGGAGCTCGACCCGTCGGTGACCACGTTCAACGAGTTCGAGGGGCCGACCGGCACCAAGCGCATCGGCAGCGGCACGCGCGCCATGGACACGTTCTCCGACCTGCTGCCGCCGGTCGAGTACCGCAAGGCCGCGCCGCCCCCGCCACCTCCGCCGCCCGCGCGGCGCGACGAGCGGCCGCCGCCCTACGTGCCCGCGCCGACGTCGGCGCGCCCGGTGCCGCGCACCGACCAGCGCGTGGCGGGCTACCCGGCGCCGCCGCCGCAGCCGCGCCCCTACACGCCGCCGCCCCAGCCGCGCAGCCACGTGCCGCCGGCGGAGCGGAAGAGGTATCTGTTCGGCGCCCAGGTGACCGGGCTGCTGCTGCTGGTCACGCTGGTGGCGCTGACGGTCATGATGCCCGTCGTGGTGGGCGCGGTGGCCGTCGCGCTGGCGGTGGTGCTGCGCGTGGGCGAGTACCTGTTCGGCGACATGGTCAAGCGCCGCCAGATCCGCGGCAGCAGCTCGGCCGATCCGCTGCTCGCGCTGGTCGGCACGCCGTGGGCGCTGGTCAAGGCCGCGCTGGTGACGCTGGTCCACGTGCCGCTCGCGCTGCTGTTCGGCGCGTGCGTCTGGGGTGCGCTCCACTGGGCCGGCGGCATGGGCACCAACCAGGCCGCCGCCTTCGCCGCGGGCGCGTTCGCCGGCGGTCTGTTCGTGCTGCCGGGCGGCGGCGCGCCGCGCAAGGCCGTGACCCGCACGCTCACCGGCGTGCTGCGCAGCCCCGGCGCCGCGCTGGTGGCGGTCGTCGCGGTGGGCACGGCGGCGCTGTTCGCGGCGATGTTCGCGCTCGGCCAGGACCCGGTCTGGGCGCCCTGGCGGGCCCCGCAGAGCGTGATCGACGGCCTGGCGAGCGACGCCAGGCAGAGCACGATCGGGCTGATCACCGGTCTGATCGAAAGTCTGCTCGACGGACTGGGGTTGGGCTTCCTGACTCCGTGGTCCTGAGTGTCCCCGTCGGCGTGGCGGGGGAGAGATGAGGTATGAGCGAGCGCCTCGGCCCCTACGAGCTTCTCTCCCGGCTCGGCGCGGGCGGCTTCGGCGAGGTCCATCTGGCGCTCGACGCCCAGGGGCGCACGGTCGCGGTGAAGGTGCTGCATCCGCACGTCGCGGCCGACGGCCTCGCGCTCGGCCGCCTCGACCGCGAGGTCGAGACCATGCGCCGGGTCGGCGGTCCGCACGTCGCCGAGGTGCTCGACGCCTCCCTCGACGGCTCCAGGCCCTACCTGGTGACCCGCTACGTCCAGGGCCGCCCGCTCAGCGCCGTGCCCGTGCCGGTCGCCGACCTGGCCGCCCTGGCCTCGGGGCTGGCCGACGCGCTGCTCGCCATGCACGAGTCCGGGGTCGTCCACCGCGATCTCAAGCCGGCCAACGTGATGATGAGCGAGGACGGCCCGGTCGTCATCGACTTCGGCATCGCCAGCGCGCTCGACTCGCTGTCGGTCACGGCCTCGGGCGCGGTCGTCGGCACGCCCGGCTACCTGGCCCCGGAGATCCTCGAAGGCGGGAGCGCGGGCGTCGAGGCCGACGTGTTCTCCTTCGGCGCGACGCTGGCCTACGCCGCCACCGGGCGGCAGCCGTACGGGCAGGGGCCGGCCTCGGCGGTGGCCTACCGGGTGGTGCACCACCCGCCCGACCTGGAGGGCGTGCCGGAGTGGCTGGCGCCGCTGTTACGCGAGTGCCTGTCCACCGACCCCGCCGCGCGTCCCACGGCCGCGCGGATCTGCGCCCGGCTGGGCGTCGCCGCCGTCCCGCACGTACGCCCGGCCGGTCCCCGTCCCTCGGCCACGGCGGCGGGTCCCCGGCCGGCCGACGACATGAGCACGAGAGAGTGGCGGCCGGGCGACAGCCGTCGCAGGTCGGTCGAGGAGTCCAGGGCGCGGCACCGGGAGAAGGTGCGCAGGCGGTGGCTCATCGGCTCGGGCCTGTTCGTGTCGCTGCTGGCGGCGGCCGCCCGCGGGCCGCTGCCGGAGGTGGCGCTCTTCCTGCTGGCCGCCTACGCGCTGGGGGTGGTGAGCGACGCCGGGGTGGCGCTGTTCTCGCGGGGGCCGTTCCGGCGGAGCCGGATGGTGACCGACCTGGTGAGCGTGGCGGGGGTGGTGGGGCTCTGTTTCGGGCTCGCCGCGGTGTTCAGCACGTTCACACTGGCCCTGTTCGCGGGTACGGCCCTGGTGGTGGGCATCGTGTTCCTGTTGTCCGCCTGACTTCCCCATGGGGGCGGTCGGACCGTACCGAATAAAGTTCGGTATGGTGGGAACGGGAGGGATTTTCGCGGGAACCGCTGGTTTGCGCGTAAGCTACCCACGGGTAACATGACCGCGGGAGCCAGGGCACGACTCTGACCCACCCCGTGTCAGGAGCCCGTCGGGAACCTGGCAGTCTGGTCAGCATTGCATTCGGCGCCTATCGCAGCGACGCGGTGGGCGCACGCGAACACGGGAGGTCGGCCACCGGCCATGAACATCGTCGTCTGCGTGAAGCAGGTCCCCGATACGGCGACCGAGCGCAAGCTGCGGTCCGATGACAACACGCTCGATCGTGACGCCGTCGACGGCGTGGTCAACGAGCTTGACGAGTACGCGGTCGAGGAGGCGCTGAAGCTCAAGGAGGCGCACGGTGGCGAGGTCACCGTGCTCACCATGGGCCCGGGCAAGGCCACCGAGACCATCCGCAAGGCCCTGGCCATGGGCGCCGACAAGGCCGTCCATCTGAGCGACGACGCGCTGCACGGCTCCGACGCGCTGTCCACCTCGTACGCGATGGCCCAGGTGCTCAAGAAGATCGGGTTCGACCTGGTCGTCCTGGGCTCCGAGTCGACCGACGCCCGTACCGGCGTGCTGGCCGCGATGCTGGCCGAGCGCCTGGGCACGGCCCAGCTCACCCTGGCCAACAAGGTCGAGGTCGAAGGCTCCTCGATCAGCGTCCAGCGCATCACCGACTACGGCTACGACAAGGTCCAGGCCACGCTGCCGGCCGTCGTGTCCGTGGTCGAGAAGATCAACGAGCCGCGCTACCCGTCCTTCAAGGGCATCATGGCGGCCAAGAAGAAGCCGGTCGAGACGCTGGCCATCGCCGACGCCGAGATCGACGCCGCCCAGGTCGGCCTGGGTGCCGCCTGGTCCGAGGTGGTCGACTTCGCCGCCGCGCCGCCGCGCGCCGCCGGCACGATCGTCAAGGACGAGGGCGACGGCGGTTCCAAGGCCGCCGACTTCCTCGCCTCCAAGAAGTTCATCTGAGAACGGGGGTTTTACTGATATGTCGGAGATTCTCGTTCTCGTGGAGCAGGTCGAAGGCGAGGTCAAGAAGGTCACGCTCGAACTGCTGACCCTGGCCCGCTCGCTCGGCACGCCCGCCGCCGTCTGGGCCGGCCCCGGCCTCGGCGACGCCGCCAAGGCCAAGCTGGCCGAGTACGGCGCCGAGAAGATCTACGACGCCGCGTCCGCCGACATCGTTGACCACGTGGTGGCGCCCAAGGCCGAGCTGCTGGCCCAGCTCGTCGCCGAGAAGTCGCCCGCCGCGGTGCTCGTGGCCGCCACGGCCGAGGGCAAGGAGGTCGCCGGTCGCCTGGCCGTCAAGACCGACTCCGGCGTCATCACCGACGCCGTGGGCCTGTCCGAGGGCTTCGTGGCCGACCAGTCGATCTTCGGCGGTGGCGTCAACGTGCACTCCAAGGTGCGCAGGGGTACCCCGATCGTCGCCGTACGCCCGAACTCGACGGCCCCGCAGGCCGCCGCGGGCGCCGGGGCCGTCGAGGAGGTGTCGGTCGCGCTGAGCGAGGCGGCGAAGGCCGCCCGCATCGTCGAGCGCGTCAAGCAGGAGAAGGGCGCCAGGCCCGAGCTGACCGAGGCCGCGATCGTGGTCTCCGGCGGCCGGGGCGTGGGCTCCGCCGAGAACTTCTCCGTCATCGAGGGCCTGGCCGACGCGCTGGGCGCGGCCGTGGGCGCCTCGCGCGCCGCCACGGACGCCGGCTGGTACCCCCACCAGTTCCAGGTGGGCCAGACGGGCAAGACGGTCTCGCCGCAGCTCTACATCGCGGCCGGGATCTCGGGCGCCATCCAGCACCGGGCCGGAATGCAGACCGCGAAGACCATCATCGCGATCAACAAGGACCCGGAGGCGCCGATCTTCGAGCTCGCCGACTACGGGGTCGTGGGCGACCTGCACCAGGTCGTCCCGCAGCTCACCGAAGAGGTCGGCAAGCGCAAGTAGCGTCGAACGGAAGCGGCGCCGCACGACGTGCGGCGCCGCTTCCGCCGTCTCAGGCGGACGCGCTCCGGGTGCGGGCCGGGTACATGACCCCCGAGGACGCCCGCCGGCTGGGCGGAGCTGTTGGGACGACAGAGGTCCTATGCGGCGACCTTCACCGGCTCCCGCACGGGAACGGCTCCGAACACCGGCGCCTCCCGCCGGGGCAGGAACCGCGACGCCACCGCGATCAGCACACCCAGGACGACCGCGATGCCGAGCGCGCCGCGCAGCGAGGTGGCGTCCGACAGGAAGCCGATCACCACCGGGCCGAGCAGCAGGCCCGCGTAGCCCATGGCGCCCGCCTGGGCGATGGCCGGTCCGGGGGCGTCGGTCGCGGTGCCCGCCAGGGACAGCGTCAGCGGCGCGATCGTCGCCACGCCGAGCCCGACGAAGAACATCGCCAGCACCGCCACCAGCGCCGCCGGGGCCATCAGCACGACCGTGAAGAACCCGGCCGTGGCCACGCCCGACACGGTCAGCATGCCGCGCACCCCGTACCGGGAGCGCAGCCGGTCGCCGGTGAGCCTGGCCAGCAGCATGCCGGCCTCGAACACCGGGTAGCCGAGCGCGGCCAGCGCCTCGGGGGCGCCGAGCTCGTTGCGCATGTACAGGCCGTTCCAGTCGGCGACCACGCCCTCGACCATGAAGGCGAAGAACATGATGGCGCCGAGCAGGTAGATGATCGCCGGCATGCGGTGCCGGGCCGTGCGCGCCGCCTCCGTCGCCGGGGCCTCCGGCAGGTACGTACGGCCGAGCAGCACCGCGACCGGCAGCGAGACCAGGGCGACCAGCGCCAGGTTGGCGGTGAACGACAGGCCGGCGGCGATCGACACGCTGCCCAGGGCGCCCGCCGAGATCGCGCCGACGCACCAGCCGGCGTGCATGCCGTTCATCAGCGGGCGGCCGTACGCCTGCTCGACGGTGGAGCCCTGGGCGTTCATGGCGACGTCCACGGTGCCGAAGGCCATGCCGAAGAACGTGGCGGCCACGATGAGGAGGGGGAGGTTCGGGGCGAAGGCGACGGCCAGCAGGCCGATCGCGGTGAGTGGGGCGCCGATCCGCAGAACCGCCCTGCTGCCCGCGCGGGCCATGATCCGTCGCATGGACTGCATGGTCACGAGGGCCCCGAGGCCCCATGCGAGGAGCACCGCGCCGACCGTCGACTCGGACAGGCCGAGTTTGTCGGTCAGGGCGGGGATGCGCACGGTCATCGTGCCCACCATCAGGCCGCCAAGGACAAAGGTGAGGATCGCCCCGTAGCGGGCCGTCCTCAGGTCGCGGGTCATAAGGCACACCTCTCACAAGATCGTTCGGTCGTCACAAATCAGGCGCTCCCCGCGTGGGGGCGCCTGGAAGATTCGGGGGGACAAGAACTCGAAGGGACAAGAACCACCGGCCCGACGCGCCGGCCCGGCTCGTGTTGAGGCGGGCCGTGGCCCGCCGAGGCGTTGACCGGCCCGAAGCCGACCGCCCTGAGTCGGCCGACTCAGAGCGAATGGCTGTTCGGGGGGTGGTGCGGCTGGGGAGGGCGGCGGTTCGGGGTGGGCCGGTTGGGGGCTCGCCTCGTGTCGCCTGGCGACCGTGCCGGGTCCTTGGCGGCGCCCGCTTCAGGCGGGGCCGCTCAGAAGCGGACGGCCCGCCCGAGTCGGCTCACCGGCCAGGCCGGCTGGTCCGCGCCCCCGAGCGTCTGGTCCGCGCCCCTGATCGGCTGGTCCGCGCTCCCGAGCGTCTGATCCGCACTCCTGGTCGGCTCGTCCGTGCCATCCGAGCGGCTTGTTCGTGCCGCCTGAGTGGCTCGTTCGCGCCGCTCGACCGGCCCCCGGCGCCCCGGTCTACCGTTTGCTCGGGGCGAGCCCGTTCGTCCGGCCGGTACGGGCCGGACGGGCGAGGACGGCGGGCGTCGCCGAGGCGTCAGGTCTTGAGGGTGGGCGGCTGGAAGCCCGGCGACAGGGGTCGTGGGAGCGCGTCATCGTCATCGCGAGGCCACCCCCATCCGTTCCAGTCCACCGGGAAAAGCTCCGGCGAAGGAGCTCCGACACCTGAACCAGAAGTGACCCCCGCGCATTCCCGGGGCGGGAGTGACCCGCGACACGTAGCGGCGCGAAGGTCAGCCGGGTTTGAGCAGGGCTCTCAGGCGGGTTTCGAGGGCCCGCAGGTCGGCCTCGGAGTTGAGCTGCGGGTCATGGCTCGCCACGTCCCACAACCCCTCGCACGCCAGCCGGACGATCTGCGCGGCCAGCGGGTCGGGCTCGTCGCCCAGCCCCTCCCGGTGCCATCGGGACATCGCCTCCCGCAGCGGCGCCAGCAGGAAGAGGTTGCCCGACGCGCCCGTCACGACCGCCCATCTTCGGAGCCGCCCCGAGCGCACGGCGACCAGCGTGGCCCCGAGGTACCGCTCGGTGTACGTGCCCTGCGGCTGAGCGGCCATCAGCTCGTCGAACTCTTCGATCAGCCGTTCGACCATGCCCTTGATCAGGGCCTCTTTGGTGCCGAAGTGGTAAAGAAGGCCGCCCTTGCTCACCCCGGCCCGGTCGGCCACGGCGGACAGCGTCAGCGCGGCCGACCCCTGGTCGCACAGGAGGTCTTCCGCCGCGTCCAACAGCTCGTCCCTTCGCATGCCTCGACTGTACCGTCCGGACGGTACAGTGGCAAACGAGATACCCTGATCTGGTGACACGACCGTCGGCCTATCTTGATCATGCGGCGACCACGCCCATGCTGCCCGAAGCGATCGAGGCCATGACGGAGCAACTCAAACGCGTCGGCAACGCCTCCTCGCTGCACGCCGCGGGCCGTCAGGTGCGCAGGGTCGTCGAGGAGTCCCGCGAGACCATCGCCGACGCCCTGGGGGCCCGGCCGAGCGAGGTCGTGTTCACCTCGGGCGGCACCGAGGCCGACAACCTCGCCATCAAGGGCCTCTACTGGGCGCGCAGGCCGCGCCGGCGCATCCTGATCAGCTCCGTCGAGCACCACGCCGCCCTCGACCCGGCCGCGTGGCTGGCCGAGAGCCAGGGCGCCGAGGTCGAGCTGCTCGACGTCGACGAGTACGGCCGGGTCCATCCCGACACGCTGCGCGCCGCCATCGAGCGCGCCCCCGACGACGTCGCCATGGTCAGCGTCATGTGGGCCAACAACGAGGTCGGCACGATCCAGCCCGTCCACGTGCTGGCGGCCATCGCCCACGACCACGGCGTCCCGTTCCACACCGACGCGGTGCAGGCGATCGGGCAGCTCCCGGTCTCCTTCGCCGACTCGGGCGCCGACGCCCTCACGCTCACCGGCCACAAGGTCGGCGGGCCGATGGGCGTGGGCGCGCTGCTGCTGGCCAGAGGGCTGACGCCGGTGTCGGTGCAACACGGCGGAGGCCAGGAGCGCGACGTGCGCTCCGGCACCCTCGACGCGCCCGCCATCGCGGGCCTCGCCGCCGCCGTGCGGACCGCCGTCAAGGAGCAGGAGGCCCTGGGCCGCCGCCTGACGGCGCTGCGCGACGAGCTCATCGAGCGCGTCCGTCAGGCCGTCCCCGACGTCGTGCTCAACGGCGACCCGGCCGGCCGGCTGCCCGGCAACGCCCACTTCTCCTTCCCCGGCTGCGAGGGCGACGCGCTGCTCATGCTGCTCGACGCCAAGGGCGTGGAGTGCTCGACCGGCTCGGCCTGCTCGGCGGGCGTGGCGCAGCCTTCGCACGTGCTGCTCGCGATGGGCGCCGACGCGGCGGCCGCGCGCGGCTCGCTCAGGTTCACCCTGGGGCACACCTCGACCGGCGCCGACGTCGACCGCCTGATCGAGGTGCTGCCCGCAGCCGTCGAACGCGCCCGCAGGGCCGGGCTCAGCTGAGGAACGGGGAGACCGCGGCCCAGGCGGGGTCACTGCCCACGTCGATCCGCGGCTCGCCCTCCTTCCAGCTCGCGATCAGCTCCTCGACACGGGTCGCCGCGTCGGAGTCCGGGTCGGCGTAGAGGTGGACGACCCGGTGCCCGGCGGCGCTCAGCTGCGCGGCCAGCAGGGCGTCGTCGCGCAGCTCCAGCAGGCGGGCGGCCAGGCGTTCCTCGAAGTCGCGCAGCGCCGTCAGCGACTCGCCGGCGGGCAGGCCGTCGTCGTCGCGGTGGGCGTACGGGAGGGTGATCTCGATGTGCTGGTCGAACAGCGGGTGGTCGACGGGCCGCAGCGGGAAGCGCGCGACGGCGACCAGCGACGCGCCCTCGCCGGTCCGGCCTTCGAGCGACAGCCACTCCTCGTCCTGGTGGTTCGAGGCCAGGTCGGCGACCACGGCGGGCAGGTGGACGGCGGCGACCGCGTCGATCGGCTGGAAGGTGGCGGGCGTGATCTCGCCCACCCATCTGGCCACGTCGTCCTCGCCCAGCAGCCAGTCGAGGGCGAGCAGCGTCGCCTCCAGGCGGGTCTCCTCGTCGAGCTCGCTGAAGATCGGGTGGTAGGCGGCCACGTCGACCCGCGGCTGGTTGCGCGGCACGCGCAGCCCGAACGCCAGCTTGTCGAGGGCGAACTCGAACCCGCCCACGTCGAGCGTCAGCTCCAGCGCCTGCGGGTTGGCCCGCCGGGACGGATGGAACTCCCACAACAGGTCGGCCGGCGGCGCCGCCTTCGCCCAGCGGTGGGCGAGCGAGCGCAGCTCGGCGTCGCCGGCCGCGGTCACCACCAGGGCGTGCGCGGCGTTCCTGCCGGGCGCCACCTCCCAGACCAGGTCAGGATGGAGCGCGCCCACGGCGGGGGCGAGCAGCTCCTCGATGCCCTCGGCCGCGCCCGCGGCCACCAGCGGGTCGAGCCGCGGCCTGGCCTCCTGCCACCACGCCCAGAACCCGGCCACGCCGTCGCCGGGCCGGTCGGCCTCTTCCTCTGCGTCCTTGCGCCCGAACAGTCGCATGCGCTGAATCCTTCCAGACGGAGCCGATGGCCGCGCACTCCCCGCCGGACAGTACGCTGGAACGGTCATGGGACTGCGTGTGCTTGCCGCCATGTCGGGCGGCGTCGATTCCGCCGTGGCCGCCGCCCGGATCGCCGAGGCCGGTCACGACGTCACTGGTGTGCATCTGGCCTTGTCGGCCAACCCCCAATCCCACCGTACGGGCGCGCGAGGCTGCTGCACGGTCGAGGACTCCCGCGACGCGCGGCGGGCCGCCGACGTGATCGGCATCCCGTTCTACATCTGGGACATGGCCGAGAGGTTCCAGCGCGACGTGGTGGAGGACTTCGTGGCCGAATACGCCGCGGGCCGCACCCCCAACCCGTGCCTGCGGTGCAACGAGAAGATCAAGTTCGAGGCGGTGCTCGACCGGGCGCTCGCCCTCGGCTTCGACGCCGTCGCGACCGGCCACCACGCCAAGCTGTCCGACGGCGTGCTGTCCAGGAGCGTCGACCAGGGCAAGGACCAGTCGTACGTGCTGGGGGTGCTCACCCGTGAGCAGCTCAGCCGCGCGATCTTCCCGCTCGGCGGCTCCACCAAGGCCGAGGTGCGCGAGGAGGCCGCGCGGCGCGGCCTGACCGTCGCCGACAAGCCCGACAGCCACGACATCTGCTTCATCGCCGACGGCGACACGCGTGGCTTCCTGGCCGGCCGGCTCGGCGCCGAGGAGGGCCCGATCGTCGACCAGGAGGGCGCGGTGGTGGGCACCCACCAGGGCGCCCACGGGTTCACGGTGGGCCAGCGCAAGGGCCTGCACATCGACCGTCCGGCCGCCGACGGCAGGCCGCGTTACGTGTTGTCGATCGAGCCGGTCTCCAACACGGTCACGGTCGGCCCGCGCGCCGCGCTGGAGGTCACCTCGATCACCTGCGCCCGCCCGGTCTGGAACGGCCCGTCCCGCTCCGACGACCTGACCGTGCAGCTCAGGGCCCACGGCGAGGTCTACGGCTGCCGCTTCGAGGAGGCCGAGGGCGGCCTGCGCATCGACCTCGACCGCCCGGCCACCGGCGTCGCGGCGGGCCAGGCGGCCGTGCTCTACTCGGGCGACACGGTCATCGGCTCGGCCACCATCGTCTCGGCCGCCTAGGGCAGCGTCACCGACTCGCCGACCTTGAGCCGGCGCATGTCGGCGCCCTGCTTGTCCGACTCCAGCTCCAGGTAGGTGTCCACCAGCGACAGGCCGATGTCGTTGAGCAGGCCGTCATGCGTGGAGAACGCGCGGGCCGGGCGCAGCGTCCGCAGGTATTCGACCATCTCGCTGAGCTTCATCCAGGGGGCGTTGGTCGGCGCCAGCAGGGTGGGCACGTCGACGCCGGGCAACGTGAGCGCGTCGCCCGGGTAGAACACCTCGTCGTCCAGCATGAAACCGACATTCTGGACGACAGGCGCATCGGGGTGGTTCTTGGTGTGCCACTCGCCGAACGCCTTCACCTGGAAACCCGCCGCGTCGAAGGCATCGCCGTGCCGGACCACCTGGACCTTGACCGGCACGTCGGTCAGCTGGGCCGCGACGCCCTCGCACGTCCAGACCTCGACCCCGGCGGGAGCGGCCTTCAGCTTCTCGATGTCGAAGTGGTCGAAGTGCTGGTGCGTGATGAGCACCGCGTCGACCCCGTCGAGCACCGGCTCCTGGGAGAAGGTGCCCGGGTCGATCACCAGGACCTTGCCGTTCTTCTCAAGGCGTACACAGGCGTGCGTGAGTTTGGTGAGCTCCATTCGGCAGAGCCTACGCTTGTGGTCATGTCTACGTGGGAAGCCACCGGGGTCGGGTCGCATCCGGGTGAGGATCATTTTGAGGCGATCCGTGTCGTGTTCGGCGAGGTGCCCGGCCTGCCGTACCTGCCAGAGCTGCCGGCCCGCGGGGTCGGCGCCGACATGATCGGCAGGACGGCCGGGCTGCTGGTCGACCTGCCGGCCGAGGTGCAGCCGTCCGGGTGGCGGCTGGCCGACCGGCCGGGCCGCGACCACCGGCGGGCCGTCGACCACCTGCGCCGCGACCTCGACGGGCTGGAGGAGGTCGCGCACGACTACTCCGGGCCGCTCAAACTCCAGGTGTGCGGGCCGTGGACGCTGGCGGGAGCCCTTGAGCTGAAGTTCGGCGACAAGATGCTCTCCGACGCGGGGGCCGTGCGCGATCTGGTCGCGTCGCTGGCCCAGGGGGTCGCCGACCACTGCGCCGAGGTGCGGCGGCGGCTGCCCGGCGTCACCGAGATCGTGTTGCAGCTCGACGAGCCGGGGCTGCCGGGCGTGCTGGCGGGCACGGTCCCGACCGCGTCGGGGTTCGGGCGGCTCGCGGCGGTCGAGGAGTGGCGGGTGGAGGAGTCGCTGCGGCTGTTCCCCGATCCGGTGGTCCACTGCTGCGCGCCCGGGGTGCCCTACGCGCTGCTGAGGCGGGCCGGGGCGCGGGCCGTGTCGGTCGACGCGTCGCTGCTGCGCCGCCGGGACGACGACGAGCTCGGCGAGCTCTTCGAGGCCGGGATGGGGCTGTTCCTGGGCGTCGTGCCGGGCCGGGACGTCGCGCTGCCGGACACCGGGGTGGTCGCCAGGCCCGCGGTGGAGCTGTGGCGCCGGCTCGGGTTCGCCCCCGACGGGCTGGCCGCCAAGGTCACGCTGACGCCCGCCTGCGGCCTCGCCGGAGCCTCTCCCCGCTACGCGCGGGCGGCCCTGGCGGCGTGCGCGAAGGCCGCCCGGGTGCTCAAGGACGATCCGGCAAGCGGGATGCAAGGCGGCTGAGTACCGTCCGGGCCATGACTGTTCGCGCTCTGGCCGTCGGTGCCATCATGCTGATCGCGTCCGCCTCGATCGCCGTCCCCGCCGGCGCCTCGGCCAACCCCGAGGTCTGGAGCTGGGGGTCGATCTACTCCGCCGACCGGGCCGGGAAGGCCAAGGGCAAGGTCCTGCTCGACCGGCCCGGGTTCGTGGTCAGCGGCAGGCTGTACGACTTCCCGGGCCGTACGGGGTGCTCGTGGCTGCAGTTCCGCTGGGTCGAGGACGACGGCGGCAAGGGGCACAAGACGTACCGCAACTGCTCGGGCACCCGGCCGCTGGAGTTCTCGGTCAAGACCGGCTACATGCTCTCCATCGAGGGCCGGGTCTGCCGGGGCACGGCAAGGAAGATCACCGGTAACTGCTCGGTCTGGGAAGGCGTCTGGGCCCAGGGCGGATGAGCCGGCGAGTCGTTCCTGTCGGGGCCCGGCGGTAGCGTTTGCTCAGCGTGTCGGACGTGGAAGGAGACCCAGCGTGAGCGAGCGTGACACCGAGGTCGGGGGCGTGCCCGTGGCCGCGCTCAAGCGGCATGCGGAGCTGAGCGAGCTGGTCGAGGACGCGCGCTGGCGCTACTACGTGCTCGACCAGCCCACGGTCAGCGACGCGCAGTTCGACGAGTGGTTCCGCGAGCTGCTGACGCTGGAGGAGGCCCATCCGGCGCTGCAGACGCCCGACTCGCCCACCCAGAAGGTGGGCGCGCCGGTCACGGGCGACTTCGCCAAGGTCAGTCACCTCAACCGCATGGAGAGCCTCGACAACGCCTTCGACCAGGCCGACATGGCCGCCTGGACGGCCCGCGTCGAGCGGCTGGCCGAGCGCGACCCGGGCCCCTACCTGTGCGAGCTGAAGATCGACGGGCTGGCCATCGCGCTCGTCTACCGCGACGGCAAGCTGGAGCGCGGCGCGACCCGGGGCGACGGCCGCGTCGGCGACGACGTCACGGCCAACGTCCGCACGATCAAGGGGGTGCCCCACCGGCTCAAGGGCGAGGGCGTGCCGAGCCTGGTCGAGGTGCGCGGCGAGGTCTACATCCCGGTCGAGGGGTTCAAGCAGCTCAACGAGCAGCTCGTGGAGCAGGGCCGGCAGCCGTTCGCCAACCCGCGCAACTCGGCGGCGGGCACGTTGCGGCAGAAGGACGCGCGGGTCACCGCGCAGCGCCCGCTGCGCATGCTCGTCCACGGCATCGGCGTCTGGGAGGGCTCGGCCGTGCCGCGCGCCCAGTCGGAGGTCTACGAGCGGCTGCGGGAGTTCGGGCTGCCGGTCAGCGACCTGTTCAAGGTGGTGCCCGGCCTCACCGAGGTCGACGAGTTCATCGAGCACTACCGGGCGCACCGGCACGATCCGGCGTACGAGATCGACGGGGTCGTGGTCAAGGTCGACGACTTCCGTACCCAGCGGGAGCTGGGGTCCACCTCGCGGGCGCCGCGCTGGGCGATCGCCTACAAATACCCGCCGGAGGAGGTCAACACCAAGCTGCTCGACATCCAGGTGGGCGTCGGGCGCACCGGCCGGGTCACGCCGTACGCGGTGATGGAGCCCATCGTGGTCGCGGGCTCGACGGTCGAGCGGGCCACGCTGCACAACGCGGCCACGGTGATCAAGAAGGGCGTGCTCGTCGGCGACACCGTGGTGCTGCGCAAGGCGGGCGACGTCATCCCCGAGATCGTCGGCGCGGTCACGGCGTTGCGCGACGGGTCCGAGCGGGAGTTCGTCATGCCGACCCACTGCCCCGAGTGCGGCACCGAGCTGGCCTACGAGAAGGAGGGCGACGCCGACCTGCGCTGCCCCAACGCCCGCGGCTGCCCCGCGCAGATCCGCGAGCGCCTCTACTTCGCGGCCGGGCGGCGCGCGCTCGACATCGACGGGCTGGGCTACGTCGCGGCGACCGCGCTCACCCAGCCGGTGCCGCCGCAGGAGCCCGTCCTGCGTACCGAGGCCGACCTGTTCGACCTGACGATCGAGCAGCTCATGCCCATCCGGTCGGTCGTCCGCGACCAGGACACCGGGCTGCCCAAGCTCGACCCCGAGACCGGTGAGCAGAAGGTCGTCTCCCTGTTCTCCAACCTCGACGGCGGGCCCAGCCAGGCCGCCCGCACGCTGGTCGACGAGCTGGCCCGGGCCAAGGCGGCGCCGCTCGCCCAGGTGCTGGTCGCGCTGTCGATCCGGCACGTCGGGCCGCCGACGGCCCGCGACCTGGCCGACTCCATGAGGTCGATCGACGCCATCATGAACGCCTCGGAGGAGGAGCTGGCCTCGGTCAAGGGCATCGGGTCGCGTGTGGCGGCGACGATCCGGGAGTGGTTCGAGGTCGACTGGCACCGGGAGATCGTCGAGAAGTGGCGGGCCGCCGGGGTGCGGATGGACGACGGTCCCGCTCCGGAGAAGACGGAGCCCCAGATTCTGGAGGGGCTGACGTTCGTGGTCACGGGGACGCTGGAGGCGTACACGCGTGACACCGCCTCCGAGGCGCTGACCGGCCGGGGCGGGAAGGTGGCCGGATCGGTGTCGAAGAAGACGTCGTTCCTGGTGGCGGGGGAGAACGCCGGGTCGAAGTATGACAAGGCGGTCAGTCTGAAGGTGCCGATCCTCGACGAGCAGGGGTTCGAGGTGCTGCTGACGGAGGGCCCGGAGGCCGCCGCCCGGGTGGCGGTCACCGAGGAGACGTAAGGGAACCGGGGAGCCGTAGAGGAGTCGGGGACCTGCGGAAGGAGTCGGGGATGCGCGGAAGAGTCGGGGAGATGTAGGGGAAGCGGGGATGTGGAGCAGGGCCGGGGAAGCCTGGAAGGGCCGAGAAGGCACTGAGATCGGGCCGGTTCGCCCTTGCGCCGGGGCTCGTGTTCGGTGACCTCGCGGATGCGGCCCCGGCCGGCCGGGGATCAGGATTGTGTACGGACTGTCGATGGCCGCGCTACCCATAGTGGTTTTTGGGTATATGTCGGAAACGAGAAGTGACGGAACGTACGCGCTTGGTTTCGCGAAGTGGGGTGAAGGTCGTACCCTCCCATAGTGACCTAATGGGGGTTCTGTTACCGATGACTGACCCAACCGACACCCGTGACACCGGACCACGCGTCGGCACGCCGCTCTGGGCGTTCCTCGCGGGCATCACCGTGATCGGCTTCACCGCGCTGGTCGTGGCGCTGCTCCGGCTCGATCCGGTCGCGCTGGCGGAGCTCGCCCGTACACCGCTGTTCTGGGTGCTGGCGGTTCTGGTGGTGCTGGGCGAGCTGCGGCCCGTCATGGTGTCCTCGGCGACCGCGGTCGGCGGCACGTACCCGTCGACCATGTTCACCTTCGCGGTGCTGCTGCACTTCGGGCTGTCCACCGCCGTGCTCATGCAGGCCGTCGCCATCGCCATGAACGGCGTCGTGACGCGCAAGGCGTGGCACCGGGTCATGTTCAACGTCGCCCAGTCCACCCTCGCGCTCACCGCCGCCGCCGTGGTGCTCGGGCTGTTCGGCGTCGTGCCGGGCCCGGCCGTGCCGTGGGTGCCCAGGGGGGCCGACCTGCCGGCGATCGTGCTGGCCGGGGTGGCCTACTTCGTCACCAGGGCCGCGCTCGTGTCCGGGGCGGTCGCGCTGCACGAGCGGCGCTCGATCGTCCGCGTGCTGCGGGTCACCGCCGGGCCGCAGGGGCTCGTCTACACGGCGTTGCTGGGCCTGGCGCCGCTGGTCGTCGTGGTGATGGACCATTCGCCCGCTCTCGTGCCGCTCTTCGTCGCCCCCCTCGCCGCCGTCTACTTCACCGCCACGCTCTCCATGCGCCGCGACCACCAGGCCATGCACGACGAGCTGACCGGCCTGCCCAACCGCAAGATGCTCATCGTCAGCACGGAGGAGGCGCTGGCCGAGTCCCGCCAGGACGAGCGGGTCGGCCTGTTCCTCCTCGACCTCGACCGGTTCAAGGAGGTCAACGACACGATGGGCCATCCGGTGGGCGACCGCCTGCTCCAGATGGTGGCCCACCGGCTCACCCATTCCGTACGTCCGGGCGACGTGGTGGCCAGGCTTGGCGGCGACGAGTTCGCCGTGCTGCTGCCCTCGATCAGGGACGCCAACGCCGCCAGGGAGGTGGCCGCCAGGCTGCGGGCCGCCCTGACCGAGCCCGTACGCCTGGAGGGCATGAGCTTCGACCTCGACGGCTCGGTCGGCATCGCGCTCTATCCCGACCACGCCCCCGACTTCGAGCTGCTGCTGCAACGCGCCGACGTGGCCATGTACCTGGCCAAGGAGGGGCGTACCGGGGTCGAGCTCTACCAGCCCGACAAAGACCGCAACTCGCCCGAACGGCTCAACCTGCTGGGCGACCTGCGCCGCGCCATCGACAACCGCGAGCTGCAACTGCACTACCAGCCCAAGGTCGGCCTGACCGGCGGCGCGGTGACCGGGGTGGAGGCCCTGCTGCGCTGGCGCCATCCGGTGCACGGGCCGATCCCGCCGTCGGACTTCGTCCCGCTGGCCGAGCAGACGTACCTGATGCGCCAGCTCACCGAGTACGTCGTCGAATCCGCGCTGGAGCAGGCCGCCCGCTGGTGGCACACCGGCCTGCAGGTGCAGATCTCGGTCAACATCTCCGCTCGCGACCTGCTCGACGCGGCGCTGCCCGAGCAGCTGGAGGTGGGCCTGACCCGCTACGGCCTGCCGCCCGCCGCCATTCAGCTGGAGGTCACCGAACGCATCCTGACCGGCGACCAGGCCTACACCCAGGAGACCATCAAGGCGCTGGCCGCGCTCGGCGTGCCCCTGTCCCTCGACGACTTCGGCACCGGCTACTCCTCGCTGATCAGGCTCCAGCGCCTGGCGGTCTCCGAGGTCAAGATCGACGCCTCGTTCGTCCGCCGCATCGCCGACTCCGAGGACGACCACCGCATCGTCCGCTCGATCGTCGACCTGGTGCGCTCGCTCGGCCTGCGCTCGGTGGCCGAGGGCGTGGAGTGCGACGCGGTCGCCGTGCGCCTGGCCGAGATGGGCTGCGACCTGGGCCAGGGCTGGCTGTTCTGCCAGCCCATGCCGGCCGCCGAGGCCACCGCCTGGCTCGTCGACCGCTTCACCCCGGCGCCCGGCATCGAGTACGGCTACCAGTCAGAGGTCACCCAGACGGCTTGAACGATTACAGGACTGTACTTCGTCGAAGTATACTTCGTCGAAGTTGATTTCGATGTCCTGGAGGCCCAGTGATCCCGAAGCCGAAGCGGATCTTCGCGCGAGACTTCGAGTGGCGGGCGCTGTCCGATTTCGTCGAGCGTCGCACCTCTCGTCCGCAGATGGGCGTCGTCAGCGGAAGGCGCCGCCAGGGCAAAACCCTCCTGGTCGCCTCCATGGCCCGCGAAACGGGCGGCTTCTATTTCGGGGCGTCGGAGGCCACGGAGAGGGAGTCGCTGAACCTGTTCGCGGACGCGCTGAGCCGCCACCTCGGGGCGCCGCCGATCCATTTCGCGACCTGGGACGATGCGATCAGGCACCTCTTCGCCATCAGCGCCGAGCGACGCGAGCTCATGGTGATCGACGAGTTCCCCTACCTCAGCAGGGCATCGCCGGCGCTGCCCTCGATCATCCAGCGGGAGATCGATCGCGCCGTCTTCGACGAACTGCCCGTGTCGCTGCTGTTGTGCGGCTCGGCGATGTCCGTGATGGGCCGGCTCCTGGCGGGCAACGCGCCGTTGCGCGGCCGGGCTTCCATGGAGCTCTCGGTCCGGCCGTTCGACTACCGTCTCGCCGCCCGGTACTGGGGGATCACCGACCCGCGGCTGGCCGTCCAGCTGCATGCGGTGACCGGAGGAACGCCCGCCTACCTGCCCTTGGTCAACAACGACAGGCCGAAAGGCCTCGGTGACTTCGACGACTGGGTGCGGCGAACGGCGCTGCGGTCCACAACCCCGCTCTTCAGGGAAGCTCGCTACGTCCTCGAAGAGGAGACGGAGACGCGGGACTCCATGTACAAGTCCGTCCTGGCGGCGGTGGCCACGGGGAACAGCACACGAGGCGGAATCGCGAACTATGTGGGGCGCAAGGCGGCCGACATCGGTCATCACCTCAACGTGCTGGAGGACAGCAGCCTGCTGCGGAGAGAGCCGGACGTCTTCCGTCCCTCACGATCGGTGTACCGCGTGTGCGAGCCGCTCATCCATTTCTACGAGGTCGTCATGCGGCCGCAGTGGGGGTTGCTGGAGAGCGGCCTGGCCACCAACGCCTGGGAGAACGCCAAGGCCAGTTTCAGCGACCAGGTGCTCGGCCCGCACTTCGAGGAGATGTGCCGTCAGTTCCACCTGCTGGAACTCGAGGTCCTGGGGAAGTCGCCGGGCGAGATCGGGGCCGGGGTCGTCGTCGATCCCGTACGGCACGAGCAGATCCAGATCGACGTCGCGGTCTTCGCACCCGCGATGCGCGGCGAGCGCAAGCGGGTGTTGTCGCTGGGCGAGGTGAAATGGGGCAAGGTCATGGGGCCCCGGCACGTCGCCCGGCTCAGGAGGGCACGAGACCTGCTCGACGCCAAGGGATTCGACGTGCGGGACGCCAAGCTGGTCTGCTACAGCGGAGCCGGCTTCGACCCCGCACTGGCCCAGGAGAGCGACGTGCTGGCGATCGGCCTGAAGGAGCTCTACGGGTGAGTGTGTTTCCGGCGGGTTAAGGGTTCGGGCCTGCGGCGTCAAGCCCCCTAGGATGGCAGTGTCCCAAACTCCATCCACGAAACGGGTTCAACGACTCATGTCCGCCATAACCCGCGACGAGGTCGCCCACCTGGCCCGGTTGTCCAGGCTGGCGCTCACCGACGACGAGCTCGACCACTACGCCACCCAGCTCGATGCCATCATCGAGTCGGTCGCGAAGGTGGCCGAGGTCGCTGCCGAGGACGTGCCGCCTTCGTCGCACGCGCTTCCGCTGACCAA
This sequence comes from Nonomuraea sp. NPDC051191, assembly GCF_044455665.1. NCBI lineage: Bacteria > Bacillati > Actinomycetota > Actinomycetes > Streptosporangiales > Streptosporangiaceae > Nonomuraea > Nonomuraea sp. NPDC051191. The sequence continues at coordinate 498,764 of NZ_JBITEZ010000003.1, read as the reverse complement.
TGTCTTCCGTGCCGACGAGGTGCGACAGTCCCTGACGCCCAAGCAGGCCCTTTCCGGCGCTCCCGCCGTCGAGGACGACCGCTTCCGTGTGCCGCGCATCCTCGGGGAGGAGGCATGAGTCTGATCCGCAAGACCGCCGCCGAGCTGGGCGCGATGATCGCCGCGGGTGACGTGTCGGCCGCCGAGGTGGCCGAGGCGCACCTCGACCGCATGGCCGAGGTGGAGCCCAAGGTCCAGGCGTTCCTGCACGTCGACCGGGAGACCACCCTTGAGCAGGCGCGGGCGGTCGACGCCCGGCTGCGCGCGGGAGAGAAGCTCGGGCCGCTGGCCGGGGTGCCCGTCGCGCACAAGGACATCTTCGCCACCCGCGACATGCCGACCACGGCCGGGTCCAAGATCCTCGAAGGGTGGCGGCCGCCGTACGACGCGACCGTGACCGCGCGCCTGCGCGAGGCCGGGCTGGTCATCCTCGGCAAGACGAACCTCGACGAGTTCGCCATGGGCTCCTCCACGGAGAACTCCGCCTACCACCCGACCCGCAACCCTTGGGACCTGGACAGGATCCCGGGCGGCTCGTCCGGCGGGTCCAGCGCGGCCGTCGCCGCGTACGAGGCGCCGCTGTCCACGGGCACCGACACCGGTGGCTCGATCCGGCAGCCGGCCGCCGTCACGGGCATCGTGGGCATGAAGCCGACCTACGGTGGTTCGTCCCGTTACGGGCTGATCGCGTTCGCGAGCTCGCTCGACACGCCGGGGCCGTTCGCGCGGAACGTGCTCGACGCGGCGCTGCTTCAGGAGGCGTTCTCCGGGCACGACCCGATGGACTCCACGTCGGTCGACGCGCCGGTCCCGAGCGTCGTCGAGGCGGCCAGGAACCCCGACGTGTCCGGCATGCGCATCGGCGTGGTCAAGGAGTTCGCCGGCGAGGGCTACCAGCCGGGCGTGCTGGCCCGCTACCACGAGGCCGTCAAGCTGCTCGAGTCGCTGGGCGCCACGGTCGTCGAGGTGTCCTGCCCGTCGTTCACGACCGCGCTGCCGGCGTACTACCTGATCGCGCCGTCGGAGTGCTCGTCCAACCTGGCCCGCTTCGACGCCATGCGCTACGGCCTGCGCGTCGGCGACGACGGCACCCGCAGTGCCGAGGAGGTCATGGCGCTGACCAGGGCCGCCGGGTTCGGCCCCGAGGTCAAGCGGCGCATCATGCTGGGCACGTACGCGCTGTCCAGCGGCTACTACGACGCCTACTACGGCCAGGCGCAGAAGGTGCGCACGGTCATCTCGCGCGAGTTCCAGGCGGCCTACGAGCAGGTCGACGTGCTGGTCTCGCCGACGACGCCGACCACGGCGTTCCGGCTGGGCGAGCGCACCGACGACCCGATGGCGATGTACCTCGCCGACCTGTGCACCATCCCGTCCAACCTCGCGGGCAACGCGGCCATCTCGGTGCCGTGCGGCCTGGCCGACGAGGACAACCTGCCGGTCGGCCTGCAGATCATGGCCCCGGTTCTGGCCGACGACCGTTGCTATCGCGTCGGCGCCGCCGTCGAGAAGGCCCTGGAGAGCCGCTGGGGCGGCCCGCTGCTGAAGGAGGCCCCGTCGCTATGACCATGGTCTATGACGAAGCGCTCGACAGGTTCGAGCCGGTGCTCGGGCTGGAGACGCACGTCGAGCTCGGCACGAAGTCGAAGATGTTCTGCGGCTGCAAGACCGCCTTCGGCGCCCCGGCCAACACGCAGGTCTGCCCGACCTGTCTGGCGCTGCCCGGCTCGCTGCCCGTGGCCAACGCCATGGCCATCGAGTCGACGATCCGCATCGGCCTGGCGCTGAACTGCTCGATCGCCGAGTGGTGCCGCTTCGCCCGGAAGAACTACTTCTATCCGGACATGCCGAAGAACTACCAGATCTCCCAGTACGACGAGCCGCTCTGCTTCGACGGCTACGTCGACGTCGAGGTCGGCGGCGAGACCGTGCGCATCGAGATCGAGCGGGTGCACCTGGAGGAGGACACCGGCAAGTCCACCCACATGGGCGGCGCGACCGGCCGCATCCACGGGGCCGACTACTCGATCGTCGACTACAACCGCGCCGGCATCCCGCTGGTGGAGATCGTCACCAAGCCCATCCCGGGCACCGACCGGCTCGCGCCGGAGGTGGCCAAGGCGTACGTCACCGAGCTGCGCGAGATCATGCGCTCGCTCGGCGTGTCCGACGTGCGCATGGAGGAGGGCTCGCTGCGCTGCGACGTCAACGTCTCGCTCATGCCGCGCGGGGCCTCGGAGTGGGGCACCCGCACCGAGACCAAGAACGTCAACTCGCTGCGCAGCGTCGAGCGGGCGGTGCGCAGCGAGATCGAGCGCCAGGCGGGGATCCTCGCCGAGGGCGGCAAGATCTTCCAGGAGACGCGGCACTTCCACGAGGACACCGGCACCACCACGTCCGGCCGGTCCAAGGAGGAGGCCCAGGACTACCGGTACTTCCCGGAGCCCGACCTGGTGCCGATCGAGCCCGACCCGGTGTGGGTGGCCGAGCTGAAGGCGGCGCTGCCCGAGCTGCCGTCGGTCCGGCGCAAGCGGCTGCAGGCCGAGTGGGGCGTGTCCGACCTCGACATGCAGGCCATGCACAACGCCGACGCGTTCGACCTGGTCGAGGCCACGGTCGCGGCCGGCGCCCCGGCGGCCGACGCGCGCAAGTGGTGGATGGGCGAGCTGGCGCGACGCGCCAACGAGAGCGGCGTCGCGCTGGCCGAGCTGCCCATCACGCCGGCCCAGATCGCCAGGGTCACCGAGCTGGTGGCCTCGGGCGCGCTCAACGACAAGCTCGCCCGGGAGGTGCTCGAAGGCGTGCTGGCCGGTGAGGGCACGCCCGACGAGGTGGTCGAGGCGCGCGGCCTGAAGATCGTCAACGACGAGGGCGAGCTGTCGGCGATCATCGACCAGGTGCTGGCCGCCAACGCGGACGCGGCCGAGAAGGTGCGCTCCGGGAAGATCGCCGCCGCCGGTGCGCTGGTCGGTGGCGTGATGAAGGCCAGTCGCGGCAAGGCCGACGCGGCCCGCGCCCGGGAGCTCATCCTGGAGAAGCTGGGCGTCTCGGAGTAGGTCCGGCACATCGGCGGAACCCCTGGTGGTTCCGCCGATGGGAGGAGGTCCGGCACATCGGCGGGGCCCCAGGTGGTCCCGTCGATCCGGACATATCGACAGGGCCACCGAGGGGTCGCGCCCATGACCACCCGCCTCGGGGAGGCGGGCTCCAAGAACCACCGGGCGACGTTCCCGGTGGGCGGGCCGGTCAGTCCTCGCGTGACACGGGTGTGACCGCATCGACGCCCCGGCGTGCCATCAGCCGCCGCAACAGCGGCGTCAGCAGCGCGAGCAGGGCCAGGGCCAGGAGCACGGCGGCGATCGGGCTGCGTACCAGCACGCTCACGTCGCCCGCGCCGATGGCGAGCGCGCGGCGGAGCTGGATCTCGGCCATCGGCCCGAGGATCATGCCGATCACCGCGGGCGCGACGGGCAGGCCGAAGCGGCGCATGGAGAACCCGAGCAGGCCGAGGACGTACAGGACGAACAGGTCCACGACCGTGCCGTTCAGGGCGTAGACGCCGAGCGCGGCGAACAGCACGATCCCGGCGTACAAGTACGGCCGGGGGATGCGCAGGACGCGCGCCCACAGGGGAGCCAGCGGCAGGTTCAGCACGAGCAGCATCGTGTTGCCGACGAACAGCGAGGCGATCATCGCCCACACCAGGGCCGGGTTGTGGTCGAAGAGCTGCGGGCCGGGTTGCAGGCCGTACTGCTGGAAGGCGGCCAGCAGGATGGCGGCCGTGGCCGACGTGGGCAGGCCCAGCGTGAGCAGCGGGACCAGGGTCCCGGCCGCCGAGGCGTTGTTGGCCGCCTCCGGGCCCGCCACGCCCTCGATCGCGCCCTTGCCGTACTCCTCCTTGGCCACGCCCTTGGCCAGGCGCTTCTCGGCCGCGTACGACAGGAAGGTGGGGATCTCCGCGCCCCCGCCGGGCAGCGCGCCGAACGGGAACCCGAGCGCGGTCCCGCGCAGCCACGGCAGCCACGAACGCCGCCAGTCGGCACGGCCCATCCACGCCCGGCCCACGGGCACCACCTCGGGGGTGGCGTGCCGCAGCCGGGAGGCCACGTACAGGGCCTCGCCGACCGCGAACAGGCCCACCGCGACGATCACCACGTCGATGCCGTCGAGCAGCTGCGGGACGCCCAGCGTGAGCCGCGCCTGACCGGTCTGCTGGTCGATGCCGATCAGCCCGATCACCAGGCCCAGCCCCAAGGAGGCCAGCCCGCGCACGATCGAGCGGGACAACACCGACGACACGGCGGTGAAGGCCAGGATCGCCAGCGCGAAGTAGTCCTCGGGGCCGAACGAGATCGCGAAGCTCACCACGGCGGGCGCGGCCACCACCAGCAGTGCGGTGGCGATCGTGCCCGCCACGAACGACCCGACGGCCGCCGTGGCGAGAGCCTGCGCGGCCCGCCCGCGCCTGGCCATCTTGTTGCCCTCCAGGGCGGTGATCATGGAGGACGACTCGCCGGGCGTGTTGAGCAGGATGGAGGTGGTCGAGCCGCCGTACATGCCGCCGTAGTAGATGCCGGCGAACATGATGAACGCGCTGGCCGGCGGCACGGTGAAGGTGATCGGCAGCAGCAGCGCCACGGTCATCGCGGGCCCGATGCCGGGCAGCACGCCGACCAGGGTGCCGAGGGTGACGCCGATCAGGGCGTACAGGAGGTTGACGGGGGTGAGCGCGGCGGCGAAGCCGTCCATCAGGAGGTCGATCGAGCCCATCTCACATCACCCCGCCGAGCGGCCCGGCCGGCAGCGAGACGCCGAGCCCCTTGACGAACAGCAGGTACGTCGTCACGCCGAGCACCACGGCCACCACGGCGGCCCGCAGCCTGTGCTCGGCCCCGAGCACGACCGACAGGCCGAAGAACAGCAGACTGGCGCCGATGACCCAGCCGAGCACGTCCAGGAGCGCGGCGAAGGCCAGGAAGACGCCGCTGACCAGGCCGACGCTGCGCCAGTCGGTGGGGGCGCCCGCGTCCACGTCCTCGCTCTCCTCGGGGTCGCCGGCGCCGCCGCGCAGGACGTCGATCACATAGAACACGCCGATCAGCACCATGGCCCCGCCGACCAGCATGGGGAAGAAGCGCGGCCCGAGGCCGAGCCGGGAGGCCGCGGCCGAGACGTCGAGCGTGCCGACCACCACGAACACGCCCAGCGCGAGCACCACGACCGCCAGCCCGAGTTCGGGCCGCCACCAGCGAGCCATCAGGACACGAGCCCCATTTCGGCGATGATGCCCTTGACCTTGCTCTCCTCGGACTTCAGGTAGTCGGTGAACTGCTGCCCGGTCTGGAAGGAGTCGATCCAGCCGTTCTTTGCGACGGCGTCCTTCCACGGCTGGGAGTCGTGCATCTTGGTGACCAGGTCGGTGAGGGACTTCTTGGCGGCGTCGTCCAGGCCGCCGGGGGCGACGAAGCCGCGCCAGTTGGCCAGCTCGACGTCCAGGCCGCCCTCCTTCAGGGTCGGCGCGTCCAGGCCGGCCACGCGCGAGCCGCTGCTGACGGCCAGCGCCCGCAGCTTGCCGGACTTCACGTGCTCGGCGAACTCGCCGACGCCCGAGATGCCCGCGCTGACCTTGCTGCCCAGCAGCGCGTTGAGCGCCTCGCCGCCGCCGGAGTGCGCGATGTAGTTGACCTGCTTGGGGTCCACGCCGGCGGCCTTGGCCATCAGCCCGGCCACGATGTGGTCGGTGCCGCCCGCCGAGCCGCCCGCCACGGAGACCTTCGCCGGGTCGGCCTTCCACGCGGCCACCATGTCGGCCAGCGTCTTGAACGGGGAGTCCGCCGGGACCACGACGATCTCGTACTCCTCGGTCAGCTTGGCGATGGGCGTGGTCTCGGCCAGGGTGACCTTCGACTTGTTCTGCTCGATGGCGCCCACCATGACCAGGCCCATGGTCATCAGCAGATTGCCGTTGCCCTTCTCGCCGGCGAGCTGGGCCAGGCCGATCGTGCCGCCCGCGCCCGGCACGTTGTAGACCTCGACCTTGCGCTTGGGGTCGGCCGTCTTGAGCGCCTGCTCGGCCGTGCGGGCGGTCTGGTCCCAGCCGCCGCCGGCCGCCGCCGGGGCCATGATCCGCAGGGACGCTTCGCCGCCGGAGGCGCCGGTCCCGCCGCAGCCGGACAGGGTGGTGACGGAGAGTGCCGCCAGGGCGGCGGCGAATACGCGCAAGCGCATGATCACTCCAAGGGGGATTCTCACAGTCGTAGGGCTGCGATGGTGATGCCCGTTCCCCGTCCGGTCGAGGCTTTGGGCGATTGCCGTCATAGTGGTCGTATTGGTCGCGACCTGGCCGTGACCTGGCTTTGTTTCCATGTGGGCGTGCGCAGGGTTACCGATGCCCCCCTCGGCACCCAGTTGTTCGTGCTCCAGATGGTGATCGTGCTGCTCGCCGTCGGCGGCACGGCCGGTGTGTGGGCCGGGCACACGCGGGAGCAGCTCGACGCGCTGCACCAGCAGCGCGCCCTGGCCATCGCGCAGTCGGTGGCCGCCCTTCCGCAGGTGCGCGACGCCTTCAGGCTGGAGAACCCGGAGTCGGTGCTGCAACCGCTGGCGCTCAGCGTCCAGCACGAGACCGGAGCCGACTACGTGGCCATCGCCAACGCCGAGCAGAAGCGCTACGCCCATCCCAACGCCGCCCTGATCGGCAAACGGCTGTCCACCGACGGCACCGCGGTCCTGCGTACGGGCCGGAGCTGGGTGGGCACCGAGACCGGCACGATCGGCACCACGGTCAGGGGCAAGACCCCCATCCGCGACGAATACGGCAACGTCATCGGCCTGGTCTCGGTCGGCGTGCTCCAGACCACGGTCACCGGCCAGCTCGGCGGCGCGCTGCCGCCGCTGATCTGGACGGCGCTGGCCGTGCTGCTGGCCGGTCTGGCGCTGGCCGCGCTGATCACCGCCCGGGTGCGCAGGCAGACGTTCGGGCTGGAGCCGCGTGAGATCGCCGAACTGCTGGAGCAGCGCGAGGGCGTGCTGCACGGCGTGAAGGAGGGCGTGCTCGCCCTCGACCTGGCCGGACGCGTCACGCTGGTCAACGACGCGGCCCGCGACCTGCTCGGCGACCTGGGGGCCGACGTGACGAGCATGCCGGTCTCCGAGCGCATGCGCGACGTGCTGACCGGCGCCGACCCGGGCGAGGACCGCGTGGTGCTGCACGGCGACCGCGTGCTGGTACTCAACAGGACCCCGGTCGCCGTACGCGGCCGCCATCGCGGCTGGGTCGTCACCCTGCGCGACCGCACCGAGCTGGTCCGCCTGGCCCGCGAGCTGGACGACAGCAGCAGCGCGACCGAGGCCCTGCGCGCCCAGGCCCACGAGTTCGCCAACCGCATGCACACGGTCGTCGGCCTGCTGGAGCTCGGTGAGCACGAGGCCGCGATCGGCTTCATCACCCGCACCACGGCCGGCGCGTACGCCACCGGCCTGCGCGAACGCGTCCAGGACCCCACGCTGGCCGCGCTGCTGCTGGCCAAGTCGGCGGAGGCGGCCGAACGCGGGGCCCGGCTGGTGCTGTCGGAGGACTCCGCCGTGCCCGAGGGCGCGCTCGGAGACCCGCAGGACGCCGTCCTGGTGGTCGGGAACCTGGTCGCCAACGCGATCGACGCCCTCGACGGCGCGGGCGGGACGATCGAGGTGTCGGTCGTGGCCGACGCCGAGGGCCTGCACGTCCGGGTCGGCGACTCCGGCCCCGGCATCACCCCCGAGCTGGTGGAGGAGGTCTTCAGGGAGGGCTTCACGACGAAGGCCGCCCACTCGGGGCCGCGCGGCCTGGGCCTGGCCCTGACCCGGCAGGCGTGCCTGCGCAGGGGCGGCTGGGTCCGGGTGCGCAACGCGGGAGGCGCCGTCTTCACCGCCCTGCTGCCCGCCGAGGCCCGCGCGTGAACGACGTACGGGTCCTGGTGGTGGACGACGACTTCATGGTCGCCCGCATCCACAGCGGGTACGTCTCGCGCGTCCCCGGCTTCGAGGTCGTCGCGGTGGCGCACGGCGGGGCCGACGCGCTGGCCGCCGTGGCCGAGCTCCGGCCCGACCTGGTCCTGCTCGACATCTACCTGCCCGACATGTCCGGCCTGGAGGTGCTCAAGTCAATCACCGACGTGGACGTCCTGATGATCAGCGCGGCCCGCGACGTGGCCACGGTCAGGGAAGCCATGCGCGGCGGCGCGGTCAACTACCTGATCAAGCCGTTCACCGCCGCCGCGCTCACCGAACGCCTCCGCCAGTACGCCGACACCCGCAGACGGCTCACCGCCATCGGCCCCCAGGCCCGCCAGGACGACGTGGACCGGCTCTTCGGCGCGCCCCGGCAGGCCGTCCCGGTGCCCAAGGGCCTGTCGCCGGCCACCTGCGCGCTGGTGGAAGGGGCGCTGCGCGAGGCCGGAGGGGACCTGTCGGCGGCCGAGACGGCCGAGCTCACGGGCCTGTCGAGGGTGAGCGCGCGGCGGTACCTGGAGCATCTGTGCGCCTCGGGCCGGGCCGAGCTGCATCCCAGGTACGGCACCGCGGGACGGCCGGAACATCGCTACCGGTGGCTAGGTTGACACACTTCCGTATTCGTTTCTCGTGACATAGTCGGATACTCGTGCCTTACTGTTGCCTGAGACTTGGCTGCGGACCGGGAGGAGATTGAGGCGTGCGAAACGCCGGACCGATCGAATCACCGACCGACCCGTTCGCCTCGGTGCCTCTGCCCACGTCGGGTGTCTCCAAGAAGCCGCGGATCGAAGGATTACCTCCGGGCGTGTCCCGTGACATCTTCGGCCCGCAGGACCAGCAGGAGCCCCGGCCGGCCCCAGGACCGAGCGCGCCCGGCGGTCAGACCGGCGGCGCGCTGCCACCCAAGGCGCCGCCCGCGCAGCCGTGGCCGATGAAGGACAAGGACTCCGCCGCGTCCGCCCCCGTGTTCGGGGGGAGCGGCGGCGACCGGCCGTCCTCCTTCGAGCCCGAGCCCGCCCGCCGGCGCCGCCTGCTGCCCGGCCTGCTCGTGCTGGTGCTCGTCCTGGCCGCGCTGGCGTACGTGGTGCCGGCCGTGATGATGTCGGGGGCCGTGCTGCGCGGCACCCGCGTCGGCGGCGTGGACATCGGCGGTCTGACCGTCACCCAGGCGGCCGACAAGCTGCGCACCGAGCTGGGCGCCAGGCTCAGCCGGCCGGTCACCGTGCAGGCCGGCGCCAAGAAGGACACCATCCAGCCCGACGAGGCCGGGCTCGAACTCGACGTGGTCGGCACCATCGGGCAGGCCCCCAGCGGCTTCCCCGGCCCGGTCGAGGTCTGGCGCGGCCTGACCGGCACGACCGACGTCCCGCCCAAGCTGACCATCGACACCTCGCAGCTCACCAGGACCGTCGAGGGCCTGGCCGAAGGCGTGGACAAGCAGACCCGCGAGGGCAAGGTGGTCTTCTCCGGGCTGGTGCCGAAGGCCCGCATGCCCGAGGACGGCGTGCTGCTCGACCGGGACGACGCCGTGCGCCGGATCGGCGAGGCGTTCCTGCGCGGCGGCGGCGCGGTGGTGCTCACCATGCGCCCGGCCAAGCCCGCCACCTCGGCGGAGTCCGTCGAGTCGGCCCTGGCCGAGGCCAGGAAGGCCGTCTCCGCGCCCGTCACGCTGACCCTCGCCGGCAAGCAGGCCCAGCTCACCCCGGCGATGATCGCCGCCCACCTGTCCTACGCGCCCGGCGACGACGGCGCGCTCGTCCCCGAGTTCGACGCCGAGGCCGCGCTCGCGCCGGTGGAGAACAGCCTCGTGGACGCCACGCAGCAGCCGCGCGACGCCACGTACCAGATCGTCGGCGACAAGCCGGTGCTGGTGCCCGCGCGCAAGGGCAGGGGCGTGAACGCCAAGCTGCTGGCCCGGGACATCGAGAAGCTGTTCGGCTCGGACGGTCCGCGGACCGTGGAGGTCAAGCTGGGCGTGGTCACCCCGGAGGTCACCACCGGCCAGATCCGCGGCCTCGGCATCAAGGAGAACGTCGGCACGTTCAGCACGACGTTCGACTGCTGCCCGCCGCGCGTCACCAACATCCGGCGCATGGCCCAGGAGCTCGACGGCAGGCTGGTCAAGCCGGGAGAGACGTTCTCGCTCAACGAGGCGACCGGCGAGCGCACGGTCGAGGACGGCTACGTCCAGGCCGGCCAGATCGTCGGCGGCCGGATGGTGGACATCGTCGGCGGCGGCGTCTCCCAGTTCGCCACCACCATGTACAACGCGGCCTTCCTCGGCGGCTTCGACCTGGTCGAGCGCGAGCCCATGGACTACTACGCGCCCTCCTACCCCGCCGGGCGCGACGTGGCGCTGCTCTACCCCGACCGCGACCTCAAGTGGCGCAACGACTCCGAGTACGGCGTGCTGATCAAGACCACGACCACCCCCACGACGGTCACCGTCTCCCTGTGGAGCACCAAGCGGTACGACAAGATCGAGGCGGTCGAGTCCGAGCGGCGCGACTTCAAGCCGTTCGGACGGGCGACCAGCGGCGAGGCGGGCTGCGTGGCCACCACGGGCCAGCAGGGGTTCACGATCGACGTCACCCGCGTGTTCTACAAGGACGGCGAGGTCGTCAAGAAGGACAAGAAGCTGGTCACCAAGTACCGGCCGCAGACCGCGCTCACCTGCGGCGCGCCCGGCTAGGACCTGGCTAGGACAGGGGGACCGAGATGATCCGGTCGTCCCCCGGACGCGGTGAGCCGCGGCCGTCCTTGTTGCTGGTGCTCACCCACAGGGCGCCGCCGGGGGCCGCGGTGACCGCGCGCAGCCTGCCGTAGCGGCCGGTCAGGCGGGCCACGGGCGTGCCCGGCGAGCCGTCCCGGCCCAGCGGCACCTGCCACAGCCGCTGGCCGCGCAGCGTGCCCACCCACAGCGCGCCGTCCGCGTACGCCATCCCGGACGGCGACGCCTCGCCGGTGGACCAGGTGAGGATGGGGTTGACGAAGCGGGCGTCGTTCCCCTTGCCCTCGACCTCCGGCCAGCCGTAGTTGGCGCCCGGCCGGACCAGGTTGATCTCGTCGTAGGTGTTCGCGCCGAACTCCGAGGCGTACAGGCGGCCCGCGGTGTCCCAGGCCAGGCCCTGGACGTTGCGGTGGCCGTAGCTGTAGACGAGCGTGCCGAACGGGTTGCCGGGGGCGGGGGCGCCGTCCGCGGTCATGCGCAGGATCTTGCCGCCGAGCGAGTCGCGCCGCTGGGCCAGCTCGCGGTCGCCGGTCTCGCCGGTGGTGGCGTACAGGTAGCCGTCGGGGCCGAAGGCGAGCCGGCCGCCGTTGTGGATGCCGCCCTTCGGGATGCCCTGGACGATGATCTGCTCGTCGCGGAGACCGTCGTCGCCGAGCCGGTAGCGGACGATCCGGTTGTCCTGCTCGGCCGTGTAGTACAGGAAGACCTGCCGGTCCTTGACCGCCACGCCCAGCAGGCCGCCCTCGCCCCCGGGCCGCGCGCCGGTGATCCGGCCGACCTCGGTGACCTTGCCCGCAGGGGTGACGCGCAGCAGCCTGGCCGTGTCGCGCTCGGTGACCAGGGCGTCGCCGCCGGGCAGGAAGGCGATCGCCCACGGCACGGCCAGGCCGGCCGCCACGTCCTTGGGCGCGCCGGGCGCCACGGCCGCCGGCACGGAGGCGGTGGGAGCGGTCGGGACGGAGGTGGCCGCGGGGGTGGGGACGGAGGCCGCAGGGCGCGTCTCGCCGTCGCCGGAGCAGGCGGTGAGCGCGGCCAGGAGCACGATCGTCCAGAGCTTCCTCATGTGTTCCATACTTCCCCGCGGGTCGTAAGGTTCTCGGCATGAAGATCTGGGTTCCGTCCGAAGCGGCGGCGGACGTCCTGTCTGACCTGCCGGGCGTTGAGTGCGCTGTTTACGATGGTTCGTCCATGCCGGACGGCATCGAGGACGTCGAGGTCTGGATCCCGCCGCTGGTCGTGGTGCCCGGCGTGGCGGAGACGCTGGCGCGGATGCGCTCGCTGCGGCTGGTGCAGACCGTCACCGCGGGGGTGGAGCCGTACCGGCCGCACCTGCCCGAGGGCGTGGTGCTGTGCAACGCCCGCGGCGTGCACGACGCCGGCACCGCCGAGTGGGCGGTCGGCGCGATGATCGCGGTGCTCAGGGAGTTCCCCGGGTTCACCGACGCCCAGCGCAGGGGTGAGTGGACCTACCACCACACCGGCGTGCTCGCCGACTCCACCGTGCTCATCGTCGGCCACGGGTCCATCGGCGCGGCGGTCGAGCGGCGGCTGAGCGGCTTCGAGGTCGAGGTCGTCCGGGTGGCCAGGAGCGCGCGCGAGGGCGTGCACGCCATGGAGGAGCTGCCCGCGCTGCTGCCGGCGGCCGACGTCGTGGTCCTGCTCGTGCCCGCCACGGCCGACACCGCCGGCATGGTCGACGGCGCCTTCCTGGCCCGCATGAAGGACGGCGCCGTCCTGGTCAACGCCGCCAGGGGCGGCGTGGTCGACACCGAAGCCCTGATCGCCGAGCTCAAAACCGGTAGGCTACGCGCCGCGCTCGACGTCACCGCGCCCGAGCCGCTGCCCGAGGGCCACCCCCTCTGGAACGCGCCGGGCGTGCTGATCACACCGCACATCGCGGGCAGCACCCCCGCCTCCGTGCGACGCACGCTCCGGCTGATCCGCGAGCAGCTCGGCCGTTTCCTCGCAGGTGAAGAGTTGATCAACGTCATTACCGACTCGTATTGAGAGGATTCCGGAACGTGGCTGGTCCGTGACCTTTCGTGCGTACGGTGGCGTCTGCAGGGAGTTCCTGACTCGCTGTCAAGGAACTCTTGGCGGAAATTGGTCTGTGTGGTTATCAGATCGGTGACGACATCGGCGTTGTCACCACCCGCGCATCCGCGACCGCACACACTGGCGATGTGCCCGCCGGGCTTCGGCGGACACTGGTGCAGGGTTCAAGACAGGATGGGCAACGACTGTGATCCGCTGGCGTGATCCACGGGCGCCGCTGGCCGCCGCAGGGGCGGCAGGAGTGGTGGCGTTCGCCGCCGCGCTCCTCGCGGGCGGGCCGGCCCTGCTGACCGGGGCCGTGGCCGGAGGCGTGGCGGCCCTCGTCGCCGCCGCCTCGCTGCTGGGGGTCTCGCTCAGGTCGGCCGAACACCGCTCGACGGCGATGGCCGCGCGCTGGATGGGCGGCGGCGCGGTCGTGTGGGCCGCGGGTGTGGCGCTGCGCTCGGTTGCCACGAGCTTCGTCGTCGGCTTCGCCGACCTGTTCGTCCTGCTCGGCACCGTGATCATCGCGGGCGGCGCGCTGATCGCCGCCGACCGCAGGTTCCCGGCCAAGGTCGTGCTGAGGCATCTCACGGACGCGTACCTGTGCGCGGCCTCGCTCTTCCTCATCGGCTGGGTGGTCGCGCTGCGCCACTACTACGAGGACACGGGCGACGCGCCCACGTTCACGTTCGCCATGGTGCCGCCGATGATCGCGTTGCTCGTCACCTGCGGGGTGATCCCCTCGGTGCTCAACAGCAGGGCGGGCTCCTGGCTGCTCGGCCTGGCCGGGGTGGGCGTGCTCGCCACCATGACCGTGGGCGGGCTGTCGGCCGCCATGGCCCGTCTGTCCGGCGAGCAGCCGCCCATGACGACCGTCATGCTCGTGCCGGTGGCGCTGCTGCTGCTGGCCGCCGTGCCCTGGGGGCCGCGGGCGCGGCCGGTGGGCGGTCCGGTCGTGCGCAACGTGGTCGCGATGATGCCGCTCGCGCTCGTCGCCGTGGCCGCCTGCACGCTGCTGGCCCACCTCGCGGGCTCCCGCGCCGCGCAGCCGGTGACCGGCGTCGTGGTGGTCGCGGTCTCCGTGGTGCTGCTCCTGCTCGTCCGCCTGTTCGTGCTCTCGGCGGCCTCCATCCGGCTGCGCGGCCTGGTCTCGCTGGGCGAGCGGCAGCTCAGGGAGCTGGCCGAGAGCACCGGCGACGTGGTGCTGCTGTGCGACTACGAGGGCGTGGTCCACCAGATCGGCGCCGGCGTCGAGGTCACCTACGGCTACCCTCCCGAGGACCTGGTCGGCGGCTCGATCTTCGACTACATCCACCCCGAGGACGTCCCCGGCATCCAGGCCGCGATGCGCGCCATGACCACCGACGAGGAGGGCGCCGCGCCGGGCGCCTGCATGATCGCCTGCCGGGTGCGCGCCGCCGACGGCACCTGGCGGCCCACCGAGTCCGTCGCCACCCGCCACATCGGCGGCGACGACCTCATGCTCGTCACCACCCGCGACGTCAGCGACGAGGAGGCCCTGCGCAACCAGGTCGCCCACCTCACCTTCCACGACGGCGTCACCGGGCTGCCCAACCGCGCCTACTTCGAGGAGCGCACCCGCGAGGTGCTGTCGGGCCGCACGTCCGGCAACGTCGCGGTCATCTTCCTCGACCTCGACGGGTTCACCTCGGTCAACGACTCGGTGGGGCACGCCAGCGGCGACTACCTGCTCGGCCAGGCCGCCCGGCGGCTGCGCGGGGCCGTACGCGCCGACGACACGCTGGCCCGCTGGGGCGGTGACGAGTTCGCCGTGCTCGTGGAGACCGGCGGCGACGCGCAGATGGCCGTGGACATGGCCGAGCGCCTGGTACGCGCGGTCTCCCAGGAGCCCTTCCGGGTGGCCGACCGCGACGTTGCGCTGACCGCGAGCGTGGGCGTGGCCTTCACCGAGGACGGCCTGCCCGCCGGCGACCTCATGCGCAACGCCGATGTGGCGATGGCGCGTTCCAAGGAACTGGGCGGCCGCCGGGTCGAGGTGTTCGCCGCGCAGATGCACGCCGACGTCGTGCGCCGCCTGGAGCTGGCCGCCGACCTGCAGCGGGCGCTCATCGAGCAGCAGTTCGCCATCGAGTACCAGCCCGTGGTCGACCTGGCCACGTCCCGGGTGACCGCGGTGGAGGCGCTGGTGCGGTGGTGGCGGGGCTCGGTGTTCGTGCCGCCCGAGCAGTTCCTCGGCCCGGCCGAGGACACCGGGCTGATCGTGCCGCTGAGCGAGTGGATCCTGCGCGAGGCGTGCCGCGAGGTGGCCGCCTGGCGGGCCTCGTCCTGGGACATCGGCCTGTCGCTCAACCTGTCGGCGCGGCAGATCACCGCCCCCCGGTTCGTCGAGACCGTCGAGCAGGCGCTGGCCGAGAGCGGCCTGCCCGCCTCCGCGCTCACCCTTGAGGTGATCGAGGAGATGCTCGTCGAGGACGCCGAGGAGACCATCAAGCGGCTCTCGGAGCTGCGGGCGCTGGGCGTGCGCCTGGCGATCGACGACTTCGGCACCGGCTACGCCTCCCTCGCCTTCCTCCGGCAGCTCCCGGTCGACATGATCAAGATCGACCCGTCGTTCGTGTCCGGGCTGGGCAGGGACGACACGCTGACCCTGCTCACCCGGACGATCGTGCGGCTCGGCCACGACCTCGGGCTCACCGTGGTGGCCGAGGGCATCGAGCGGCCGGAGCAGCTGGAGCTGCTGCGCGAGATGGGCTGCACCAGGGGGCAGGGTTTCCTGGTGGCACGTCCCATGGCGGCGCGCGGCGTGGACAGCCTGATGCGGACGAGTCTCACCGTTTGAGACTCGTGTCCCGCCAAGTTGACACCGGGGCGTTCTGAGCGGCTATGGTGTAAGCCATGCTTCGCAGTGAGATTCTCGTAGTACTTCGCCGGCGCGCAGGCCGATAGCGAAGCACTCCGACCTGCGCGCCGCCCCACACCCACCTCCGCCGGTGGGACGGGGCATTTTTTATGTCCTTAAGTGAGTAGCCACGCAAGGAACGAGCCGATGACCGAACGGATGACAGGTGCACAGGCCCTGGTGAGGGCGCTGGAGCACGTGGGAGTCGACACCGTGTTCGGGATCCCGGGCGGCGCGATTCTGCCCGCCTACGATCCCCTCTACGACTCGACCAAGGTCCGGCACGTGCTTGTACGGCACGAGCAGGGCGCCGGCCACGCGGCCGAGGGTTACGCGCAGGCCACCGGCAAGGTGGGCGTGTGCATGGCGACCAGCGGCCCCGGGGCCACCAACCTGGTGACGCCCATCGCCGACGCCTTCATGGACTCGGTGCCGATCGTGGCGATCACCGGCCAGGTCGCCGCGCCGATGATCGGCACGGACGCCTTCCAGGAAGCCGACATCTCCGGCATCACCATGCCGATCACGAAGCACAACTTCCTGATCACCGATCCGGCGGACATCCCCCGCACGATCATGGAGGCGTTCCACATCGCCTCGACCGGCCGTCCCGGCCCGGTGCTGGTGGACATCTCCAAGGACGCCCTGCAGGCCCAGACCACCTTCAGCTGGCCGCCTGTCATGCAGCTCCCGGGCTACCGCCCGGTCACCAGGCCGCACTCCAAGCAGATCCGCGAGGCCGCCAAGCTGATCGCCGAGTCGCGCAGGCCCGTCCTGTACGTCGGCGGCGGCGTGCACAAGGCCGGTGCATCGGCCGAGCTCCTGCAGCTCGCCGAGCTGACCGGCATCCCGGTCGTCACCACCCTGATGGCGCGTGGCACGTTCCCGGACAGCCACCCCCAGCACATGGGCATGCCGGGCATGCACGGTAGCGTCTCGGCCGTGGGCGCCCTGCAGAGATCCGACCTGATCATCGGGCTGGGCGTGCGCTTCGACGACCGGGTGACCGGCAACCTGTCCTCGTTCGCGCCGCAGGCCAAGGTCGTGCACGCCGACATCGACCCCGCCGAGATCTCCAAGAACCGGCACGCCGACGTGCCCATCGTGGGCGACTGCAAGGAGGTCATCAGCGACCTCGTCGGCGCGATCCAGGCCTCGGGCCAGAAGGGCGACTACACCGACTGGTGGACCGTCCTGAACGGCTACAAGGAGACCTACCCGCTCGGCTACGAGACCTTCGAGGACGGCACGCTGGCCCCCCAGTACGTGATGGAGCGGCTGAGCGCCATCGCCGGGCCCGACGCGTACTACGTGTCGGGGGTCGGGCAGCACCAGATGTGGGCCGCGCAGTTCATCGACTACGAGAACCCCGGGACGTTCATCAACTCCGGCGGTCTCGGCACGATGGGCTTCGCCGTCCCGGCCGCCATGGGCGCCAAGATGGGCCGGCCGGAGGCCACGGTGTGGGCCATCGACGGCGACGGCTGCTTCCAGATGACCAACCAGGAACTGGCCACCTGCGCCCTGGAGGGCGTGCCGGTCAAGATCGCCGTCATCAACAACGGCAACCTCGGCATGGTCCGCCAGTGGCAGACGCTCTTCTACGAGGAGCGTTACTCCAACACCGACCTGCAGACCGCGCGTCGCATCCCCGACTTCGTCAAGCTGGCGGAGGCCTATGGTTGTGTGGGCCTGCGATGCGAGCGCGCCGAGGACGTCGACGCGACCATCAGGAAGGCCATGGAGATCAACGACGTGCCGGTCGTGATCGACTTCGTCGTCCACCAGGACGCCATGGTGTGGCCCATGGTCGCGGCCGGCACCAGCAACGACGACATCAAGATCGCCCGGGACATGGCGCCGAAGTGGGAGAACGAGGATGACTAGGAGCGACCGATGAGCAGGCACACGCTGTCCGTGCTCGTGGAGAACAAGCCGGGCGTTCTCGCACGTGTTTCCGCGCTGTTCAGCAGGCGGGGGTTCAACATCGACTCGCTCGCCGTCGGGCCCACCGAGCACGACGACATCTCGCGCATCACGATCGTGGTGAGCGTGGAGGAGCTGCCCCTTGAACAGGTCACCAAGCAGCTCAACAAGCTGGTCAACGTCCTGAAGATCGTCGAACTGGACCCGTCGCAGTCCGTTCAGCGCGAGCTCATGCTGATCAAGGTCAAGGCCGACGCCGAGAACCGGTCGCACGTGCTCGAACTCGTCAATCTTTTCCGCGCGCGCTGCGTGGACGTCGCGGCCGACGCGGTGACCATAGAGGTCACCGGCACTCCCGACAAGCTTGAGGCGTTCGTCAAGGTCCTTGAGCCGTTCGGGATCAAAGAGCTCGTCCAGTCGGGCATGGTGGCCATCGGCCGCGGCGCCCGTTCCATTACCGACCGGTCCCTCAGGGCACTGGACCGTACCGCCTGAAAGGTTCTACAGAAGTGACCGAGATCTACTACGACGACCAGGCCGACCTGTCGATCATCCAGGGACGTCATGTGGCCGTGCTGGGGTACGGCAGCCAGGGCCACGCCCACGCGCTCTCCCTGCGTGACTCCGGCGTCGACGTGCGCGTCGGCCTCCCCGAGGGCTCCAAGAGCCGCGAGAAGGCGGAGAACGACGGGCTGCGGGTCGTCACCCCGGCCGAGGCGGTGGAGGAGGCCAACCTCACCATGATCCTCGCGCCGGACCACATCCAGCGCCACCTGTACGCCGAGCACGTCGCCCCCAACCTCGTCGAGGGCGACGCGCTGTTCTTCGGCCACGGCCTCAACATCCGCTACGGCCTCATCGAGGCGCCCGAGGGCGTCGACGTCTGCATGGTCGCCCCGAAGGGCCCGGGCCACCTGGTCCGCCGCCAGTTCGAGGCCGGCCGCGGCGTCCCGTGTCTCGTCGCCGTCGAGAAGGACGCCTCCGGCAAGGCCCTGGACCTGGCGCTGTCGTACGCCAAGGGCATCGGCGGCACCCGCGCCGGCGCGCTGCGCACCACCTTCACCGAGGAGACCGAGACCGACCTGTTCGGCGAGCAGGCCGTGCTGTGCGGCGGCGTCTCCGAGCTGATCAAGGCGGGTTTCGAGACCCTCATCGAGGCCGGCTACCAGCCCGAGGTCGCCTACTTCGAGTGCCTCCACGAGATGAAGCTCATCGTCGACCTCATGTACGAGGGCGGCATCTCCAAGATGTACTGGTCGGTCTCCGACACCGCCGAGTACGGCGGCTACACCCGCGGCCCGCGCGTCATCACCGACGAGACCCGTCAGGAGATGCGCCGCATCCTCGGCGAGATCCAGGACGGCACCTTCGCCCGGCAGCTCGTCGAGGAGTTCGACGGCGGCCAGAAGGACTTCACGCGCTACCGCGAGGAGCTGGCCGAGAACCCGATCGAGAAGACGGGCGCCAAGCTGCGTCCGATGATGAGCTGGCTCAAGGGCTGACCTTCGCGCCGCACGTCGCCCGCCCGCTGCACGGTCAGCGGGCGGGCGATGTCTTTTCCCCGACTTCGGGGGGTTTCGGGCGGTCCGATGGCATGATGCCGGGATGCCCTTCGATCACAACGATCACTACCACCGGGCGATGGCCCGGCTCGTGCCCGGAGGAGCCCGTACGGCGCTCGACGTCGGCTGTGGCACCGGGCGCTTCGCGCGGCGGCTCGCGGGCCTCGGGATCGAGGTGGACGCGGTGGACCCGGCCCCGGAGGTGATCGAGGCCGCCTCGGCGTCGCCGGTGGACGGCGTGCGGTTCGTGTGCGCCGACGTCACGCGCATGGAGCTGCCCCCGGGGCGCTACGACTACATCTCCTGCCTGGCCAGCCTGCACCACATGCCGTTCGGGACGGTGGCGGCCCTCCGGGACGCGCTGGCGCCCGGCGGGGTGCTGGCCGTCCTCGGGTGCTACGCGGAGCGGACGACGGCCGACTTCGTCTGGAGCCTGGCGGCCGTACCGGCGAACGCGGCGGCACGGGTGGCGGTGGCGGCGGGGGAGCGGGCGGGAGGTCGGGACGGAGGGCGTCGTGCCGTGCATGTGCCCGCGCCTGTACGGCCGCCGGAGATGTCCCTGGAGGAGGTCCGGCAGGAGGCGGCGTCGCTGCTCCCCGGCTTCTCCCTGCGCCGGCGGCTCTTCTGGCGTTACCTGCTGACCTACCGCAAGCCGTCCTGACCTTCACCGCGGTGAGCGCGGTCTCCGGAGGTGAGGGCCCAGGCGGCGATGGCGGCGGCGACCGTGGCCGGGGCGATGAACGGCGTGAGCGGGTGGTGCAGGCGTAGCGCCAGGGCCGCGATGACGGCGCCGGAGACCACGCAGAGCACCACGCCCAGCGGGCGCAGCATCCCCGAGCGCGGACCGACCGCCCGGCCCGCCAGGCTGGTCAGTGTGCCCGTGAGGTAGGTGGTGGACAGCCCGGGGCCGCCCGCCCAGCGCGTGACCGCGCTCTGCAGGCCCATCGCCGTCCCCGAGGCGGCGATCAGCGCCGGACGCGGCAGCACGTGCGCCGCCCATCCGGCCGCCACCAGCACCAGCAGCGCCAGCTCGGCGAGCAGCACCGTCAGGGGACGCGCCGGCACCGCCGCCGGGGGATCCCGTCCCGCGGACGGGGTGCGGCCCAGCAGGGTGAAGCCCGCGGTGAGGCCCAGGCAGAACGTGGCCAGGGCGAGGCCCGAGCGGATGACGTGCGAGGTGTCGCCGGTGCCGATGGCCAGGCCGAGAAGGACGATGTTGCCGGTCATGTTCGCGGTGAACACCTGGCCGAGCGCAAGGAAGCTCAGCGCGTCGACGGCCCCTGCCGCGAGCGCCAGAGCGAGCATCGAGAACCGTCCGAAACGCATACTCCGAGCACTATAGCGGTTACTCTACGTAATTAGTCAATGAGTCGGGTGTTATCGGGTCCGTCTAGAGATCCCCGTCCGGTCTTGGGGTTCGGTGGGGAGTCTTGAAGCCCCCGTGAAGCGTGATAATAATACCGGTATAGTTATCGTGCCGAGGGCTGGGAGGCCGCTGTGATCACGCTCAAGACCGCCGGGGAGATCGACGCCATGCGGGAGGCGGGCCGCGTCGTGGCCACCGTGCACGCCGCCGTCAGGGAGCGGGCCGCCGTCGGGGTGTCGCTGCTGGAGCTCGACGAGGTGGCCCGCGAGGTCATGCACGAGGCGGGGGCGCGGTCGTCGTTCCTGGGCTACCATCCGTCGTTCGGGGCCATGCCGTACCCGGGGGTGGTGTGCACGTCCGTGAACGGGGTCATGCTGCACGGGTTGCCGACGCCGTACCGGCTGCGCGACGGCGACCTGCTGAGCGTCGACTTCGGCGCGCACGTGGACGGCTGGCACGCCGACGGCGCGGTCAGCTTCTCCGTCGGGCGCGCGCGGGCCGAGGACCTGAAGCTCGTCCAGGTGGCCGGCGAGACGCTGGCGGCGGGCATCGCGGCCGCCGTGCCCGGAGGCCGGATGGGCGACATCGGCCACGCGATGTCGCTGGTCGGCCGCGGCGCCGGCTACGGCATGCAGAACGACTTCGGCGGCCACGGCATCGGCCGGGCCATGCACGAGTCGCCGTTCGTGCCCAACGAGGCGCGCGCCGGACTGGGACTGCGGCTGCGTCCCGGCCTGGTGATCGCCATCGAGCCCAGCCTGATGGCGGGCGGCGACGACGAGTACCGCATGGCCGAGGACGGCTGGTCGGTGTGCTCCGGGGACGGCAGCAGGAGCGCCCACGTCGAGCACACGGTGGCCATCACCGCCGACGGCCCGGTGGTTCTCACCCTCCCCTGAGAGGACGCGTCAGTGCGGGGTCACGGCGGAGCCGGATATTCCTCTGCCGCGTACACCTGTCGGTCAAGAAGGGCGGGCCGTGTCATCCCTTCCCTCATGCCGCGTGTTTGCGCAGGTAAAGACAGAAATACCGGCGTTTGTTGAAAGAGGGCCTAGGGCAAATCTCCTCCCGATAGCTACGGAGAGTAGTCGATAGGTATCAAGGAGAATCGATATGTTCAGACAAGGGCTCATCCTGGCCGGGCTCGTCGGCGGGATGGTCATGGTCGGCGGCTCGGCTCTAGCGGCGACCCCTCACATGGCCTTCGTCCCTCACTCCGACGAGGACCCGGGCCGGGTTCTCTTCGTCTGCGGTGACGAGAACATCTTCGCCCGTGGCGAGGTCGACAACAGCACCAGCGGTGTGCTCGTCCTCGAGACCGGCGACATCCTGAGCCAGATCCTCGGCATCAAGAGCAAAGACACGAAGTGCGCTGTCAGCTGACGTAATTCCTCAGCGGCTGAACTGCGTGACCGAGGGGTCCGCCCGTCCGGGCGGGCCCCTTTGCCGTGCCGCGACGCGGCGTGGCCTGTGCCGGTCCCCCGGTCGAGGGGGGGCGGGCCCGGCCGCGGTCCGGTGTGCGGGGGGACGTGCGGCGCGGGCCCGCCGGGAGGGAGCGTGCCGGGCATTCGGTGGGACGACCGGCTTGGGGGTGTGGCCGGTGACGGCCCGGCGCTCCCGGGATCTGGGGGTTCGCCTCGGCGTTGACTCCGAATTCTGGCGCGCCTGTGTCGGCTATGTAGTGAAAATGTGGACTATATCTGGGGCTCCAGGTGATCGGATCGTGATCACCTCTGTCGAGCCGGGGCGGCCCCCATGCGTCGGAGGCCGCCAGGCCCTCTACCGGGCCGCTAGCACTGGGCCGGCTTGAGCCACGAGCACTCCAGGTCGCCCGCCGTTCCCTGGTCGGCGGCCTTGAGCTGGGCGGTGACGTCGGTCGCCGTCGCCCGCGAGAACTGCGCGAGCCGTACGGCGATCTTGTCCTCGATGTCCTTCGGCGAGCCGGACAGGAACTGGTTCAGCATGATGGAGAAGACCAGCGGCTCGCCCTCGGCGCTGGTCACGTAGCCGGACAGCGAGGTCACGCCGGTCAGCGAGCCCGTCTTGGCGTGCACGTTGTTCGCCGCGGGGGTGTTCCGCATCCGGCTGCGCAGCGTGCCGCCGGTGAAGCGGTCGGCGTTGCCGGCGATGGGCAGGGCCTCGTACCAGGTGCTGAACCACGGCTTGGTCCGTACGGCGGTCAGCAGCTGCACGATCGAGTCCGGCGAGAAGCCGTCCCGGCGCGACAACCCGGAACCGTCCCGCATGTTGATCACCTGGACGCCGTTGGCCTTGGCGAAGTCCGTGGCGACCTTGAGGCCGGCCGACCAGGTGCCCTGGTTCGCGGCCTTGCGGCCCATGGCCTTGGTCAGGATCTCGGCGTGCATGTTGTTGCTCAGCTTCAGGAACGGCACCAGCAGCTCGCTCAGCGGCATCGAGTCGTGCCTGGCCAGCTCGGCCGCCCCGGCGGGGGCCGCGCCCGTCGCCGTCGGCCCGAGCACCCGTACGCCGTGCGCGGCCAGCGCCTTGCGGAACAGCGTGGACACGTACGCCGTGGGGTCGTCCACCGCCACCCACTCCTGGTACGGGTCCGCGACCGTGCCGGTGATCACGACCGTCCGGGAAGCGTGCTGCCGTTCGATGAGCACGTCGGTCTCGGCGCCCACGGTGGCCTTGTTGACGATCTTCAGGTAGTCGGTCTCCGGGGTCGTCGAGACCTTGACCTGGCCGCCGTCGGCCTCCACCGAGACGATCACCGAGCCGGCGTCGTAGTCCCGGTCGGGGGAGGCGGTCAGGGCGGAGATCGGCGCCGCGTAGTAGGCGGTCTCGTCGTCCCAGGCCCAGTCGGTGCCGAGCCGCTGGCCGTCGAACCAGGTGTCGTCGGCGATCAGCTTGCCCGTGACGACCTTGACGCCGGATGCGGCGACCTTGGCCGCCAGCGCGTCGTAGTCCTCGGCGAGCATGGTCGGGTCGCCGGTGCCGCGCAGCACGAGGTCGCCGGTGAGCACCGAGCCGACCTTGCGGCCGGCGTTCAGCACGGTGGTCGGGAAGCGGTAGTCCAGGCCGAGCGTCTGCACCGCCGCGGCCGAGGTGAACAGCTTGGTGTTGGACGCCGGGGTCAGGAGCTTGCCGGCGTCGGTGGCGTAGAGCTGCTCGCCGTTCGCGGCGCTCTTCACGACGACGCCCGCCCGGCCGATCGTGAGCCGGGAGTCGCCGAGGATCTGGTTGATGTCCTGGGTCAGGTCGGCCACGCCGGGCGAGGGGTCGAGGGCGACCGCCGGTGTGGAGGGGCCGGACGCCCACGCGAGTGCCGCGACGAGCGTGCCCGCGAGGAGGGAGGCTGAGGTGCGCCGCATGTGGTCTCCAAGGGACTGGGGGATCGCATGTGAGCATGAATCAGCGCAGTCGCCGTGTAATCCGCAAATATCCGTATTTCTGGGGCGAGCTCCGGCGGCGCGCCGTGTCAGACGGACGAAATGTCCGAGGCCAGCAGGAAGCCGCAGTCGCCGAAGGAGATCTCGTCGCCCGACTTCACCCGGGCGGGCCCCACCAGCCGCCACCCGTTGAGCCGGGTGCCGTTGAGCGAGCCGAGATCGACCAGCATCCAGCCGCCGTCGCCCTCCCGCCGCAGCTCGGCGTGCACGCGCGACACCGTCAGGTCCGACAGGACAAGATCGCAGGCCGAGCCCCGGCCGACGACGTAACGCAGCCGGTCGTCGTCCGGCAGGGCCAGCCGGGGCAGCCGGGGCCGCCGCCAGGCCGACTGGAGCCGGGTGGTGAACTCCGACACCGACGAGACCGCGTCCGTGAGCCGCTGCCTGATCGTCGCACGTCGCGGCAGGTCGGCGACCAGTTCGTCGAGCTCGTGCTGGTTGCGCGCCCGCAGCGCCTGGTCGACCCGGCCGACGAAGGTGTCGTGGGAGATCCGGCCCTCCACGGCCCGGTGCTTGAGCTCGTCGATCGCACGGTCGCGTTCCCCGTCGGAGGCGCGGAACGGCGGTTGTGTGGAGCTCATGTCCCGAGTATCGGCCTGAACGGCGTTCCGTGTCCAGAATACGCGGATCGGTTGCGGTGGCCATACTCGGTATGCATACTCAGTATCCATGTCGATCAGACACGGACTGCTCGCTCTGCTGAGCAGCGCGCCGCGCTACGGCTATCAGCTCCGGGTGGAGTTCGAGGCGTCGACGGGGGCGACCTGGCCGCTCAACATCGGCCAGGTCTACACGACGCTCTCCCGCCTGGAACGTGACGGCCTGGTGGCGCCCGGCGGCGCCGACGAGCAGGGCAGAGCCGTCTACACGATCACCGAGGCCGGTCGGGAGGAGCTGGAGCGATGGTTCAGCACCCCCGTCGACCACTCCGACCGGCCTCGGGACGAGCTCGTCATCAAGATCGCGATGGCCGTCGCCGCCACCGACGTGGACGTCGGGGAGGTCATCCAGGCCCAGCGGATGGCGGGCATGCGCACGCTTCAGGACCTGACCAGGGCCAAGAGGGCCACGGGGGGCGGTCTCGCCCAGCGGCTCGTCCTGGAATCGATGATCTTCAAGGTCGAGGCCGAGCAGCGCTGGCTTGACCACTGCGAGGCCGTTGTCAAGGAGAAGAACCAATGACTGTGGTGGAGCTGCGGGACGTGACCCGCGAGCACGGCCAGGTGCACGCCCTGCGCGGCGTCAGCCTGGAGGTGGGGCAGGGGGAGCTCGTCGCGGTCATGGGCCCGTCGGGCTCGGGCAAGTCGACCCTGCTCAACCTGGCGGGCGGCCTCGACCGGCCCACGTCGGGAGCGGTCCTGATCGAGGGCCGTGACCTGGCCGGGGTCCGCGACCTGGCCGCGCTGCGACGCGGCAGCGTCGGGTACGTCTTCCAGGACCTCAACCTGATCCCGTCCCTGACGGCCGCCGAGAACGTGATGCTGCCCAGGGAGCTGGACGGCGTCCGCGCCGCCCAGGCCCGCCGGGAGGCGCTGGCCGTCCTGGCCGACGTGGGTGTGGAGCAGATCGCCGACCGGTTCCCCGAGGAGCTGTCCGGCGGCCAGCGCCAGCGCGTGGCCATCGCCAGGGCCCTGGTCGGCGAACGGCGGCTGCTGCTGGCCGACGAGCCGACCGGCGCCCTCGACACGGCCACCGGCGACGAGATCCTGCACCTGCTGCGCGAGCGCTGCGACGCGGGCGCGGCGGTGCTGCTGGTCACCCACGAGCCGCGCTACGCGGCCTGGGCCGACCGGGTGGTCTACCTGCGCGACGGCCTGATCGCGGAGGCGTCGGCGGTGCGGCTGGAGAGCTCTCGATGAGCGCCTTCCTCGCCGCCCTGCGCATCTCCAGGCGGAGCGCGTGGCGGGCCAAGGGCCGTACCGCGCTGATCATGGTGATGATCGGGCTGCCGGTGCTGGTGATCACGGCGGTGCTCACCGGGGCCGCCACGACCAACATCACCATGCAGGAGAGGGCCGTGTCGGAGATCGGGGCGGCCGACGCCCGCCTGTCCACCTTCTCGTTCCGCCTGCCGGTCAAGCAGAACTACGACGGCTACTCCGCGTACCAGAGCCAGAGCACCGGCCCGATGCGGCCGTGGACGACCGCCGAGATCAACACGCTGCTCCCCGGTCGCCTGCTGCGCTACCAGGAGAGCGTGGTCAACGTCCGGCTGCCCGACGGCTTCAATATGGCGGACGTCCTGGAGATCGACCTGCGCGACCCGATGACGGCCGGGATGCGCCCACTGAAGCAGGGCCGGTTCGCCACCGCGCCGGGGGAAGTGGCGATCTCGTCGAAGATGGCCGACAGCGGCGTCCGGGTGGGCGACACGCTCGTCACGCGGCGGCCGGAGCGCACCGTGAAGGTGGTCGGCGTCGTCGAGAACCCCAACAGACCCGGCATCCTTGAGCTGGTCGCTCTGCCGGAGGGCCTGCTCCAGCGCCAGAACGACGGCAACAGCAGCGGCTGGCTGGCCGACACCGCCGTTCCCGTCATGTGGTCGAAGGTGCAGCAGCTCAACCGGGTGGGCCTGGGCGTCACCTCCCGCGCGGTGCTTGACGCCCACGCGGGGGACGACTCCCGCTTCGACGGCCCGGGAAACACACGGGACCTGGTCCAGCTCGGCGTCGCGATCGTGCTCGTCGTCATGGAGACCGTGCTGCTGGCCGGGCCGGCGTTCGCCGTGGGGCTGCGGCGGCGGCGCAGGGAGCTGGCGATGATCGCCGCGCAGGGCGGGTCGGCGCGGCACCTGCGCATGATCGTGCTGGCCGACGGCCTGGTGCTCGGCGGCGCGGCGGCCGTGCTCGGGGTGGTCCTGGGCATCGGCCCCGGCCTGCTGGTCGAGTCGATCGCGGCCAGGGAACTGGACTGGACGCACGGGCCGGCCGACGTGCCCTGGCTGCCGGTGCTCGGCGTGGCGGTGCTCGGCCTGGTCAGCGGGCTGGTCGCGGCGATCGTGCCCGCGGTGCAGGCGAGCCGGCAGAACACCGCGCTGGTGCTGGCCGGGCGGGCCGCCGAGGTCCGGGGGCGGGCCCGGCGTCCCGTGCTCGGGGTCCTGCTGCTGGTGGTGGGGCTGGGGGCGACCGGCTACGCCATGACCAGGGGCGTGGTGTCGATGACGGCGGCCTTCGTGCCGTTCGTGCTCGGCGTGGTCGCGTTGATGCCGTGGCTGGTCCAGGCCACCTCGCGGATCGCCGTCAGGCTGCCGCTCGCGCTGCGCCTGTCCGTGCGCGACGCCGCGCGCCACCGCGTCCGTACGGCCTCCGCCGCCGCGGCCGTCATGGCGGCCACCATGGGGGCGGTCACGCTCGGCATCGGCAGCAGTAGCGCCTACGCCCACCGGGAGGAGATGAACGTCTCGGTGTTCCCACTGGGCAGCACGGTGATCGGCGGCGCCACGGCGATGGACGACCAGACGTGGACCCGGCTGAAGCAGGCCGTCCGCGTTCGCTTCCCCGGCACGGAGATCGTCACCGGACATGAGGTGACGGACGCCAAGGGCCGGACCATGTGGTTGACCCTGAACGGGACGTGCGGGACGGAGCTGTGCTCACCGTGGGTCCACGACCGTCCCCCGATCGGCGGCGCCGACCTGCTCGCCTTTCTCCAGAAGCGCCGTGACCCGCAGGCGGCCGCCGCGCTGGCGGCGGGCAAGGCCGTGGCGTTCAGCCCGGACGTGGTGCGCGACGGCATGATCGAGGTCTCCGTCGACCGCCAGGACTCGACCACCCGCTCGACCATCAGGACCATCCGGATCCCGGCCGTGTTGTCCACCGGGGCCGAGCCCCGTCAGGCGGGCGCCATGATCCCGCCGCAGGCGCTGACCAAGGCCGGGTTCGGCGTGGTCGAGCGGCTGCTCTACACCGCGTCCCCGCCGCGGGACGAACGGCGCATGGAGGCCGACCTGCGGGGCGAGGTGAACGGCAACCTGTTCCTCTACGCCGAGCGGGGGATGGGGGAGGAGCGCGCCTTCGTCCTCATGATCCTGCTCGGTGCGGCGCTGACCCTCGTGCTCGGGGGCACGTTCGCGGCCACGGGGCTGGCGGCGGCCGACATGCGTCCCGACCTGAACAACCTGTCGGCGGTCGGCGCGGCGCCCCGGGTGCGCAGGCTGGTGGTGGCCGCCCAGGCCGCCTACATCGCGGGACTCGGCGCGGGAGTGGGCCTCCTGGCCGGATGCGTCGCCGGGGTGGCGGCGACCTGGCCGGCGACCAGGGAGGGCAACGCCGGCTCGCGGCCCTTCCTGGACGGTCCCACCATGATCGACATCCCGTGGCTGTTCCTGGCCGCGCTCGTGCTGGGGCTGCCGCTGGTCGCGGCCCTGGTGGCCGGGCTGTTCACCCGGACGCGGCTGGTGCTGGCGCGGCGGGTGGCCTGAGCCGGTAGCGCAGCGTCACCAGCACGGACAGGAAGATGATCAACGCCGGGACCGCGGTCTGCCCGATGAGGACCGCGGTCACGGCGCTGTCCGGCTGCTGGACGGGCGTGCCCGCGTCGGACTCGACGAAGCCGCCGATCGACAGGATGATCCCGAAGATCAGCGCGCCGAACGAGCTGACGCCGCTCTCGATGGCCGTCCACAACCCGGTCAGCACGCCCGCCCGCCGCTTGCCGGACTCGGCCGCGTCCGTGGCGACCACGTCGGCCAGCATCGAGAAGAGCATGAGCTCGACCCCGGCGATCCCGATGCCGACCAGCAGGATGGTCAGGTGGGCGTACAGGGGGCCGAACAGCGGGGTCGCCATGGCCGCCGCCGTGCCGCCGCCGAACAGCAGCGCGGCCAGGATCATCGCGCCGCGCTTGTCGAAGCGCCGGGCCAGCCACACCCACAGCGGCATGGTCAGCAGCATCGGCCCGACCAGCGCGGCGAAGAGCGTCTGCGTGCTCTTGGGCGACCCCAGCGTGTACGACGCGAAGTACGGCGCCGCGGCCAGCATCATGCTGACGGCCAGCATCTGCAGGCAGGCCATGACGGTCAGCCACAGGAACGCCCGGTTGCCCCGGATCGCCGCGAACTGCTCGCGCCACCCGCCGTGGTCGGCCTCCGGGGCGCCGGTCATGGGGGCGCGGGCGGTGCCGAAGAAGGAGCCGAGCATCGAGGCCAGCAGGATGAGCGCGATCGTCAGGCCCATCAGCCGGTAGCTGCCGAGCGTGCCCTCCTCGCCCTGGCCGGTGGCGATCATCGGGGCCAGCACGCCGCTGATCGCGGTGGCCGCGCCGATGAAGACCATCCGCCACTGCAGCAGTGAGGTGCGCTCGTGGTAGTCGTCGGTCATCTCGCCGGGCATGGCCTTGTACGGCACCTCGTACAGCGCGTACGCCGTGGCCGTCGCCATGAAGCACAGCCCGACGTACAGGGCGGCCGGGACGCCGGTCAGCGGCGGCCCGGCGAAGACGAGGAAGAAGGCGACGGGCAGCGTCAGCGACCCGGCCAGCAGCCAGGGGCGGCGCGGTCCCATGCGCGAGACGGTCCGGTCCGACCACCGGCCGACCAGCGGGTTGATGATCAGGTCCCAGACCTTGGGGGCGGTGACCACGACGCCGGCCAGCCACGCGGGCACCGCCAGAAAGTTGGTCATGTAGTACAGCAGGAGCAGGCCGGGCACGGCGCTGACCGTGGCCGTGCAGAAGGAGCCCACGCCGTAGCCGAGGCGCACGCCCCTGGAGACCGTGGGCGCGCTCACCGGCGTTGTGATCATGAGCCTTATTCAAGCCGAGCGAGAGCTTGTTCGGTAGGGCCCAGTTTCCCGGGCCCCACCGGCGGCCACTCCAGAACGGCGGCTACTCCCGGACGTTGGCGCACACCACGTGCGCGCCGATCTCGATCATCCGGCGCTCGCTGCGCGCGTCGGCGACTCTGGCCATGAGGATCGGCGCGCCGCTGGCCGCGAACTGCGGCAGGCGGGCGCGGACCAGCCGGTGCAGGTCGCGGACGACGTCCTCGGCGGCCGACATGTGCACCTTCACGTGCAGCATGATCCCGGTCGCCCCGGACGCGGTGCCGGCCTCGGAGATCCACACGTGGTGCACGAGCGGGAAGTCCGCCAGCAGTTGCGCGATGGCCTGCCGCAGCGCCGGCAGGATCGGGTGCGTGCACCGGCGGTAGCCGGGGTCCACCTGCTGCATCGGCCCCGACAGGTGGGGCCGGGGCGCGGGCACCCACGGCAGCGCGGGCGCCTGCGGCGTCGGCGGGGCCGCCTGCGCCATCGCGGGCACGCGCGAGACGGTGGCCATCGCGCCCGTCGCGTAGGCGGCGGGCACCGCCCCCGACAGTACGGGCGTGTGCCCCGAGCGCGTACCGGTGAGGAAGCGCTGGAGATCGTCGATGGGCACGGCCGCGGCTGCGGGGCCGGCGGCGTCGATCACGATCTCCCGCACGCCGGTGACGCGCTGGATGTCCAGGATGGTGTCGGCGTCGCACACCGAGAGGGAATGGCTGCCTCGGTGCCGGGCATAGGTCGTAGGGCTGGTGTAACCGAGCAGAACCCGGTCACCCGCCTGGGTCGTCCCAAGGACGACCGATCGATCTGGTCGCACTGCCACCAGGACTCCACCGTCGGCGAGGGCCGCCAGCAGGCGATGGGGCGTGCCATGCTGTGCGAGCACGTCGGCAAGCGCAGGATTCCCGATGCTCATATGACGAACCATAGGTAGTCGGCCACGGCTTATCAGGCTAATGGCGAATAAATCTCCCGATCAAGACAAAGATGTATGCGAAGTGGATGACTTTGCCGCGACGGGGGTAGCCGGAGCCGCGTCCGGGAGCCCGTGACGCCGGGCGGGTCGTCTCAAATCGTGGGTCCCTCGTGAACGCGTTCACAAGCGCGGATAGACTCAGAGAGATCCGAGGGACCCATCGACGTGTCCCTCCAGCCCGCCGCATGCCCCTAAGGATCCACGCCTGTGAACAAGCCCGTCGTTCTGGTCGCAGAGGAGCTGTCCGAGGCCGGCCTCGCCGTGCTCGGCGCCGATTTCGAGGTCCGCCACACCGACGGAGCGGACCGTTCCCAGCTTCTGCCCGCCCTCGCCGACGTGGACGCCCTGATCGTGCGCTCCGCCACGCAGGTCGACGCCGAGGCCATCGCCGCCGCGCCGAAGCTGCGCGTGGTCGCCCGCGCCGGCGTCGGCCTCGACAACGTCGACGTCGAGGCCGCCACCAAGGCCGGTGTCATGGTCGTCAACGCGCCGACCTCCAACATCACCAGCGCCGCCGAGCAGACCATCGCGCTCATCCTGGCCAGCGCCCGCAACACGGCCCAGGCCCACGCCGCGCTGAAGAACGGCGAGTGGAAGCGCTCCAAGTACACCGGCGTCGAGCTGGACGAGAAGGTCGTCGGCATCCTCGGCCTCGGCAAGATCGGCCAGCTCGTGGCCCAGCGGCTCCAGCCGTTCGGCGTCGAGCTGATCGCCTACGACCCCTACCTGCCGCCGGCCCGCGCCGCGCAGATGGGCGTCAAGCTGCTCAGCCTCGAAGAGGTGCTCAAGCAGGCCGACTTCATCACCGTGCACCTGCCGAAGTCGAAGGAGACCCTCGGGCTCATCGGCGACAAGGAGCTGCACGAGGTCAAGCCGTCCGTGCGGATCATCAACGTGGCCCGCGGCGGCATCGTGGACGAGGCCGCGCTCTACTCGGCGATCAAGGAGGGCCGCGTCGCGGGCGCCGGCCTCGACGTGTTCGCCAAGGAGCCGTGCACCGACAGCCCCCTGTTCGAGCTGGACCAGGTCGTCGCCACGCCGCACCTCGGCGCCTCCACGCACGAGGCCCAGGAGAAGGCCGGCACGCAGGTCGCGCGGAGCGTGAAGCTGGCGCTGGCGGGCGAGTTCGTGCCCGACGCGGTCAACGTCCAGGGTGGCGCGGTGGCCGAGGACGTCAAGCCGGGCCTGCCGCTGGCCGAGAAGCTGGGCCGGGTCTTCACCGCCCTGGCCGGCGAGGTCGCCACCAAGCTCGACGTCGAGGTCCGCGGCGAGATCGCCTCCCAGGACGTGCGGGTCATCGAGCTGGCCGCGCTCAAGGGCGTGTTCGCCGACGTGATCGAGGAGCAGGTCACGTACGTCAACGCGCCGCTGCTGGCCAAGGAGCGGGGCATCAGCGTGGAGCTGGTGACCAGCTCCGAGAGCCCCGACTGGCGCAACGTGGTGACCCTGCGCGGCGTGCTCGCCGACGGCCGGCACGTCTCGGTCTCCGGCACGCTGTCCGGCCCCCGGCAGATCACGAAGATCGTCGAGGTCAACGGCTACGAGATGGAGATCGAGCCGACGGCCCACCTGTCGTTCTTCAC
Source organism: Nonomuraea sp. NPDC051191 (assembly GCF_044455665.1). Classification (NCBI taxonomy): domain Bacteria; kingdom Bacillati; phylum Actinomycetota; class Actinomycetes; order Streptosporangiales; family Streptosporangiaceae; genus Nonomuraea; species Nonomuraea sp. NPDC051191. Next base: position 466,496 of record NZ_JBITEZ010000003.1, on the reverse strand, counting down.
CTACACCGACCGTCCGGGCATCGTGGGCGTGGTCGGCCGGCTGCTCGGCGAGGCCGCCGTGAACATCGCCTCGATGCAGGTGGCCCGTGACGTCAAGGGCGGCAAGGCGCTGATCGCGCTGACCGTCGACTCGGCCATCCCGGCCGCCGTGATCGACCAGATCGCGGCCGAGATCGGCGCCGAGAGCGGCCGTTCGGTCGACCTGGAGGACTGACCTCCGCCGCCGCGGGACCGACCCCCAGATCTGGGGGAAGGCCGTCACCTGGACCGTTCCGGGTGGCGGCCTTTTCTTGTCTCAGAATGCGAGATAGTAGGACATCCAACGAGACAGCCAAACCGCCGCCGGGTACCGTGGATGGAAATGCGCCAGGTGCTCGTACTCATTACCTGCCGCGGCGGGGCCTGTTAGGGCAGGCCGACGACCCGCCGCGGTGAGTGGTGACGTCGTCGGCCGGTCAGTCCCTTTTCCTTCGCCCGGTCCGTGACCCGGACCCGCGAGAGCAGGCCCGGTCGGATTCGCGACCGGGGTCCGACGCCCCCCCTTTGGAATGCGCCCGCGAAACGAGATGAGCGACATGTACGAGATGTATGCCTGGAACCGTACCGAAGAGAACGAGAACGAGGCCGCCGAGGCCCTGCAGACCGCCCTGGACCGCAGGGACAACGGCGGCGCGCCCCAGAACTCGGCCCGGTAGCGCCCGCCCTCAGGCCCGCGCCGCGGCGTGGGCCAGGGCGAGCGCGCCGAGCAGCGGCGCGTCGTCCGTGAACCGGCCGGGCCGGATCTCCGGCGGGAACGGCACGGCGCGCCGCACCTCGCAGGCCAGCCTGGGCACGATCAGCCCGGCCGCGCCCATCATGCCGCCGCCCACGACCAGCCGCTCCGGGTCGAGCGTGACGCACAGGTTCGCCACGGTCATGGTCAGCACCCGCAGCGTCTCCTCCACCAGCTCCGCCAGCGGCCCGGAACGTGCGGCGAGCACCTCCTCCGCCGTGGTCGCGCGGCCGAGCAGCGCGCCGCCCCTGGCCGCCAGCCCCGCGCCGGAGACCAGCTCCTCCAGCGGCACCCGCCCGTCGGCGAAGGCCGCCTGCCCCGGCGTGACCTGGAGGTAGCCGATCTCGCCGGCCGCGCCGTGCGCCCCGGCCACCACCCGGCCGCCGACCACCAGGGCCGCCGCCAGGCCGGTGCCGAGGTTGAGGTAGACGCCCGTGGAGACGCCGCGCAGCGCGCCCCACCGCAGCTCGGCCGCCGCCGCCGCGTTCACGTCGTTGTCGATGGCCACCGGCGTGGCGCCGAACTCCTCCCGCAGCAGCCTGGGCAGCTCCAGCCCCTCCCAACCGGGGACGTTCGGGGCCAGGCGCACCACGCCGTCCCTGATCACCCCGCAGGTCGAGAAGCCGACCGCGGCCGGCCGCCCGTCCAGGACGCGGGCCGCGGCCAGGGCCCGGACGAGCGTGTCCGGCCCGGTCTCCAGCCGGGTGCGACCGGCGACCACGGGCCCGTCGGAGCCCGACACCCCGATCGCGACCTTGGTGCCGCCGACGTCGATGCCCAGGACCCGGCTCATCGCGCGGCGCCCCTGCGGGCCAGCGAGTCGATCGCCACCGCCAGGGCCAGCACGCCGGCCGTCACCATGAACCGCACGGAGGAGTCCACGCTCAGCAGGTACATGCCGTTGGTGATCGACTGGATGACCAGCACCCCGAGCAGCGCGGCGTAGGCGCGGCCCCGGCCGCCGAACAGCGACGTGCCGCCGATGACCGCCGTCGCGATGGCCATGAGCAGGATGTCGCTCCCGCCCGACCCCTGGTTGACCGCCGACAGCCGGCTGGCCGCCAGCACGCCGCCGGCCGCCGCCAACGTGGAGGCCAGCACGAACGCCAGGATCCTGATCCTGGTCACGTTGATGCCCGCGCGCCTGGCGGCCTCGGCGTTGCCGCCGACGGCGTACAGGTGGCGGCCGAAGGCGGTGTGCCGCAGCACCAGGTCCAGCAGGACGACCAGCGCGCCGAAGAGCACCAGCAGCAGCGGCACGCCCCGGTCGGCCGACATGACCGCCACCGCCGCGCCGAGCACGACCGCCAGCCCGCCCGACGACACGGGGACCTGCCACGCCGGCGCCACGGGCAGCCCGGCGGCCAGCCGCGCCCGCCTGGCCAGCGTGGCGATCCCGGCGTGCCCGCCGGCCAGCCCGATCACCAGCGCCCAGGACAGCCAGCCCGGCAGCCAGGTGTCGCTCAGCCCGGAGACGAACCCGTTGAACGGCAGGTTGATCGTCCCGCCCTCGCGCAGCAGGTAGAGCAGCAGCCCGAGCCAGCCCATCAGCCCGGCCAGCGTGACCACGAACGACGGCATCCGCAGCTTGGTCAGCATGAGCCCGTGCAGCAGCCCGATCGCCGCCCCGGCCGCCAGCGCGAGCAGGATGGCGAGCAGCGCGTTCCAGCCCTGCTTGACGTGGACGATCGTCATGATCGTGGCGCACAGGCCGCTGACCGAGCCGGCCGACAGGTCGATCTCGCCGAGCAGCAGCACCATGATGAGGCCGAGCGCGATCGTGCCCGTGGCGGCCATCTGGAGGACGAGGTTGGTGAGGTTCTCGGGCGACAGGAAACGGTCGTTGAGCGTGCTGAACACGATCGTGATCGCCACCAGTCCGCCGACCACCGGCCAGGCGCCGACCTCTCCCTGGCGCAGCCGTCCGGTCACCGCGATCGGCATCGCCGTCATTCGCCCGCTCCTGTGATCGCGGCCACGATCTCCTCGCGGGAGGCGTCGGCCGTACGGAACTCACCGGCGTTGCGCCCGAGGCGCAGCACCACCACCCGGTCGCTCACCTCGCGCACGTCGGCGAGGTTGTGCGAGATGACCAGCACCGCGAGCCCGCGCTCGCGCAGCCGCCGGATCAGCGCGAGCACCTGCGCCGTCTGCTCGACGCCGAGCGCGGCGGTCGGCTCGTCCAGGATGACCAGCCGGGGCTCGCCGAGCAGCGCCCTGGCGATGGCCACCGACTGCCGCTGGCCGCCCGACAACATCGACACCGGCACCCTGATGTCGCCGATGCGCACGTCGAGCTGGGCCAGCAGGTCGCGGGTCGCGCGTTCCATGCTCAGGTGACGCAGCACCGACCAGCGGCGGCGTTCGGCCCCGAGGAACAGGTTGGCCACGACGTCGAGGTTCTCGCAGAGCGCGAGATCCTGGTAGACGGTCGAGATACCGAGCGCCTGCGCGTCGTGCGGGGTGGCGACGCGCACCGGCACGCCGTCCACGGTGATCTGGCCCTCGTCCGGCACGACCGCGCCGGAGATGGTCTTGACCAGCGTCGACTTGCCCGCCCCGTTGTCGCCCATGAGCGCCACGACCTCGCCGGGACGCAGGTCCAGCCCTGCCCCGTCGAGCGCCCGCACCGCTCCGTACCGTTTGGAGATCCCGGTCGCCGCGATCATCTACTCGATGCCCGCCTTCGCGCAGGCGGCCTTGACCTCGGCCGTGCAGATCTGCTCGGCCTTGTAGAACCCGTCCTTCACGATGGTGTCCTTGATCTTGTCGGCGGTGACCGCGATCGGGTCGAGGAGGAAGGCCGGGATGTCGGCGGTGCCGTTGTTCACCTTGGAGGTGGCGGCGGGCTGCTCGCCCTTGGTCAGGGCGACGGCCAGCTCGGCGGCCTTCTCCGCCTCCGTCCTGATGTCCAGGTAGATGGTCATGTACTGCTCGCCGGTGAGGATGCGCTGCACGGCGGCCAGTTCCGCGTCCTGCCCGGTGATGGGCGGCAGCTCCTTGTAGCCGGCGCGCTTCATGGCCGCGATCGCGCCGCCCGCCATCCCGTCGTTGGCCGACAGCACGCCCACGATGTCGTCCCGGCCGAGGGCGGTGATCGCCTGCTCCATCTGCTGCTGCGCCTTGTCGGGGCTCCAGTCGGGGGTGTCGAACTCCCTGCCGACCTTGACCTTGCCGTCCAGGACGTTCTTGGCGCCCTTCTTGTAGTCGGCCGAGCTCGGGTCGGTGGGCGAGCCGTGGATCATCACGATCTGCCCCTTGGCCGTGGTGCCCTTGGCGTTCATGGCGTCGAGCAGCGCCTGGCCCTGCATCTCGCCCACCCGTACGTTGTTGAACGAGACGTAGTAGGCGTAGTCGATCCCCGAGATCAGACGGTCGTAGGCGACCACGGGGACCTTCTTCTGCCTGGCCTGGTTGACCAGGGGCGCCACCGCGTTGGCGTCCACGGCGTCCAGGACGAGCACGTCGGCGTCCTGGGTGAGCGCGGCCTCGACCTGTTGCTGCTGCTTGGCCGCGTCCTGCTCGGCGTTGCCGTAGATCACCTTGCAGCCGGGGCACAACGCCTTGACCTTGGCCTCGAACAGGGGACGGTCGAAGGCTTCGTACCGGGTGGTCTTGGATTCGGGGAGGAACAGGGCGATCGTCCCGCCCTGTCGCGCCGTGTCGGTCTGCGTGGTGGCCTGCGTGGTGGTGGTCGTGCCGGTGGTGCTGTTCCCGCAGGCGGCGGCCAGCAGGACCGCCGCCGCGGGGATGAGTCGCCAAGCTCGGTGCATCGCACTTCGTCCTCTCAGAAGATGCCCGCCCCCGCTTGGTAAGAAAGGTAGTTTACTATCAGGCGAGTTGGCTAGAGTGCACCTCGGAGGGAGGCCGGACATGCGACGCGACCTGGCCAATCCACGGCTGCTGCGGGTGCTCAACGAGCGCCGCCTGCTCGACCAGCTCCACGAGCACGGCCCGGCCTCGCGCGCCGACCTGGCCAAGAGCACCGGCCTGTCCAAGCCCACGGTCTCGGCCGCCCTGGCCGGGCTGGCGGAGGACGGCCTGGTCCACCTGGTCGGGGAGGTGTCCGGGCGGCCCGGCCCGGTGTCCTCGCTCTACGACATGAACGCCGCCTCCACCCACGTCGCCGGGATCGACATCGGCCGCGACTGGATCCGGGTGGCCGTGGCCGACCTGCGCGGCACGTTCGCGGGGCGTACCGACGGGCGCAACACGGCCCGTACCTCGGCCGAGCTGGCCGGGCTGGTGGGCGAGCTGGCCAGGGCGGCGGCCCGCGAGGCGGAGGTCGAGTGGCGCACGATCACCTGCGCGGTGGTCGGCTCGCCCGGCGTGTACGACCCCGTCCGCGGCGGCCTCGACTTCGCCCCCAACCTGCCCGGCCCGCCGGACCTGGCCGACCGGCTGCGCGCGGCCCTCGGCGTCGAGCTCGTCATCGAGAACGACATCAACCTGGCCGCCGTCGGCGAACACGCCCACGGGGCCGGCCGCGGCAAGGCCAACTTCGCCCTGGTGTCCATCGGCACGGGCGTCGGCATGGGCATCGTGATCAACGGCGAGCTGTACGTGGGGGCGCGGGGGGCGGCCGGGGAGGTCTCCTACGTCCCCGCCGCCGAAGAACCGGTCACCGCCGCGCAGAGCGCCGACTCCTTCGTGGCGGGCGGGGACTCGTTCGCCCAGGGTGCCGACGCGTTCGCGCACGGGGCCACCGAGGCCGTCACCTCCGCCCCGGGTGTCGTGCGCGCCGCGCGGGCGGCAGGGCTGGAGCTGGAGACGGCCAGGGAGGTCTTCGCCGCCGCCGCCGACGGGAACGAGGCGGCCAGGTCGGTGGTGGAGGCCGAGGGCCGGCGCATCGGCGGGCTGCTGGTGGCGGTGGCCGCCGTGCTGGACCCGGAGGTGATCGTGCTGAGCGGGGGAGTGGGCCGCAACCTCGACCTGCTGGGCGCGTCCGTCGAGCGCCGCATCGCCGAGCTCGGGCCGCTGCGTCCGCGGGTGGTGGCCAGCGTGCTCGGCGACAGCGGCGTCCTGCTGGGCGCGGTCGCCCACGCCAAGTCCCGCGCCTGGGACCTCATCTTCGACGCCCGCAGACACTGACCCCCGGCCCCTCGGGCCCCGGCCCCTCGGACCCCCGGGCTCCCCGGCCCCGGCCCCGGACCCCCGGAGGCTACGGGGGCGGCGCGTTCGGGTGGCGCGCCTTCGGGCGGTGCGGGTCTGGGGGGCGCGCCTTGCGTGCTTTGGTGGGGGTTTGGGCTCTGCGGGGGGTGGGGGGCGCCTTTACGATGTGGGGGTGGCCGGCCTCCTTCGTTCCGTGTGGCGCGAGCCTCGTCCCCCTGGCCCGCCGGTGCGGGTGTGGCGCGACTGGGCGCTCGTCGCGGCGCTCGTGCCGGCCGCGGTGATCGAGGGCGTCCTGCGGCCCGACCTCCGGTGGCCGGTGGTCTCGACGGCCGTCACCGTCGCGCTGATCCCCACGCTGCTGTGGCGCCGGACCAGGCCGCTGCTCATGGTCGCGCTCGTCTTCGGCGTCACCACCCTGGCCCCGCTGCTGACCGGCGGCGAGCCGGTGGAGACGTACACGCTGGTCTTCGTGACGATCGTGCTCTACGCGCTGTTCCGGTGGGGTTCGGGGCGCGAGGCCGGGATCGGGATGGCGGCGGGGCTCGTCGCGGTCGGCCTGTCGCTGGCCTCCGGCCGCATGGCGATCGGCGACGTCGTCCCGGCGCTGGGCGTGCTGGTCGCGACCGTCGGGCTGGGCAGCGCCTTCCGGTACCGGGCCGGCGCGCGGCTGCGCGAGCTCGACCAGGTCAAGCTGCTCGAACGCGAACAGCTCGCCCGCGACCTGCACGACACCGTCGCCCACCACGTCTCGGCCATGGCCATCCGCGCCCAGGCGGGCCTGGCCACCGCCGCCTCCGAGCCGGGCGCGGCCACCGACGCGCTGCGGGTGATCGAGGCCGAGGCGTCGCGCACGCTCGCCGAGATGCGGGCCATGGTCCGGGTGCTGCGCAGGAACGAGCCGGCGGAGCTGGCCCCGGGCCGCCACCTCGACGACCTGCGGCAGCTCGCCGGCCGCCCGCGGGTCGGCCCGGCCGTCGAGGTGGAGGTCGCGGACGGGCTCGGTGACCTGCCGCCGTCGGCGGGCGCCGCGCTCTACCGCATCGCCCAGGAGTCGATCACCAACGCCCGGCGGCACGCCCGCCACGCCACCCACATCACCGTCCGCGTCACCGCCGACGACGCCTCCGTCCGCCTGACCGTGAGCGACGACGGCGACCGCGCCGGTGGCGTCGCCGCCCCCGGTTACGGTCTCATCGGCATGATCGAACGCGCCGCCCTGCTCGGCGGCACCTGCGAGGCGGGCCCCAACCCCAACCGGGGCTGGACGGTCACCGCCGTCCTGCCCAGGGAAGCCGCATGACCGACCAGCGGCAGCCGCATGACCGAGCAGGGGAAGCCGCATGACCGACCGACGGGAGGCCGCGTGACCGACCAGGGGAAGCCCGCGTGACCGAGCAGCGGGAGGCGGGGGCCATCCGGGTGCTCGTCGCCGACGACCAGGAGATCGCCCGCACCGGGCTCAGGATGATCCTCGACGCCCAGCCCGGCATCGAGGTCGTCGGCGAGGCCGGCGACGGCAGGCGGGCCGTCGAGCTGGCCCGCCGCCTGCGTCCCGACGTGTGCCTGTTCGACATCCGCATGCCCGGCCTCGACGGCATCGCGGCCACCCGGCAGCTGGCCGGGCCCGACGTCGCCGACCCCATGGCGGTGGTCGTGATCACCACCTTCGACCTCGACGAGTACGTCTACGCCGCCCTCCGCGCCGGAGCCAGGGGCTTCCTGCTCAAGGACGCCGGCCCAGCGCTGCTCGCCCAGGCGGTGACCGCGGCGGCCGGCGGCGAGGCGCTCATCGCCCCGAGCGTGACCGCGCGTCTGCTGGCCGCGTTCGCCGGGGCCGGGCGTACCGAGGCGCCCGCGCAGCCGGTCGAGGCGCTCACCGGCCGCGAGGAGGAGATCCTGCGCGCGGTGGCCCGCGGCCGGACCAACAGCGAGATCGCCGCCGAGCTGCACATCTCGCTCAGCACGGTCAAGAGCCACGTCGCGAGCCTGATGACCAAGCTCGGCGTGCGCAACCGCGTCGAGATCGCCATGTGGGCCTACGAGACCGACCGCGTACGCACCTGACCCCGGCGGACGACCGACTCGGCCACCGCCAGGTTGATCACCCAGCCCGCGCCGACGAGCAGCGCCCGGCCCAGCTCGCCGGGTGGCCCGAAGGCGGCCAGCCCGAACGCCAGGGTGAACGCCTGCGTGCCCGCGCCGAGCCCGATCGCGTACCCGCGCGCCATCCAGGCCCGATGCCGGGCGACGTCGCGCCGCCGGATCGCGGCCAGGCCGAGCAGGAGGCAGGCGGCCATGGCCGTCCCGAACAGCAGCCGGAAGGCGGCCAGCAGCGTGCCGTCGCCCGCCGGAAGGTCGGAGAAGAGCGTCAGCCACAGCCCTGACAGCGCCGCGACCAGCCCGGACGCCACCAGCGCCCGCCCAGCCACCCGGTGCCACCCGGGCCTCCGGGCCCGGAACCCGGCCTGGAACTGGAACGTGCCGAGGACGCAGAACGCCAGCGACGCCGGGATGTGCAGCAGCACCGGCAGGGGCATGGCGAAGAACCGCGCGTTGTCGGCCGTGACGGCGGCGCCGGAGGCCAGCTCGGTCACCCGGAGGGCGCCGGCGACCAGGGGGACGACGCTGAGCGTGAGCAGCCCGGCAGGTGCGATCCATCTCATGGGGAAGAGCGTGACGGCCGCGGCCGTGCCGGGTCATCGCGCGGACGGCCCCTCCCTGTTCGCACCATCGGCGGGACGGGCCGTCGTACTTTCGGCCATCGAGCCGTCGCCTTTCGACCGTTGAGGGTCCGCGCAGGTCGCGCCCACACTGACGGCACATCCACGAGGGAGGAAACGATGAAGGCCTACGTCCTGCGCAGGTTCGGCTCGCCCGACCAGCTCGTCCTGACCGAGGTCGAGCGGCCCGTGCCGCGCGACGACGAGGTGCTGATCCGGGTGCGGGCCACGTCCGTGCAGCCCTATGACTGGCACTTCATGCGGGGAGAGCCGTACCTGGCCCGGGTCATGGGCGGCGGGGTCGGGCTGCTGCGGCCGAGCATCGCCGTCCTCGGGGCCGACGTGGCGGGGGAGGTCGAGGCGGCGGGCAAGGACGTCACGCTGTTCCGCCCCGGCGACGAGGTGTACGCGATGTCCCTGCGGGGCGGCTTCGGCGAGTACGTCTGCCTGCGGCAGGACGAGGTGGCCCCCAAGCCGCGGGGGCTGTCGTTCGAGCAGGCGGCGGCGGTGCCGATGGCGGCCAACACCGCGCTGATCGCGCTGCGCGACGAGGGACGCGTGCAGCCGGGCCAGAAGGTGCTGGTCAACGGCGCGTCCGGCGGTGTGGGCACGTTCGCCGTGCAGCTCGCCAGGTCGATGGGGGCCCACGTCACCGGCGTGTGCGGCGGGCGCAACGCGGACCTGGTCCGCTCGCTCGGCGCGGACGACGTCGTCGACCACACCAAGGAGGACTTCGCGGCCTCGGGCCGGTGCTTCGACCTCCTCATCGACGTGGCGGGCGGCCGCCGGCTGTCGGACTGCCGTCGCGTGCTGACCAGGAAGGGCACGTACGTGCTGGTCGGCGGGCCGGCCGGCCGCTGGGTGCAGCCGGCCGGCCACATGTTCGCCGCACTGGCGTCGGCGTCCTTCGTCCCGCAGCGGATCGTCAGGGCGGACGTGGTCCGCTGCGGGAGCAACAGGGCGAACCTGCTGACGCTGACCGGGCTGATCGAGCAGGGGGAGGTCACCCCGGTCATCGACAGGACCTTCCCGTTCGGCGAGATCCCGGCGGCCGTCCGCTACCAGGAGGAGGGACACTCGCCGGGGAAGGTCGTCGTCACAGGGTCGCGGTGAGCATGGCGGGGGCCGGGGCCTTGCGGAGCTGGGCGTAGTCGGCCCAGCGCTTGACGCCCTTGGGGTCGGGGCGTACCGCGCCGACGAAGGCCTGCCTGCGCCACTGCGACAGGCGTTCCTCCTTCACCACGTCGCCGGTGTGGGGGGAGTGGACCATGTAGCCGGGCTTGGAGATCATGCCGACGTGGCCGAGGCCGCTGAAGAACACCAGGTCGCCTGGTTTGAGGTCCTTCCAGGCGATTTTCTTGGAGAAGGCGCCGTACTGATCCGCGGCGACTCTGGGGAGCTCGATGCCGGCGTCCTCGTAGGCCCGGAGCATGAGGCCCGAGCAGTCGTAGCCCCGCTCGCTGGCGCCGCCCCACACGTACGGGGTGCCGCGCTTGTCCATGGCGTATTCGAGGGCGACCTTCCAGGCCGGTTTCGGCACGTGCCGTTCCTGGACCTGTTTCACCTGGGGGCCGGTGAGGGTGATGGCGGGGGTGGGGGCGGCGGGAGCGACGGGAGCGGCGGGCGCGAGACCCGCTCCGCCCGCCGCCACCGCCAGGAGAATGGCGATGCTAGACAGGGGACTGTCCTTCCACGTGGCCGGCCGGGTTAGCTGACGGGCTCGGGCCTGGAAGTAGCCCTACGGCGGTGCTTGAGAGCGGTGCCGATTCGCCCCGGGGGGAAAGATGGGTCCCCGGCTCCACGCAGCGGCTGCGTGGATTAGGCTCGTCGGACTCTAACGAAACGGTCAAAAGGTCGCAATCCCCCCAAAACGGATTGTCCGGAGATTGAGATGATGTGTTCGTCAGCCGAGACGAGCCGGTAAGGTACCGCCCATGGAGTCGCGTAACATCCGCCTGGCCGTCATCCCCGGGGATGGCATCGGCGCCGAGGTCGTAGCCGAAGGGCTCAAGGCCCTGGAGGCCGTGGGCACGAAGATCGAGCCCACCCACTACGACCTGGGCGCAGCCCGCTACCACCGCACGGGCGAGACGCTGCCCGACGCGGTGCTCGAAGAGCTGCGCGGCTACGACGCGATCCTGCTCGGCGCCGTGGGCGACCCCAGCGTGCCGCCGGGCATCCTGGAGCGCGACCTGCTGCTCAAGCTCAGGTTCGAGTTCGACCACTACGTCAACCTGCGCCCGGTCAAGCTGTTCCCCGGCGTCGAGACCGCGCTGGCCGGCGCCACCGCCGAGCACATCGACATGGTCGTCGTCCGCGAGGGCACCGAGGGCCTCTACGCCGGCACCGGCGGCGTCATGCGGCGCGGCACGCCGCACGAGATCGCCACCCAGGAGTCGCTGAACACCGCCCACGGTGTCGAGCGCGTCGTTCGTTACGCCTTCCAGAAGGCGCAGTCGCGGCCCCGCAAGAAGCTCACGCTCGTCCACAAGACGAACGTGCTCACCTTCGCCGGCGACCTGTGGCAGCGCATGGTCAACCGCGTGGCCGAGGAGTTCCCCGACGTCACCACCGACTACAGCCACATCGACGCGGCCTCGATGTTCTTCGTCACCCAGCCCGAGCGCTTCGACGTGATCGTCACCGACAACCTGTTCGGCGACATCATCACCGACCTCGGCGCCGCGATCGCCGGCGGCATCGGCCTGGCGGCCAGCGGCAACATCAACCCCGAGCGCACCTCGCCGAGCATGTTCGAGCCGGTGCACGGCAGCGCGCCCGACATCGCCGGTCAGGGCAAGGCCGACCCGACCGCCACCATCCTGTCCGTGGGCATGCTCCTCGACCACCTCGGCCTGCACGCCGAGGCCGCCAAGGTCGAGCAGGCCGTGGCCGCCGACATCGCCGAGCGCGTCACCGGCCGCGCCGGCCGTTCGACCAGCGAGATCGGCGACGACATCTCCGCGCGAGTATCCGGCTAGGACCGTCTAGCCCCGTACGCGCCTGGCGGTCCCGACGAGGACTGCCAGGCGCTTTTTGGCGTCCAGAGGGTTGAACCCATCCCAACTGCCTCTTGCCATCCCAAATGGCAAGACAATAGGAAGTACGAATACTGCTCGTGGGCAGTAGCTTTCAGGATCGTAGATTCGCAGAGAGAAGGACCGCCGTCATGACCATCGCTCAGAAGCTCAGCTTCGACGTGCAGCATTCCGACCACGCTCGCACCGCGGCCGAGCGGGAGCAGGTACTGGCGAACCCCGGGTTCGGGCAGGTCTTCACCGACCACATGATCACGATCGACTACACCGAGGGCCAGGGGTGGCACGACGCCGCGCTCCTGCCGTACGGGCCGCTCCTGCTCGACCCCGCGACCTCGGTCTTCCACTACGCGCAGGAGCTGTTCGAGGGACTGAAGGCGTACCGGCAGATCTCCGGCTCGATCGTGGCCTTCCGTCCGTACGCGAACGCCGCCCGCTTCAACCGCTCGGCCGAGCGCATGGCCATGCCGGAGCTGCCGGAGGAGGCGTTCGTGGAGTCGCTGGAGCTCCTGGTCTCGGCCGACAAGGAGTGGGTGCCGACCACCGAGGGCCACAGCCTCTACCTGCGTCCGTTCATGTTCGCCACGCAGGCCGGGCTCGGCGTCAACTACCCGTCGAAGACCTACAAGTACATGGTCATCGCCTCGCCGGCGGCCTCGTACTTCGCCGGTGGCATCAAGCCCGTCTCGGTGTGGCTGTCGACCGAGTACACGCGCGCCGCGCCCGGCGGCACCGGCTTCGCCAAGTGCGGCGGCAACTACGCCGCCGCCTTCGTCGCCCAGCGCCAGGCCGTCGAGAACGGCTGCGACCAGGTCGTCTGGCTCGACGCCCACAAGCACGAGTACGTCGAGGAGATGGGCGGGATGAACCTGTTCTTCGTCTTCGGCAACAAGCTCGTCACCCCGGCGCTCACCGGCACCCTGCTGCCCGGCATCACCCGCGAGTCGATCCTGGAGCTGGCCGACGAGCTCGGCCTGGAGACCGAGGAGCGGCTGATCTCGGTGGACGAGTGGGAGTCCGCCTGCGCCGCCGGCGAGCTGACCGAGGTGTTCGCGTGCGGCACCGCCGCCGTGGTGACCCCCGTGGGTTCGGTCAGGGGCGCCGACCGCTCCTGGACCATCGCCGACGGCACCCCGGGCCCGGTGACCATGCGGGTGCGCGAGGAGCTCGTCGGCATCCAGTACGGCGCCCGCCCCGACACCCGCGGCTGGATCCACAAGATCGCCTAGGGCGTGCCCGGGAGGCCGGCGTTCAGCCGCCGGCCACCGCCGGGATCCCGTGGTCAAGGGGGGTCTAGTGGTTCTTCCTGATCATCGTGATCCCGTCGGCGATCGGCAGCACGACCACGCTCACCCGCGGGTCCTCGATCACCAGGTCGTTGAACTCGCGGATCTGCACCGTCGTCGGCTCCGCGTGCGCCGGGTCGGCCACGTGCCCGCTGCGCAGCGTGTTGTCGGCCAGCAGCAGGCCGCCCGGCCGCAGCCGCTCGACCAGCAGCTCGTAGTAGCCGGGGTAGTTGCCCTTGTCGGCGTCGAGGAAGGCCAGGTCGACGGGCTCGTCGAAGGCGGCCAGCGTCTCCAGGGCGGGCCCGAGCGTCAGCGAGACGCGGTCGGTCACGCCCGCCTTCTCCCAGTAGCGCCGGGCGATCGAGGTCCACTCCTCGCTCACGTCGAAGCAGTGCAGCCGCCCGCCGGACAGCCCCCGCGCGATGCAGATCGAGGAGTAGCCGGTGAACGTGCCCACCTCGACCGCCACGGCCGGGGCCGCGAGCTGGGTGAGCATGGTCAGGAAGCGGCCCTGGTCGGCGGAGATCTGCATGCCGGCGCGGTCGCCCGTCGCCTCGGCCGTCTCCCGTGCCAGCTCCTCCAGCAGGGAGTCGGGCGGGGTGGAGTGGTCGAGGATGTACCGGCCCACCGCGGGGTCGAGGAGGTTCGCCTTCATGAAGGTCATTCTCTCCTCACAGCGTTCTCTCACCGTCATCAGGTACCAATGAGGGAGCCGCGCCGGGCGGCCGTCCGGAGAGTGGTTCTGGCGTTGGTAGGGTCTGCGCGATCGGTGAGCGGGGAAATGGGCGGATGATGAAGCGGTTGATTGCGGTCGTGGTCGCGGGTGCGGCCCTGGTGGTGCTGGGTGTGCTGGCTTTCTCGGAGCCGGGTGAGACGGCCGGGTCGGTACGCCTGACCAGGCAGCTCGACGGTTCGATGGTCCTGGCCGACAGGTCCAGCGACGCGCCCGTGCTCGACGTGTACGAGGACTTCGACTGCCCGATCTGCAAGGAGATGCACTCCAAGGTCGACGGCACGATCCAGAAGCTGGCCAAGGAGGGCAGGCTCAAGGTCGTCTTCCACCCCGTGACGATCTTCCAGGACGAGCCCATGCGCTCCAACTCCATCAGGGCCGCGGCCGCCGCCCGGTGCATGCCGGAGGAGAACTGGCTGGCCTTCAGGGACGCGCTCTACGCGATGCAGCCCGCCCCGCACGGCACGGCCTCGGGCTTCACCGTGCAGGAGCTGGTCGCGGCGGCCAGGAAGGCGGGCGCCTCGGTGGACGAGTGCGTGACCTCGCAGTCGTACGCCAAGACGCACCTGGCGGAGACCGCGAAGATCCAGATCCAGGGCACGCCGACCGTCCTGCTCAACGGGCAGCAGCTCGGCAACGAGGTGTTCGACCCGGCGGCGCTCGAACGCGTCATCGTCGGCGGCACCGGCGTGCAAGTGTAAAGGTCGTGTCCACGAGTTGAGACCGATGTGCCAGATGGTGAATCCCTGTGGCAGACTGGCAGGCACCATGTTCTACAGTCTGCTCATTATCGGCAGGCGCGCTGGCTGACACAGGGACACCGCCAGCGCGCAGACCTCTCACGTCCGTGAGGGGTCTTTTTGTTTTCCAGGACACGGATCCGAAAGAAGAGACTCATGGCCGACGACCGCTTCCACGTCTACGACACGACGCTGCGCGACGGCGCGCAGCAGGAAGGACTCAACCTCACCGTCGTCGACAAGCTCGCCATCGCGCGGCACCTGGACAGCCTGGGCGTCGGTTTCATCGAGGGGGGCTGGCCGGGCGCCAACCCCAAGGACACAGAGTTCTTCAGGCGCGCTCGAACAGAGCTCGACCTGAAGCACGCGCAGCTCGCCGCGTTCGGCGCGACCCGCCGGGCCGGTGTGAAGGCCGCCGACGACCCCTTGGTAGCCGCATTGCGCGAATCCGGCGCGCCGGTCGTGACCCTTGTCGCCAAGAGCCACGACCGGCACGTGGAGCTGGCCCTCCGCACGACTCTCCAGGAGAACCTCGCGATGATCCGCGACACGGTCTCTCACCTTCGTGCGGAGGGACAGCGAGTCTTCCTCGACGCCGAGCACTTCTTCGACGGCTACAAGTCCAACCCAGCCTACGCGCTCGAAGTGCTGCGGACCGCCGCCGAAGCCGGGGCCGACGTCATCGCCCTGTGCGACACGAACGGCGGCATGCTGCCCGACGAGCTGGCCGAGACCGTGCACGCGGCCGTCCAGACCAGCGCCCGCGTCGGCATCCACTGCCACGACGACACCGGCTGCGCCGTCGCCAACACCCTCGCCGCGGTCAAGGCGGGCGCCACGCACGTCCAGGGCTGCGCCAACGGCTACGGCGAGCGCTCGGGCAACGCCAACCTCTTCACCGTCGTCGCCAACCTCCAGCTCAAGCGCGGTTTCGACCTCGTCCCGCAGGAGGCGCTGGCGGACATGACCCGCATCGCGCACGCGATCACCGAGGTCACCAACGTCACCCCCAACTCGCACGCCCCCTACGTCGGCATGTCCGCCTTCGCGCACAAGGCCGGGCTGCACGCCAGCGCCATCAAGGTCGACCCCAACCTGTACCAGCACATCGACCCGGCCGCCGTGGGCAACGACATGCGCATGCTCGTCTCCGACATGGCCGGCCGCGCCTCCGTCGAGCTCAAGGGCCGCGAGCTGGGCTACGAGCTGACCCCGGAGCACACCAAGACGCTGGTCGAGCGGGTCAAGGAGCTGGAGTCGCAGGGGTTCACCTTCGAGGCCGCGGACGCGTCGTTCGAGCTGCTGCTGCGCGACACCGTCCAGGGGGAGCGCCGCCGGCACTTCGAGGTGGAGTCGTGGCGGGTGATCGTCGAGCGTACGAAGGGCGGCGAGCTGGTCAGCGAGGCCACCGTCAAGCTGCGTGCCAAGGGCGAGCGCATCGTCGCCACCGGCGAGGGCAACGGCCCCGTCAACGCCCTGGACAAGGCCGTACGGCAGGGGCTGGAGCAGCTCTACCCGGAGCTGGCCAGGCTGGAGCTGGTGGACTACAAGGTCCGCATCCTCGAAGGCACCCACGGCACGGACGCCGTCACCCGCGTCCTCATCACCTCCAGCGACGACACCGCCGAGTGGGCGACGGTGGGGGTGGCCGAGAACATCATCGACGCTTCCTGGCAGGCGCTGGAGCAGGCGGTCACGTACGGCCTGCTGCGCGCGGGCCGCGACTGCGGCTGACCCCCGAGGCGACGCTCGCTCCGAGCGGGCTTCGCGGCTGAGGGCCGCCCTCCTGGAGGGGTGGCCCTCGGTCGGGGTCGCGGGGCGAGGGGTGAGCCGGGCGGGCCCGGTGGCGGATCGCTGGGCGCTGCCGGTGTCAGTGAGGAAGGACCACGGCCCGTACGCCGGGGAGATCGTCGAACGCGGCGGAGGCGTCCATGGTGACCACGACGCGCGCGGTGGCCGCCGCCGTCGCCGCGATGAGCAGGTCGTAGGCTCCTCGCTTCTTCCCCTCCCGCCGGACATGGGCCATGAGGCGCCCATGAACCCTGGCGACGTCCGTGGTGTACTCCTCGACCGGAATCAGGGCGAGGGCCTCGTCCACGAACGCCTGCCTGTACGGGCGACGGGCGTCGTCGGCCAGTTCGACGCCCACGAGCAGTTCGGCCACGGTGATCGCCGCGATCGCCACATCGTCGGTGTCCCCGATCACCGCGTCGATCGCCGCCCTGCCGGGCTCGGCTGCGATGAGCACCCCTGTGTCCAGGATCAGGCGTCGGGCCACGTGTCCCTCATCTCGTCGTCGAACGCCTCGCGGGCTGCGGCGACATCGGTGGCGAAGTCGGCGTCCAAGGAGGCCGCGCTTCTCGCCAGGAACGCCTTGACCATGCGGCCCGGTGCCGCGGGAGCCGGTCCGATCACGGCGATCTGCTTCCCGCCGCGAGTGACCACGATCGTCTCTCCGTGTTCGGCCTCGTCGAGGACGGCGGCGAAGCTTCTGGACGCTTCGGTGGCGGTCATCACCTTCATGGAATCAGATTATCTGATCGATGGGATGTCGTCCGGGGGGTCACCGGGGCGGACGAGGCCTGATTCGTAGGCGTGGCGGACCAGCTGGGCGCGGTCGCGGAGGGCGAGCTTGGTCAGCAGGCGGTTGATGTGGGTGCTGACGGTCGCCTCCGTGATGGACAGCGTGCCGGCGATCTCGGTGTTGGACAGCCCCCGCGCCACCAGCCGCAACACCTCCTCCTCCCGGGCGGTCACCCCCATGGCCGCCGGGGACGCCGGTGGGGCCGTACGCCGGTAGGCCGCCACGACGCGCCCGGTCACGGCCGGGTCCAGCAGGACGTCGCCGCGCGCCGCGCTGCGGATGGCGGCGAACAGGTGCTCGGGCGGCGACACCTTGAGCAGGAACCCGCTGACCCCGGCGTGCAGGGCGAGGTCGAGGTTCTCGTCGGTGTCGTAGGTGGTCAGCATGATCACCCGGGGCGGGGCGGGGGCCGCGAGGATGCGTCCGGCGGCCTCCAGCCCGTTCAGGCGGGGCATCGCGATGTCGAGCAGGACGACGTCGGGACGCAGGCCGCGGGCCAGCTCCACGGCCCGCTCCCCGTCGGCCGCCTCGCCCAGCACGGCCAGGTCCGGCTGGGTGCCGATCATCAGGCGCAGCCCGGCTCTGATCATCGCCTGGTCGTCGGCGATCACCACGCCGATCCGTCCGGGCTCGTCGTCGGGGTCGGGGGAGGTAGGCGTCACCGGGGGAGCACCGCCCGTACCGCGAAGCCGCCCGCGGGGAGGGGGGCCGCCGTCAGCGTGCCCTCGAAGAGGGCGGCCCGCTCGCGCATGCCGATCAGGCCGTGGCCGCCGCCCCCGCCCGACGGCGGCCGGGCTCCGCGCGGGCCCTCGTCGGTGACCTCCAGCCGCAGCTCTCCCGGCAGGTACGTGACGTTGACCGCCGCCCGCGTCGGGCCGGCGTGCTTGAGCGTGTTGGTCAGCGCCTCCTGAACGATCCGGTACGCCGACAGATCCAGCCCGGGAGGCAGCGGCACCCGCTCGCCCGACATCGCCGGCGTCACGTCGAGCCCCGCCGACCTGAACTGCTCCAGCAGGTCCTCCAGCCGGTCGAGCCCGGCCTGCGGGAGCGGGTCGCCGGCCTGCGTGCCGCGCAGCAGGCCGAGCATGCGCCGCAGCTCCTCCATGGCCTCCCGCCCGGCCGCCTCCACGGTGGTGAGCGCCTGCCGTTCGGGCTCCTGGTCCGCGCGCAGGAGCAGCCGTACGGTGCCGGTGTGCATGGTCATCACGCTGACGCTGTGCGCGACGATGTCGTGCAGCTCGCGGGCGATGCGGGCACGTTCCTCCTGCACGGACTCGCGGGCCAGCAGCTCGCCGCGATCGGCCGCCTGCACGGCCAGCACGCGGTGGCGGCGTACGGCCAGCCCGGCTCCGGCGGCGATGGCGCACATCACCAGCGCCACGGCGACGTCCCCCCAGCCCGGCGGCGGCGAGGACGTCGCCAGCATGCCGGCCACGAACACGCCCGTCAGCCCCAGCCCCGCCACGGCCTTCACGCTGTCGGCGCGCACCTCGGCCAGCAGCGTGCACAGCAGCACGAGCTGGGTGTAGAACTGCCAGGCCGCGGGCGGCCCGAGCGCCAGTGCGAACGTCGCGATGTCGGCGGCCGAGAAGACGGCCAGGATCGCGAAGGGGGCGCGCGTCCTGAACAGCACCCCGGCGGCCGTGACCAGCCCGGCGGCGACCCACAGGAGCACATGCGAGCGCGGGGAGGCCATCGAGCGCACGCTGACCTCCTCCGCGACCGCGAACAGGGCCACGATCGCCGCGACGAGCCAGTCGACCGGGGAGGGGGAACGGCGGTGGAGCATGAGCCGAGAGTAGCCCGCCCGGATTGTCACCTTGTGCAGCGAGTTCGGGCGAAAACCTGCCGCGATGCGCTGCGGAATCCGCCGTGAGGGGGACGCCGGATCCAAGCCTGCCTTGACGACCGGCCCGGCGGGCGACGCCTACCGTGCCCGGCATGTTCACCGACGCACTCCTCATCCGCCGCTTCCTGGCCGGCGCGAGCCTCGTCCTGGCCCCGGTCTGCCTGATCCTCGGCATGATCTTCGACCCGTCCCGGCCTGGGGTCGAGGATCCGCTGGTCTACGCGCGCAACCCGGGCGCGGTGGGCGTCAGCGCGACGCTCCTGCACTACGCCTGGGTGCTGTTCGTGCCCGCCCTGATCGCCGCCTGGCAACTGCCCGGGATGATCGGGTCCTTCCTGGGGCTGGTGCTCGTCGCGGTCGCGTACGCGCGGGCCGGCTGGTGGTTCCCGGCGGGCGTGCTCTTGGGCATCGTCGTGTGGCTGTTCGGGGCGAGCGCGTGGAACCTGGTCCTGGGGATCGGCGGTCCGGTCATCCTGCTGGCCGCGTTCGGAGCCGTCGGGGTGTCGATCATCCGCATGCCGGTCGCGCGGGAGCGGGCCGTCTAGAGCCGGTCCGGGCCACCGTCCTCGTCCAGCCAGGCGACGACGTGGGTCGTGAAGCTGTCCGCGAGGGTCAGGGGCTCGCCGCCGAGCAGGAGGAGGGCGACGAGCTGGTTGACCCCGAACGCGCGCTCCCACGTGACCGCCCGCCGGTAGGTGCCGGCGTCGACGGCGTCGCGCAGGGTGTGCCAGCCGTGCCAGCCCATGAAGGCCGCGTCGATCGCCGGGTCGAACAGGTGCGCCCGGTCCCAGTCGAGGACGCCGACCAGCTTGCCGTTCTCGTCCCAGTGGACGTTGTCGCCGACCAGGTCGCCGTGGACCAGCGCGTCGGGGACGGGTTCCAGGGCCAGGGCGTCGTCCAGGCGTCGCCGCCCTTCGTCGCGCCACCTGGCGGGGAAGCGGGGGAGCACCTCCTCGGCGAGGATCGTGCTCCAGCTCGCCGGCCCGGCGTACGCGCGCGGGGCGGGCAGCAGGGCACGCAGCTCCGGGGTGACCGGAAGTTCGCGGAGGGCCCCGAGCAGCTCGCCGATCAGCGCCGGGTCGCCCTGGCCCGCGTCGTGCCCGGCGCCGCGCACCCAGGACACCGCCACGGCCGCGCGCTCCCCGAACGTCGTCACCGGCGTCAGCGGCTCGGGCACGGCGAACGGCAGCCCGGCGGCACCGATCGCGCGCAGCAGCTCGGTCCGCCGCGGCAGCGCCTCGGACACGCTCGGCCGCCGGCCGACCCGCACGGCCGCCACCCCGGGCACCAGGACGACGTCGTGCATCCCGCCACGGGCCAGCCGCGCCGTGTCGAGAGGAGCGCCGGGCACGAGCACGTCGGCGATCTCCATCAGATCAGGGGGTACGGGCTCGCTCATCGGGTCATTTCTTCCGCGCCGGATGTTCCGCCCGAGCTTACGTGGGTCCGGAGCGGTGCCCGGCCTCCATACGATGGTGATCCATGAGCTTCAGTGTGCTGGGCGTGCACGCCCATCCCGACGACGAGGCGATCTGGACGGGCGGCACCCTCGCCAAATACGCCGACGAGGGCGCGCGGACGGCCGTCGTCACCTGCACGTGGGCCGAGGGCACCCAGCGCGCGCAGGAGCTGGAACGGGCCCTCGACATCCTCGGCGCGGGCAAGCCCCGGCTGCTGGGCTTCGCCGACGCGAACAAGCCCGAGTCCGCCCTCGGCCGCCCGCGCTTCCTCGACGTGCCGTTCGACGAGGCGGTGGGCCTGCTGGTCGAGCACATCAGGGACGTCAGGCCCGACGTCGTGCTCACCTACGACGGCTTCGGCGCCTACGGCCACCCCGACCACGTCCACGTGCACCGTGTCACCCTGGCCGCCGTCGAGGCGGCCGGGTACGACCAGCTCCACCGCGACGCGGGCGAGCCCTGGCGGCCGCACGCGCTCTACCTGGCGACCATCCCGCGCTCGGTCGTGACGTCACACTGGCGGGCGGTCTTCGGCGCCGACCCGGAGCCGGGCCAGGCCCTGCCCGGGGTCCCCGACGACCAGGTCTCGGCCGCGATCGACGTGTCGCGCTGGTCGGAGCGCAAGTGGGCGGCGATGCTCGCCCACGAGTCCGAGGTCGGGCGCGGCGCGTCGATGACCATGCTGACCGGGCTGCCGGAGCGGGCCCGCGCCCAGATGCTGTCCAACGAGTGGTACCGCCGGATCGCGTTCTAGAGCAGCCCGGCGGAGAGGGGCTGGCCCTCGACCTTGAGCTTGCCGCCCGAGCACGACACCTTCGGCGAGTCGGTGCCCGGCACGATCACCGTCAGCAGCGACCTGGCCGCCGGCGACACCACCACGTTGGTGGCCTCCTTGGCCAGGTACGTGGGCGACACCCAGCCCAGCTTGCCGCCGCGCTCCACCTTCTGCCCGCCGACCCGGCGGCACGCGGAGAACTGCATCAGCGTCACCTTGAAGGCGCCGTCGGCCAGCACCACCTTGCCGCCGGAGTTCGAGACGACCTTGTACGAGGGCGCGAACCGCCACAGGTTCCTGACCTTCTTGCCCCCGGAGGCCGTGTCGAGCACCGCCATCAGGTCCTGGCCGTGGTTCACCAGCACCGCACGCGTCCGGCTCACGCCGTAGGCCTTGTCCGTGAGCCGGAAGGCCTGCCGGTCCTTGCCGTAGGAGGTCTTGGTCAGCTTGGACGAGGTGCGCGGCCGGAACCGGGCCCCCTCGACCGTCGGCACGTTGTGCGCCTCGGGGGAGAGCGTCCAGTAGCGGTAGGCGCTCTTCTCGTAGGAGTGGAAGCCGCCGTCCATGAGGATGTCGTGGCCCTGGGCGTAGTACGTGACGCCCAGGTGGTCCTCGTGCCCGTGGAACTTCATGCCCGGGCCGAACCTGATCGAGTAGTACGACGAGTCCGGCTTGCCCCAGGCCGTCCGGCCGTAGACGTAACCGGCCTTGTAGACCTTGACCTTCTGCTTCGGGGTGCCGGTCTCCATCTTGGGCTCGGTCTCGGCGCTGCCGTCGCCGATCGGGGCCATGTAGCCGTTGGGCATCGTGGAGTGGGCGATGAAGTCCTTCAGCGCCTCGGCCCGCCGGCTGATCTCGGACGGCACCTTGCGGTCGCAGGCCTTCATGTTGGTCATGGCGACCTGGAGGCGGCCGTACACGTAGACCGCGTAGCGGGGGGCCTGCTCCATGAGCGCGCCCTGGGAGTCGACGTCCAGTTTGACCGTGCCGGTGAGCCGCCTGGAGGCCAGGTTCGACCAGTCGGAGCGGCCGTAGCGGCAGCCGATGCCCATGAGGGCGATGTCCTGGTCGATGCCGTGGTTGTGGCCCTTCTTGTACAACCGCGCGTCCGACAGCAGCTTGGCGTGGTCGGCCAGGCTGTCCTTCAGCCAGCTCTCCTTGACGTGCATGCTCAGGCACAGCAGCGGCTGCGTGCGCAGCGAGACGGGGTGGTCCTTCCACACGTACGGCTTGGTCGCGGCGGCGCCGCGCCGGTTGCTCGCCACCCAGTCCTTGGTGATCTCGGTGGCACGATCCAGGTAACGCTGCTCGCCGGTGTTCTCGTAGGCCACGACCAGGGTGCCCATCCAGCGCAGCGACTGGAAGACGAACTCCCACGACCGGTTCCGGTACGGGCTCGCCCCCCAGTCGACGTTCTTGCCCAGCTTGTACGCCGGCAGCCCCACCAGGGAGATCTCGCCCTTCATGACGTCCTCGGCCGTCGGCGTGCCCGGCAGCCAGTCTCCCTGGCACTGCGCGGTGCGGGTCACCTTGTCGGCGGCCTGCGCGGGACTCACCAGCCCGCTGGTCGCGAGCATGAGGGCAAGAGGTATCGCGAGCCGGCGCACGCCAGGGTTCCTTCCGGACAAAGAAGTGAGGGCGGGACATGCTTTCGGAATCACGATCAAGCGGTCAAGTCGCGTACCGGATCGTTAACGGCCCGATGCCCACCGGTGCCTGCGGCAGCGCGGATGTCATGCTGAATCCGTGAGATACGACGACATCGTGATCCCTGACACGCCAGCCTGCCGGGGTGCGCTGGAGGTGGCCACGCGCTACCAGACGCCCTCGCTGCTCAACCACTCCGTGCGCGCCTACCTGTGG
Source organism: Nonomuraea sp. NPDC051191 (assembly GCF_044455665.1). Classification (NCBI taxonomy): domain Bacteria; kingdom Bacillati; phylum Actinomycetota; class Actinomycetes; order Streptosporangiales; family Streptosporangiaceae; genus Nonomuraea; species Nonomuraea sp. NPDC051191. Next base: position 443,564 of record NZ_JBITEZ010000003.1, on the reverse strand, counting down.
GCCGCCGCGTACGCCCAGAGCAGGGCGATCGACTTCGACGCCGAGCTGCTCTACGTGTCGTCGATGCTGCACGATCTCGGCCTGGTCGCCGAGTTCGACAGCCAGACGGTGCCCTTCGAGGAGGCCGGCGGCCATGTGGCCTGGGCGTTCTGCGCGGGGGCCGGCTGGTCGCCCGAGCGCCGGCTGCGCGCCTCCGAGGTGATCGTCCGGCACATGTGGGAGGAGGTGCCGCTGGAGGAGGACCCGGAGGGTCACCTGCTGGAGCTCTCCACCGGCATGGACATCTCCGGACGGCGTACCGAGGACATCCCCGACGGCGTGCGGCGCGAGGTTCTGGAGCGCCATCCGCGGCTGGAGATCGCCAAGGAGTTCGCCGCCTGCATCGCCGACCAGGGGGCGCGCAAGCCGTCGAGCATCGCCGGCCGGTTCGTCCGCAACGGGGCCGCCGACCGGATCGCGAACAACCCGCTCGACGCCTAACCCTTGGGCCCGGCGCTCTGCACGACGTCGAAGCTCCACACCTGGGAGCCCGTCGCCGCCGGGCCCTGCCCGTGACCGTGCCCCTGTCCCTGCCCCTGCCCGGCGGCCGCGGCGGCCTGGGCGTGGCCGCGCTGGAACGCCTGACCCTGCTGCCAGGTCTGGAAGTCCTCCTCGCTGCGCCAGCGCGTGTAGACGAGGTACTGGTCGGTGCCCTCGACCGGCCGCAGCAGCTCGAACCACTCGAACCCGTCGGCCGACTCCACCATCCCGGCCCGGCCCGAGAAGCGCTTCTCCAGCTCCTCGCGCATCTCGTCGGGCACGGTCAGAACGTTGATCTTCACGATGGACAACGGAGGACCCCTCTCGGCGAAGCCTTAGCGCACGACCCGCTGCGTCGCAGGTGAGGGCTCCAGGCTAACGCGGGCCACCGCCGGCACGTGATCCCTGTCCAGCGCGTCCCGCAGGTTCGGCAGGGTGACCCTGGACAGGTGCTCGCTCAGCTCGGCGATCGGGGCGGCCTCGTCGGCGGCCACGCGCAGCCGTACCTCGGGGTGGCCGCGCGGGCCGACCAGGTCGGCGTCGGCGTTCAGGACGGCGGGGCTGGCCTCGACGTCGGCGGCGACCGCGTGGGCCATCCCGCCCGCCGCGATCTCGGTGACGCCGTCCGGGCCGCTCTCCAGGCGCAGCCGGGTGCGGGCGTCCCTGCGGCCCTGCACGACCAGCCAGCGCAGGGCCAGCAGCGCGACCAGGACCGACACGGCGGCCACGACCCACCACACGAGCGGGCTGTTGCCGGCGAAGAACCCGCGCGTGCCCGCGTCCACGATCGGCGTGGACGGCCCCAGCAGGCCCCGGGCCAGCGTCAGGCCGCCGAGGACGGCCAGCACCAGGCCGACCAGGGCCAGCCCCCAGCGGTTGCCGCGCCCGGTCCGCCTGTTCATCGCCGCTCCTTGACGTTGACCGCCACCTGGTACGGCTCCACCGGGTCCAGCCCGGCGAGCCTGGTGAGCACGGCCTCGCGCACGGCGTGGCCGAAGCCCTCGTCGTCCCAGCCGGACGTGGCGGGGGTGACGGCGACCGTGCGGCCGCGCAGGGTGGCGTGGGCCGAGCGCACCCCCGGCACCTCCTCGGCGGCGTGCTCCAAAGCCCTGGTGAAGCTCTTGGGACGCACCCCGATGATCAGGTCGGGGTCGCCGGTCCGTACGGGGACCATCCGCGGCCGTCCCGGCACCAGGGCGGTGACCAGCAGCGCCAGGCCGATCAGCGCGACGATCGCGGCCCCGGCCAGGACCAGCGGGTGCGACCACGGCGTCGTGGACGCCCACGCCAGCATCCGGTCGTACGGCAGCCATCGCAACGGGCTGCCGACCAGCGCGGACACCGTCTCGGCGGCGACCAGCAGGCCCAGCAGCGTGAGCAGGACGGCGACCACGATGGCGGGCGCCCGGCGCTGCGGCCGGAACGCGCGCACCGCGGCCCGGTCGGCCCCCTTGTCGCGCGGCGGCACGGCCTCCGCCCAGCCCCGATGGGCCCCGGCCCCATCCGCCGGGACGGCCCCCTGCGCCTCCTCAGGCTCTTCGGGCGGGAGGGGGCGGGTCATTCCGGGCCTCCCGCCAGATCGGTCATGATCACGTCGAGGCGCGTGACGTTCAGGCCGGTCTGCATGGCCACCCGGTTGCGCACGTGCTCCCGCAGCCGCGCGGCCACGGCGTGCAGCGGGGCCGGGTAGGCGACGGTCACGTTCAGCTTCAGGGTGGCCCGCTCGCCGCGCACCTCGGCGCTGGACGAACGCGTCCACGGCACGCCGCCCAGCTGCACGTCGCGCACCTCGGGAACCTCCCGCGCCGCGCAGCACGCGATCTTGGCGACCACCCGGTCGGCGATCTCGGTACGGCCCCGCCGCTCCGGCTCGTCCCCCGGCGCGAGCCGCTGCCGGGGGACCGTCACCTGGGGAGCGGTCGTGATCATCGCCGCCTCGCGGTCAGGCCCGACAGGTTCAGTTCGCCGGTCTCGGCGATCTTGCCGACCAGGAAGCCGACCGCGCCGAGCACGAGGACGAGCAGGAACGCGCCGAGGCCGCCGAAGGCCCCCGCGAATCCGAGGATGATGCCGACCATCATGCCGATGACCGGCAGCCAAGGGACGTTGCTCATGATTCCTCCACCACGTCGTCGATGCGTACGTTGACGGGACGCCCGCCGGTCAGCTTCCACACTGCCTGGCGGACGTCCTCGGCGGTCTCGGGCAGCGGCCGTTCCAGGGTCGCCACGATGGCGACCTCCACCACGTCCTCGCCGGTCGAGACGCCCCTGACCCGCTCCCCGCGCAGGTACGTCGCCACCGTCCCGAACGGGCCGCCGGAGAGCCCCGCCACCCCTGGGCAGGCCCGCACGAGCTCGGCCAGCGCCTCGGCCTCCGCCTCGGCGTCGGTCTCGGTGTCGGCCCTGCCACAGGCGGGGGCGTCGGGCCGGGTCATTGGACCCGGGGCTCCGGCTGCTCGATGACCTCGCGGCGACCGTCGCCCATTTCCCTGTCCTTGTCGCGGTCCTGGCCGGGCAGGTGCACGTCGTCGACCCTGATGTTGACCTCGGTGACCTCCAGGCCGCACATGCGCTCGACCGCCGCGATGACGTTCCTGCGCACGGCGGCGGCCAGGTCCGGGATCGCGGTGCCGTACTCGGCGACCAGGTCCATGTCCACGGCCGCCTGGCGTTCTCCCACCTCGACCGAGACGCCCTGCGCGACGCTGCGTTCCCCGCCGACCATGCCGCGCATGCTGCCGAGCGCCCTGGCGGCGCCGCCGCCCATGGCGTGCACGCCGGAGACCTCGCGTGCGGCCAGTCCGGCGATCTTGGCGACGACGACGTCGTCGATGCTCGTCGTGCCCTTGTCGGTGACCAGCGGGTTCGCCGATCCGCCGTCCTGTGTTCTGGCCCGCGGTACGGCAGAGGTCTGGTTGACCATCGTGTCCGGCACGTTCCATCACCCCCTAGAAGTCTCTAGATAGGCAGAGATATCCGGTTAATCACCTCCGATACCCAACAAAACGGACTCTGGGGGCATTTATGGAGGGTTCCTGACTTTTGCGGCGGTGGGCGGACCCCTGCGACGGCGGCGATAGCCTTGTCAGGTGCGTATAGCGAGGTTCTCCACAGGCGAAGGCGTGTCGTTCGGCGTGGTCGAAGGCGGCCCTGGCGAGGAGTTCGTCTCCACGGTCTCCGGCCATCCGTTCGGCCAGGTGCAGTTCACCGGTGACCGCTTCCCGCTGTCCCAGGTGAAGCTGCTGGCCCCGATGTTGCCGAGCAAGGTCGTCGCCATCGGCAGGAACTACGCCGAGCACGCCCGCGAGATGGGCAACGAGGTGCCCGACGAGCCGCTCATCTTCATGAAGCCGTCCACGTCGGTGATCGGCCACGGGGAGGCCATCGCCTACCCGACCTCGCTGTCCGACCGGGTCGACTACGAGGGCGAGCTGGCCGTGGTGATCGGCAGGCTCTGCCGCGACGTGCCCGTCGACCGGGTCAAGGACGTCATCTTCGGCTACACCTGCGCCAACGACGTCACCGCCCGCGACCTGCAGAAGAAGGACGTGCAGTTCACCCGGGCCAAGAGCTTCGACACGTTCTGCCCGCTCGGGCCCTGGATCCAGACCGATCTCGACGCGAGCGACCTGGCGCTGACCACCACGGTCAACGGCGAGATCCGGCAGAGCGGCCGCACCAGCCAGCTCATCAACGACATCCCCGCGCTGGTCGCCTACGTCAGCGCGGTCATGACGCTGATCCCCGGCGACGTCATCCTGACCGGCACCCCGGCGGGCATCGGCCCGCTGGAGATCGGCGACGAGGTCAGCGTCGGCATCGAAGGCATCGGCACTCTCACGAACAAGGTGGTCTCCCGTGACTGATCTACGGGTGCGTTTCGCCCCGTCCCCGACCGGCATGTTCCACGTCGGCGGCGCCCGCACGGCGCTGTTCAACTGGGCCCTCGCCGAACAGTCCGGCGGCCGCTTCGTCCTGCGCGTCGAGGACACCGACGCCACGCGCAACCGTCCGGAGTGGACCGAGGGCATCATCTCGGCGCTCGACTGGATCGGCATCAACGGCACCAACCCGGTGTTCGAGGGCCCCTACTTCCAGTCGGCCTACGAGCCGCAGCACCGCGAGGCCGTGGCCAAGCTGCTGGCCGACGGCAAGGCGTACCACTGCGACTGCACCCGTGAGACCCTGGTGGCCCGCACCGACTCCGAGCACAAGGGCTACGACGGCTTCTGCCGTGAGCGCGGCCTGACCGAGGGCGCGGTGCGCTTCCGCACCCCCGACGAGGGCGTCACCGTCGTCGAAGACCTGATCAGGGGCAACGTCGAGTTCCCCAACGAGGCCCAGGAAGACTTCGTGATCGCCCGCACCGACGGCTCGCCGCTCTACGTGCTGGCCAACGCCGTCGACGACATCACCCAGGGCATCACGCACGTCGTGCGCGGCGAGGAGCACCTGGGCAACGCCGCCAAGCAGGTGCTGCTGTGGCCGGCGCTCGGCTCGAACCCGCCGATCTGGGCCCACCTGCCGGTGATCGTCAACGAGCAGCGCAAGAAGTTGTCCAAGCGCCGCGACAAGGTGGCCCTGGAGGACTACCGCGACGAGGGCTACCTCGCCGAGGCCATGGTCAACTACCTCATGCTGCTCGGCTGGGGCCCCGGCGAGGACCGCGAGATCATGCCGTGGGCGGAGATGGTCCCGCTGTTCAAGCTGGAGGACGTCAACTCCGCCAGCGCCTTCTTCGACGAGAAGAAGCTGCGGGCCTTCAACGGCGAGTACATCAGGGCGCTGCCGCTGGAGACCTTCGAGGAGCGCTGCTCTCCGTACCTCGACCCCGCCTGGGACCGCGAGCTGTTCAGCAAGGTCGCGGCGCTGGCCCAGACCCGCATCGCCGTGCTGTCGGAGATCAGGCAGAACGTCGACTTCCTCTTCCTCGACGAGCCCGTCTTCGACCAGCCGTCCTGGGACAAGGCGATGAAGAACTCCCCGGAGGAGATCCTCGGCGCCTACCTCACCCGCCTGGAGACGGTCCCCTGGGACGCGGAGTCGCTCAAGGAGGCCCTGGAGGAGGTCGGCGCGCCGCTCGGGCTCAAGCTGGGCAAGACCCAGGCCCCCGTGCGCGTGGCGATCACCGGCCGGACCGTGGGCCTGCCGCTGTTCGAGTCGATCGAGGTGCTCGGGCGCGAGCGTGCCACGGAACGGATCCGAGCGGCGCTAGGGCGCCTGCGAGGCTGAGCGACGACCCGACGGCCATCGACAGCCACACCCCCGTGACGCCGAGCCACGAGCTCAGCAGATAGGCGAGGGGCAGCTGCACCGCGAAGCCCGCCAGCGTGGCGGCGAGCAGGCGGCTGCCCCTTCCGCTTGCCTGGAGCACCCCCCCGACGGCGATGAGCCCGCCGAACGGCACCAGGTAGAGCGTCATCCACCGCAGGAAGCCCACGGTCACCGCCGGATCGCCGGTGAACAGGCCGGCCGCGGGCGCGGCCACCAGGTTGAGCACGACCGCGACCACCGCCCCGGTCGCCAGCCCGAGCCGCAGCGGCGACCCGACCGGCTCCGACCGCGCGGTACGGATCATCGCCGCCTGGCGCAGCGCGTAGAAGACCATGACCCCCGCCAGCATGATCTTCTGACCGATGCCGTACCCGGCGACCTCGGCCGTGCCGAACCCGGCCACGATCTCCACCAGCGCCATGCCCACCAGGGAACGGGCCAGGAAGTCTCCCGACATGGGCAGGCCGGTCCGCAGCACCTCCCCGGCGAGCAGGCCGTCGCCGGGGTCGGCGCGCAGCCGTACGACGGAGGTGACCGCCACCCCGAGCGTGACCAGCCGCGCCGCCACGGTGGCCAGCGCGGCCCCCTGGACGCCCAGGTCGAGGCCGTAGATGAACAGCGGGTCCAGGACGATGACCAGGGCGTTGCAGATCAGCGCGTTCCGCATGGGGGTCTTCGTGTCGCCCAGCCCTTTGAGGATCGCGTCCACGACCGTCTGGGCGAAGAACACCGGCAGCCCGCCCAGTGAGATCAGGAAGAACCCCGCCGTCGGCCCGGGATCGTCGGTGAACAGAGCCGCCAGCGGCTCGCGCAGCAGCACGCCCGGGACGGCGACGGCCACCGAGAACGCGGCCCACAACATCCACCCCGTCCTGATCACCGGCCCGATCGGCGCCTGCCCGTCACGCCGCCCGACGAGCACGGTCACCCCCGTCGGGACGGCCAGGAACAGCCCGTAGGCCAGGTACTCGGCCGTGGTGCCCACGGTGACGGCCGCGATGGCCCCCTCCCCGAGCCCCGAGACCCACAGCAGGTCGATCACGCCCACCGCGACCACGGCCGTGAGCAGCTCCACGTAGATGGGGAGAGCCAGCCTGAACATGCCAATACCTCGTTTCGCTATACCTCTTTTAGAGGTATAGCGTTACGATGCGGGCCATGGCAAGCGGCGGGGATCTGTCCCTCACCATCCTGGGATTCCTGAACGAGCGTCCGATGCACGGCTACGAGCTCAAGGCCCGCCTGACCGCGCTCACCGGCCACCTCCGCCCGGTCAGCGACGGCGCTCTCTACCCCGCCATATCGAGACTGGAGGCCAAGGGCCTGGTCGAACGGCACGAGGAGGCGGGCGCGGCGGCGGCCCGCAGGCAGGTGCTCACGCTCACCGGCGAGGGCCGCCAGGAGCTGCTGCGGCGGCTGCGCGACCCGAGCGAGCTCGACATCAGCGACCAGACGCGCTTCTTCGCCCTGCTGACGTTCCTGTCGGCGCTGCCCGACCCCGCCGACCGGTCAAGGGTGCTGCGCCTCAGGCTGGCCTTCCTGGAGGCCCCGGCGAGCTTCTTCCACGAGGGCGGCCGGCCCGTCCGGATCAAGGACGAGCCGGACCCGTACCGGCGGGGCATGCTGGAGATCGCCCGGGCGTCGAGCCGGGCGGAGAAGGAATGGCTCCGGCAGCGCATCGAGGAGCTGCCGGAGCCGTAGGGGAGACGATTCCCGGGGGAGGGGACGGTCAGTCGAGGCCGCGGCGGGCCAGCAGCGGCCCGATGCCCGGCTCGCGCCCGCGGAAGTTGCGGAAGGCGGTCAGCGGGTCGAGGCTGCCGCCCCTGGAGAGCAGCTCGCGGCGGAAGTGGTCGCCGTTCGCCCTGGTCAGGCCGCCGTTCTCCTTGAACCACTCCACGCTCTCGGCGTCGAGCACCTCGCTCCAGATGTAGGAGTAGTAGCCGGCGCTGTAGCCGCCCGAGAAGATGTGGGCGAAGTAGTTCGTCCGGTAGCGGGGGCGCACCAGCGCCACGTCGATCCCGGCCGCCTCCAGGGCCGCCTGCTCGAACGCCTGCGCGTCGGCCACCTGCTCGCCGGCCGCCAGCCGGTGCCAGGCCCAGTCGAGCAGCGTGGCCGCCAGGTACTCCACCGTCGTGAAGCCCTGGTTGAACTTCTCGGCCGCGTGCAGCTTCTCCACCAGCTCGGCGGGCATCGGCTCGCCCGTCTCGTGGTGCTTGGCGTAGTTGGTCAGGACCTCCGGCCAGGTGGCCCACATCTCGTTGACCTGCGAGGGGTACTCGACGAAGTCACGCGGCACGCTGGTGCCCGACACACGCGGGTAGCGCACCTCCGAGAACAGCCCGTGCAGCGCGTGCCCGAACTCGTGGAAGGCGGTGTTCACCTCGTCGTACGTCAGCAGCGTCGGCCCCGAGGCCGGCTTGGTGATGTTGAGGTTGTTCATCACCACCGGCAGCTCGTCGAACAGGTACGACTGGTCGACCAGGTTGTTCATCCACGCGCCGCCGCGCTTGTTCGCCCTGGCGTAGGGGTCGAGCAGGAACAGGCCCAGCGGGGCGCCGTCCTCGTTGAACACCTCGAAGACGGCCACGTCGGGGTGGTAGCCGTCCAGGTCGGGCCGCTCGGTGAAGGTGAGGCCGTAGAGCTTGGTGGCGGCGAAGAACACGCCGTCCCTGAAGACCCGGTTGAGCTCGAAGTAGGGCCGCATGGCGTCGGCGTCGAAGTCGTAGCGGGCCAGCCGCACCTTCTCCGAGTAGTACGACCAGTCCCACGGCTCGATCGCGAACCCGGCCTGCCCGGCCAGCGCCTCGGCCTCCTTGCCGGCGTTGCGCACGGCCGGGCCGACGAGCTGGCCGAGCATCTCCTCGACCGCCTCGACGGTCTTGGCCGTCTGGTCGGCCACCGAGTAGGCGGCATGGTCGGGGAAGCCGAGCAGCGCCGCCCGCTCGGCCCGCAGCGTGGCCATCTGGACCGCCCGCCCGAAGTTGGCCGGGGCGCGGCCGACGCTCAGCTCGTACAGGCGGCGGCGCACGTCGCGGTCGGTGAGCTGGGCCAGGCCGGGCTGGTTGGTGAAGTTCAGCAGCGGCAGCGCGTACGTGCCGTCGTCCTGGCGCAGCGACTCGATCCTGGCCTCGTCGAAGCCGTCGAGCTCCTTGGCGTCCGTGACGACCAGGGCCTCCTCGGTGGACGCCTTGAGCAGGGTCTGCGCGAACTCGGTCGAGAGCTTCGACAGCTCGCCGTTGAGCTCGCGCAGCCGGTCCTGCTGCGACTCCGACAGGTCGGCCCCGGCCCGGACGAAGTCCTCCCGGTACTTCTCCAGCAGCCACGCCTCCTCGGCGTCGGACGTGCCGACCTGCTTGATCCGCGCCCACAGCGCCCGGTTGAGGCGGATCGCGTCGTTGTGCGCGGTCAGCTTCGGGGAGATCTCCTTCTCGATCTCCATGATCCCGTCGCTGGAGTTGGACGCGGCCATGCTGAAGAAGACCGTGGCCGTACGGCCGAGAACGCGCCCAGAACGCTCCAGGGCCGCGATCGTGTTGTCGAAGGTGGGCGGCTCGGTGCTGTTCGCGATCGCGTCGACCTCGGCCAGGTGCTCGGCCATGCCGCGCTCGAACGCGGGCAGGTAGTGCTCCTCGCGGACGTCCGCGAACGCAGGCAACTGGTACGGCAGGCTACTAGGGGCGAAGAACGGGTTCTCGGCCAACGCTGGGGCTCCTCCACGTGGTGTTTTGTCCTCTTCAGCTTGGCACGCCGGAGCCCGTGCCGCAGTCCGCCGGAGACCGCTTCGGCAATCGTTTTGGTCTTACCCCCCGAGCTGGGCTATTCTTTCGGACGTCGCCAAGCGCGCTCCTCGAAGGGGTTCGCAGCGGTGGGGTATGGTGTAATTGGCAGCACGACTGATTCTGGTTCAGTTAGTCTAGGTTCGAGTCCTGGTACCCCAGCAAGTCACCGAAACGGATGTCTCCCTGAGAGACGTCCGTTTTTTCGTGTCGGCGGCCCGTCAGGTCGCCAGGGCGTCCAGGATCTCGCTGATCCTCCCGTACTCCGCGGCCGTGGCCGCGTGCCCGGTGTCGACCGTGCGCACCTCGAACCTGTTGCCCGGGGTGGCCGCGTCCGCCTCCCTGATCATCCGGTCCCGGGTGTGCCTGATGTACGTCCGCGGCACCCGCCCCCAGGCGTCCGTCCTGCCGCGCGCGTCCGCGGCGGAGACCAGCAGGCTCTCGTCCGGCAGCAACGTGTTGAGCAGCGCCAGGAACTCGCCGTCGGCCGCCGCGGCCATGAACGCCTTCTTGGCCGCGGCCAGGAACGCCGGGTCGGACGTCCGCCAGTTCATCCGCACCGCCATGAGCGCCGTGGGGTCGCCGATCAACCCGGCCACCAGCCCCTTCGCCAGGCTCGTGGCGGCCTCGGGTGTCTCCAGGTACTCGGCCGGCGAGCGCAGCCGCGTGCAGCAGAAGGCCGTGTCGTGGACCAGCCGGTCGAGCAGGTGGGGGACCTCGTCGGCGGCCTTGGTGACCGCCGCTCCGCCGAGGCTCCCGCCCACCAGGACCACCGGGCCGTACGCGGCGACCCTGCGCACGACGTTCACCGTGGCCTCGACGTAGTCGTCCAGGGCCACCCCGGACACCGGCGAGGGCGCGGTGGCCAGCGCCGCCGGGTCCTGCGGGGCCTGGTAGGCGCGGCTGAACTGCTCGGCGGGCAGGTGCCCCGGCAGCTCCACGCCCACGGTCCGGTGCCCGCGCAGCGTCAGCTCCGGATCTCCCTGTGCCACGCCGCCGGCCCCGGTGACGAACACGAACGTGGTCACCCGGCCGGGCCGGGATCCGCTCTCTCGATCGCTCATGGGCCGATGTTCGCCCAGGCCGGCAGGGCCTGCACATCGCCCGTCCGGCGGTCCGTACGGCTGAGTCCGCCCATCCACCGATCGGTTGACCCGGGCGGCGTGCCGGGCTGGAGGCGTGAGCCGGGCACCAGGACGTGAGCGTCTGCTCCACGTCGCGCTCGGCTACGGGTTGCTGGCGATCTCCGTGGCCGCCGCCGCCGTCCCGTGGCTGCATTCCCGGCGGCACCGGCAGGCCGTTCTCGTCGTCCCGTACTACGTGCTGCTCATGGGCCTCGCGGGCGCGCTGGTGGCGGGCAACCCGGCCCTCGTCGTGTTCGCCTCGCTCGGCTACCCCCTGGCCGTCGCCCTGCTGCCGACCCGCCTGGTGACGGCGGGCGTGACGCTCACCGCCGAGGCCGACCGCCGCCGCCAGCCAAGCACGCCGATGCCACCAGGACGGCCCTCACCCTGTCGTACACGGACGAAGTCGTCATGCTCGACATCCGTGACGACGGGCGCGGTTTCGTTCCGCAGGAGGCTGCTGAGGGCTTCGGGGTGGAAGGCATGCGCCGGCGGGCCCGCGCGGTGGGTGGCACGCGGGAGGTCGAGTCCGAGCCGGGCCGGGGGAGCGCCGTGGCCGCGGCCGTACCCGTCATACCCGCGGAAGGCGAACGACCGTGAGACTGCTCATCGTGGACGACCACCCGATCGTCCGGGACGGCCTGCGCGCCGCCCTGGGCGCCGAGCCCGGCATGGAGATCGTGGGCGAGGCGGCCGACGGCGCCCAGGCCGTCCGGCTGGCGGCCGAGCTGCGGCCCGACGTCGTCCTCATGGACCTGCGCATGCCCGGCATGGACGGCCTGGCCGCGATCAGGCAGCTGAGCGGGAGCGGGCCGCGGGTGCTGGTGCTCACGACGTTCGACACCGACGTCCTGTCCCCGCCGTGGCCGGACGGCTGGCCGACCACGTGCGCAGGCCGAGGCGGGGCGACCTGAGCAGACGTGAGCTGGAGGTGCTGCGGCTGGTGGCCGGGGGAGCGACCAACCGGCAGGCGGCGGCCGAGCTGTTCATCAGCGAGGCCAGCGTCAAGACGCACCTGCTGCACGCCTACGCCAAGCTCGACGTCCGCGACCGCGCCGCCGCCGTGGCCTTCCGCCGCGGGCTGCTCGGCGGGTAGCCTCCCTCGCCTCATGGACGAATTCCGCATGCGCGAGGGCGGCCTTGCCCGTTTCGTCGCCCCGTTCGCCGCGCCGCTGGCGCTCTTCTTCGCCGTCTGCCTGCTGCTCGGGGCCATCTTCACCGGCAGCTCGGCGCTGGGCGTCGTGCTCGGCGCGCTCGCCACGGCGGCCCTGACCGGCGTGCTCGTCGTCAAGCACCGCCGGCTGGTCGCGGGCACGGTCGTGCGCTTCTCGCCGGAGGGCGTGGAGCTGGCCGACGCCCGCGGCTTCAGGGTGCGGCTGCGCTGGCCCGACATCGCCCGGATCGGCGTGGTGGACACCCGGCCGGCCGACCCCCGGCTCCTGGGCCGGCCCGGCGGCGTCCGCGTACGCGTCCAGGCCCTGCGCTCGGTGGGGCTGGTCGGGTGGGGCGAGCGCACGCTCCCGCCGCGGGCGCCGCAGTGGATGCGCGAGCGCCTGGCCCGGGTGCCCGTCGACCCCGTCACCGGACGGCCCGAGGTGGCGATCCCGCTCGGCGAGATCGACCCGCTGTGGGAACGGGGGCCGATGGGCGACTGGGTCCGCCGCCACCGGCCTGATCTCATGCGCTGACAAGCGGGTTGGTTGTGGTCTGCGGGGTGCGGTAGAGTTACCTGCGTCGCCGGGGAGACCCGGCACACCAGCTTGTGAACAGGGTCCCGTCGTCTAGTGGCCCAGGACGCCGCCCTCTCAAGGCGGTAGCGCCGGTTCGAATCCGGTCGGGACTACCACTGTCACAAGCTGAGCGAAGGTCCCGTCGTCTAGTGGCCCAGGACGCCGCCCTCTCAAGGCGGTAGCGCCGGTTCGAATCCGGTCGGGACTACGTTCACTCAAAACGCTCCGGTGCGTCAAGCACCGGGGCGTTTTTGCGTTGCACGGGCCCGCCTCCGAACGGGAACAGGGCCCCACGCCGATCGCGTGGAGCCCTGGCCGTAGCGGGGTCAGGCCGAGGAGCGGGCCTTGAACAGGGCACGGCGGGCCGCCTTGGCGACCTGCTTGTCGGGGTGGACCTGCGAGATCAGGTCGAGCAGCTCCTCCACGTGCGCGTGCGGGATCTTCCAGATCACTTCGAGCAGCCCGTTGACCATGTCGGGGCCGATGTCCTGCAGGCTGCTGACGAACTCGGAACGCCCCAGCCCGGCCGAGATCGTCCACATGTCGAGGATCAGCCAGTGGGTGTCGTCCTGGGTGGGCTCGGGCGCCCCCTCGATCTCCAGCTGGCTCAGGTGCGTCGCCGCGTACGGCCGCAGCGACGGCTGCTTGAGCGCCTCCTGCCAGGCCGGGACGGCGGCCTCGCCCAGTGTGCCGACCACGCTGGCGGCCTGCACCCGGATCAGGGCGTCGCTCTCGTCCTCGGCGGCGGCGTCGAGCAGCTCCTCGGCGGCCTTGGCCGGCTCCCTGAGCCGCATCCAGGCCGCGAACTCGGCGTCGGCCTCGTCCTCGGGCAGCTCGGCGCTCAGTGCGAGCAGCTCGTGGGCGCTCATCGACTCGATCGCGGGCCGGGCGTCGACCTCGATGTCGGCGTCGTCGACCAGGTGGACGACGCCCTCGGTGCCCAGCGGGGTGAGACGCACGGTGACGCCCTCGACCTCGATCATGCCGTAGCCGACCAGCCAGTCGATGGCGGGGGCCAGCGGGTCGCCGGCCGCCTCCCAGGCGTCGCCGCCCAGCTCGTCGAGGTCGGCGGCGGCCTCGGCCAGCTCGCGGGCCAGGTCGTCGCGCTCGCGCGAGCCGCCGGCCAGCAGCAGCCTGACCAGCAGGCCCCGGGTCAGGCCGGCCAGCGCCATCGTCAGGTCGTCGTCGTCGAGCTCGGGGTCGCCGTAGTCGACGGAGTGCAGGCCGAGCATCCAGGCGTCGAGGACGTCCTCGTCGTCGTCGAACGGCCACTCGGAGGTGTCGTCCTGGACGGCCACGGTGTTGCCCTCGCCCGGTTCGAGGAACTCCAGGTCGACGGCGAGGTTCCAGATGTTCCAGAGCTGCGGGACCGCCTCGGCCACCGGGCCGTCGGTCTCGGGCCTGGGCAGGCCGACGACGGCCAGCGCCTCCTCCACCTCGGCGTCGGTGAGCAGGGTGTCCTCGCCGACGCGGCGGCCGGAGCCCACCCACAGCGCCAGGTCGCGGGCCTTGCCGACCAGCGGCGCCTGGCGGGCGGCCGCGGCCAGCTCGGAGTCGGGCCGCAGCCTGATCGTGTCGAGCTCGGCCAGCTCGTCGGCGAACGCCTCGAAGTCGCCCAGGTCGCCGGTCTCGTCCTCGTCGTCACCCGCGCCGTCGTCGTCGAGCAGCTCCTCCATGAGCTCGACGAACTCGTCCTCGACGTCGTCGAGCTCGGCCTGCAGATCGGCGAGGGTGTCGGAGCCCTTGGCGAGCCTGCCGGTCTGGGAGAGGAACGTCAGGTACGCGTCGACGGCGGGCAGCATGCCGTCGGCGGCGGCGTCGGGATCCTCCACGACCTTCGGCATGCGGTCGAGCAGCAGGTTGCGCAGGTCGGCACGCTTCCACGTGCCGAGGTCCTGCGAGAAGGCGAGACGGTGCCAGAGTGCGGCAGGCCCCACGAGCTCGGGGTCGCTTCCGGGCGCGTTGGAGCGCGCCCACATGATGAACTCTTCGAGCAGGGGTCGCAGCTCAGTGGCGGCTACCTCGATGCGATCTGTCACGCACTCAGGCTAGTGCGCCCACGAGGCAGTCGGCCCCCGAAATACGAGCTTTCGCCGATCATGACGTGCGGCGCATGGCCTCGGTGATGCGTTCTGCGGCCGCCATGACGGGTACGGCGTGCAGCCGGCCGGGCGCTCTGGTGAGCCGCTCGATGGGCCCGGAGACCGAGACGGCGGCGATCACCTTGCCTCCGCTGCCCCTTATGGGGGCGGACACGCTGGCCACCCCCTGCTCCCGCTCGCCGACGCTGTGGGCCCATCCGCGGCGCCGTACGGAGGCGAGGGTGGCGGCGGTGAACTTGGCGCCGCGCAGGCCCCTGTGCAGCCGGTCCGGCTCCTCCCAGGCCAGCAGGATCTGGGCCGCCGAGCCCGCCGTCATCGGCAGCGCAGAGCCCACCGGGACGGTGTCGCGCAGGCCGCTGGCCCGCTCGGCCGCCGCCACGCAGACCCGCTCGTCACCCTGGCGCCGGTAGAGTTGCGCGCTCTCGCCGGTCAGGTCGCGCAGCTGCGTCAGCACGGGCGAGGCCACCGCGAGCAGCCGGTCCTCGCCGGCCGCCGTGGACAACTCCGACAGCCGCGGCCCGAGCACGAATCGGCCCTGCGTGTCGCGGCTCACGATGCGGTGGTGCTCAAGTGCGACGGCCAGCCGGTGGGCCGTGGGGCGGGCCAGGCCGGTGGCCTGGACGAGCTGAGCCAGGGAAGCGGGACCCGCTTCGAGGGCATTGAGTACAAGAACGGCCTTGTCGAGTACTCCGACTCCGCTAGAGTTGTCCATACACCGATACTGCCGTCTCGACATATGAGAAAGCAAGTCGGAGGCAATCTCAAGGAGGAGATCATGGGCCGCACACTGGCCGAGAAGGTCTGGGAGCAGCACGTCGTCCGCCGTGCGGAGGGCGAACCCGACCTGCTCTACATCGACCTGCACCTCATTCACGAGGTGACCAGTCCGCAGGCGTTCGACGGACTCCGTCTCGCCGGCCGGAAGGTGCGCAGGCCCGATCTCACCATCGCCACCGAGGACCACAACGTTCCGACCGTCCTCGGCCCGATCTCCGACCCCGTCTCCAAGGCCCAGGTCGAGACGCTGCGCAAGAACGCCGCCGAGTTCGGCATCAGGCTGCACCCGATGGGCGACGCCGGCCAGGGCGTGGTGCACATCATCGGCCCGCAGTTCGGCCTGACCCAGCCGGGCATGACGATCGTGTGCGGCGACTCGCACACCTCCACCCACGGCGCCTTCGGCGGCATCGCGTTCGGCATCGGCACCTCCGAGGTCGAGCACGTCCTGGCCACCCAGACGCTGCCCGCCTACCGGCCGAAGACGATGGCCATCGAGGTCTCGGGCGAGCTGCCCGCCGGCGTCACGGCCAAGGACCTGATCCTGGCGATCATCGCCAAGATCGGCACCGGCGGCGGCCAGGGCTACATCGTCGAGTACCGCGGCGAGGCCGTGCGCAAGCTCTCCATGGAGGGCCGCATGACCGTCTGCAACATGTCCATCGAGGCGGGCGCCCGCGCCGGCGTGATCGCCCCGGACGAGACCACCTTCGCCTACCTCAAGGACCGCCAGCACGCCCCCAAGGGCGAGCTGTGGGACCAGGCCGTCGAGTACTGGAAGTCGCTGCGCACCGACGACGACGCCGTGTTCGACAAGGTCGTGGAGATCGACGCCACGACCCTGACCCCGTACGTCACGTGGGGCACCAACCCCGGCCAGGGCCTGCCGCTGGGCGAGTCCGTGCCCAGCCCCGACAGCTTCGCCGACCCGGTCGCGCGCTCGGCCGCCGAGCGCGCGCTGGAGTACATGGGCCTGACCGCGGGCACGCCGCTGCGCGAGATCGAGGTCGACACCGTGTTCGTCGGCTCGTGCACCAACGGCCGCATCGAGGACCTGCGCTCGGCCGCCGAGATCCTGCGCGGCCGCCAGGTCCGCACCCGCACGCTGATCGTGCCCGGCTCGATGCTGGTCAAGCTCCAGGCCGAGCAGGAGGGCCTGCACGAGGTGTTCAAGGCCGCCGGCGCCGAGTGGCGCGAGGCCGGCTGCTCGATGTGCCTCGGCATGAACCCCGACACGCTCCAGCCCGGCGAGCGCAGCGCCTCCACCTCCAACCGCAACTTCGAGGGCCGCCAGGGCAAGGGCGGACGCACCCACCTGGTGTCGCCGCAGGTCGCCGCCGCGACCGCCGTCACCGGCCGCCTGACCGCCCCCGCCGACCTGTAAGGAGAACGACCGATGGACGCCTTCACCACCCACACCGGTACGGCGGTGCCGCTGCGCCGCAGCAACGTCGACACCGACCAGATCATCCCGGCCGTCTGGCTCAAGCAGGTCAGCCGCACCGGCTTCGAGAAGGGCCTGTTCGCCGCCTGGCGCGAGGACCCGACGTTCGTCCTGAACGACCCGTCCTACGAGGGCGGCTCGATCCTGGTCTCCGGCCCCGACTTCGGCACCGGCTCCTCCCGCGAGCACGCCGTGTGGGCCCTGCAGCAGTACGGCTTCCGCGCCGTGATCGCCGCCCGCTTCGGCGACATCTTCCGCAACAACTCCACCAAGATGGGCCTGCTGCCGGTCGTCCTGCCCGGCGAGAAGGTCGAGGCCCTGCAGGCCGCCGTCGAGGCCGACCCCAAGCTCCAGGTGACCGTCGACCTGCTGGAACGTCAGGTCCGCTGGGCCGGCGAGGTCGTGCCGTTCGAGATCGACGACTACACCCGCTGGCGGCTCACCGAAGGCCTGGACGACATCGGGCTGACCCTGCGTCACGCCGACGATGTGGCCACGTACGAGAATGGTCGGCAGCCATGGCTGCCGACGACCGTCTAGAGGACGACCGACTGGCGCGGCGGTTGCGCGAGGCGCACCGCCGCGTCCGCATGCTCCCCGCCGCCGACAAGGAACGGGCGGCCCGCCGCTACCTGTCCATCTGTGATCTCGCCAAGCGCGATCCGGAAAGGGCGGCCGCCCGCCTCGACGCCTTTTTGAGCGCTCTCGACACGCCACGCGAGGGGAAAAACACGCAGGGTGATTGAGTTCCCCCGCGATCCCGCCTACTTTCGAGCGCGTAAGGGGTTTCTACGTCGAACTCGAGAGCTGGAACCCCGAGCCGTCACTGGGGGAGCAGGACTTTCATGAACAAGCGAGAGCTCGTCGACGCCATCACCGATCGGGTGGGCGACAAAAGGACGGCCACCGAGGCCGTCAACGCGGTCATCGAGGCCATCCAGAAGGCTGTGGCGAGCGGGGACAAGGTCTCCATCACGGGCTTCGGCGCGTTCGAGATGGTGAACAAGCCCGCCCGCACTGCCAGGAACCCGTCGACCGGCGCCGAGATCAAGGTCGCCGAGAGCTGGGCGCCCAAGTTCCGTCCCGGCTCTGAATTCAAGGACCTGGTGAACGAGGGCGGCAAGCAGGTCGGCAAGAAGAAATAGTCTCAGCGGACATCACGCCCGGGCGGCCCACGCCCGGGCGTTCGCTGTTTTCCGGGACCGCGTCGTCATTCGGGCGCGGGAATCGGGAACGTCGACAGCGTGATGTAGGTGATCTCCCCGCCGTCGGTGGCGAGATTCACCCGCTGCCCCGTGCGCAGCAGCCGCAGCGGCCCCGCGTCGAAGGCGCGCGTGCCGAACTCCAGCACCGTCCCGTCGTCGAGGAAGACCGAGCCGGAACGGGTGACCTCGTCGAAGCTGCGTACCGTCGCCTGCACGCCGACCAGCCTAAGCCGATCGCCGCCCGGCGGGCGAGAGGCGGCCCGGAGGATCACGCGTCCGGCCACAGGTCGGCGACCACCGCCGCCGTGTGCCGGCCCAGCCCCAGGACGAGGGCCGCGCGCAGGTCGTCGGGGGTGTCCACGTCCCGCCGGAGCGAGTCGATCCCCGGCGGGCACAACTCCTTCGCGCCGCCGCCCAGGTGCTTGGCCCGCGACTCGCCGCCGAACCGCGGCGTGAACGGCCGGCCGGGAAGAACGCCGTAGAACGTCGTGCCGACCTCCTGCGCGTCCGGCACGAACGACTGGTCGAACTCGGCCGCCGCCGTCAGCGCCGTCGCCAGCTCGGCCGGTCGCAGCGCCGGCAGGTCGGCCTGGAGGGCGCCCACCGCGTCACCGGGAGCGACGCGTACGGCATGGGCCGCGCCCGTGCGCAGCGCGGTGTTGAGCCCTCGGTCGGGATCGTGCACCACCTCCGCCCCCAGCGCCCCCAGCGGCCCCGCCGCGGCCGGATCGGCGGTCACCACGACCACCCGCGCCACCATCGGGCACGCCAGCGCCGCCGCCACGGTGTCGCAGGCTACGGCCACGGCCAGCCGCGTACGATGCGGCCCCGTGGCGGCGGCCAGCCGGGTCTTCGCCGCGACCAGCGTCTTCACCGGAATGACCAGAGACCAGCGGTTGCTCATAGGCTTAAGCATCTCGCCTCGACATCCCACGCGGCCAACCGGGAGACTTGGGGCGAATACCGTACGGGTTGGAGGAGAGCATGAGCCGCCCCACGCGACCTTCGCGTTTCTGGGAGTCATTCGCCGTAGCGGTGGTGAAGCCGCTGTCGACGCTCCTGGTCAAGAGGGACTGGCGCAACGGCGAGCGTCTCCCGCGCACCGGCGGCATCATCATCGCGGCCAACCACCTGTCCTGGACCGATCCCGTCCTGCTGTCGCACTTCCTGTTCAACAACGGCCGCTGGCCCGTCATCCTGGCCAAGGCCGCGCTGTTCAAGGTGCCCTTCCTGGGCCCGGCGCTCAACGGCCTGCTGGCCATCCCCGTCGAGCGGGGCAGCAGCGAGGCGGCCAGGTCGCTCAGCTCCTCGGCCCAGCGGCTGCGCGACGGCGCCGCCATCCTGTTCTACCCCGAGGGCACCTGCACCCGCGATCCCGACCTGTGGCCCATGGTGGGCAAGACCGGCGCGGCCCGGCTGGCGCTGGAGAGCGGCGTGCAGGTCATCCCCGTCGCCCACTGGGGCGCCCAGGAGCTGCTCCCGTACGGCGCGAAGAAGCCCAGGCTGTTCCCGCGCAAGACCTTCCACGTGACCGTCGGCCCACCGGTCGACCTGTCCAAGTACGAGGGGCAGCCCCTGCGGGCCAGTGTGCTGCGGGAGGCGACCGCCGACATCATGGCGGCCATCACCGAGCAACTGACCGAGCTGCGCGGCGAGAAGGCCCCCGAAACTCCCTACGACCCCGCCAGGCGGTGATGGCATGACAAAGGCAGCCGTTTTCGGCACGGGTTCGTGGGGCACCACGTTCGCCATGGTCCTCGCCGAGGCGGGCAACGAGGTGACGCTGTGGGGGCGCAGGCCCGAGCTGGTCGAGGCGATCGACAAGGACCACGCCAACCCCGACTACCTGCCCGGCGTGACGCTGCCCGAGGCCCTGCGCGCCACCACCGACCCGGTGCGCGCGCTCGACGGCGCCGACTTCGTGGTGCTCGCCGTGCCCTCGCAGATGTTGCGGCCCAACCTGACCGCCTGGCGCGAGCACATCCCGTCCGGAGCGGTCCTGGTCAGCCTCATGAAGGGCGTCGAGCTCGGCACGACCAAGCGCATGAGCGAGGTGATCCGCGAGGTCGCCGAGGTGCCCGAGGAGCGGGTCGCGGTGGTGTCCGGCCCCAACCTGGCCAAGGAGATCGCCCACCGGCAGCCCGCCGCCACGGTCGTCGCCTGCACCGACGAGTCGGTCGCCGAACGCCTCCAGGCGGCCTGTCACCTGCCGCCGTGGTTCCGGCCGTACACCAACACCGACGTGGTCGGGGTCGAGCTGGGCGGCGCGGTGAAGAACGTGATCGCGCTGGCCGTGGGCGTCTCGGCGGGCATGGGCATGGGCGACAACGTCAGCGCCATGCTCATCACCAGGGGCCTGGCCGAGATCTCCCGCCTGGGCGCCGCGCTCGGCGCCGACCCCCACACCTTCGCCGGCCTGGCCGGCATGGGCGACCTGGTGGCCACCTGCACCTCGCCGCTGTCGCGCAACCGCACCTTCGGCGAGAACCTGGGCCGCGGCATGACCCTCGCCGAGGTCGTCGCCGCCACCAAGCAGACCGCCGAGGGCGTGAAGTCCTGCGAGTCCGTCCTCGAACTGGCCAGGAAGCACGACGTCGAGATGCCGATCACCGAGGTCGTCGTCGGGGTCGTGCACGACGGCATGTCGCCGTCGGAGGCGGGCATGCTGCTCATGTCCCGCTCGCCCAAACCCGAACGGTACGGCGTGTGAATCCGGACGTCACCGCGCGCTCGACTCGCTGTCAGGGGGACACCCCGGTAGATTCGGACGTCATGAGCAAGCCACGCGTCGCCGTCGTTTTCGGAGGTCGCAATTCTGAGCATGCCGTGTCCCTCATGGGCGCGGGCAGCGTGCTGGATGTGATCGACAGGAGTAAGTACGAGGTGATCCCCGTCGGGATCGCCCAGGACGGCAGGTGGGTGCTCGCCGCGTCCGACCAGCGGTTCGCCATCGAGGCCGGGCAACTGCCCGAGGTCGACACCTCGGGCGCCGCGCTCGCGCTGCCCAGCGGCGGCACCGGGCTGGTCGCCTACGACCCCGGCAGCATCCCGGTCGAGCTCGGCTCGGTCGACGTGGTCTTCCCCGTCATGCACGGCCCGTTCGCCGAGGACGGCACCATCCAGGGCCTGCTGGAGATGGCCGGCGTCCGCTACGTCGGCTCCGGCGTGCTGGCCAGCGCCGTCGGCATGGACAAGGCCCACATGAAGACCGTGATGGCCGCCGCCGGGCTGCCGATCGGCCGATACGTCGTCGTCCGCGACCGCGACTGGCGGCTCAACCGCGAGTGCGTGCTGAAGGAGGCCGAGGAGCTCGGCTTCCCGGTGTTCGTCAAGCCCGCCCGGGCCGGCTCCTCGCAGGGCATCTCCAAGGCCCACGACCGCGCCGAGCTGGAGTCGGCCGTCGAGTCCGCCAGGCTGCACGACCCCAAGGTGCTCATCGAGGCCGCGATCGAGGGCCGCGAGATCGAGTGCGCGGTGCTGGAGTCGCTCGGCGACGAGCCCGCCGCCGCGTCGATCCCCGGCGAGGTCAAGGTCGAGGGCGGCCAGGAGTTCTTCGACTTCGAGGCCAAGTACTACCCCGACCAGATGTCGCTCACCGTGCCCGCCGACATCCCGGCCGAGACCGCCGAAGAGCTGCGCGCGATGGCCGTACGGGCCTTCGAGGCGCTCGACTGCGAGGGCCTGTCCAGGGTCGACTTCTTCTACACGCCCGACGGTCGGCTGGTCTTCAACGAGATCAACACGATGCCCGGGTTCACCTCGCTGTCGGTCGCGCCGCAGCTCTGGGCGGCCTCGGGGGTGTCCTACCCGGCGCTGGTCGACCGGCTGATCCAGCTCGCGCTGTCGCGCTCAGCCGGACTGCGTTGAGAGCGCCCGCCCGATCGGCCCCGACAGCTGCGCGAGCACGTCGGGCGCCGAGTGGTCGCCGCCGGCCGTGACCTCCACGTACGTGGGCGCGGCCACGGCGGTGAACAGGATGGGCTTGTCCGGGTCGGCGAACCAGCCCACCCCGTTGATCTCCTGGAGCTGGTCGGTCGGCGCCATCCGGGCAGGCCGCGGCACGCCGCAGCGCAACGCGATGGACGACTCCCCCCAGACCGCCACGTACGGCGAGGCCGGCTCCGACACGCCGCGCTCGGCGCCGTCGAGCGTCTTGGGCAGCAGGGAAGCGAGCCTGTCACAGGCCGCCGCCGCCTCCCCCGAAGGCTTGGGCGGATCGACCTGTACGGCGCCGCCGCAGCCGGCGAGTGCGAGAAGAAGAAGCAGAACAGCGGCGGCGCGCATGGAACCCGAACCTCGAATGTGTCAGATATGAACGATCGGACACGTAAGAGTACGCGTGATCCCCTCCACCGCCTGAATCTGTGCCACGACCAGCTTGCCCAGCTCGTCGACGTTGCGCGCCTCCGCGCGGACGATCACGTCGTAGGGCCCCGTCACGTCTTCCGCCTGGGTGACCCCCGGAATTCCGGAGATCTCCTCGGCAACGGCGGCGGCCTTGCCGACCTCGGTCTGAATAAGGATGTAGGCCTGCACCATCACGTCCTCCCGGGCGATTGGATCACGCCGAAGGGCCACCGTACCCTGTGTGCATCAGGAGGTGCGTCATCACAGTCGGAGATCTCGGCGAATTCGGTGTCGTAAATCGTATTGCCGGACGTCTGCCCCAGGGAGAGGGGGTCATGCTCGGCCCCGGTGACGACGCCGCCATGGTCGCCGCGCCCGACGGCCGGGTGGTCGTGTCGACCGATCTGCTGGTCGAGCGCAGGCACTTCCGCCTCGACTGGTCCGGCGGGCGCGACGTGGGCCGCAAGGCCGCCGCCCAGAACCTGGCCGACATCGCCGCCATGGGAGCCGTGCCGACGTCCATCGTGGTCGGGCTCGGCATCCCGCCCGACCTGCCCGTGGCCTGGCTCGACGCCCTGACCGACGGGTTCCGCGAGGAGTGCGCGGTGGTCGGCGCGAGCGTGGTCGGGGGCGACATCACCCGCTCCGACCTGGTGGTCATCGGGGTCACCGCGCTGGGCGACCTGCGCGGGCGGGCGCCGGTGACGCGGTCCGGGGCGCGGCCGGGGGAGGTGGTGGCCGTGGCCGGGCGGCTGGGGTACGCCGCCGCCGGGCTGGCCCTGCTGGGGGCCGGGGTCGCCGCGGGCTCCGCCGTGCTGGAGGAGGCGGTGGCTGCCCATCGGCGGCCCTGCCCGCCGTACGAGGAGGGGCCGCGGGCGGCCGAACTGGGCGCGAGCGCGATGCTCGACGTCAGCGACGGCC
The DNA here is from genome assembly GCF_044455665.1 of Nonomuraea sp. NPDC051191. Classification (NCBI taxonomy): domain Bacteria; kingdom Bacillati; phylum Actinomycetota; class Actinomycetes; order Streptosporangiales; family Streptosporangiaceae; genus Nonomuraea; species Nonomuraea sp. NPDC051191. The sequence continues at coordinate 420,343 of NZ_JBITEZ010000003.1, read as the reverse complement.
TGGTGCAGGACCTCGGGCACGTCGCCGAGGCCAGTGGCGTACGCGTCGAGCTGGATCCCGAGGCGTTCACCGTGGGGGAGCCGGTGGCGGCGGCGGCCAAGGAGCTGGGGAACGATCCACTCGAATGGGTGCTCACGGGTGGCGAGGATCACGCGCTCGCCGCGGTCTTCCCCTCTGACGTACGGCTGCCGCCGGCGTGGCAGGTCGTGGGCCGGGTGGTCGAGGGGGAGGGCGTCCTGGTGTACGGCCGCGAGATGGGACAAGGCGGCTGGGATCACTTTCGGTGATGACTTGTCCCGATTTACGTGAAATTTTCCTGGTTTGGGGTAGCACTAGCGGGATTGTTGTGACAAGGACGTAGCAAAGGTGTTATGAAGATTGGCGGCCACTGTAACCGCGAGAAAGGGCACACATGGGCCGCCACGGCACCGGTGGATCCGACGATGGGGATGAACGGGGGAACGGCAGCGCTTTCTGGGGTCCCGACGACCCGGCCGAGGCGCCGGGCTGGCCGGCGTTGCCGGACCAGGTCGAGGTGACGGGGCAGTGGGCCCCGATGCCGCGCCGCGAGGACGGCCCGCCGCAGCGCGGCAGGCAGCCCGAGCCGTTCGAGACCACGGGGGCCTTCGCTGTGCCCGCCGACGCCGCCCCAGGGTTCACGCCGTCCGACGACCCCGCCGGCTCCTTTCCGCCGCCGTCCGGTCCCGCGTTCTCCGGGTCTCCCTACTCTGAGCCGAACGGGCCCGCCTTCTCCGGGTCTGCGTACTCCGAGTCGAACGGGCCCGCGTTTCCCGGGGCTCCGTACCCTGAGCCGAACGGGGCCGGGCCGTTCGAGGTGACGGGCGCCTTCGCCCGCCCGGCCGACTGGGACGCCGTCGGGCCCTCTGGTGGGCCGCCGTCCCAGCCCGGCGCCACGCCCGCCTTCGGCGCCCCGCCCAGCTTCGACGCCTCCGGCCGCACCACCGGCCCCTTCGACGCGCCCCAGCGCAACACGGGCCCGTTCGACGCCCCTCAGCGGAACACCGGTCCGTTCGACGCCTCTGGCCGCAACACGGGTCCGTTCGACGGGCAGGGCAGGAACACCGGCCCCTTCGACGCCCAGGAACCCGGTGGCACGGCCAGGTTCGACCTGCCGGAGCCGGGCAGCACCGCGAGGTTCGACGTGCCCGGCGGCCCCGACGGCGGCTTCCCGGGGAGGCCGCCGGAGCCCGGTGACGTGAAGGTGGCCGGGGAGCCGACCGCCGTGCACACCCCCGCCTGGGCGGAGGCCGAGACCGGCTTCCTGCGCTCGGGCTGGTCCTCCGACCAGGACCTCGACGAACTCGACGAGACCGACGAGTCCCGCGGTCGCCGCCGCGGCGGACGGCGCAGGTCGTCCGGTGGCGGCGGCGACGGCGACGACGACGACCTGAACGCCCCCACCGGCGGCGGCAGGGGCAGAGGCAAGGGCAACGGCAACAACAAGGGACGCCTGGCGCTGCTGTCGGTCGCCGCCGTGGCCGTCGTGCTCGGCGGCACGGTCGCCGGCGTGAAGCTCATGAGCTCCTCGGGCGACCCCGGCACGTGCGCGGACGCGAGCTGCGCCGCCGTCCACACCAGCACCAGCCCCTCGACCGCCACGGTCTCCGACCCCACGGACGAGGAGGAGCCCTCGGAGGAGCCGACGGACGAGCCGTCGGAGGACGAAGACGCGAGCACGCCCTCCGACGCCCCGACGACCACCGCCCCCACGTACGGCAACCGGCCCCCGCGCCGCAGCTCGGCCCCCACCCCCACGCCCACCAGGACGAGGCCGAAGCCCTCGACCAAGCCGACGCGGGCCCCCGAGCCGCCCCCCGAGGAGGCGATCACCGAGACCCCGACCGACGACGCCACGACCGTGGGCAACACCGACGGCGGCGTGGTGCCCACGGTGGGCAGCAGCGCCGTGCCCGAGACCACCTCGACGGCCGGTTACGGCGGGAGCGGCGGCTCGGTGAACGTGCGGCAGACGGTCAAGCAGCGGCTCACCGCGTACTCGGCCACGCTGCGCGTCACCAACCAGTCGCAGGCTCCGCTGGACAACGCGACCTTCTCCCTGCCGGTAGAGGGCCGCGTCACGAACGTGAACGGCGGCGCCTGGACCCAGGACGGCGACCTGCTGATCATCGACCTGTCGGGCTCGCTGGCCGCCGGCGACTCGGTGGACGTCACGTACTCGGCGACGGGGAAGGCGCAGGAGCCGGGCGCGTGCGGGCTGGTCGGCGGGGAGTGCGCCATCGGCTGAGTGCCGGACAAGTCCGGGTCGAGTGGTTGGATGGGGTTCATGACGACCCCTCCACGTGTGCTGACCGTCGCGGGCTCCGATTCGGGAGGCGGCGCGGGCATCCAGGCCGACCTGAAGACCATGATGGCGATGGGCGTGCACGGCATGAGCGTGATCGCCGCCGTCACGGCCCAGAACTCGCTGGGCGTCCAGGGCTACTGGGAGCTGCCGCCGGAGGCCGTACGCGCGCAGCTCGACTCCGTGCTGGGCGACATCGGGGCGCAGGCGGTCAAGACCGGGATGCTGGCCTCGCCGGTGCTGGTGGAGACGGTGGCCGAGGTGCTGGGGGCGTACGGCGCGCCGGTGGTGGTCGATCCCGTCGGGGTCTCCAAGCACGGGGACTCCCTGCTCGCCCCCGCGGCCGTCGACACGCTCAGGACCCGTCTGCTGCCCGTCGCCACCGTCGTGACGCCCAACCTGTGGGAGGTGGAGCAGCTCACCTCCGTCAAGGTCGAGGGCGAGGACGACCTGCGCCGGGCCGCCGACGCGGTGCTCGCGCTCGGCCCGGCCTGGGCCCTCATCAAGGGCGGCCACCTGCCCGGCGCTCCCGTCGATCTCCTGACCGACGGCGCGACCGAGTACCGCTTCGCCGCCGAACGCCTCGACAACCGCCACACCCACGGCACGGGCTGCACTCTGGCCTCGGCCCTCGCCTCCCGCCTCGCGCTGGGCGACGACGTCCCGACGGCGGTGGGGAAGGCCAAGGAGTACGTGACGGGCGCGATCGCCCACGGCTTCCCCCTGGGCGACGGCATCGGCCCGGTCGACCACGCCTGGCTCTGGCACTGACCCTCCCCGCTTTCAGGGCCCCACCCCGCCCCAACCCCCGCCCCCGGACCTGCTCAGCCCCACCCCTCGCCCACCGTTCCCCAGCGGGACCAGTGGGGGAATCGCCTGGGGTCAGCGGGGGAGGGGCTGGGGGCAGTGGGGGCCCCTGGGGCCGGCGCCGCCTGGGGGCGGACTACCGGGGGCGGCGGGGGAGGGGCCAGCGACCGACCTCCTGGGGCCAATACCAGGGGCAGCGGGGGACCTCCTGGGGTCACCAAGAACCACCCGGGGAGTAGCGGAATCTCCTGGGGTCACCGGAGACGACCTGGGGGCAACGGGGGAGCGGGTGGGGGTGACGGAGGATTGGTGGGGGCGGCGGCGGGCACGACGAAAGCCCGCCGCTCCTTCACCGGGAGCGACGGGCTTCGCGAAAGACGAGAACTAGCGGGTGACCTTGCCCGCCTTGATGCACGAGGTGCACACGTTCAGCTTCTTCGGCGTGCCGCCGATGACCGCGCGGACCGTCTGGATGTTGGGGTTCCAACGACGACGGGTACGGCGGTGGGAGTGGGACACGTTGTTGCCGAAGGTCGGCCCCTTGCGGCAGACATCGCAGACGGAAGCCACGGTATCGCTCCTTAAAACAGTCGATGTAGCCCTGTCCGCTGATGCTTTCCGGGCGGAGGGCATGCCGGGACAACCGGCCAGCCAGACGAGAATATCTGATCCACACCATTGGGCGCGAACCAGAGCACTGGACGGTGACCGGTGCGGGGATATTCTCCTCCAACAAGGTAGCGCATACGGGGAGGTCGAAGGAGCGCAGATGAAGGCCCTCGACCCGCCCGCGGTGCGCCGCTGGGCCCGCCTGGCCGCCGACGCGCTCGGCGGTGCGAGGTCGGAGATCGACGCCCTCAACGTGTTCCCCGTGGCCGACGGCGACACCGGCACGAACCTGCACCTCACCATGCTGTCCGCGGCCGAGGCCGTCGAGTCCCTGCCCGACGACGTCGACGCGGCCGTGGTGTGGCAGACGCTCGCGTACGGCGCGCTGGTCGGGGCGCACGGCAACTCGGGGGTCATCGTCAGCCAGGCGTTGCGCGGGCTGGCCGAGGTGCTCAAGGACGGTACCGACCTGCGTGCCGGGCTGCTCAGGGCGGCCACGCTCGCCAGGGAGGCCGTGGCCAGGCCGGTCGAGGGCACGGTGCTGAGCGTGCTGGAGTCGGCCGCGCGGGCCGCCCAGGACGTGGACGGCGACGCGGGCGAGGTGGCGCGGCAGGCGGCGCGGGAGGCGCGGGCCGCGTTGCGCCGTACGCCGGGGCAGCTGGAGGTGCTGGCCCGCAGCGGGGTCGTGGACGCGGGCGGGGCGGGGGCGGCGATCGTGCTGGAGACCCTGGCCGCCGTGCTCACGGACTCCTACAGCGATCACTACGACGTGCCCGCGCCGACCGCCCGGGTGACGCCGATGACCGAGGTGGGCGCGGGCTACGAGGTGATGTACCTGCTGGACGCCGACGAGCGCGCCGTGGCCGGGCTGCGCGCCGAGCTCGACGCCATGGGCGAGTCGCTGGTCGTGGTGGGCGGCGAGGGGCTGTGGAACGTGCACGTCCACGTGGCCGACGCGGGGGCGGCGGTGGAGGCGGGGTTGCGGGCGGGGCGGCCGTACCGGATCAGGATCACGTACCTGGCCGAGCGTACGCACCGGGGCAGGGCGGGCAGCGGCGTGGTGGCGGTGGCGGCGGGCGACGGGATCGCGGCGCTGTTCGAGGAGAGCGGCGCGGTCGTGGTGCGCCGCGAGCCCGGCACCCGTCCGGCGCTGCCCGAGCTGCTGGCCGCGATCAGGCAGGCGGGCGCGGAGGTGGCCGTGCTGCCGAACGACGAGGGCGTGCTCGCGGTGGCCGTCGCGGCGGCCGAGATCGCCCGCGAGGACGGCGTGGCCGTGAGCGTCCTGCCGACCAGGGCGACCGTGCAGGGGTTGTCGGCGCTGGCCGTGCACGACCCGCTGCGCCGGTTCGACGACGACGTGGTGGCCATGACGGACGCGGCCGGCCACACCAGGCACGGGCATCTGGCGGTGGCGGACAGGGAGGCGTTCACCAGCGCAGGCGTGTGCCGGCCGGGCGACGTGCTGGGCCTGATCGACGGCGACGTGGCGGTCATCGGCGGCGACCTGGAACGCGTGGCGAGGCTGATCGTCGACAGGATGCTGGCGGGCGGCGGCGAGCTGGTGACCCTGGTCACGGGCTCCGGCCTGCCAGAACGGCTCGCCGTCCACCTGGAGGACCACCTGCGGCGCACCCGGCCGGACGTGGACCTGGTCGTCTACGACGGCGAGCAGGGCGGTTACCCGCTGCTGATCGGCGTCGAGTAGCGGCACAGGCCCCTTCCGGGGGCGACTCCAAGCCCCGATGCGGGATTCCTGTCGGCCGCAGGCGGTAGAACTGGATCCCGTGAGCCGTTTCGACGAGCCCCTGACCAAAGCGCTCGACCCGAAGACCGCCAAGCTGCTGCACAGCGTGCTCGGCCTGGAGACGGTCGGCGACCTGCTGCGCCACTACCCGCGCCGCTACGCCGAGCGCGGCGAGCTGACCTCGCTCGACGCGCTGGAGGTCGACGAGCACGTCACCGTGGTCGGCGAGGTGACCAGGCTGATGCGCAAGCCGATGCGCAACCGCGGCGGCACGTGGCTGGAGGCCGAGGTCGTCGACGGCAACGGCAACCGGATCTACCTGGCGTTCTTCGGCAAGGGCTCCCATGTGGCCGAGTCGCGGCTCAAGCCGGGGCGGCGCGGCATGTTCGCCGGCAAGGTGGGGCTGTTCGGGGCGCGGTCCAAGCCGCGCTGGCAGCTCTCGCACCCGGAGTTCGAGCTGTTCGAGGAGGGCGAGGCGAGCGCCGAGGAGTTCGCGTCGGCGCCGGTGCCGATCTACCCGGCGGGCAAGGACCTGACGCCGTGGGCGATCAGGCGGGCGGTCGGCGTGGTGCTCGACACGCTGGGCCCGCTCGACGACCCGCTGCCCGCCGAGCTGCGGGCCAGGCACGGCCTCCAGCCGCTGGCCGAGGCGCTGGTGGCCATCCACCGGCCGAAGGACTTCGCCGAGGTGGGGAAAGCGCGCAAGCGGCTGAAGTTCGACGAGGCGTTCGTGCTGCAGGCGGTGCTGCTCCAGCGGCGTCAGGCGGCCACGGCGTGGCCGGCCAAGGCGCGTCCGAGGCGTTCCGACGGCATGCTGGCCGACTTCGACGGGCGGCTGCCGTTCACGCTCACCGAGGGGCAGGCGCAGGTGGGGGAGGAGATCGCCGCCGACCTGGCGCTGGAGCACCCGATGCACCGGCTGTTGCAGGGCGAGGTGGGCGCGGGCAAGACGGTCGTGGCGCTGCGCGCGATGCTCCAGGTGGTCGACGCGGGCGGCCAGGCCGCGCTGCTGGCGCCCACGGAGGTGCTGGCCCAGCAGCACCACCGCTCGATCACGAACATGCTGGGCGAGCTGGCCCAGGGCGGCATGTTCGGCGGCACGGCGGTCACCCTGCTGACGGGTTCGATGGGCGCGGCGGCCCGGCGTTCGGCGCTGCTCGACGCGGCCTCGGGCACGGCGGGCATCGTGGTGGGCACGCACGCCCTGCTCCAGGAGCACGTCCAGTTCGCCGACCTGGGCCTGGTGGTGGTCGACGAGCAGCACCGCTTCGGCGTGGAGCAGCGTGACGCGTTGCGCGAGAAGGCGGGCGGCGGCCGTCCGCACGTGCTGGTGATGACCGCGACCCCGATCCCGCGCACGGTCGCCATGACGGTCTTCGGCGACCTGGAGGTCTCGACGCTGTCGCAGCTCCCGTCGGGGCGCGCGCCCATCACCACGCACGTCGTGCCCGCCGCCGAGAAGCCCCACTATCTCGAACGCACCTGGCAGCGGGTGCGCGAGGAGGTGGAGCTGGGCCGGCAGGCGTACATCGTGTGCCCGCGGATCGGCGATCTGGAGGGCGACGAGGGCGACCTGGCGTCGGGGGGCGACGACGAGCGACGTCCGCCGCTGGCCGTGCTGGAGGTCGCCGAGCTGCTGACCCAGGGCCCCTTCCAGGATCTGCGGGTCGAGACCCTGCACGGCAAGCTCCCGCCGGAGGAGAAGGACGCGATCATGCGTTCCTTCACCAAGGGCGAGGTCGACGTGCTGGTCGCGACCACGGTCATCGAGGTGGGCGTCGACGTGCCCAACTCCTCGGTCATGATCATCATGGACGCCGACCGCTTCGGCGTCTCCCAGCTCCACCAGCTTCGCGGGCGGGTGGGCCGGGGCGGCCTGCCCGGCCTGTGCCTGCTGGTCTCCGACTTCCCCGAGGGCACCCCGGCCCGCGCCCGCCTCGACGCGGTGGCCGCCACGCTCGACGGCTTCGAGCTGTCCCGCGTCGACCTGGAGCAGCGCCGCGAGGGCGACGTCCTGGGGGCGGCCCAGTCGGGCAAACGCAGCTCGCTGAAGCTTCTGCAACTGCTCCGCGACGAAGACGTCATCACCACGGCGAGGGACGAGGCGGCCGCCCTGCTGGCCGAGGACCCGGAGCTCGCGACCCACGACGGCCTGCGCGCGGAGATCGCCCGCCTGCTGGAGGACGAGAAGGCGGAGTACCTGGAGAAGACGTGAGGGCCCCGGAGAGCCACGGAGAGCCACGGAGCAGGGCGACGGGGGCTCGCGTAACGGCGGCAAGCCGGTGAAGGGTCAGGGGCCGTTACATGGAGGGCCGTCAGCCGAAGTACGGCGAGTGGAGGAACCACGCGAAGCCGTAAGAGATGAAGGTCTTACAGGCCCAGCCGCGGGGACGGCCTCCCCCCGAATGCCGTCCCCGGCTGGGCCCACCCTCGGGTCAGGTGCCGAGGGAACCGGCGTGCGGAAGGGCTCACGATCACGCCGGTCGGCCTTCATGTGGGTCACCTTGAAGGCCGCAGATTCATCATGCGGGCCGATCCGCCCGATGTGAATCACCCTTGCGCAGTCGAGGCCGACACTTGTCCACTCTTGACCTGCGCGAACATGCGGAACAATGGCCCTTATGACTCGGATCATCGCGGGGAGCGCGGGCGGGCGGCGGTTGGCCGTGCCGCCGGGGCGCGGCACGAGGCCGACCAGCGACAGGGCCAGGGAAGGCATCTTCTTGACCCTCGACTCCCTCTACGGCCTGCGCGAGGCCCGCGTGCTCGACCTGTACGCCGGTTCGGGCGCCGTGGGGCTGGAGTCGCTGTCCAGGGGCGCGGCCCACGCGCTGCTCGTCGAGTCCGACGCCAAGGCGATCCGGACGATCAGGGCCAACATCCAGTCGCTCGGCCTCGAAGGCGCCGAGCTGGTGGGCGACAAGGTGGAACGGGTCCTGGCCAAGCCGCCGGAGGAGCCGTACGACATCGTCTTCGCCGATCCGCCGTACGCGCTGGGCGACGGGGAGGTGACGCGGGTCCTGGAGCTGCTGCGTGACCTCGGCTGGCTGGTGGACGACGGGCTGGTGGCGTTCGAGCGGGAAACCAGGGGAAAGTCCTTGATATGGCCGGAAGGTTATGTTGAGGAGAGGGTCCGTAGATACGGCGAAGCATCCGTTTGGTACGGTCGCGCCGCCGGGAACCCGTAGACCTGGGAGGCGTCTTGCGCCGCGTTGTCTGCCCGGGGTCGTTCGACCCCATCACCAATGGCCATCTCGACATCATCGGCCGGTCCGCCCGCCTGTACGACGAGGTGGTCGTGGCGGTCCTCATCAACATCGAGAAGAGCAGCCTGTTCACGGTCGACGAACGGATCGAGATCCTTCAGACCGTGACCAAGGAGTACCCCAACGTCAAGGTGCAGAAGTTCCACGGCCTGCTGGTGGACTTCTGCAAGCACAACGACATCCCCGCCATCGTCAAGGGCATCAGGGTGGTCAGCGACTTCGACTACGAGTTGCAGATGGCCCAGCTCAACTACCGTCTCTCGGGCGTCGAGACGCTGTTCATGCCCACCAACCCCGAGTACTCCTTCCTGTCCTCCAGCCGGGTCAAGGAGATCGCGCGGTATGGTGGCGACGTGTCCGGCCTGGTCCCTGACCTGGTGCACAAGCTGCTCATCGAGCGTCTCAGGGGCTGACCGCGACCTGGTATCCTTTCATTTCGGCCTTGTACGACGGCGAGCGTCTTCGCCATGCCTAGCGAGAGCAGGATGACTCAGCACCTCGACCCCCGCTCCCCTTGGGTGCTCTCCACTCATGATCTGGGGAAGCGACCGGGCACGATGCGGCAGATGACCCTGTCCCTTCCGGCACCGGCTAACCTCGGCGTCGACATGATCGGTGTCCCCAAAGACGCCGAAGTCGAGCTGGACCTCCGGCTCGAAGCAGTGATGGAAGGCGTGCTCGTCTCGGGCACGGCGCACGCCCCGCTCGCCGGGGAGTGCGCGCGGTGCCTTGACCCGATCACCTCGGACATCGAGGTCGATCTGCAGGAGCTGTTCTTCTACTCCGACGAGGACGCCTCGGAGGAGGACTCGCTGCTCGACGGGGAGCTGCTCGACCTCGAGCCGACGTTCCGTGACGCGGTGGTGCTCGCACTGCCGCTGAGCCCCGTGTGCCGCGAGGACTGCGAGGGGCTCTGCACGGAGTGCGGGATCAAGCTGGCCGAGGCCGGCGCCGATCACCGGCACGAGAAGATCGATGCCCGCTGGGCGTCGTTGCAAGGTCTGATTTCCGAGAACGATAACGATCAGGAGAAGTGACGTGGCCGTCCCGAAGCGAAAGATGTCGCGGAGCAACACCCGCGCCCGTCGCTCCCAGTGGAAGACGACTGCTGTCGCCCTGGTGAGCTGCCCGCAGTGCCGTTCGCCCAAGCAGCCGCACATCGCGTGCCCCACCTGCGGCACCTACAACCGTCGTCAGGTCATCGAGCCGTCCGCCTGATCACACTGACAGCCGGCCCGCCCGTCACGCCGGCGGCGGGCTCACCGTCAGCAGTTGACGTGATGCCGACCGGGTGCCATTGTGCCTCGGTCGGCGTTAACGTCTGTAGAAGCGTACGGCGGCGGTTCGCCCGCGGCCGTGGTGGACGCCGGGGCTAACGTGTTACCCCGACGCCCACCACGTTTTCGGGCATCTTCCGCGGCCGCCTTGTGAAGATGTCCGAGGAGGAAACACGTGGGCGCAGGTCCTAAGCCGGTGGCCGTGGAGGTCGCCCGGGAAGAGCTGCAGCGGGTCCTGGTCGTCGGCCTCGACCCCGACATCCTTGAGCGGGCCCTGACGCACCGCTCGTACGCGTACGAGAACGGCGGCCTGCCCACCAACGAGCGCCTGGAGTTCCTCGGCGACTCGGTGCTGGGTCTCGTGGTCACCGACACCCTCTACCGCAACCACCCCGACCTGCCCGAGGGGCAGCTCGCCAAGCTGCGCGCCGCGGTGGTCAACATGCGCGCGCTGGCCGACGTCGCCCGCAACCTGGGCCTCGGCCGGTTCCTGCGGCTCGGCAGGGGCGAGGAGGGCACCGGTGGCCGCGACAAGTCCTCGATCCTGGCCGACACGCTTGAGGCGCTGATCGGCGCGATCTACGTGGACAAGGGCCTCGACGAGGCGTTCCGGGTCGTCCACCTGCTGTTCGACCCGCTGATCGTGCGTTCGGCCTCGCTGGGCGCGGGGCTCGACTGGAAGACCTCCCTTCAGGAGCTCACCGCCTCCGAGGCGCTCGGCGTGCCCGAGTACCACGTCGAGGAGAGCGGGCCCGACCACGCCAAGTCGTTCACGGCGATGGTCCGCGTCGGCGGCGAGTCCTACGGCTCGGGCACCGGGCGCAGCAAGAAGGAGGCCGAGCAGCAGGCGGCCGAGGCGGCCTGGACGCGCATCCGGGCCCGCCGCGAGCAGCGCGAGAGCCAGCCCGCGAGCTGACCCCGGCACTCGGGAAGCCCCGGCCCGCGTCCGGCGTTGTGACTGCGGATCCGTCTCCGCCGCGGCATGCCCTGCGGCCGGGGAAGTCGAGAGGACGGTTGGTGCACGGTGCCTGAGCTGCCGGAGGTCGAGGTCGTCAGGCGCGGCCTCGCGCAATGGGTCGTCGGCCGCGAGATCGCCGCCGCGGAGGTGCTGCACCCACGGGCGATCCGGCGGCACGTCCCCGGGGCCGACGAGTTCGCCGCCCGCCTGAAGGGCCGTACGGTCCTGTCGGCCGAGCGGCGCGGCAAATACCTGTGGCTGCCCCTGTCGGGCGCCGAGGAGGCCCTCCTGGCCCACCTGGGCATGAGCGGCCAGCTGCTCGTCGTCGATCCGCAGACGCCGCCCGAGAAGCACCTGCGCGTACGCCTCCGCTTCGAGGACGGCGGCCCCGACCTGCGTTTCGTCGACCAGCGCACGTTCGGCCACGTCATGCTGACCCCGCTCGTCGGCGGCGTGCCCGCGCCGATCGCGCACATCGCGCCCGACCCGTTCGAGCAGTCGTTCGACGAGGCGGAGTTCACCCGCAGGCTCAGGGCCAGACGCACCGAGATCAAGCGGGCGCTGCTGGACCAGTCGCTGATCAGCGGCGTCGGCAACATCTACGCCGACGAGGCGCTGTGGATCGCCCGGCTGCACTGGGCCCGTCCCACCGAGACGCTCACCCGTCCGAAGGTCGCCGAGCTGCTGGCCGGCGTCCGCACGGTGATGGGCGCCGCCCTGCAGCAGGGCGGCACCTCCTTCGACAGCCTCTACGTCAACGTCAACGGCGAGAGCGGCTACTTCGACCGTTCCCTGGAGGTCTACGGCCGCCGCGACCTGCCGTGCTCCCGCTGCGGCACGCCCATCAGGCGGGAGGCGTTCATGAACCGGTCGTCGTACTCCTGCCCCAAATGCCAGCGAAAGCCGCGGTGAGCAGGGCCAGCGCGGCGCCCAGCCACATCACCGACGAGATCGACACGCCGTCCACCACCCGGCCGCCGACGAACGAGCCGAGCGCGATCGAAACGTTGAACGCGCCCACGAACAGCGCGGTGCCCAGCTCGCCCCCGCCCGAGCGCATGATCCACAGTTGCAGCGCCACGCCGACGCCGCCGTAGCCGAGTCCCCACACGACGAGCATCACCAGGGGCAGCCCGACCAGCGCCAGCGCCGCCGTGGACACGGCGATGAGCAGGGCCAGGACGATCAGCACCGGCTTGGGGTTCCTGGCCGCCCTGGCGCCCGCGACGAAGTTGCCGACGACGCCGGCCGCGCCGTACACCAGGAGGGCCACGCTGACCAGGGCGGGACCGGCGTCGGAGACCTGCTCCAGGAACGGCCGGACGTAGGTGTAGGCCGCGAAGTGCCCGGTGATGATCAGCACGGTCGCCGCCAGCACGACCCGCAGCGCTCCCGGCAGCGGCGCGCGCGAGCCACCGGCGGCGTCCTCGCCCGGCATGGGCGGCAGCACGGCGGCCAGCACCCCGAGCAGCACCAGCGCCACCCCGCCCATGACCCCGAACGACGTGCGCCACCCGGCCGCCGAGGCGATGAGCGTGGCCGCGGGCACGCCGAGCACCGAGGCCACCGACACGCCGCCCAGGATGACCGACGTGGCCCGGCCCACCGAACGCTCGGGCACCAGCCGCAGGCCGAGCCCGGCCGCGAAGGCCCAGAACCCGCCGATGCTGATCCCGGTCAGCACCCGCGCGCCCAGCATGACGGGGAAGCTCGTCGCGAACGCCGCCGCCAGGTTGGCCACCGCGAGCAACGCCATCAGGCCGAGCAAGGGGACGCGGCGGTCCAGCCGCCGGGTGGCCAGGGCCAGCACGGGCGCCGAGACGGCCGCGACCAGCCCCGGCAGCGACATCATCAGCCCGGCCGTGCCGTCGGACACGCCTAGGGTGGAGGCGATCGAGGTCAGCAGGCCGACGGGCAACATCTCGCTGGTCACGACGGTGAAGGTGCCCACCGCGACCGCGAGCACGGCGAGCCAGCGGGCCCGCGCGACAGTGGAGGTCTCAAGAGTCGTCATGCCGTTCAGCCTCGTCATCGGCCGGGGGCGGAACAATGACGAAGCTCGAAGCCTTGCTTTAGGCAGGCTAAGCGATCGCGTCCCGGGGAGTGGCATGGAGTTCAGGGAACTGGAGTGCTTCGTCGTGCTGAGCGAGGAGCTGCACTTCGCGCGTACGGCCGAGCGCCTGTATCTGTCGCCCGGCCGGGTGAGCCAGCTCATCGGCGCGCTGGAGACCCGGATCGGCGGCCGGCTGTTCGACCGCACCAGCAGACGGGTGCGCCTGACGCCGCTCGGCTGTCGCTTCCTGGCCGACCTGCGGCCCGCCTACGACGGCATGGCGGCGGCCGTGTCGCGGGCGACGGCCTCGGCCCGGGAGGTCGCGGGCCTGCTGCGGGTGGGGTTCCTGGCCACGCCCACCGAGATCGTCACCGGGAGCGTGGCGGCGTTCGAGCGCCGGTACCCGGGCTGCATGGTCGAGCTGGTGGAGGTGCCGCTCTCCGACCCGTTCAGCAAGCTGCGCGAGGGGCGGGTGGACCTGACGTTCACGCTGCTGCCCCTCGAAGAGCCCGACCTGGAGGGCGGCGCGGAGCTGAACCACTGCCCGGTCGAGCTGGGCCTGTCCGTACGCCATCCGCTGGCCGCCCGCGCCGGCGTGGACGCCGAGGAGCTGGCCTCGGTCGCCCTGTTCGGCCTCGACGACCCCGCCCCGCGCCGCTGGCAGGAGCACATCGCCCCCACCCTCACCCCTTCCGGGCGGCCGATCGCGCGGGCCGGCTCGGTGGCCACCACCCAGGAGGGCCTGACGCAGGTCGCCCTGAACCGCGGTGGCATGCTCTTCTGCAAGCCGAGCGCCGACCACCACCGCCGGCCCGACATCGCGTTCGTGCCGGTCACCGGCCTGCCTCCGTCGATCCTGGGCCTGGCCTGGCTGCGGGCCGGACGCACGGCCTCGATCCTGGCCTTCAACGAGTTGGCCATGGAAGTCGTACGGCGGCATGAGACGGTGGCGGCATGACGGATACGAAGAGTAATGGCGACAAAGCTTCGGGAAACGTCCGAGTAACCGCCTGGGTGCGGGGCAGGGTCCAGGGAGTGGGCTTCCGATGGTGGACGCGCGCACGGGCGTTGGAGCTCGGCCTCACCGGCTGGGCGCGGAACACCGACGACGGCCGGGTCGAGGTCGTCGCCGAGGGGCCGCAGGAGGCGTGCGTCAAGCTGTTGGAGCTGCTCAAGGGTTGCGACACGCCGGGAAGGGTCGATGGAGTAGTGGAACGATGGAGTGAACCCCGAGGTAGTTTGAGCGGTTTTGTAGAGCGGTAGTCGCTTTTGCTAAACGGCCCAAATAGGGTATAGTTATATGTCGGGAGTGCCTATCAGTGGGGCGTTGCGGTTGGATCGACTTGACCGCCCACACTGCCGGTGCGACTCTTGTTAAGTACCACGCGCACCCCTCCCGCGGAATAGAAGTGCGCGAACCAGTCTGGTCACTCAGCGTGGAGGACCCTTTACCATGGCGAAGGCTCTACTCGGCCACGTCGGCGGTCCTGACCCTCGAATGGTCTCGGAGATGCGCCGCTTGCAGCAGCGTATCCGGGATCTGGAGGCAGAACTCATCCGACTTCAGGCCACGAACGACGCTCTTGCGGCGCAGACCCGCGACGAAGCGCTCAGTCGCTTGCAGGAGCGCGAGCCGGCACTCACCTGAGAGTGATCGGAGCGCAAGACCCAGGGACGTCTCGAAGAGGCGTCCCTTGTTATTTTCCCTGGTGAAAAAGCGCTGGTCACCGACATGCCCACGACGGGCGGCGGGGACCAGTAGGCTTTTCCGAAGCCCGTTCAGCCGGAGGCCGGGAAGACAGGGGGTCGGCGTTTGTACCTGAAGGCCCTCACCCTGCGCGGCTTCAAGTCCTTCGCCTCGGCGACCGCCCTGCGTCTCGAACCGGGCATCACGTGCGTCGTCGGCCCCAACGGCTCGGGCAAGTCCAACGTCGTCGACGCCCTGGCCTGGGTCATGGGCGAGCACAGCGCCAAGTCGCTGCGCGGCGGCAAGATGGAGGACGTCATCTTCGCCGGCACCTCCTCCAGGCCGCCGCTGGGCCGCGCCGAGGTGACGCTGACCATCGACAACTCCGACGGCGCGCTGCCGATCGACTACACCGAGGTCACGATCAGCCGGCTGATGTTCCGGTCGGGACAGAGCGAATACGCCATCAACGGCGACACCTGCCGCCTGCTCGACATCCAGGAGCTGCTGTCCGACTCGGGCATCGGCCGCGAGATGCACGTCATCGTCGGCCAGGGCCAGCTCGACGCCGTGCTGCACGCCGGCCCCGAAGATCGCCGCGCCTTCATCGAAGAGGCCGCGGGCGTGCTCAAGCACCGCAAGCGCAAGGAAAAGGCGCTGCGCAAGCTCGACGCCATGCAGGCCAACCTGACCCGGGTCCAGGACCTCGCCACCGAGCTGCGCCGCCAGCTCAAGCCGCTCGGCCGCCAGGCGGAGATCGCCCGCAAGGCCGCCGTCATCCAGGCCGACCTGCGTGACGCCCGGTTGCGGCTGCTCGCCGACGACCTGGGCATCCTGCGCGCCACGCTCGAACGCGAGGCCGCCGACGAGGCCGCCGTAACGACCAGGCGCCATCAGGTCGAGACCGAGCTGGCCGAGGGCCAGCAGCGCGAGGCCGCCCTGGAGGCCGCCGAGGCCGAGGCCCAGCCGCGGCTGAGTGCCGCCCAGGAGACCTTCTTCAGGCTCTCCTCCCTGCGCGAGCGCATCACCGGCCTCGAACAGCTCGCCGCCGAACGCCACCGCCACGCCCTCGACGCCGCCGCCATCGAACGCCGCGGCCGCGACCCCGAAGACCTCGAACGCGAGGCGGGCGAGGTGCGCGAGCAGGAGCACATCCTCGGAGCCGAGCTCGAACACGCCCAGGAGCTGCTGGCGGAGGCCGTCCAGGGGCGGGCCGCGGCCGAGGCCGAGCTGAGCGCGGAGGAGCAGCGCCTGGCGATGGCCGCGCGGGCCGCCGCCGACCGCCGCGAGGGCCTGGCCAGGCTGCGCGGGCAGGTCGACTCCGTACGCAGCAGGGCGCGGGCGGCCGAGGAGGAGATCGGGCGGCTGGAGAAGGCCGTGGCCGACGCCGCCGAGCGCGAGCGGCAGGCCCTGATCGACCTGGAGAACCAGCGCGAGGAGGAGCCCGCGGTCGATCCGGCGCTCGCCGAGGAGCTGGCCACCGCGCAGGCCGTGGTCGAGGAGGCCAGGGCCGCAGCCGACGAGGCCCGCGTGGCCGCCGACGAGGCCAAGGCCGGGCTCGACGGGCCGCGGGCCGCCGTCCAGGCCGCCAAGGCGGGCGTCACCACGGCCCGCGCCGCCGACCAGCAGGCCCAGCGGTCGGTGGCCGCGCTCCAGGCCCGCCGCGACGCCCTGGAGCTGGGCCTGGCCAAGGGCGACGGCGGCGCCGCGCTGCTCGACGCCGACCTGGCCGGGGTGCTCGGCCCGCTGGCCGCCTCGATGCAGGTCACGCCGGGCGCCGAGCTGGCCGTGGCCGCCGTGCTCGGCCCGGTCGCCGAGTCCGTCACCGTCAAGACGCTCGACAGCGCCGTCGAGGCGCTGGGCCTGCTGCGCGACGCCGACGCGGGGCAGGTCACGCTGCTGGTGGCCCAGGCCGGGGTTTCGGACAGCGCCGATCACTCCCAGGTTGCGCGATCGCGGCCCGAGGCGCCGCAGGGCGGGCGGTGGGCCGCCGATCTGGTCACCGTGCCCGACGAGCTGCGGCCCGCGCTCGACCACGTGCTGGCCGGGGTCGTCGTGGTCGGCGACCTCGAAGCGGCCCGCGAGCTGGTGGGGCTGCGTCCCGACCTGCGCGTGGTGACCGAGGGCGGCGACGTGCTGGGGGCCCATCTGGCCAGCGGCGGGTCGGCCGGCGGCACCTCCGTCCTGCAGGTGCGGGCGGCGCTCGACGAAGCCGTCCACGACTTGCGGGAGGCCGAGGCCAGGGCGGAGGCCACGGCCGAGGCGCTCGACCAGGCGATCGAGGCCGAGCAGGCGGCCCAGACCGCCGTCGAGGCGGCCCAGGCGCACGTCAACGAGGCCCAGAGCGCGGTCACCACCGCCCAGGCGGGCGTGAGCGCCGCCCAGGGCGTGCTCGACCAGGTCAGGGCCCGCCAGCGGGAGGCCGACCAGCGCAACGCGGCGGCGGCCAAGCGGCTGGCCCAGCTGGAGGCCGCCGCGCAGGCCGCGCACGCCGAGGCCGAACGCCTGGCCCGCAGCGTCACCGCGGCCCAGGACGCGCGCACCGAGGGGCTGGAGGAGCTGGCCGAGCTGGAGATCCGGCTGGCCGAGGCCGAATACGCCCAGGAGCTGGAGACCGAGCCCACCACCGACCTGCGCGACGACCTGGCCGCCACCTGCGAGACGGCCAGGCACCGCGAGATGGACACCCGCCTGCAGGTGCGCACGGCCGAGGAGCGCGTCAAGGGCATCGAGGGCCGCGCCGACGGCCTGCTGCGGGCCGCCCAGCGCGAGCGCCAGGAACGTGCCCAGGCCGCCGCACAGCGGGCCAGGCGCAGGCGGCAGGCCGTGCTGGCCGAGGCGGTCAGCAAGGGCGCCAAACAGGTGCTCAGGGCGCTCACCTCCTCGATCCAGCTCGCCTCCCGCGAGCGCGACGACGCCGACCTCGCCCGCGTCGCCGTCGACGCCGAGCTCAAGCAGGTCCGCGTGCGCGTGCGTGAGCTCGGCCAGGAGCTCGACAAGCTGGTCAACCGCGCCCACGGCAGCGAAGTGGCCCGCACCGAGCAGCGCCTGCGGCTGGAGCAGCTCCAGGAGCGGGCGATGGAGGAGTTCGGCGTCGAGGCCGAGACGCTGATCTCCGAGTACGGCCCCGACGCCCTCGTGCCCGG
The DNA here is from genome assembly GCF_044455665.1 of Nonomuraea sp. NPDC051191. NCBI lineage: Bacteria > Bacillati > Actinomycetota > Actinomycetes > Streptosporangiales > Streptosporangiaceae > Nonomuraea > Nonomuraea sp. NPDC051191. The sequence goes on along the minus strand of NZ_JBITEZ010000003.1, from coordinate 402,473 downwards.
CGACCCGCCCGTCCCGTACGTCCGGGAGGAGCAGGAGAAGCGGGCCAGGGCCGCCGAGCGGCAGATGACCCAGCTCGGCAAGGTCAACCCGCTGGCGCTGGAGGAGTTCGCCGCGCTGGAGGAGCGCCACGCGTTCCTGACCTCGCAGCTGGAGGACCTCAAGAAGACCCGGCGCGACCTGCTGACCGTGGTCAAGGAGGTCGACGACCGGGTCGAGCAGATGTTCGCCTCGGCGTACGAGGACGTCGCCCGCGAGTTCGAGCAGATCTTCACCCGGGTCTTCCCGGGCGGCGACGGGCGGCTCGTGCTCACCGACCCCACCGACATGCTCACCACCGGCATCGAGGTCGAGGCCAGACCGCCGGGCAAGAAGGTCAAGCGGCTGTCCCTGCTGTCGGGCGGCGAGCGCTCGCTGACCGCGGTGGCGTTCCTGATCTCCATCTTCAAGGCCCGGCCCTCGCCCTTCTACGTCATGGACGAGGTCGAGGCCGCCCTCGACGACACCAACACCCAGCGCCTGCTGACCCTGTTCGAGGAGCTGCGGCAGAGTTCCCAGCTCATCGTCATCACCCACAACAAGCGCACGATGGAGATCGCCGACGCCCTCTACGGCGTGTCCATGCGCGGCGACGGCGTGACGCAGGTGGTCAGCCAGCGCCTGCGGGAGCGCGAATCCGCCTGATCCGGCCTGTCATCATCCGTGTGCCTTGGGCATGACCATGCCGGTCGATCTGGAAAACTGACATCTTGTGGATGGTTACCTCGGCGTCATAGTGATCGTGGTCGTCGTCGCCCTGCTGGCGGCCGGCGGCCTCTTCCTGCTGTTCAAGCCGGGTGGCAAGGCGGCGCCGCCCGTGCCGCCGCCGGAGGCGCCGCCGCTTCCCGAGGAGGAGAAGCGGCCGGCCGGCCCGGTCGAGGAGGTCGACGGCGCGGTCACCACGGTGCCGCCGCCGGTCGCGCCGGCCGAGCCGATGGTCATCGCGCCCGAGGTCGAGGTGCCGCCGCCGTCCGCGGGGCGGATGGTGCGGCTGCGTTCGCGTCTGGCGCGTTCGCAGAGCGCGCTCGGCCGCGGGCTGCTGGAGCTGCTGTCGCGTGACCGGCTCGACGACGACGTCTGGGACGAGATCGAGGAGAGTCTGATCACCGCCGACGTGGGCGTGGCCCCGACCCAGGCGATGGTCGAGGAACTGCGCACCAAGGTCAAGGTGCTGGGCAGCCGCACGCCCACGGAGGTCAGGGCCCTGCTGCGCGAGCAGCTCCTGGCCCAGGTCAACCCCGGCCTCGACCGCGGCCTGCATGTCCAGAAGCACGGCGAGCGGCCCGCCGTGGTCCTCGTCGTGGGCGTCAACGGCACCGGCAAGACCACCACCACGGGCAAGCTCGCCCGCTCGCTCATCGGCGACGGCAAGAAGGTCGTGCTCGGCGCGGCCGACACCTTCCGCGCGGCGGCGGCCGACCAGCTCCAGACGTGGGGCGAACGGGTCGGCGCCGAGACCGTGCGCGGCCCGGAGGGCGGCGACCCGGCCTCGGTGGCCTTCGAGGCCACGGCCAAGGGCATCGAGGACAAGGTCGACGTCGTCATCGTCGACACCGCGGGCCGCCTGCACACCAAGACCGGCCTGATGGACGAGCTGGGCAAGGTCAAGCGGGTCATCGAGAAGAAGGCCACGGTCGACGAGGTGCTGCTCGTCCTCGACGCCACCACCGGCCAGAACGGCATGCGCCAGGCCCAGGTGTTCGCCGAGGTGGTGAACATCACCGGCATCGCGCTCACCAAGCTCGACGGCACCGCCAAGGGCGGCATCGTGATCTCCGTGCAGCGCGAGCTGGGCGTGCCGGTCAAGCTCGTGGGGCTCGGCGAGGGGCCCGACGACCTGGCGCCCTTCGACCCCGAGGTCTTCGTGGACGCGATCCTGGGCGACTGACCGCTTTTATCGGTCATGTCCTAATTCATGCCGAAATAGCCGTTACCAGAAAAGTCTTGAGTCGTTAGTTAGCTTTGTGCTGACATGTTCGGGTTATCCGCGATCACCAAGGGGATGCCCATGAAGAAGATCGTCGTCCATCGTCCCGGGACTGTCAGGCCCACCACGCTCGCCTCACCGCGGCACTGCGTTTGACCTGTCTCTGGGTCGGCGTTTCCGCACGGGAACGCCGACCGTTGGGAAGGGGGCGGTCGTGAGGACGATCGCCCTGGACGCCGACCGCCGGGCCGCCGGCCCCTACACGATGGCCGCCGCGCTGCTCGACCTGCTGGTCCCCGAGGCGCTCGACCGGCGGCCCGACCTGGTGGCCGCCCACGACGTGGAACTCCGGGTCGCGGCGCCCCGCCTGCGGCCGCTCGTCCCGGCGCGCAGGCGCTCGCTGGCCGACGACCTGCCGAGGGCGCAGCGCATCCTCATCCCGGGGGCGCGCCGCAGCCTCAGGATCGCCAACGGGCTGGCCGAGTTCGTCCGCGAGCTGCTGACCGTCACGGGGCCGCTCACGCTCGTCGTGTCGAACCTGGGCGAGGCCGACCACACCGACGCCGAGCTGGTCGAGGTGCTGCGCCGCCGGCTCGACCCCGGGCTGCTGCGCGTCGAGGAAGGCCCGTCGTCGCCCGGTGAGGGCCCGTTGTGCGGGGACTTCGACCGTTACCGCGACGAAGGCTTCCATCACGCGATGGCGGAGTCGGGCACGGAGGCGCTGCGCGGCATGGCGTACGAGGACGACCCCGAAGGGTGGCGCACGCTCGTCCAGCGCGTCGCCGCCGCCTTGGAGGCCGTGGAACGCGAGGAGGAGGCCCGCGAGCTCTACGACCGGGCCAGGCGCGTCAGCACCGACCCCAAGCACCGGGCCACGATCGCCTACGCCACCGCCATGATCCTGGTACGCCACCACGACCCCGCGCGCCGCGACCCCGGCGAGGCGATGGCGTGGATCAACGAGGCCGTCACGATCACGTCGTTGCTGCCCGACGTCCGCGAACGGGCCTTCCACCTGGGCTTCGACCTCAACGGCAAGGCCCTGGTCGAGCTGCGCGCGGGGCGTCCCGACGCCGCGCTGCGGCTGGTCGAGCAGGCCGTCGCGCTGGCCGAGGAGCACCTGGCGGGCGAGCACCCGGTCCACCTGCTGGTGCTGCGCGCCAACAGGGCCCAGCTGCTGGCCCAGGCCGGCCGGTACGACGAGGCGCTGGCGGACTACACCGCGGCGATCGACGCCGACCCCGGCTATCCGGACTACTACCTCGACCGTGGCAACCTGCTGAACATGCTGGGCAGACCGGCCGAGGCCCTGGCCGACTACGAGGCCGTCATGCGGCTCAGCCCGCCCTTCCCCGAGGCGTACTACAACCGCTCGGAGCTGCGGTTCGCGGCCGGCGACCTCGAAGGCGCCCGCGCCGACCTCGACCGCACGCTGGAGCTCGACCCCGGCTTCGCCCCCGCGTACGTCAACAGATGCGGCCTGCTCGCCCTCCACGGCGAGTACGAGCAGGCCAGACGCGACGTGGAGCGCGGCCTGGCGCTCCGGCCGCGCGACGCCCACCTGCTGTGCGTGCTCGGCCAGGTGGAGACGGCCCAGGGGCGCTACCCGGAGGCGTACGCGGCCTTCGACGGCGCGCTGGAGATCGACCCCGACCTGGCCGCCGCGTGGGGGAACCGTGCCGTGGCCGCCTTCGAACGCGGCGACCACGACGGCGCGCTGTCCGACCTGACCCGCGCGCTGAAGCTGACGGAGACGGCCGAGCTGCTGTTCAACCGGGCGATGGTCTACCGGGAGCTGGGCCGGGCGAAGGAGGCCAGACAGGACCTGCTCCGAGCCGCCGAGCTGGCCCCGGACGACCAGGACGTCGGACGGGCGCTGGCCGAGGTCTGAGGGGATGCGCGGCCTTCGCCGGGGCGGGCCGGCTGGTGATCGCGGCGGGCGTGGCGCTGTCGCCGGTGCGGCGGGTCAGGCTCGCGGAGCCGCGAGCGGCCCGATCGGCACCACGAGAGGCGTCCCCGCGACCGGGTCCTCGATGATCTTCGCGTCCAGCTCGAACACCTCGCGCAGCAGCTCCTCGGTCAGCACCTCGTGCGGGGCGCCCGCGGCCACGACCTTGCCGGCGCGCATGGCCACCAGCCGGTCGGCGTAGCGCGCGGCCAGGTTGAGGTCGTGCAGGACCATGACGACCGTGCGGCCCGCCTGCTCGTGCAGATGCCGGACGAGCTCCAGCACCTCCACCTGGTGGGCCAGGTCGAGGAACGTGGTGGGCTCGTCGAGCAGCAGCAGGTCGGTGCCCTGGGCCAGGGCCATGGAGATCCACGCCCGCTGCCGCTGGCCGCCCGACAGCTCGTCGAGCGGACGTTCGGCGAGGTCGGCCAGGCCGGTCATGGACAGCGCCGCGGCGACCGCCGACTCGTCGTCGGAGGACCACTGCCGGTACCACGTCTGGTGCGGATGGCGTCCCCTGGCGACCAGGTCGGCCACGGTGAGCCCCTCGGGGGCCGAGGGCGCCTGCGGCAGCACGCCGAGGACCTTGGCCACCTCGCGGGTGGGGATGGCGTCGATGCGCTTGCCGTCCAGCAGGACCTGGCCGCCCTGGGGTTTGAGCAGGCGGCCCAGCGCGCGCAGGAGGGTGGACTTGCCGCAGCCGTTCGGGCCGATGATGGTGGTCACCGTGCCGGCCTCGATGCCGAGGTCGAGGCCGTCCACGATGGTCCGGTCGCCGTAGCCGAGCTTGACGCCCGCGGCCTGCAGCCTCATTTGCGTGCCCTCCAGATCAGGTGGATCAGGTACGGTGCGCCCAGCACGGCCGTGACGATGCCGACGGGCAGTTCGATCGGCGAGAAGACGGTCCGCGCGATCAGGTCGGCCCCGGCGGTGAGCACGGCCCCGGTGACCGCCGAGCACAGCAGCGGCGGCCGGGCCGAGCGGGCCAGCCTGAGCGCGATCTGCGGTGAGGCGAGCGCCACGAACGCGATCGGCCCGGCCGAGGCGGTGGCCACGGCGGCCAGCAGCACGGCGGCCAGGATCAGCAGGGCGCGGGCCGCGTTCACGCGTACGCCGAGGGCGGTGACCACGTCGTCGCCGAAGCGCAGGGCGTCGAGCGAGCGGGTGCCGAGCAGGGTGGCCGGGATGAGCACGGCCAGCGCGAGCGCCACGGGCACGACGTGCTCCCAGCCGCGCCCGTTGAGCGAGCCGCTGATCCAGACCATGGCCCGGCCGGTGTCGTTCACGTCGCCGACGGTCAGCAGCCAGAACTTCACGTTCGTGAACACGGCGGCCACGCCGATGCCGACCAGGACCAGGCGGTAGCCGTCCAGGCCGCGCCGCCAGGCCAGGCCGTAGACGACGGCCGCGCCGAGCAGGCCGCCGAGCAGCGCGAGCGCGGGGACGCCCAGGCTGGCCAGCAGGCCGCTGGTGCCGCCGTAGACGCTGCCGCTGGCCACCACGCCGGCCACGACGGTGACCGAGGCGCCGGTCGTGACGCCGAGGATCTCCGGGCTGGCCAGCGGGTTGCGCGCGATGGACTGGATGATCGCGCCGGACAGCGCGAGCGCGGCGCCGACCAGGGCGCCGGTCAGGGCGCGCGGCAGGCGCAGCTCCATGATGACGAAGTGGGCCGCGCTGTTGACGTCGAAGGTGCCCTGGAGCACCTCCGTCAGGCTCATCGGGAGGTCGCCGATGCGCATGTTCAGCGCCATGAGCACCACCAGGAGCACCAGCCCGGTCACGCTGACGGCGACGGCACGCAGGCGCAGCCGCCAGGACAGGGCGCCGAGGCGCAGGGGGAGCGCGGTCATAGCCGTACCGGCTTTCTGCGGCGGACCAGGGCGACGAAGAAGGGGGCGCCGATCAGCGCGAGGACGACGCCGACCTCCAGCTCGCCCGGAGGGGCGACCACGCGTCCGATCACGTCGGCGACCAGCAGCAACGCCGCCCCGACCAGCCCCGAGTACGGCAGCAGCCACCGGTGGTCGGTGCCCGACAGCGGCCGGGCCAGGTGCGGCACGATCAGGCCCACGAACGCCAGCGAGCCGCAGGCCGCCACCGCCGCGCCCGACAGCAGGGTGACCGAGGCGACGCCGACCGTCCTGGTCAGGGCGATGTTCTGGCCGAGCGAGCGGGCGACGTCCTCGCCGAGCGACAGGGCGTTCAGGCCCGGGGCGTTGACCAGGGCGAGCAGCAGGCCGGCGAGGATGAACGGGAGCACCTGCCAGACCACGTCGGGGCCCCTGGCGGCGATGGAGCCGGCCTGCCAGAAGCGGAAGACGTCCATGGCCTGTTCGTCGAGGAGCACGATGGCCGAGGTCATGGCGTACAGCAGGGCGCTGACCGCGGTGCCGGCCAGGGCCAGCGTGACCGGGGTGGGGCCGCCCCTGCCGCCCGTCATGCCGAGCGCGAACACCGCCACGCTGGCCACCAGGGCGCCCGCCAGGCCGAACCAGATGTAGGCGAGCAGGCTGGAGGCGCCCAGCAGGATGATCGAGGCCACCATGGCGAACGCCGCGCCCTGCGTGACGCCCAGCAGGCCGGGGTCGGCGAGGGGGTTGCGCGTGTGGCCCTGCATGAGGGCGCCCGCGACGCCGAGCGCGATCCCGGCCAGCACCCCGAGCACGGTACGCGGGACGCGCAGCGAGCGGATGATGATGTCGTTCTCGCTGCCGGTGGGCGCGGTGAGGGCCTGCCAGGCGGCGCCCGGCGGTACGGGCTTCGAGCCGACCGTGATGCTCAGCACCACCGCGACCGCGACGGCGGCCAGGAGGACGAGCAGGAGGACGAGCCGCCGGCGCCGGATGCCGATGAGGCGGGGCGCGAGCGCGGTCACCAGATTTCCTCCCCTTGTTTGCCCGATCGTGGTGAAGTATGCCAGGTTAGGCAGGGCTAACCTAATTTAGGTTCGCCTTACCTAGGGAAAGGGTTCTGATGAGAGCGTGGCGGTTGCTGGCCGGTGCACTGCTGGTGGCGGGGGTGGCCGCGTGCGGCTCGACAGGGACTTCGACGGAGACCCCGGCGGGATCCTCGGCCGCGTCGACGGCCGACCCGGCCGCCAGGACGATCGAGCACGCGATGGGCTCGACCAAGATCTCCGGGCAGCCCAAGCGGGTCGTCGCGCTCGACCAGAGCTTCGTGGACGCGGTGCTCACGCTGGAGACCCCGGTGATCGGCTACACCACCTACCGGTCGATCGACACCAAGCTGCCCGACTACCTCGGCCCGCTCGTCGCCCAGTACGGCAAGGAGGCCACCTCGGTCGGCACGCTGGAGCAGCCGAGCCTGGAGAAGATCGCCGCGCTCAAGCCCGACCTGATCGTGTCGGCCAAGGTCCGGCACGAGGCTCTGTACGACAAGCTGTCGAAGATCGCGCCGACGGTCTTCAGCGAGACGACCGGCGCCATCTGGAAGGACAACCTGCGGCTCATGGGCCGCGCCCTGGGCAAGGAGGACCTGGCCGACTCCAGGATCAAGGCGTTCGAGGAGCGCGCGGGCAAGATCGGGGCCGCGATCAAGGACAAGCAGGGCGGGAAGCTGCCGACGATCTCGATCGTGCGCTTCGCCGGCGAGCCCACCGTCCGGCTGTACGTCGAGAAGTCCTACTCCGGGGTCGTGCTGAAGGACGTCGGCTTCCCGCGTCCTGAGGGCCAGCCCACCAAGGACGACGCCATCGCCGTGGACGTCAGCCAGGAACGCATCGCCGACCTCGACGCCGACCACATCTTCGTCGCCACCTATCCGGACCCGGCCAGCGACGGCCCCAAGGAGAAGTTCGTCGGCAACCCGCTGTGGGGCCGGCTCAAGGGAGAAAAGCACGAGGTCAGCGACCTGACGTGGATGAGCGCCGTGGGCATCCAGGGCGCCCACGCCATCCTGGACGACCTGGCCCAGACGTTCTCGGTCGACCCCGCCAAGCCCGCCTCCTGACCCGCGCGGACGCTCAGCGCGGCAGGAAGGCCCGCAGGTCGGCCAGATGGGGTTCGAGGTCCAGCCCCTGGCCGGCCAGCCATTCCGGGTTGTCGTAGGTGCCCTTGTAGCGGTCGCCGCGGTCGCAGACCAGGGTGACGATGCTGCCCTGGCGGCCCTCCTCGCGCATCTCCCTGACGAGGTCGACGCAGGCCGCCAGGTTGGTGCCCGTCGAGCCGCCGACGTCGAGACCGGTGACCTCGCGGGTCCAGTGCATGGCGGCGATCGACCGGGCGTCGGGGACGGCGATCATGCGGTCGATCACGCTGGGCAGGAACGACGGCTCCACCCGCGGACGCCCGATGCCCTCGATCCGCGACCCGGCCGCCGTCACCGAGGTGTCGCCCGAGACCCAGCCCGGGTAGAACGCCGAGCCCTCCGGATCGACCACGGCCAGGCGGGTGGGGTGGCGGCGGTAGCGGATGTAGCGGCCGATCGTGGACGACGTGCCGCCGGTGCCGGCGCCCACCACGATCCAGGCGGGCTCGGGATGCGGCTCCATGGACATCTGGGAATAGATCGACTCGGCGATGTTGTTGTTGCCTCGCCAGTCGGTCGCGCGTTCGGCGTAGGTGAACTGGTCCATGAAGTGGCCCCCGGTCTCGGCGGCCAGCCGGTGAGATTCGTCATAGATCGTTCCCGGGTCGGCGACCAGATGACACTTCCCGCCGTAGAACTCGATGAGGTGGCACTTCTCGGGCGACGTGGACGCGGGCATGACGGCGATGAACGGCAGGCCGAGCAACCGGGCGAAATACGCCTCGCTGACCGCGGTCGAACCGCTGGACGCCTCCACGATCGTGGTGGCCGGGCCGATCCAGCCGTTGGCGAGGCCGTACAGGAACAGGGACCGTGCGAGCCGGTGTTTGAGTGAACCGGTCGGGTGCACCGATTCGTCTTTCAGGTAGAGGTTTACACCCCAGTCCGAGGGAAGCGGAAAGACGTGCAGGTGAGTGTCACAACTCCGGTTGGCGTCGGCCTCCACCTTGCGGATGGCCTCCGCCACCCACCGGCGTGTCCCCGTGTCGTGACGGTCCACAGATTCCATGCCCATACGCTATCCCCTGTGACTCTGACCACTATTCCTACGATATTGGGTGGGTAGTGTTATGATAATGAGACTTGTCCGGCCGTGGACGTGACCACGCACGCCGCGAGCCAGATGGACTGAAACCCCTTCTGACCTAGGCGAACTCTCCTAACGCCACCCTTACTCGGGAGTTGCGAGGATGAGGAACGCTGTCAGGCGGCTTGTGCCGAACGGGGGATAGCGCAAGGGGGAATGAAATTGATCACTATGACCGATGAGCAGCGTCAGGACTGGTTCGAGCGCGATGTCGTGCCCGTGACGTCGCAGCTGTTCGCTTCCGCCATGCGCCTGACCCGTAACGCCGCCGACGCCGAGGACCTGGTGCAGGAGACGGTCGCCAAGGCGTACACGTCCTATCACCAGTTCCGTGAGGGCACCAACCTCAAGGCGTGGCTGCACCGCATCCTCACCAACAACTTCATCAACGACTACCGCAAGAAGCAGCGCTCGCCGAAGTTGTCGGCCGCCGAGGACATCGAGGACTGGCAGCTGCACGCCGCCGAGTCCCACACCTCCACGGGCCTGCGCTCGGCCGAGACCGAGGCGCTCGACCGGCTGCCCGACAGCGTCGTGATGAACGCCCTGCGCTCCCTGCCCGAGGACTTCCGCGTGGCCGTCTACCTGGCCGACGTCGAGGGGTTCGCGTACAAGGAGATCGCCGAGCGCATGGGGACGCCCATCGGCACCGTGATGTCCCGCCTGCACCGTGGCCGCCGCCAGCTCCGCGGCATGCTGGAGGACTACGCGCGGGAGGAGGGCGCCGTGCGCCTTCCCGCCCCCCGCGCGGCCGCCTAGGAGGAACCGGGCGAGTCCAGGGACAGACGAAGGCGGACGCGTAACACGCCGCCTTCGTCGCGCATCTGCACCCGGTCGCAGAGCTGCCGGCTGATCCAGAGCCCGTACCCCCGTGGGGCCTCGGGCTCCGGCGGTATGTAGCCCGGTAAGGGGTCGTCGAGCGTCCCGCCGGGATCGGCGATCTCGCAGACGAGGTCGCGCTCCTCCACCCACATCGTGATCGTGCCGAACCCGGCGCCGTGCTCGACGGAGTTCGCGGCGATCTCCGAGACGCTCAGCACCAGCGACGAGATGAGGTTGCGGTCCATTCCGGCCGCCCTGGCGTAGTCGCCGACGCTCTGACGCAGGCGCTTGAGCTCGCGGGCCGTGAAACGCACCAGGCAGGCCCCCGGGCCCGGCTCGGGGAACGGCGCGTCGTCGCCGTCGAGCACCAGCTCGTGGGGCTCCACGAAGCGGCCGCTCGCGGTCTCGCCCCCGGCCCCCAGCACCAGCGGGTGGACGACCGAGGTGAGCTCCCGGACGGGCTCGGGCACATGGCGCAGGTCGTACAGGCACATCATGACGGACGGGGCCGCGGCGAGGGCGGCGTTGACGACCGAGTCGTAGCGGATGAGGTCCTGGATCCGCGGCTCGCTCAGATCGGTCCAGACGGGCTCGCCGATGACGAGCGTGGGCCGCCCGCGCGTGTACTCGTGGTAGGCGGCCAGCATCCGGTGGGGGTGGCCGTACCAGGAGCTGGACAGGCGGCTGTCGATGCGGCGCGCGTCGCCGTCGAGGGCCTCCGACAGCAGCGCCAGCCGGTCGGGTCGGTTGACGACCAGCACGCGCCTGTCTTCGTCCAGCGCGGTGCGCACGCGCGGCACGACGAGGTCGAGGAAGGCCCGATCCGAGTCGTACGGTACCGCGACGTGCTTCAGCGACTGTGCCCGCTCCCGGCGCACGGCGGAAACGTAACAAGGGCCGGCCCGGCCGCGCAACCGGACCAATAACGTCGATCGCCTGCGGATGACCCCCCGGAGTTTGATGATTACTCCATGTCTTGGACGACTGATGCCCGTTGCTGGGTACACCGCATGTGTATGCGAACGTCGGCAGGGGGTGGCGTGTGACCGAAGCCCGCGCGGCGACGGAGAAACTCCAGGCGGAGCTGCACGGGCTGGGTGTCACCAGCGCGTACGAGGTGGGGGACGGAGCGACCATCTCGGTCTGGATAGGTCTCGTCGTGCATTACAGGGACGGGTTTTACCGTTGGCAGGAAGGTCCGGTTAAACGTCGTCATCTGGGTACGGATCCGGTTGGATGTGCCATGCGTGTGGCGCGCCGCTACAAGGAGCTGCACGCGGACATCCCACCCTGGTGGGACGACCTGACCAGGGAACTACGGGGGAGACCGGTTCAGGACTATCCGTGAGGCCCCCGCGTGCGGTGTTTCGGGGGAAAACATGCGCATTTGGGCTTTGCCGTTCGTTCTGTTCGTTCTCGTGGGCTGTGCCGCTCAACCGGTGCCGCGCCGGCATTCCGCCGCGGTCCGGCCGCCGGTCAGTCCTGAGGTCCTGGCCAAGCGGCTGGTCGCGCAGCAGGCCGACTGGCCGCGCAGCCGCAGGTTCGACTGCGGCAAGATCAAGTGTGTGGCCCTGACCTTCGACGACGGTCCCGGGCCCTACACCGGCAAGTTGCTCGACCTGCTGCGTCAACGCCAGGTCAAGGCCACGTTCTTCGTGCTGGGGGAGATGGTGGCGGCCGACACCGGCGGCCGGATCACCCGCCGCATCGTGGACGAGGGCCACGAGATCGGCAACCACTCCTGGTCCCACCCGTCGCTGACCGGCCTGTCGCGCGAGGGGGTGCAGCACGAGCTTGGGCACACCCAGGAGCTGGTCCACCGGCTGACCGGGGTCAGGATGCGGGTGATGCGCCCGCCGTACGGCAGCACCGACGACGCCGTGGCCGCCGAGACCCGCCGCGAGGGCCTGGCCCAGATCCTGTGGGACGTCGACACCCTCGACTGGCTGCATCGCGAGCCCGCCGCCGTGGTCAGGCGCGCCGACACCGCCAAGGCCGGGTCGATCGTGCTCATGCACGACATCCACCCCACCACGATCGAGGCCGTGCCGAAGGTGCTCGACACGCTCGCCAAGAAGGGCTACACGTTCGTGACCGTCTCGGAGCTGTACGGCCGTCCGCCCACGCCGGGCCGCACGTACACCGCACGATGAGCGGCATGGCACCCTTGGGCCATGGGTTTCACCGGCTTCCCCGACGAGGCGTTCATCTTCTACGAGGGTCTTGAGGCGGACAACTCCAAGACCTACTTCACCCGCCACAAGCACCTGTACGAGGACGCCGTCCGAGCGCCCATGACGGAGCTCACCGACGAGCTGGCCGACGAGTTCGGCCCGGCCCAGCTCTTCCGGCCCTACCGCGACGTGCGCTTCTCCAAGGACAAGACGCCGTACAAGACCCATCAGGGCGCGTTCGTCGACCTGATGCCCGGCATCGGCTTCTACGTCGAGATCAGCGCCGCCGGCCTGTACGTCGCGGGCGGCCGCTACACCCAGGCCCCCGACCAGGTCGCCCGCTACCGCGCGGCCGTGGACGAGGACCTGACCGGCAAGCCGCTGGAGTCGATCACGGCCAGGCTCGCCGAAGCCGGCTACACGATCGGCGGCGACCGCCTGAAGACCAGGCCGCGCGGCTTCGACGAGGACCATCCCCGCATCGAGCTGCTGCGCCACAGGTCCCTGTTCGCGGGCGTCCGCTACGAGCCCGAGCCGTGGGTGCACACGGCCGAGGTGCGCGGGCGCGTCGAGCGGGCCTGGCGCGACTGCGCGGCGCTGGTCGAGTGGCAGTGCGCGCACGTCAGGGGCAGCGAGCTGCCGCGCCGCTGAGCGCATCGCCGGCCTTCGTGACCGGCTCCGTCTACACAGAAGCCGCGTGTCACCGGGAAGGTGACACGCGGCCGTGATGCGGGACGTGCTGGACGGATCAGGCGCGCTTGGCGCGGGCGGCGGCCCGGCCACGGGTGGCGCCGTCGAGCACGACCTTGCGGATGCGGACCGCGTCGGGCGTGATCTCCACGCATTCGTCCTCGCGGATGAACTCCAGCGCCTGCTCCAGCGACAGCGTCCGCGGCGGGATGACCTTCTCGGTCTCCTCGCTCGTGGACGAGCGCATGTTGGTGAGCTTCTTCTCCTTGGTGATGTTCACGTCCATGTCGTCGGAACGCGAGTTCTCACCGATGATCATGCCCTCGTAGACCTCGGTGGTCGGCGAGACGAACAGCGTGCCGCGCTCCTGGAGGTTGAGCATGGCGAACGCGGTGACCGGGCCCGACCTGTCGGCCACCAGCGAACCGTTGTTGCGGGTGCGCAGCTCGCCGAACCAGGGCTCGTAGGAGTCGAACACGTGGTGGACCAGGCCGGTGCCGCGGGTCTCGGTCAGGAACTCGGTGCGGAAGCCGATCAGGCCGCGGGCCGGGACCACGAACTCCATGCGGATCCAGCCGGTGCCGTGGTTGGTCATGTGCTCCATGCGGCCCTTGCGGACGGCCAGGAGCTGGGTGACCGCGCCGAGGTACTCCTCCGGGCAGTCGACCGTCAGGCGCTCGACCGGCTCGTGCACCTTGCCGTCGATGGTCTTGGTGACCACCTGCGGCTTGCCCACGGTCAGCTCGTAGCCCTCGCGGCGCATCTGCTCGACCAGGATGGCCAGCGCCAGCTCACCACGGCCCTGAACCTCCCAGGCGTCGGGACGGTCGGTGGGCAGCACGCGCAGCGACACGTTGCCGACCAGCTCCTTCTCGAGCCGGTCCTTGACCATGCGGGCGGTGACCTTGGAGCCCTTCACCTTGCCGACCAGCGGCGAGGTGTTGGTGCCGATCGTCATCGAGATCGCCGGCTCGTCGACCGTGATCAGCGGCAGCGGGCGCGGGTCCTCCGGGTCGGCCAGCGTCTCGCCGATCATGATCTCGGGGATGCCCGCGATGGCGATGATGTCGCCGGGGCCGGCCTGCTCGGCCGGCTTGCGCTCCAGCGCCTCCGTCATCAGCAGCTCGGTGATCTTCACCTTCTGGATCGTGCCGTCGGTGCGGCACCAGGCGACCTGCTGGCCCTTGTGGATGACGCCCTGGTGGATCCGGCACAGCGCGATGCGGCCCAGGTAGGAGGAGGCGTCGAGGTTGGTGACGTGCGCCTGCAGCGGCGCGTTGGGGTCGTACGTGGGGGCCGGGATCGTCGACTTGATGATGTCGAACAGCGGCTCCAGGTCCTCCGAGTCGGGCATGCCGCCGTCGTCGGGACGGTTCATGGAGGCGCGGCCGGCCTTGGCCGAGGCGTAGACGATCGGGAAGTCGATCTGCTCCTCGGTGGCGTCGAGGTCCATGAACAGCTCGTAGACCTCGTCGACGACCTCCTTGATGCGGGCGTCGGGGCGGTCGACCTTGTTGATGCACAGGATGACCGGCATCTTGGCGGCGAAGGCCTTGCGCAGCACGAACCGGGTCTGCGGCAGCGGGCCCTCGGAGGCGTCGACCAGCAGCACCACACCGTCGACCATCGAGAGGCCGCGCTCGACCTCGCCGCCGAAGTCGGCGTGGCCGGGGGTGTCGATGATGTTCAGGGTCATGCCGCCGTGCTGGACGGCGGTGTTCTTGGCGAGAATGGTGATGCCCTTCTCGCGCTCCAGGTCGTTGGAGTCCATGACCCGGTCGTCGACGTCCTGGTTCGCGCGGAAGGCCCCGGACTGCCAGAGCATGGCGTCGACCAGTGTGGTCTTGCCATGGTCGACGTGCGCGATGATCGCGATGTTCCGCAGGTCGTCGCGGCTGTTCAAAGGCATGATGACTTCTCGCTCTGTGTCGTGGGGGCGGCCGCGCGAAGTCGCGACCCACCAAGTCTAGTTGATCCCCTCTCGTGGCAAGAGCGGGACAACGCGTCTGCGGCGCTGTACGGGTGAACGTTCCGCCCGGGGTGTCTGATTCCCGCCCCCCGCATGGATCACGGGCGGGCGGGCAGTGAGCGACCGTGAGGGACGAAGGACTGGTGCTGCTCGCCGCGTGGGGGCAGTTCGCCGCGCTTCTCGGGCTGCTGGCCTACTTCCTGCTCCGAGGGCGTACGTGAAGCGGGCCGCGGCCGTCCTCGTGCTGCTCGCACTGCTCGTGGCCGGTTGCGTGAGCCCCGCCTGGGACGACCACGACTACGCGCTCAAGGCCGAGCAGTCGGACGAGAGCGTCTCCTCGACCCTGCGGATCGTCCGCCTGGCCGTGCAGAACTCCCACAAGCTGACCAGGCCGTAGCTGAAGACCCTGCTCACCGACGCGGCCGGGGAGCTGGACGCGGTCGGCGACCAGTTCGGCGGGGTCCAGCCGCCGTCCGAGCGGTCCGACCAGGTGCGCGACCGGCTGCTCGACCGCATCCAGCGGGCCGAGAACCAGGTGCGCGACCGGCTGCTCGACCGCATCCAGCGGGCCGAGAGCCTGGTGGACGACCTGCTCATCCAGGTCCGCCGGAACCGGATCGGGACCCCGCCGGTGCGGTGCGGGAGCTGGAGTCGCTGGGGTGAAGAAGCTCTTCGCCGTCACGCTCGGCATCCTCAGTGCCGTCGGCGGCTTCGTGGACATCGGCGACCTCGTGGCCAACTCGCTGGTCGGCGCCCGGTTCGGGATGTCGCTGGCGTGGGTCGTGGTGGTCGGCGTGGTGGGCATCTGCCTGTTCGCCGAGATGTCCGGCCGGATCGCCGCGGTCTCCGGCCGGCCCGTCTTCGACCTCGTACGCGAACGGCTCGGCCCGCGGGCGGGACTGCTCAACCTGGCGGCGTCGTTCCTCATCAACCTGCTCACGCTGGCCGCGGAGATCGGCGGCGCGTCGCTGGCCCTGGAGATCGCCGCCGGCCTGCGCCAGAACGTGCCCGCCGACCGGCTCGCCCCCCTCACCGAGCTGTACGAGCGCGAGCCGGGACGTACATAGCAGGTTGCACATTTGTGTGCATGGCAGGAGCCGCAGCGATCCCTACATTGTCGTCATGACGTGGACAGAGCTGGTGATGAGCTCGGCCCCGAGCAAGGGCGACCAGCCGGCGGTGAGCGACGTCAGGACCGGCGAGGTGCTGTCGTACGCGCAGTTCGCCAGGCGGGTCACCCGGGCGGCGGGCGGGTTGCGGCGCGACGGCCTGACCTACGGCGACCGCGTCCTCATCGATCTGCCGCTCGGCGTGTCCCTGACGGTGGCGGTCCACGCGGTGTCCTGGGCGGGCGGCGTCGCCGTGCTGAACGGCTCGGGCCCGGCCCGCATGATGATCACCCGCGGCCCTCGCGACCTCGGCGCGGTCGCCGCCGACCGGGTCTACGCCTTCCGTCCCTCGCCCGGCACGCTCCCGTTCGCCGGGCTGCTCAACGCGAACCCGGTGGAGTTCGGCCCGCTGGCGGGCGCGGCGCTGGCGCTGGGCGAAGGACGCGTCCTCGATCACGACGAGCTCGCCGCCGACCTGCGCAACCTGGCCGCCCGCCTGGTGATCGGCAAGGACGACGTCGTCGTCAACGCGGCCGGTGACCTGCTCAAAGGGCTGCGGGTGCTCGACCTGGCCCTGATGTCGGGCGCCCACGTGGTGATCGCCGCCAACGAGCCGACCGTCATCGGCTGCCGCGTGCTGGCCGCCGAGCGCAGGGCCACCATGGTCGTGGCGCCGTACGACGTCGCCAGGCGGCTGCTGGGCAACCCCATTCTGCGCGTTGTGGACGAAAGGGCGATCGTCAGCTCGCTTGGCCTGTGAAAAGTGCGACACTGTGGAAGAGTGTGATCCTTCGGCGACGCAGGGTGAACACATGCCAGAGGCCCCCCGGCACAACCTTCCAGCAGAGCCCAATCGGTTCGTGGGCCGCGAACGCGACCTCGACGACCTTCGCGGGCTGTTCGGCGAGACACGTGTGGTCACGCTGTGCGGCGTCGGCGGCATCGGCAAGACCCGGCTGGCCCTGCGGGTGGCCGCCGGGCTGGTGGGCGGCTATCCGGGCGGGGTGTGGCTGGTCGAGCTGGCCCGGGTCGGCCGTCCCGAGCAGATCGTCCAGGAGATCGCCCGGGTGCTGCGGGTGCGCGAGGAGAGCGGGCGCCCGCTGCTCGACACCGTCACCGCCCGGCTGCGCGACCTGCGCTGCCTGCTGCTGCTCGACAACTGCGAACATCTGATCGACGGGTGCGCCGAGCTGGCCGCCGAGCTGGTCGCCTGCTGCCCCCGGCTGAGCGTCCTGGCCACCAGCAGGGAGCCGCTGCGCATCGCCAGCGAGCTGATCTGGCGGGTGCCGCCGCTCGACCTGCCCGAGATGGGGTACGCCGACGCCGAGTCGGTGCAGCTCTTCATGGACCGCGCCGCCGCCGCCGGCACCCGGCTCGGCTACGACACCCTGCCCGATGTGGTCCGCCTGTGCCAGGCGCTCGACGGGCTGCCCCTGGCCCTGGAGCTGGCGGCGGCCCGTACGAGCCTGCTCAGCCCCGGGCAGATCGCCGACCGGCTCGACGACCGCTTCTCCCTGCTGACCACGGGCGGGCGTACCGCCCCGGCGCGGCAGCGCACGCTGCTGGCCACCGTCGACTGGAGCTACGACCTGCTGTCGGCCAAGGAGCAGGTGCTGCTGCGCAGGCTGTCGGTCTTCGCCCGCGACTTCGACCTCGACCTGGCCGAGCAGGTCTGCGCCGAGCCGCCCATCGCGCGGGCGGAGATCGTCGACCTGCTCGGCGGGCTGGTCGACAAGTCCCTCGTGCTGTGCGACGAGGAACGCAGGCGCTACCGGATGCTGGAGACGATCAAGCGGTACGCGATGAAGCGGCTGGACCGGGCCGGCGAGCGCGAGGCCGTCCGCGAGCGGCATCTCAGCGTCCTGTGCGACCTTCAGGAACGCCACTTCACGACCGAGATGGTCCGGCCGGGCGTGCCCTGGCCGGAGCGGCTGGAGTGCCTGATGGCCGGCAAGCAGCTCCTCGACGACCAGCGGGCCGCCCTCGACTGGGCCGCCGAGTCCGGCAACGCGCTGCTCGGCCTGCGGCTGTGCGCCGCCAGCACGGCCCTGCTGCCCATCTCCGGCAACCTGACGGAGATCGTCGGCTGGACCGAGCGGCTGCTCTCGCTCGACCTGTCACTCGTCCCCGACGCGCAGGTCGCGCAGGGCAAGGCGTACCTCGCCTACGGGCTGGAGGCCCGTGACGAGCTCAGCCGGTCGCTGGAGGTGGCCACCGAGAGCCTGGCGGGCCTCGGCGGCGACGGCGGCAACGCGTTCACGCGCTGCGTCATGCACAGCCTCGTGGTCATCCTCCTGCTGCGCATGGGCCGGATCGACGAGGCGCTGCACCACGCCGAGCGGGGCCTGGCCGACGCCACCGAGTCGGGCGACGCCTGGAACCAGGCGGCGGGGCTGGCCGGGCTGTCGGCGGTCGCGCTGACCAGGGGCCGGCTGCGCGAGGCCCAGCGGCTGGGCGACGAGGCCCTGGCGCGGGCGCGCGAGCACGGCCACCGCTGGCTCATGGCCAGGATGGCCGCCCAGCTCGGCGCGGTGGCCGAGGCCCGCGGCGACCTGGAGACCGCCAAGTCCCAGTACGAGCAGGCCGTCCCGTGGTTGTGGGAGCTGGGCAGCGACTCGGAGCTGGCGCGCTGCCTGGCCAGGGTCGGCCGGGTGGCCGCCATGCTGGGCGAGTTCGCCGCAGCCAGGGAGCGGCTGGCCGACAGCCTCGCGCTGAGCCGGCAGAGCGGCCAGCGGCAGGGGGTGGCCCGGTGCCTGGCCGGCCTGTCGGTGCTGGCCGAGCACGAGGGCGACCTCGACGGCGCGGTGCTGGCCGCCGCCGCCGCGGCCACGCTGCGCGAGTCGATCGGCCAGCACTCGGCCACGATCAGGATCGAGGAGCTGCTCTCGCGCGCCCGCGCCAAGCTCGGCGAGGGCCGCACGGCCTCGCTGTGGTCCCGCGGCCGGGCGATGAGCCCCGACGCCGCGGCCCTCCAGGTGCTGGCGGGGGAGCGGCCGGCGTCCCCGCCGCCCGTGGCGGCCGAGCCGGTCAGGCACTCGCTGCTGACCGCGCGCGAGCTGGAGATCGCCGGCCTGCTCACCCGGGGTCTGTCCAACCGGGCCATCGCCGAGGAGCTGGTGATCAGCCCCGCGACGGTCGCCCGGCACATCGCCAACATCATGGAGAAGCTGGGTTACACCTCCCGCGCCCAGATCGCGGTGTGGGCCGCCGAGCACCCCAGCGCTTCTGCATAGGGATCTGCATATTCCGCCCCATGTAGGCACGTGACCCCCTCCCTACCGTGGACGCCATGGATGAGCACATCGTCATGGTGGACGCGGGCACGGGCCTGGAGCTCACCGAGAAGCAACTGGACGAGCGGTCGGCGATCGCGACCGTCCAGTTGCGGCGCAGAGGCGTGCGCGCGGGCGACACGGTGCTCGTCTGCCTGCCCGTCGGGCCCGACCTGCTGGTGGCGGCCGACGCGGTGATGGCGGCGGGCGGCGTCGTCTGGCCGGTGCCCGTGGACCTCGACCGCGCCGGGCTGGGTGAGCGCATCCGGGCCAGCGGCGCGCGGGTCATGATCTCCGACGTGCCGGCGGCGCTGGAGGCGGCCGAGGAGTCACGGGTGCGGATCGTGATGAGCGTCGCCGAGCTGAACGGACGGCATCCGTATCCGAACAGTCGCGGACAGTCCACGGAAAGTGATCGCGCGGACCCGGCCGGAGGTGGAGACTTAGCGGAAATGTGATCCTCCGCTGACCCTGGGCACCGACATGACTCCGCCAGTTCCGCACAACCTGCCCGCAGAGCCCAACCGTTTCGTCGGCCGCGGGCGCGACCTGATCGAGCTGAGCACGCTGGTCCACGACGAACGCGTGGTCACGCTCAGCGGCATCGGCGGCATCGGCAAGACCCGCCTGTCGCTGCGGGTGGCGGCCAGGGCCGCGCCGGGCTTCGCCGACGGCGTCTGGCTGGTAGAGCTGGCCCGCGTGGCGGACCCGGCGCTGATCGTCAACGAGATGGCCGGCGTGCTCGGCGTCCGCGACGAGGCCCCCGGGCGGCTGCTCGACGGCCTGCGGGTACGGCTGCGCGAGGCCAGGGCGCTGATCGTGCTGGACAACTGCGAGCATCTGGTCGACCGGTGCGCCGAGCTGGTCGCCGGTCTGATCGCCGACTGCCCCGAGCTGCGCTTCCTGCTCACCAGCCGGGAGCCGCTGCACATCCCCGGCGAGCTGGTCTGGCGGGTGCCGCCGCTCGAACTGCCCGACGACCACCACCCCGACGCCGAGTCCGTGCTGCTGTTCGTCGAGCGGGCGCTGGCGGCGGGGGCCCGTTCGGTGACCGGCAGCATGGACGATGTCGTCCGCCTGTGCCGGGCGCTCGACGGGTTGCCGCTGGCGCTGGAGCTGGCGGCGGCCCGGACGAGCCTGATGAGCCCCGGCCGCATCGCCGACCGCATCGGCGACCGGTTCACCCTGCTGACCAGGGGCGACCGTACCGCGCCCGCCCGGCAGCGCACGCTGCTGGCCACCGTCGAGTGGAGCCACGACCTGCTGCGGCCCAAGGAGCGGGTGCTGCTGCGCCGCCTGTCGGTCTTCGCCGGGCTGTTCGACCTGGCCGTGGCCGAGCGGGTGTGCGCCGACGGCGGCATCGTGCGCAGGGCCGAGCTGCTCGACCTGCTCAGCGGCCTGGTGGACAAGTCGCTGGTGCTCCACCACGACGGGCGCTACCGCCTCCTGGAGACCATCAGGCAGTACGCCGCCGAGCGGCTGGCCGAGGCGGGCGAGCTGACGCGGCTGCGCGACCGGCACCTGCGGGTGATCTGCGAGGAGATGGAGTTCTGCTACCAGGCCGGCGCGCTCGACCCTCGCATGCCCTGGCCCGCCCGCGTCCCCCACTTCGCCAGGGGCCGCGCGCTGATGGACGACTGCCGGGCGGCGGTGGAGCGGGCGGTGGAGTCGGCCGACCCGGTGCTCGGGCTGCGCCTGGCCCGCGCCGCCCTGGCGATCCTGGCCGTACGCGGTGAGCTGGGCGAGACCGTCGGCTGGCACCGGCGGCTGCTCGCCCTCGACCTGTCGCGGGTGCCCTCCGACGTGGTCGCCGTGGCCAAGGGCGGCCTGGCGTACGGGCTGGAGATCTGCGACGAGCTGGCCCGTGCGGAAGAGCTGGTGGTGCAGGGCGTCGAGGAGCAGAAGCGGCATCCGTACACCCACTGGCTGGGCGTCACCTACAGCGTCGCGCTTGCCGTGTTCTTCCGCACCGGTCAGAGCGAGAAGGCGCTGCGTTACCTGGAGGAGCTGGAGGCGGCGGCCACCGCGCACGACGACCCGTTCAACCTGGCCACGGTCCGCATCGCCCAGCTCAACCTGGCGCTCTTCCGCGGCCAGCTCCGCCAGGCCCGCCGGCGCGGCGAGGAGGCGCTGGCCCTGGCCAGGGAGGCCGGCCACCACTGGACGCTGGCCAGGGCGCTGACCCACCTGGGCGCGGTGGCCGAGGCCGCGGGCGACCTGGAGGCCGCCGTGACCTGCCACACCTCGGCCCTGCCGCTGCTGGAGGACATGGGCAACCGGGTCGAGCTGGCCCGCTGCCAGGCCAAGCTGGGCCGGGTGTCGGCGCGGATGCACGACTATCCGGCCGCCCGGCTGCATCTGGCCGCGAGCCTGGAGCTGAGCACCCGCACCGGCCAGCGCAGGGGCGTGGTGCGGGCGCTGATGGCCATGTCGGCGCTGGCGGGCGAGCAGGGCGACCTGGAGGGCGCGGTGCTGGCCGCCGCCGCCGCGACCGCGCTGCGCGAGGCCATCGGCCAGTACGGCGTCCCCGGCCCGGTCCAGGAGCTGCTCACCCGGGCCAGGGGCGGGCTCGGCGAGGGGCGGGTGTCGCTGCTGTGGGCCAAGGGCGCCCGGCAGTCGCCCGAGGAGGTCGCCAGGCGCGTGCTCGACCCCGGCCAGGCCGTCCCGGCGGGCGGGCCCCGGCCGATGAACGGCTCCTGGCAGAGCGGGCTGACCGGCCGGGAGCTGGAGATCGCCGCGCTGCTCACGGGCGGGCTGAGCAACCGGGCCATCGCGCTGAAGCTGGTGATCAGCCCGGCCACCGTGGCCCGGCACGTAGCCAACATCATGGAGAAGCTGGGCTTCGCCTCCCGGGCGCAGATCGCGGTGTGGGCCACCGAGCACGGCCTCGAATCGCACCCCACATAAGCTGGTATTCATGCCTTTCGCGCCCAATTTCCCGGTGATGCTCAGAACCGAGGACGGTGTGCGCATCGACGCCGTCCACACGCCCTCGGCGGCCGGGGACATCGGGATCGTCATGGCGCACGGCTTCACCGGGTCGTGGCGCGAGCGCACCGCCCGCCGCATCGCGCACGTGCTCAGCGGCTACGGCGGTGTGCTCGCGTTCGACTTCCGCGGGCACGGCCGTTCGGGGGGCGAGACGACCGTGGGCGACCTGGAGATCCTCGACGTGGAGGCGGCCGTACGGCATGCCCGGGTGGTCGGCTACCGCCGGATCGCGGTCGTGGGCTTCTCCATGGGCGCGGCGGTGGCCGTACGGCATGCGGCGCTGCGCCGGGGCGTGGACGCGGTGGCGGCCGTCAGCGGCCCGGCCCGCTGGTACTACCGGGGCACCAAGCCCATGCGCCAGGTCCACTGGGCCATCGAGCAGCCGTTCGGCAGGTTCGCCGCGCGGGTGGCCAAGCGCACCAGGATCGCCAGTGGGCAGTGGGACCCGATCCCGATGCCGCCGCACGAGGCGGCCGCCCTGGTCTCGCCCGCGCCGCTGCTGATCGTGCACGGCGACGCCGACGCCTTCTTCCCGCTGGACCACGCCCACCAGCTCTACGACGGCGCCCGCGAGCCCAAGGAGCTGTGGATCGAGCCCGGCTACGGGCACGCGGAGTCGGCCGCCAGCCCCGAACTCATCCGGCGTATCGGTAAATGGATCTCCTCGAACCTTTCGTGAGTAATACGCGTCTACCTAAGGCGGATGGAAAGGATCCGCCGGGAGAAAAGTCCCTGGGGAAGGAAACCGCCTGTGCGGTGGCCGTGGGACATACTTCAGTAGTCGGGCAGTCGCCCACTGTAGGCGGCCGATCCGGCACCTAGCGTCGCGGGGGCACGCTGGGTGCCTTCCCGGCCCGGGAGGGGCCTCGCGGCGCGCGGGGCCCCTCCCGTCCGCCGTTCTCAGCCCAGCCGGGCGATCGTCTTGTACTCCAGGTAGCCGTTGAGGCCCTCGGGGCCCAGCTCGCGGCCGATGCCGCTGGCCTTGTAGCCGCCGAAGGGCGCGTTCGACTCCAGCATGAAGCAGTTGACGCCGTAGGTGCCGGTGCGCACCTGGCGGGCGACGTTCATGCCGCGCTCGGTGTCGGCCGTCCAGACCGTGCCGGCCAGGCCGTAGTCGCTGTCGTTGGCGATACGGAGGGCGTCGGCCTCGTCCTCGTACGGGATCACCGCCAGGACCGGGCCGAAGATCTCCTCGCGGGCGATGCGCATGTCGTTGCTGACGTTGGCGAAGACCGTGGGGGCGACGTACCAGCCGCGGTCGCGGGGACGGTCGAGGCCGCCGACGACGACCTTGGCGCCCTCGTCCATGCCGATCTTGATGTAGCCCTCGACGCGTTCCTGCTGGCGTTTGGCCACCAGCGGGCCGATGCCGGTCGCCGGGTCGGCCGGGTCGCCGACGGGCTGGGAGTTGACCATGGCGGCCACGGCGTCCACGACCTCGTCGTACCGGCTGCGCGAGGCCAGGATGCGGGTCTGGGCGACGCACGCCTGGCCGTTGTTCATCAGCGTGGCCATGGCCAGGAAGCCCATGCCGGCCTGGAGGTCGGCGTCGTCCAGGATGATCGCGGCGGACTTGCCGCCGAGCTCCAGGCTGACCCGCTTGAGCTGCTCGCCGCAGATGGAGGCGATGCGGCGGCCCGCGGCGGTGGAGCCGGTGAACGCCACCTTGTCGACGCCGGGGTGCGAGACAAGGTGCTCGCCCACCTCGCGTCCGGCGGGCACGATGTTGAGCACGCCCGCCGGGATCCCGGCCTCGGCCGCCCACTCGGCCAGCAGGTACGCGTCCAGCGGCGTCTCGGGCGCGGGCTTGAGCACGATCGCGCACCCGGCCAGCAGGGCCGGCGCGACCTTGGTCATGGTCACGAACTGGGGCACGTTCCAGGGCACGATCGCCGCGACGACGCCGACCGGCTCGCGCCGCACGGTGATCGGCCCGAACAGCCCCGGACGCTCCTCCTCCTGCGCGAACTCCTTGCCCAGCCCGGCGTAGAACTGCAGCATGCCGAGCGGCTGCGGCGCCTGGGCGAGGTTGGAGAAGGTGATGGGCGAGCCCATCTCCTCGGTGATCAGGGCGGCCATCTCGCCCTGCCGCTCGTTGTAGATCGCGGCCAGCCGCTCGATCACGGCGGCCCGCTCGGCGAACGTCATGCGCGGCCACGGCCCGTGGTCGAACGCCTGGCGGGCGGCGGCCACCGCGCGGTTCACGTCCTCGGCCGTGCTGTCGGGGACGCGGCCCACGACCTCCTCGGTGTGCGGGGAGATGACGTCGATCGTCCCGGTGCCCGCGGGGGTCACCCATTCGCCCCCGATGAACAGCTTGTCGTGCTGGCGCATGTCGTGAGCCTCCTGCTTGACCGAATGCTTGCTTGTTGGCCGTACGCCTCAAGGCGACCGAACCATGTTCTGTCCGTACACGCAAGAGGGGCGTGCCGCAACCCTCCGGGCGCCGGCAAGTGGTCCTCGCTGTTTCCGACACAAGACCATGAACTTCGCCAAAGGTGCGCCACTTGGCACGTTCGGATGACAGCAATCAAGATCATCTTCTATAGTTTCGGTCCGTCTATGCGAGGAGGGGACGGGTGTGAGGATCTGGCGGCTCGCCGCGGTCGTCGTCGTCCTCTCCGGGCTGCTCGGCTTCCCCTTCCCGCGGCCGGCGTCGGCCGATCCCAACATCGATGAGCTGCGCAGACTCACCAAACAGGCGTCCCGGCTCAACGACCTCTACCGCGGCCAGATCCAGAGCCTGGAGGAGATCAGGGTCCAGGCCAAGAACGCCACCGACACCTCCGGCGACCTGGCGGCACGCCTGGCCGCGGCCCAGGCCGACGTGGCCGACATCGCGCGGC
This sequence comes from Nonomuraea sp. NPDC051191, assembly GCF_044455665.1. Classification (NCBI taxonomy): domain Bacteria; kingdom Bacillati; phylum Actinomycetota; class Actinomycetes; order Streptosporangiales; family Streptosporangiaceae; genus Nonomuraea; species Nonomuraea sp. NPDC051191. The sequence goes on along the minus strand of NZ_JBITEZ010000003.1, from coordinate 377,551 downwards.
AGACCTACGTCAACGGCCCCCTCGACGGCGTGCAGCTCTTCGGCCTGAGCGTCGACCCGGCCATCGCGCTCGGGCAGGCCGCGAACATGTCGTACATGGCCACCGAGCGCACCGAGCGCGTCAAGAGCATCCAGCAGCTCATCGCGAAGTCCAAAGAGGCCAAGCTCAACGCCAACGACAAGATCAGCAAGCTGAAGAAGGAGATCAGGACCCTTCAGGGCAAGCGGCGCGAGATCGAGCGCCTGCTCGCCAAGTACGGCTTCCAGCAGCCCGGCGGCGCCGACGGCCTGACCCCGCGACTGATCGCGGTCCGCGCCGAGATCATGCAGAACTTCCCGATGAAGTACGGCGTGGGCTGCCTGCGCCCCGGCGACCCCGGCGAGCACGGCAAGGGCCGGGCCTGCGACTTCATGATGTCCCCCGGCGGCACCATGGCCGCCGGGGCCGACGCCGACCGCGGGGACGCCCTGGCCGAATGGCTCATCAGGAACGGCTCGCGGCTCGGCGTCATGTACATCATCTGGAAGCAGCGGTACTACGACATCCGGTCAGGCGGGGGCTGGGACCCCATGTCCGACCGGGGCGGCGTGACCGCCAACCACTACGACCACGTTCACGTGTCGGTGTTCTGAGCGACGCGCTCCCGGTACCACGCGTAGGACGCCTTGGGGGTGCGGCGGCCCGTGGCGAAGTCCACGTGCACCAGGCCGAAGCGCTGGTGGTAGCCCTCGGCCCACTCGAAGTTGTCCAGCAGCGACCAGACGAAGTAGCCGCGCACGTCCACGCCCTCGGCCCGGGCGGCCATGACGGCGTCGATGTGGGCGCGCAGGTAGTCGATGCGGGCCTGGTCCTCGACGGTTCCCCGCGGGGTGAGCTCGTCCGGCTGGGAGCAGCCGTTCTCGGTGATGTGGATGGGCGGGAGCGCGCTGCCGTACCGGGCCTTGAGGCCGGTCAGGAGCTCGCGCAGGCCGTCGGGGACGACCGGCCAGCCGAACGCGGTGGTGGGATACCCGGTGAGGCCGGTGTCGGTGAACGGGAGCACCTCGCCGGGAGGCGGGGCGGCGATCCGGGTGGGGTTGTAGTAGTTGATGCCGAGGGCGTCCAGGGGGGCGGAGATGGTCTCCAGGTCGCCGTCGCGCAGGAAGTCCAGAGCGGGGACGTAGGCCGAGAGGTCTGGATAGCTCCCCAGGAGCACGGGGTCGTTGAACAGGCGGTTGTGCAGGACGTCGTAGGCGTCGGCGGCCCTGACGTCCGCCTCCTCCTGCGAGGCGGCCCAGACCGGCGTGCAGTTGTTGGTGATGGCCACCTGCCGCGCGCCCGCCGCCCGCAGGGCCCCGACCGCCAGGCCGTGGCCGAGGAGCTGGTGGTGGGCCACGGGAAGGGCGTCGAGCAGGAGGGCCTGGCCGGGGGCGTGGATGCCCATGGCGTGGCCGAAGGCCATGTGGACGAAGGGCTCGTTCAGGGTGATCCACAGGGGGATGCGGTCGGCCAGGCGCTCGGCGACGATCGCGGCGTAGTCGGCGAAGCGTCCGGCCGTGTCGCGGTTCGTCCAGCCGCCCTCGTCCTGGAGGGCCTGGGGGAGGTCCCAGTGGAAGAGCGTGGGCACGGGCTGGATGCCGGCCGCCAGCAGGCCGTCGGTCAGGCGTTCGTAGAAGTCGAGGCCCTTGGGGTTGACCTCGCCGGCGCCGAGGGGCTGCACGCGCGGCCAGGCGATGGAGAAGCGGTAGGCGTTCACGCCGAGGCCGGACATGAGCCCGATGTCCTCGGGCCAGCGGTGGTAGTGGTCGCAGGCCACGTCGCCGGTGTGGCCGTCCCTGGTGCGGCCGGGCTCGTGGGCGAAGGTGTCCCAGACGGACGCGCCCCGGCCGTCCTCGGTCACCGCGCCCTCGATCTGGTAGGCGGCGGTCGCCGTACCCCATAAGAACATCTCGGCTCCTTTATGCGAGTATGGCTCATGTTAACGGACGGCAAAGAGGCCGGTCTGTACCTGCTGGTAATAAGCCAGGATGGGGAGCATGACGAGTACCTTGCGCCGCCGTCCCGCCCAGCGCCGGAGCGTGGAGCGGGTGGAGCGGATGCTCGACGAGTGCGCGCTCCTGCTCGACGAGGTCGGCTACGAGGCGTTGACCACGAAGGAGGTCGCGCGCCGCGCCGAGGTCCCCATCGGCACCTTCTACCAGTTCTTCCGCGACAAGCAGGGCCTGGTGCGCGCCCTCGCGCTGCGCAACCTGGAGGCGTTCCTCCAGCGGGTCACCCAGCGCATCGCCGAGGCCGACCTCGGCCACTGGACCGACCTGGTCGACCTGGCCATCGACGAGTTCGTCGACATGAAACGCACCACCCCGGGGTTCGGGGTGGTCGACTTCGGCGAGGTGCTGCCCACCCCCGGCGGGCCGCCGCTGGAGGGCACCAAGCGCACGCTCGACAGCGCCCTCGACAACAACGTCATCGTGGCCGACCGGCTGCGCGCGCTCACCCTCGCCCTGCTCCACGCGCCCGCCGGCCCCGGGCTCGACCGGGCGCTCGTGGTGGCCGTCGAGGCCACGGACGCCGTGCTCAAGCTCGCCTTCCGGGTCGATCCCGACGGCGACGCCGACCTGATCGCCGAGTGCAAGCAGCTCGTCCGCCGCTATCTCGCCGACCACCTGCCCTGATCCCGTCAGGCGACCGCGCCGAGGCGGGCGTGCAGCTCGGCGTCCAGCTTGACGTCCGCCGCGCCGACGACCTCGTCGAGCTGGGCCGTCGTGGACACGCCCACCACGGGCACGTGGCCGTCGGCCATCAGCCACGCCAGCACCACCTGGTTGGGCGTCGCGCCCAGCTCGCCGGCGACCTCGCGCAGCACGGCCAGGCGGCGGGCCGTGCCCGGGTGGTCGTAGATCTCCGGCATCGGCCGGTCCGCCCGCGTGTACGCCCCCGACATCAGCGTGTTGTAGGCCCACAACGTCACGTCCGGCTCGGCGGCGACGTAGTCGAGGGTCTCGTCCGAGGCCAGCGTGTGGCCGCCCTCCGGGAGCCGGGTGAAGGGCCGCGGGCGCAGGTAGGTGTGGCGGAGCTGCACATGACCGTACGGCAGCCAGCCGCGCGCGCCTGAGACGTTCCTGGCCCGCTCCAGCCGCCAGGCGGCGATGTTGCTCGCTCCCAGCGCGCGGACCTTGCCCTGTTCGGCCAGCGTGTTCAGGGCGCCCAGCGTCTCCGACAGCGGCACCGAACGGTCCTCGATGTGCGACCAGTACAGGTCGATGTGGTCCGTCCGCAGCCTCCGGAGGCTGCCTTCGGCGGCCCGCGTGACGGCCGCCGCCGACAGGCCCTCGGCCGAGCCGAGTGTGCGGTCGCCGGGCACGGTCGGCCGGGCCCCGCCCTTGGTGCCGATGAAGATCCGGTCCCGGTTGCCGCGCGCGGCCAGCCAGGCCCCGACGGCCTCCTCGCTCTCGTCCCCGGTGCGGCCCTCGTCCCAGAAGGGGTAGTTGTTGGCGGTGTCCAGCATGGTGCCGCCGGCGTCCTGGAAGCGGTCGAGGATGGCGAAGGTCTCCCGCAGGCCGACGCCGGTGCCGAACGGGATCGTGCCGAGTGCGATGTTCATGGGCCAGACCCTCTGACCTGGAGCGCACTCCATGTCAAGCCGTTGACCTGGAGTGCGCTCCAGGTGAAAGACTGGGGAGCGTGAGCGTGTACACACCCGCCGAGGTCGTCGAGGAGACCGGCTTCAGCCTCGACACTCTGCGCTACTACGAGAAGATCGGCCTGCTGGAGCGCATCGAGCGCAACGCGGCCGGTCAGCGCAGGTTCAGCGAGGAGGACGTCGGCTGGCTCGGCATGATCCGATGCCTGCGCGACACGGGCATGCCCATCGCCATGCTGCTGCGCTTCGCCGAGCTCGTACGCGGCGGCGACCGGACGATCCCCGACCGCATCAGGCTCCTGGAGGAGCACGACCGGCAGGTCCAGGCCCAGATCGCCAACCTGACCGAGCGCCAGGACTACATCCACCGCAAGATTTCCTACTACCGCAGCGTTCTGTAGCCCTGCCTTGGTGGTCCGGTTGTTAGACCAAAGACCATGGCCGTCACCAGGGCGAAGCGGATCAACGTCCCGCTGCGCCACCTGGCCGCCTCCTGCGCGGCCATGCTGTTCGTCCTGCTGGCCCACATCACGGTCGTCCAGGCGTTCGGGACGCGGGCGCTCAACGCCGACCGGCGCAACGAACGCTCGCTCATCGCCCGGTTCGCCCGTCCGCGCGGCGACATCCTGACCTACGACGGCGCGACCATGGCCAGGAGCCGCCCGGCGCCCGCCGGCAGCCCGTACCGGTTCCAGCGGGTCTACACCGACGGCGAGCTCTACGCCCCCGTCACCGGCTACATGTCCCTCTACCGCTCCACGGGCGTGGAGGAGGCCGAGGACGGCGTCCTGTCCGGCGACGACGCCAAGGTCAAGGTGCGCTCGATGGTCAGCGACGGCGACGTGGCCGGCGCCGACGTACGGCTGACCATCGCCCAGCGCACCCAGTGGGCCGCCTACCACGCGCTGGAGGCCGCCGGCGTGCCCGGCGCGGCCGTGGCCCTCGACCCGGCGACCGGCGCGATCCTCGCCCTGGCCAGCTACCCGTCCTACGACCCCAACGCCCTGGCCACCTTCGACCCCGCCCGGCTCGACGCCACGCTCGGCCGGCTGCGGGAGGCACTCGGACGGCCGCTGCTGAACCGGGCGCTCAACCAGGTCTATCCGCCGGGGGCCACGTTCAAGCTGGTGACGACGGCCGCCGCGCTGGCCTCGGGCGAGTACACGCCCACGGCGCCCGTGGACGCCGCCGTCCGCCTGCGGCTGCCCGCCCCGCTCGCCGGGCCGTGCGGCAGGGCCCGTCCCACGTTGCTGCGCGCCTTCCAGACCTCGTGCGACACCGCGTACGCGGGCATCGGGGTGCAGCTCGGCCAGGACATCCTGAGGGACCAGGCCGAGGCGTTCGGGTTCGGCGACAGGGGACTGCGGGTGCCGCTGGCCGCGACGCCCAGCACGTTCCCGCAGGGTATGGACCGGGCCCGGACCGCCCTGTCGGCCGTCGGCCACGACCAGGACCGGGCCACCCCGCTGATGGTCGCGATGTTGTCGGCGGCCGTGGCCAACAACGGCGTGCTGATGCGGCCGTACCTGGTGGAGGAGGTGAGCCTGCCGGACGGCTCGATGCTCGGCCAGGCGGGGTCGACGCCGTACCGCACCACCATGACGCCCGCCCAGGCCCGCTACCTGGCCGCGATGATGACCACGGTGACGCACGCGGGCGGGCCGGGCGCGGCGGTGGCCGTCCCCGGCGTCGAGGTGGCCGCCAAGATCGCGGTGGCGGACGGAGAGCACGCGCTGGCCACGGCGTTCGCCCCGGTGCGGGCCCCCGAGGTGGCCGTCGGCGTGGTGCTGGAGGACCCGGGCCCCCGGGCCGCGGCGGTGGCCGGGGTCGCCCGCGCGGTGCTGGAGGCGGCGCTCGCCTGACCGCCGTCGGCCGAGTTCCCCACAGATTTGAGTCTGGGCGCGAACGGTAGTTGATGCCACACTCACAGTGATGCTGCGAACCGCCGATTTCCGCAACCTGCCGGCCGAGCCGAACCTGTTCGTGGGCCGGGAGTCCGATCTCGATGAGCTGGTGCACCTCAGCCGGGTGTCGCGGGTGGTGACGCTGTGCGGCGCCGGAGGCATCGGCAAGACGCGCCTCGCCCTGCGCCTGGCCGCCAGGGTCGCCTCCGAGCACCCCGACGGCGTGTGGCTGGTCGAGCTGGCCGACCTGGAGAAGGGCGAGCTGCGGGAGCGGGTCGCGGCCGCGCTCGGCGTCGCCGAGGACCTGGCGGACACCGTCGGCGGCCGTCGCGTGCTGCTCGTGCTGGACAACTGTGAGCCGGTGGTCGGCGAGTGCGCCGAGCTCTGCCGCGACCTGCTCGGCGCCTGCCCGAGGCTCACCGTGCTGGCCACCAGCCGCGAGCCGCTGCGCGTGCCGGGCGAGACCGTCTGGCGGGTGCCGCCGCTCTCGCTCGTCGGCGAGGAGAGCGAGGCCGTGCGCCTGTTCGTGACCAGGGCCGGCGCCGCGCGTCCCGGCTTCGAGCTGACCGAGGAGACGTTGCCGCTCGCGGTCGAGCTGTGCCAGGCGCTCGACGGGCTGCCGCTGGCGATCGAGCTGGCCGCCGCGATGGTCCGGGTGTTGTCGGTCAGGCAGCTCGTCGAGCGGCTCGACGACCGGTTCAGGGTGCTGGCGGGCGGCGCCCGTACGGCCCACGCCAGGCACCGTACGCTGCGCGCCGCCGTCGACTGGAGCTACCGGCTGCTCAGCGCCCAGGAACGCCTGCTGCTGCGCCGCGTGGCGGCCTTCCGCTCCTGCTGGACGCTCGACCTGGCCGAAGCGGTGTGCGCGGGCTCCGGCCTGCCCGAGGAGGACGTGCTGCCGCGCCTGTGCGACCTGGTCGACAAGTCGCTGGTCGTGCTCGACGGTGAGATCGCCGGCCAGGCCCGTTACCGGCTGCTGGAGACCGTCCGCGAATACGCGCTGGAGCAGCTCGCCGAGTCCGGGGAGGAGGTGACGCTGCGGCGCGCGCACCTGTCCGCCCTCGCCGGGCTGGCCGGGCGGTTCAAGGACGTCCTCGCGCCGGGCGCGCACACGTCGTGGCCCGTGGTCGAGCGCTTCGTCAACCTGTTCGACGGGCTCAAGGCCGAGGTGGGCGCGGCCTGCGACTGGGCCGTGGCCAGCGGCTCCCCGCAGACCGCCCTGCGACTGCTGACCGACGTGCGCTACCTGCTCATGGCCAGCGGACGCCGGCTCGACATCGCCGATCGGCTCGACCGGCTGCTCGCGCTCGACGCCCCCGAGGTGTCCGGGGGATTACGCGGGCAGGCCATGATCCTGCGCGGTGAGCTGGCGCTCGCGGCCGGCGAGACGGAGCTCGCGGCCCGGTGCGTGCAGATCGGGCTGGCGCTGTGCGTCGACGCCCGCGACGCCTACGGCGAGGCCGTGGGCCTGATCATGCTGGCCCAGGCGACCGGCGACCAGGAGCCGCTGACCCCGGCCCTGGAGGCGGCGCGGCGGCGCGGCGACCCGATCCTGGAGTCGCTCGCCCAGGGCACCCGGGCCGACTTCGGCCTGCGGACCGGCCGCCTGCACGAGGCGCGGCGGGCGTTCGAGGAGGTCCTGGCGCTGAGCGAGCGGCTGGACAACCACCTCGGCCAGTCCTACGGCCACGTCGGCCTGGCCCAGATCGCCCGGCGCACCGGCGACCGGGTGGGCGCCAGACGGCACTACGAGGCCGGCCTGCGCCTGGTGCGGCACATCGACGCCCGGCAGCAGATCGTGAGCTGCCTGGCCGGGCTCGGCCGCGTCGCGCTCGACGAGGGCGACCTGGCCGAGGCGCGCACGCGGCTCACCGAGGCGCTGGTGCTCAGCCGTGACGCGGGCCTGCGCGACGGCATCGCCCGGCGGCTGGCGGCCTGGGCGCGCCTGGTGGCCGCCGAGGGCGACGCCCGGCGTGCGGTCCTGCTGTCGGCCGCCTCGCTGGGGCTGCGCGGCCGCCGCCCCGACGCCCGCGCCGAAGAGCTGCTGGCCCCCGCCCGCGAACGGCTCGGCGAGGCCGTGGTGGCGCTGCTGTGGGCCGAGGGCCTGACGATGACGGCCGACCAGGCGGTCTCCTGCGCGCTCGGCGGCCCGCTGCCCGAGCTGCCGGTCGAGCCGGTCGCCCCGGGCGTCCAGGACAGCAGGCTGACGGCCAGGGAACGCGAGATCGCCGAGCTGGTGGCCCGCGGGCTGAGCAACCGGGCCATCGCCGACGAACTGGTGATCAGCCCGGCCACGGCCGCGCGGCACGTCGCCAACATCCTCGGCAAGCTCGGCTTCTCCACGCGTACACAGATTGCCGCATGGATGATCGGCGGACGCTGATCCCGGCGGGTTCTCTACACATCGGCGCCGTCCGGCGCTTACATCGTCGAATGGCCATGTCAGCGCATGTGCCGCCGGGGCCCTGACGCCTACCGTTCTGCCTGTGATCGAACGCGCTCCGCGCTCCCCGTCCTCGCGCCGGGGGCCGCGGCGGCCGGTCGACCGAGGGACGTCACGCGTCCCGACGGAGCCGGGCCTTCTCGGAGGGGTGGGGGCCCGGTTCCCGGACGCGTGACAGCGGGCTCGAGTCGCGCAGGGCTCGGGCCCGCCCACCTCGCCCCTGGGCTGGGGAAATGCACACCGCTCTACATAGATCGGTGGATGCGGCCGGCGCGCGGGCGACCGTACGTTGACGGGCATGACGCCGTCCGCCTCGTCCTCCGGCACCGTGATCCACGAGGTGTTCCGCCGGGCCTACGAGCGGGGCGAGCGGCCGGCGCTCATCGATCTGCGCGGCGGCCACGTCTACGGCTACCGCAGCCTGGTGACCCAGGTGACCAGGGCGGCGTCCGGGCTGGTGCGCAGGGGAGCGCGGCGCGACCAGGTGGTGGGGGTGCACGTCCCCACGACCGGCACGCAGACGGTGGCCCTGTACACCGTGCTGGCGGCCGGCGGGGTGGCCGCGCCGATCGATCCCGGGCTCGGCGCCGACGAGGTGGCCGGGCTGCTGCGCGAGTGCGACGCCCGCACGCTGATCACCACCCCCGACCTGGCCGGGACGGCGCTCGCGGCGGCCGACGGCTCCCGCGTGCGCCAGGTGGTCTGCCTCGGCCCGGCGCTCGACACGTTCGACTTCCGCGGCCTGCTCGTGCTGGAGCCGATCGCGCTGCCCGCGCTCGACGCCGAGCGGCAGGACGCGCTGACGCTCCCCGGCGGCGCCCGGCTCACCCACGCCGACCTGCTGGCCAGGATGGACGAGCTCGACGTGCCCGTCGGCCTGAAGGAGTCCGACGTCGTGCTCAGCACGTGGCCGCCCGGCGACGGCGCCGACCTGCCCGCGCTGGTCGGCCTCGCCTTGTCCAGGGGGGCGCTGATCGTGGCCGCGGGCCGCGGTGACCTGCCCGGTCACGGCTACGACGCGGGCGTCACCGTGCTCACCGGCCCGGACGGCACGCTGGAGCGCGTCGGCTGAGTATGCGGACCTGTTACCTGCTCCGCCCTTGACGTCGGCGCGCGCGAAGTGGGTTGATATCCGTTGTTGACAACGTTGTCAAAGGTCACCAACTTCGGGGGAATCGAAGGGAATGGTGTGCGATGCGACGGTGGTTAGCGGCCGTCTCGATCACGATGGCGGGCGTTCTCGGCCTGGCGGGCTGCGGCGGAGGCAGCGGCGGACAGGCCTCCCAGTCGGCCGCGCCGAGCAGCGGCGGCAAGCAGCAGGTGGAGGTCTTCTCCTGGTGGACCGGCCCCGGCGAGGCCGACGGCCTCCAGGCGATGAAGAAGATATTCGAGGACAAGAACCCGAACTACACGTTCTTCGACGCCGCCGTGGCGGGCGGCTCGGGTGACAAGGCCAAGGCGTTGTTGCAGTCGAAGTTGCAGGCCAACACGCCGCCCGACACCTTCCAGGGGCACGCCGGCGCCGAGTTGCAGGGCTACATCAAGGCGGGCAACCTGGAGGACCTGACGTTCCTGTACGACGAACTGAAGCTCAAGGACGTCTTCCCGGCCCAGCTCGTCGAGCAGATCAGCGTCGAGGGCAAGATCTACTCGGTGCCGGTCAACATCCACCGGTCGAACGTCCTGTGGTTCAACCCCAAGGTGCTCAAGGACGCCGGCATCGCGGCCGCGCCCAAGACGATCGAGGAGTTCATCGCCGACCTGGAGAAGGTCAAGGCCAAGGGCAAGATCCCGATCTCCGTCGGCTCGGAGTGGACCGCCACCCACCTGCTGGAGAACGTGCTGCTCGGCTCGCTCGGCACCGACGCCTACAACGCGCTGTTCAAGCCGGGCGCCGACTGGAGCGGCCCGCAGATGACCAAGGCGCTGGAGAACTACGCCAAGATCATGTCGTACGCGGGCGACCCGCAGGACGACTGGCAGCCCGCGGCCAAGCAGGTGGCCGACGGCGAGGCGGCGTTCAACATCATGGGCGACTGGGCCTACGGCTACTTCCACAACCCGCCGGAGGGCGGCCTCGGCAAGACGTCCAAGACGGACTTCGACTGGGCGCCCGCGCCCGGCACCGAGGGCACCTACATGTGGCTGTCGGACAGCTTCACGCTGCCCAAGGGCGCCAAGAACCGGGATGGGGCCGTCGCGTGGCTGAAGGTCGCGGCGAGCAAGGAGGGCCAGGACGCCTTCAACCCCAAGAAGGGCTCCATCCCCGCCCGCAAGGACGCCGACCAGTCGCTCTACACCGACTACCTGGCCGACGCGCTGAAGGACTGGTCGGGCAACAAGCTCGCCGGCTCCATCCAGCACGGCGTCTCGGTGAGCCAGCCGTGGCTGGCCTCGATCAACGAGGCGGTCGGGCTGTTCATCGGCAGCAAGGACGTCAAGGGCCTGCAGCAGGGCCTGGCCGACGCGGCCAAGGCCAACGCTCAGTGACGCATGCGGGTACGGCGGGGCGCTCCCGCCGTACCCGCGCGAAGGGAAACGGTTGTGAGGCGGGCACGCACCTGGCTGCCCGGACTCCTCCTCGTCGCGCCGTCGATCGTGGCGATCGGCGTGTTCGTGTACGGCATGCTGGGCTGGAACTTCCGCCTGGCCATGACCGACCAGCACGATGAGGTGTCCGAGGGCACGTTCGTGGGGCTGAAGAACTTCATCGACATCTGGGACCAGGCGCGCTGGCGCCTCTCCGTGAACCACGCGATCGTGTTCACGATCACGTTCGTGGTGGGGGCGCTGGTGCTGGGCTGGTTCCTGGCGTTCCTCATGGAGAAGGGGATCTGGGGGGAGGGCACGTTCCGGGCGATCTACCTGTTCCCGATGGCCGTGTCGTTCGTCGCGACCGGCATCGTGTGGCGGTGGCTGATGAACTCGGGGACGGGTGAGCGGGCGGTCGGCCTGAATCGGCTGTTCGACGCGATCGGGCTGCCGCAGTGGCAGTGGTTCAGGGATCCGGACTGGGGGATGGCCGCGATGGCGCTCCCCGCGATCTGGCAGATGTCCGGATATGTCATGGCGTTGTTCCTGGCGGGGTTCCGTGGCGTGCCCGAGGAGCTGCGCGAGGCCGCGCGGGTGGACGGAGCCGGCGAGTGGGGCGTCTACCGGCACGTGGTGCTGCCCATGCTCAGGCCGGTCACCCTGTCGGCGCTGATCATCCTGGGACACATCTCGCTCAAGGTCTTCGATCTCATCGTGGCGGTGTCCGGCAAGCAGATCATCACCGACGTGCCCGCCGTGTTCATGTGGGTGGCGGTCTACGACTCGCACGACCCGGCCAAGGGGGCCACGATCGCGTCGTACATCGTGCTCAGCGTGGCGGTGTTCGTGATCCCGTACCTGATCTGGTCGGTGCGCAAGGAGCGCAGGCCATGACGGCCGTCGCCGGCGGGCGCCGGAGCAGGTTCGGGGTGGTGCGGTTCTGCCTGCTGCTCGCCCTGGTGGTCGTCGTCCTCGTCCCGATCTACGTGCTGCTGGCCACCAGCTTCAAGCCGCTCACCGAGGCCGACCCCGGCCAGGCATGGAACCTGCCGAGGACATGGACCACCGAGGCGTGGCGGGTGGCCTGGGAGAAGCTGGCCCCCGGCCTGTGGAACAGCGTGCTGCTGGCCGTCCCCGGCTCGCTGCTGTCGTGCGCGTTCGGGTCGATGAACGGCTACGTGCTGTCCAAATGGCGCTTCCCCGGCGCGGACGTGCTGTTCACCCTGTTCCTGTTCGGCATGTTCATCCCCTATCAGGGCGTGATGATCCCGCTGGTCAAGCTCATGGTCTGGCTGAACGAGCAGACCGGGCTGCAGGGCGTCTTCTACGGCGGCATCCCGGGCCTGGTGCTCGCGCACGTCGTGTACGGCATCCCCATCTGCACGCTGATCTTCCGGAACTACTACGTCACGATCCCCGACGAGCTGATCGAGGCCTCGCGGGTGGACGGCGCGGGGATGCTGCGCGCGTACTGGTCGGTCGTGCTTCCGGTGTCGTGGCCCGCGATCGCGGTGGTGATCATCTGGCAGTTCACCTCGCTGTGGAACGACTTCCTGTTCGCGGTCTTCATCACCGGGCCGCAGAGCTGGCCGACCACCGTCATGCTCAACAACATCGCCGGGGCCCAGGCCACCCCCTACAGCCAGCAGATGGCCGCCGCCGTCCTGGCCTCCGTCCCGACGATGCTGATCTACGTGCTGCTCGGCCGGTTCTTCATGCGCGGCCTGATGGCGGGGGCGCTGAAGGGGTAGAGCCTGCCTCACGGTGCTGATCGACGCGGCACCCCGCCTTCTGTGCCGGCCGCACGGTGACTGAGTGTCGCGTCAGGTCCGAGCGGGCCCCTGCGACTCAGGCTTGGGCTCTGGTCCCATCCCGGTGAAGAGGGCCTCGATCAAGCGGTCGACGTACTCGTGCGTCAGCGGCTTCTGGGTGATCAGGGCCCGGAAGTACAGCGGGCCCGACAGGATGTCCATCGCCAGGTCCAGGTCGAAGCCGGGCGACAGTTGCCCTTGGTCGCGGGCCGCCTTCAGCCGGCCGAGGGTCTTCTCCGCCTGCGGGGTGATGAAGTGGTCGTTGAGCGCCGCGGCGACCTCGGGGGAGAGCAGGGCCTCGCCGATCAGGGCCCGATACAGGGGGCCCACGGGTGGCTGGTCCAGCAGGTCGATGGCCGCGTGGATCTGCCGGCGCAGGTCGGCGACGGCGTCGCCGGTGTCGGGGTAGTCCAGATCGGACTTGTTCAGCGACAGGAGCGAGTCGAGGAACAGGGCGCCCTTGGACGACCAGCGGCGGTAGATCGTGTGCTTCCCGACGCCGGCGCGGGCGGCGACTGCTTCGATGCTGAGCTTGGCGTAGCCGATCTCCTCCCCCAGTTCCAGCGTGGTCCGCATGATGGCCTCGGTCCGGTCGGTGGCACGGCTGCCGCGCTTGTCGGTCACCCCACCACGGTAATGGAACGGCACGTGCCGTGTTGACAGTGCGGATCATCCCCGTCATGCTCCATTAGCGGCACGGCACGTGCCGTTCAGGATGAGGAGGGGTCCTGTGGGATCGTCCGGCCCGGACACGGCGCTTCGGCTCGCCGCTCTGACCAAGACCTTCGGCCGCGAACTGGTGGTCGACCACATCGATCTGGAGGTGCCGCGCGGGTCCTTCTACGGCCTGGTCGGCCCCAACGGGGCAGGCAAGACGACGTCGTTGTCGATGGCGGTGGGGCTGCTGCGTCCCGACGGCGGACGGGCCGAGGTCTTCAGCCTCGACGTGTGGGCCGACCCCGCGCGAGCCAAGGAACTGATCGGCGTGCTGCCCGACGGACTGTCCATGCCCGAGCGGCTGACCGGCCGGGAGCTGTTGCGCTTCACCGGCCTGCTGCGCGGCATGGACCTCCAGGAGGTCGAGCGGCGGGCGGGCGAACTGCTGGAGATCCTGGAGCTGGACAGGGCCGAGCGTACCTTGGTGATGGAGTATTCGACCGGCATGCGCAAGAAGATCGGTCTTGCCGCGGCACTCCTGCACGCGCCGAGGCTGCTGGTGCTGGACGAGCCGCTGGAGGCCGTCGACCCCGTCTCGGCCGCCACCATCAAAGTGATCCTGCGGCGGTTCGTGCACGGCGGCGGCTCGGTGGTGTTCTCCAGTCATGTGATGGCCGTGGTCGAGCAGTTGTGCGACCACGTGGCGGTGATCGCCTCCGGCCGGGTCGTGGCCTCGGGCCCGCTGGGAGCCGTGCGGGCGGGCCGGAGCCTGGAGGAGCGGTTCGTGAGCCTGGTCGCCGGCCAGATCCCCGAGGTGGGTGAGCTGGCGTGGCTGTCCTCCTGATCCGGATGAAGCTGGCCGTGCTGGGGCACTCCATGACCGGCCGGCGGGCCGCCCAGATGATCACCGGCGCGCTGACCGGGTCGGCCCTCGCGGGGGGTCTGATCGTGCTCGCGGGGCAGGACTACCCGCTCGCGTCGCTGCCGTTCGACCTGCTGGGGGTGGGGTTCGCCGTGTGGACGGCGGGCTGGCTGCTGGGCCCGGCGCTGTTCGGCGGCGGCGATGAGACGCTGCGTCCCGAGCATTTCTCGTTGTTGTCGTTCACGCCGCGTCGCCTGGCGGCCGGGCTGGCGGGGGCCGCGTTCGTCGGCGTCGCACCTCTGGTCACGCTCGTGGCCTTCTCCGCGCTCGTGGTGGTGGCCGTCAAGGCCGGGCTCGGTGCGGCGGCCACGGCGGTCGGCGCGCTCGCCGTCGTCCTCCAGCTGATGGTGTGCGTGCTCGCCTCCCGGCTGGTCACCGCGGTGCTCGGCCAGGTCATGCGGTCCAAGGCGGGTGCGGCGTCGGCCGCTCTCGTCAGCGCCGTCATCTTGGCCGGCCTGCATTCGAGCTGGGTGCTCTCGCCCCTGGTGCAGGCCGCCCTGCGCACCGGGTTCTCCGCGCCCTTCTCCGCCTGGGTCGCGGCGCTGCCCTCCGGCTGGGGTCTGGTGGCCGTGCGGGCGGCCGGGCAGGGACAGTGGCCGACGGTGGCCGCCGCCCTGGCGGGGCTGGCCGCGCTCGGCGCGGTGTGCTGGTATGGCTGGGCCGCCTTGCTGAAGCGGCGGCTGACCACCCGGCGTGCGAGCGGCCGCCCGGTCCGGGTGGCTTCCGGCGGTTGGGCCAAGGGGCCGGTGACGGCGGTCGCCGCCCGGGAGTTGCGCACCTGGTCCCGGGACCTGCTGCGCTTTCACTACCTGGTCTTCGCCCTGGGTTACGCCCTGGCGTTCTGCCTGCTGCCGCTGGCCGCCGGCGCGACGATCTTCCTGCCCTGGACCGGAGCGGTCTTCGCCCTGTGGGTCGCGGCCATCTCCGCCAACCTCTATGGCGAGGACGGCACCGAGCTGTGGGGCAAGATGATGGTCCCCGGCGCCGCGCGCCACGACGTGCGCGGCCGTCAGCTTGCCTGGCTGCTGGTCACCGCGCCGCCGACGCTCGTCCTGACCGCCGTTCTGGTCGTCCTCACCGGCGAATTCGGTCTGTGGCCCTGGCTGGCGGCGCTCGTGCCAGCGCTGCTGGGCGGCGGCGCGGGCGTGACCGTGCTGGTGTCGGTGCTGCGACCGGTGCCCATGACCGACCCGCACCGCCGAGGCGGCAACCTGGTGGAGAACGGCACCGACTTCGCCCAGGTGCTGCTGGTGCTGATCCTCACCGCGGCGACCGCCGCCCCCGCCTGTTTCGCGGTCCGGCTGGGGCCGGTCTGGGCGGGACCGGTCATTGGGCTGGGCGGCGGCGCCGCGACGGCTTGGCTGCTGGGGCGGCTCGCCGCGACCAGACTCGAAGCGAGCGCGCCCGAGCTGCTCCTGCACCTGCGCACCGGCGTCTCGCCCAGGCGGAGGCGACCGGCCCCCGCCCTGGACCGGAGGCAGCCGCACCTGCCCAAGCCCGACCTCGACCTGGACAGGCTCGGTCTGGACAAGCTCGGACTCGACCTGGCCCCGGCGGGCCGGCGCGCGTACGTCATCGCGAGCCTCACCCTGTCCTGGGTGCCCCTGGTGGCCCAGGGCGTCGTGCCCGCACTCATGCTGACCACCGGCCAGGTCACCCGATCGTGGTTCCTGGCCCTGCACCTGCCGCAGCCTCTCCAATGGCCCACCGTCATCGCCATGATCGCCCTCGGGCTCGTCCTGCTGACCACCGGGCTGGGCATCGGGCTCCACTACCTGGCCAAGTCCCGGCGAGGCGGCGGCCCGTGACGGCCTTTCTCAGCACCCAGAGCTGCCAGGCCCGCTACGCCAGCGATCGGCCGACCAGCGCGTCACCGAGCGGCGTACGTGCGTAAAGGACGGAACGGCCCGTGCGGGTGCCCACGACGAGACCCGTCCGGCGCAGGGCGGCGAGGTGGCCTCCGGTGGCGCCGAGGCTCTGGCCGAGCAGGGCGGCGAGGTGCGTGGTCGTCGCGGGCACGGCCAGCTCGGTGAGGACGCGCGCCCGGGTGCGCCCGATCAGCAGCGCCAGGTCGCCGTCCGGCACGCCGACCCCCGCGCCGGTGCCGCGCGCCGGGTAGACCAGCGCGTTGGGCCAGGACTCCTCCAGGTACGCCCCCACCGAACGGGAGAAGGCCGTCGGCAGGAACAGCAGGCCCTTGCCGCCCAGCACGTGCAGGCCGTGCAGCGTGTGCAGGCGCACCTCGATGTGCCCGTCCTGGCGCCAGCGCACCTGGTCGCTGAGGTCGTCGAGCGCGGCGGCCCAGCCGTAGGCGGCCAGGCGTCCGGCGCGCTGGATCACGTCGCGTTCCAGGATCGTGTGGAAGCGCGGCCAGCTCACCGAGACGATCTCCCGCCACAGGGCCTCGTACGCGTCCGCCAGCACCTGGACCACCCGTGGCGAGAACAGCACGTCCCGGAGCTGCTCCGGCAGCGGCGGAAGTCCCGCCAGCACCTTGGTGACCTCCTCGTGGGCCTGGGCCACCGGGGTCCGGCGCATCGAGGCCAGCTCGGTCTCGAACGGCACGCTCATCCCGGCCGGGGGCGGCGCGATGAAGTCGACGTTCGCGTCGCCCTTGTTGCCGCTGACCGCCGCGAGCGCGCGCAGCGCCGGATGCCGTCGCACCAGGTCGAGGTACGGGCCACGCCACCGTTCCACCCACCGGCGGTGCATGCCCGGCTCGTTCCTGCCGTCGAGCGTCCAGTGGGCGTGCATGGTCTCGATCAGCGGCGAGATCGCGAACCGGCTGGCCACCAGGTCCTGCGGGGACACCTGGATCTTCAGTGCCATCTTTCGGTTATATCCGAAACTGTGGCCCTGCCGGGACCGGTTCAGCAGCATCGGGGGTGTGAGAGCGGCGACGTACGGCGACGTGTTCGCCGTCAAGGAGTTCCGGGTGTTGTTCGGCAGCTTCGCGCTGCTCGTCACCGGGGACTCGATCAAGATGCTGGCCCTGTCCGTGCTGGTGTACGCGCGTACCGGGTCGCCGGGGTTGTCGGCGGCGGCGTACATGGCGGGGTGGCTGCCGTACATCGTGGGCGGGATGTTCCTGCTGTCGCTGGCCGACCGGCTGCGGCCCCGGGCGCTGATGGTGACCGGAGAGCTGGTCAGGGCGGCGGTGTGCCTGCTGCTCGCCTACGCCGGGCTGCCGGTGTGGGCGATGCTGGCGCTGGTGCTGGTCAGCGGGCTGTTCTCGCCGGTCTTCGGCGCGGCCAGGTCGGCGGCGCTGCCGGACGTGCTGCCGGGGGACGCGTTCGTGCTCGGGCGGTCGGTGCTCGGGGTCGCCTCGGCGGCCTCGCAGGTCGGCGGGCTCGCGGCCGGGGGCGCCTTCCTCGCCTTCGCCGGGGCGCCCGGCGCGCTGGCCGCCACCGCCGCGCTGGCGGTGGCCGGCGCGGTGGTGCTCCGCCTCGGCCTGCCCGACCGGCCGGCCCGGACCGCCTCGGGAAGGGGCGGGACGGGGGCCGTGCGGCAGACGTTGCGCATGAACCGGTCGCTGCTGGCCGATCCCCGGGTGCGCGGGCTGCTGCTGGCCGGATGGGTGCCGACGATGTTCCTGGCCGGGGCGGAGGCGATGATCGTGCCGTACCTGGGCGGTCAGGGGCGGGCGGGCGTGGTGCTCGCGGCGGCGGCGGCCGGGATGGCGGTGGGGGAGTTCGCCGTGGGCCGGTTCGCCGCGCCGCCGCTGCGGGAGCGGCTGTCGGCGCCGCTCGCGGTGCTGCTCGGGGTGCCGTGGCTGGCGTTCGCGCTGGGGCCGGGCATCGGGTGGGCCGCGGTGCTGGCCGCGTGCGCGGCGGCGGGGCTGGCGTACCAGCTCGGGTTGCAGCGGCGGTTCGTGGACGCGGTGCCCGAGGAGGGGCGCGGGCAGGCGTTCGGGCTGCAGTCGGCGGGGCTGATGACGGGCCAGGCGGCCGGTGCGGCGCTGGTCGGCGTTTTGGGCGAGTCGATCGGGCCGGGGCCCGCGATCGTGGTGGCGGGGGCGGCGGGCGTCCTGGGGGCGCTGGCCCTGCTCGGGGCCCTGCGCCCGCCGCACCCGGCCTCGCCGCACCCGGCCTCGCCGGCCGGTCACGTCGCGTCGTCCGGTGAGGCTGCGTCGTCCGGTTCCGCCACGTCTGGTGGGGTTACGTCGCCGGGAGTTCGCCGGAACCGCGTGGGATGAGACGTACGGGCAGTTCGACGTGCTCCGGCGGCCCGCCGTCACCGCGCAGGCGGCGGAACAGCAGCTCGGCCGCCACCCGGCCCATCCACGCCGGATCCTGCGCCACCACGCTCACCCCCGGCCGCAGCAGGTCGGCCAGCTCGAAGTCGTCGAACCCCACCAGCGCGAGCCGCCGCCCCTCCAGGACCCGCAGCGCGGTCACGGTGAGCCGCCCGTTCCCGGTGAACAGCGCGGTCGGCGGCGCGTCGAGGGCGAGCATGCGCCGCAGGTCGGCCCGTACGTCGTCCGGGGACGGCGTGCGCATCGCCACCAGCCGCGGGTCGAACAGCCCGCCGAGCGCCCGCCGGTAGCCCGCCAGCCGCTCGGCCGCCGTGTAGATCGCCGGATCGTCCCCCAGGAACGCGATCCTGTGGTGCCCGTACGTGAGCAGGTGCCGTACGGCCTGCTCGGCCCCGCCCGCGTTGTCGGCGAGCACGGTGTCCACGTCGATCCCGGGCTCGGGCGGCCGGTCGGCGAACACCACGGGCGTACCGGTCTCCAGCTCACCCCGCAGGTACGCGTGGTCGTCACCCGCCGGGACGACGATCAGCCCGTCCACCCTGCGCGCGCAGAACGTCTGGACCAGCTCGCGCTCCCGGCCCGGCTCCTCGCCCGACGACCCGCTGAGCAGCAGGCAGCCGTGGTCGATGACGACGTCCTCGACGGCCCTGCTGAGACCGGCGTAGAAGGGGTCGGCGACGTCCTCGATGACCAGCCCGATCGTGGCGGTCATGCCGGTGCGCAGCCCCCGGGCGCTCTCGTTGCGGCTGTAGCCCAGCCGGTCGATGGCCGCCCGCACCCGCTCGGCGGTCGCCGGATGGACGCCGGGTTCGTCGTTGACGACGCGCGAGACGGTCTTGAGCGCCACGCCCGCCGCCGACGCGACGTCCTTCATCGTCGGTCTCACGCATGGATCATGTCCTACTCCACCCAGGCGGACAACGCTGTCAGACGCCTGTGCCAGAGTAGGTGCCCTATGCCGTTGAGACACGCCTTGCTGGTGGCCGGGTTCGTGCTGGCCGCGCTCAACCTGCGGCCCGCCATCGCCGGCCTGTCGCCGCTCCTCGACGAGATCATGAAGGACCTGGGGCTGTCGCCGTCGGCCGGCGGCGCGATCACCACTGTCATGGTGGTCTGCCTGGGCGTGTTCGGCCCGCTCGCGCCGCTGCTCGCGCGGCGCATCGGCCTGGACAGGACGCTGCTGGCCGGCCTGCTCGTGGTCGCGGCGGGCGAGATGCTGCGCGGGCTCGACGGCGTTCCCATGCTCTACCTGGGCTCCGCGCTGGCCGCCACCGCCATCGCCGTCATGAACGTCTCCATGCCCGGCATCGTGAAGCAGCACTTCCCGACCCGGGTCAACCTGCTCACCGGCGTCTACGTCTCGGCCGTGGTCGCCGGCGCGGCCGGGGCCTCGGCCCTGGTGATCCCGCTGGAGCGGGCCACCGGCTTCGACTGGCGCGGCGTCTCGGCGCTGCTCGCCGTGCCCGCGCTGGTCGCGGCCCTGCTCTGGCTGCCGCAGGCGGTCCGGGGGAGGGTGGCCGAGCAGGGCGGCCCGAGACCGTTCGGCGCCATCCTGCGCAGCCGGGTCACCTGGTACGTGACCGCCCTCATGGGCCTGCAGTCGCTCACCTTCTACGTCATGCTGGCCTGGCTGCCGACGATCTTCCTCGACGCCGGCCTGCCCGCCGACCAGGCCGGCTACCTGCTCAGCCTGACGAACCTGGTCCAGGTCGCCACCTCGCTCGCGGTGCCGGTGCTGGCCGGCCGCCGGGCCTCGCAGGTGCCGTACGTGGTGGGCGCGGGCGTGCTGACCGTGTTCGGCTACCTCGGCGTGCTGCTGGCCCCGGCCACCGTGCCGTGGTTGTGGATGATCGTGCTCGGCGTCGGCCAGGGGGCCTCGTTCGCGCTGGCGCTGCTGATCATCGCGCTGCGCCCGGCCGATCCCGCCGGCGTGACCGCGCTGTCGGCCGTGTCCCAGTCGGTGGGGTACCTGGTGGCCGCGCTGGGCCCGCTGCTGTTCGGCTACCTCAGGGAGCTCTCGGGCGGTTGGACCCTGCCGCTGACGGTCGGCCTGGGCGTCCTCGGAGCGCAGCTGGTGGCTGGATGGCTGGCCGGACGCCCTGCTACCTTAGGTAAGGCTAACCTGTAGAAGGGATTCGCAGCGTGCTGACCGAGGCTCTCCAGCGCCTGGCCGACGGCCGGGGCGGCGTCATCGGGGTCGAGCCCGGCCTCGTGATCGACCCCGACGAGAGCTGGACGGCCGCCGCCGATCTCGCGCGGGAGCCGTACACGCTGCTGGAAGAGCTGGTCGCGCAGACGGCGGCGCGCTGGAACGCGCCGAGGCACGTCGGCGCGGCGCTGTTCTGGAAGACCTTCGGCTACTGGCACAGCCTGCCCATGGCGCTCGGCTGGGCCCTCGACGGCCGCGTCCCGGTCATGCGGCTGGCCGACACCTACTTCAAGGTCTCCGACGCCGGCGTGACCATCGCCGCCAGCCGGGTGACCTGGGGCACGGGCGTCGAGCCCATCCGCGAGTCGCTGGCCGAGGCGCAGCAGCCGCTGGTCAAGGCCATCAGCGTGCTCGCCAAGGTCGGCGAGCGCACGCTGTGGGGCTCGACCGCCGAGGCGTTCGCCCATCCGCTGGTCACCATCGTCGAGGGCGACTACATGGCCCTGCTCGCCGAGATCGGCAGGCCGGTCGACGGGCTGGTCGAGCCCGCCGACGACGGCTACTTCCGCAGGACGTGCTGCCTGTGGATCACCCTGCCCGACGTCGAGGCGTGCGGGAGCTGCTGCGTGCTCAGGCCACCGCGACAGGCTCGTCCATAGGACGCAGCTCGTCGGCGTAGCTCACCGAGACGCGGCGCATGACACCGCTGTCGTCGATCGAGTACTGGCCGAGCCGCCACAACGGCGGCGAGTAGGCGTGGATCGAGACGCTCTCGCCCTCCGCGCCGCCGAGCCGGTGGATGTGGTCGGGCCCGAACGAGAACGACTGCCCGGCGGGCACCACGGTCTCCAGGTGCTCGCCGCCGATGCGCGGGTTGCTCTCCTGCAACGCCCCCTGCACGACGTGCACCGCGCCCGAGGAGATGTCGTGGTCGTGCCAGCCCGTGTCGTCCTCGGGACGCCAGCACAGCACCCAGACGTCCACGTAGGCGTCCCGGTACAGGGAGGCGTAGTGCCGTCCGCCGTCGGTCGGGAAGTCGACCATCTCGCGCCACTCCTGCGGGTTGGCGGCCAGTTCGTCGACCAGGTCGCGCAGCTCACGCCGGTCGAGCGCGCGCTCCGGCAGCCCGGCACACACGCCGCCGCCCTGGATCTGGATGTCACTCACGTACGAGTCTCCTTTCTGTATCTCATGGCCTCACTCCGTGAGGCGGCCTAGTGCTCATGGCCTCACTCCGTGAGGCGGCTCGGTCGCCGGAATGCCGGCGCCTTCCCCCGCTCTGGTCGCTTCGCTCCCGCCGCTCCTCCAGGCGCCGGCGCTCCCTCGCGGGTTCAACTGCCTCACTGCGTGAGGCGGCTCGGTCGCCCGCAGGCCGGCGCTCCCTCGCGGGTTCAACCGCCCCACTGCGTGGGGTGGGGTTGACGGCCAGGTGCCGGTGCTTGCTCGCGGGGGTCATGGGGTCGGGAGGGAGAGGAGGCGGCGGGGGTTGGTGGAGCGGATGGCGTGGAGGGCGGCGGCGCCGAGGCCGGGGTCGGGGGCGGTGGCGTACGGGGCGTCGGAGCCGTTGACGACGACGTCGATGCCCAGCTCGCGGACGATCGCGTCGATGGCACGCGGCCCGTATGAGGACGTCTCCACGTAGAAGCCGGGGTCGACCAGGCCGCGCCCGGTGCCGCCCCGGGCGATGAGCCGCTCGGAGTGCAGCGGCGCCAGGCCCGCCAGCAGCGCGAAGCACACCCGCAGCCGAGGATGCCGGGGCCTGACCACGGCGTGGAAGTGGTGCCAGGACGCGTGCATCTGCTGCACGTACGGCACCAGCGCCGGCCACCACGACGGCGCCCCCGGCGACGGCGGCACGGCGGCCGGGCCGGGATGCACGAACAGCGGCAGATCCCGCTCGGTGAGCACGTCGAGCAGCCGGTCGTCCGGTACGGCGGTGGCCGGGATCTGCAACCCGACCGCCCCCCGGTCGAGGTCCTTGGCCAGCCGCTCAGGATCGGGCTCGCTGTGACAGGTCGCCGCCCACACCCCGAACGGCCGGCCCAGCGCGAGCGCGCCCTCGTGGTAGGCGTCGATCAGCGGCCAGGCTTCCTCCGGCGGCAGGAACTCCACGCCCAGCGGGCTCGACATCGACACCAGCGCCAGGTCGAGCCCGCTCGTGTCCCGGTGCTCGTGGTCGGCCGGATCGACCTTGTACGGCGGCTCGCCGTCGAGGAGCAGCGTCCAGCCGTCGAGCCGGGGAGGGGCGGTGCGAGCGCGCAGCGCCGCGACGAACGAGTCCGTCCACAGATGCTGATGCACGTCGATGCTCACGATCACACCTCCCTCTATTTCCTACTGAGATTACAGGTAAACGAACTGTACTGCGAAATCAAACCTGTGAACCGTTTCAGTGATACGGTTCAGTGAACCGCTTCACTGTCCTATTTGTCAACGCTTCGCACGTCGAGACCGGACCAAGAAGAAGGACGCGAGCCCGAGCGGGAACCCGGCTTCTGTCGGTGGCAGGCAATAGGCTGGCTGGATGCCGCGGAAGAGAGCGACGATTAGGGAAGTGGCCCGCGCGACCGGTCTGTCTCCGGCGGCCGTCTCCTATGCGCTGCGCGGCATGCAGGTCTCGGAGGAGACGATGGAGCGCGTCCGCGCCGCCGCCGCCGAGCTCGGCTACGAGGCCGACCCCATCGCCAGGGCCCTGGCCAGCGGTCGCACGGGCATGATCGGCCTGCTCTGCGGCTCGCTCGAAGACCTGTGGCAGCAGTCGCTGGCGGTCGGCATCAGCAGGGGCCTGCGGGAGAAAGACCGCTATGCCCTGATCCTCGACGCGGTCGGCGACCCCGAGCGTGAGCGCGTGCTCGCCCAGCAGCTCCGCGACCAGCGCGTCGACGGCTTGATCGTGCAGCCGGTCGATCCGGCCGCGCCGTTCTGGGCCGAGCTGTGCGAGTCGCTGCCCGTCGTCGCGATCGGCGACGCGCTGGCGGGCACGGCGGGCGAGGTCGTCTTCGACAACCGCCGGGGCGTCACGCTGGCCCTCGAACATCTGGCCGGGCTCGGTCACCGCCGGGTCGCCGTGCTCACGCCCACCCAGGCCAGCACGCCCGACCGTCCGGCCGACGTGCACGTCCTGGCCGAGGCCGACCGCCTGGGGCTCGACATCGAGGTCGTCTCGGCCCCCCACGACCTGGCGGCGGCCACGTCGGCGGCCCACGAGATCCTCTCCACGTCCAGGCCGGGGGCGGTCTTCTGCTTCGCCGACTCCATCGCCTACGGCGTCTACGCCGCGGCCAAGGAGCTTGGCCTGTCCATCCCCGGCGACGTGTCGGTCATGGGCTACGACGACCATCCCATGTCAGGGCTGCTCACCCCGGGCCTGACCACCGTCGACTGGGACATCGACGGCATCGTCAGGGCCGCGGTGCGTCTCATCGCGGCCGCGGCCGACGGCGGCACCCGGCGCCGCCGCGTCGTCCAGGAGCCGACGCTCAGGGAGCGTGGCTCGGTCGCGCAAGCGCCGCCCGCGCCTCGTCCAGCTCGTCGGTGAGCCGGCCGTCGGGCCGCGCCCCCTTGCGGGCCCGTACGGCGGCGGCGCGCTCGCAGGCCAGCACGATCTCCAGCGGTTCGAGGCAGCGCAGCGCGTGGCGGGCGGCCTGGGTGGCGAAACCGGCGTGGTCCTCGGTGCCCAGCGAGATCACCGCGGTCCCGGTCGTCACGGGGGCCGCGAGGTGGCGCAGCTCGGCCAGGGCGTCCTGGGCCACGTACTCCAGGATCATGAGGCCGGAGGCGCCCGGCCGGTCGGCCAGGAACGGGAGCTGCCCGGTGTAGGCGGGGTTCATGAGGGTGGCCAGGCGGGCGGTGCTGAGCTGGGCGGTATGGGCCAAGGCAGCCCGCAGCGCGTCGAGTGCCAGGGCCACCGGGGCCGAGTGGAAGTTGCCGTTGTGCCAGGCCAGGGTGCCGGTGACGAGCGGGTTCTCGGTGGCGGCGTTCAGGTCGGTCTCGACGGTCGCGGTGGCACGCTCCAACGCGTCCACGGCCGCGCCGTGCACCTGCGCGAAGGCGCGGTAGCCGTACGGGTCCTGGACGCGGGGGGCCGGTTCGTGGGCGAGCAGGCCGCGCAGGCGTCCGGCCACGCGCGACTGGCCCGCGTGCGGCCTGGCCTCCTGGACGGGGGCGGCCAGGGGCTCGGCGGAGGCGTCCACGGCGGTGAAGGACAGCGCGGCCACCTCCACGGCGGCCTCCAGCAGCTCGCCCAGGCGATGGCAGGCCAGGGCGGCGTCGGCCAGCGTGGCCGCGCCCGAGCTGATGAAGGGCAGCGCGTCGCCGGAGGCGAGCGCGAAGCGCGGCCCGGCCGCCTCCTCGCCCGCCCGCCGCCAGGGCACCTCGCCCAGCAGGCACAGGGCCGTGGTGGCGAGCGCGGTCAGGTCGCCGGTGCCGATCGCGCCGTACGTGCGGACCGGCGGCGTGAACCCCCCGGCGACCGCGTCGGCCAGGACGGGCAGCACGGCCGGGTCGATGCCCGAACCGCCCGCCATGAGCTGGTTGAGCCGCACGACGAGCATCGCCCGCGCACGTTCGGCCTCCACCAGGGGGCCCGCTCCGCAGGCGTGGCTGCGCAGCAGGTCGAGACCGGGGGAGTCGAGCCGGACGTCCCGGTTGGCGCCCACGCCCGTGCTGCGGCCGTAGACCGGGCCGGTCAGCCCCTGGGCGGTGGCCCACGAGGCCCGGGCCCGATCGAGGGAGCCGATCGTGACCCGGGCCCGGCCGTGGGCGGCTTCGTGTACCTGGGCGCAGGTCAGGTCCGCGCCGTTGAGCTGCATGGGGAGGGGGTCAGTCGTTGTCGGGGATGAACAGGCCGAGCAGCCAGCTGACGACGCTGATGATGATCGCGCCCCAGAAGGCGGCGGGGTAGAAGTTGTCGACGTGGAAGGGGATGTCGAACTGACCGGCGATCCAGCTCGTCAGCAGCAGCATGGCCGCGTTGATGACGAGGAGGAACAACCCCAGGGTCAGCACGATGACCGCGCAGCCCAGTGCCTTGACGATCGGCTTCACGATGGCGTTGACGACGCCGAAGATCAGGGCCACGAGGAGCAGGACGCCCCAGTACTTGGCCGAGTTCTCGGGGGCGGTGATCTTGATGCCGTCGAGGAACTGGATGGCGACCCAGAGGGCGGCGGCCGCGGCCACGGTTCTGATGATGAATCTCACGCTGGTTGATCCTCCCACTTCGCGATCGCCGGCGCGATAGACGGACGGAGGGACGTCGATCGATCACTGTCGGTAGTGGCGGTTACCTGTGACTCCTGTCGGGAAAGGGAGCGAGATGGACGCTAATGGTCTTGATTCGTTGCCCGCGGCGGAGTTGCACGACCGAGCGGTGCGGTACGCCGTACGCCATGGGGATCTGGGCTTCCTGTGGAACCTGCTCAAGGTGATCCCCGCCGCCGAGGCCGCCAGTGGTCACGAGAGTGAGACCGCCAACGACCTCAGCCGGGTCTCCGCGCTGCTCAGCGACGCGCTGGCGGCGGGCGAGGGTGAACTGGGCGAGGCGTTGCGCCCGATCTACCTGGAGTATCTGCGGGATCATCCCGACGCCTGAGCCGTGCTCAGCCGGCCAGGCGCGCCCCCGCGTCGATCCCGGAGATGCCCGGCGTGCTGACCTCCTGCCCGTCCCGCAGAACGATCATGGTGTCGTACGCGCCCGCCTCGGCCAGGTCGGCCGCGAAGCGCGGGGCCAGGGTGGGGCCCATGGCGTACATGGCGGTGGCGTAGGCGTCGGCCACGCCGAGGTCGGGGCCGATCACGGTGACCGAGCCCAGCGTCTGCTGGCGCTCCCCGGTGCGCGGGTCCACCACGGCCGCGCCGCCCGAGGTGGCGATGCCGAGGTCGTGGGCGAACAGCGCCTTCCTGACGACGTCGGTGCGCGGGTCGCGGATGCCGACGCGCCAGGCCTTGCCCGGGGCGGCCGAGCCGCGCACCCTGATGTCGCCGCCCGCGTTGATGCGGTGGTCCCCGGCGCCGGCGTTGCACAGCGCCCGCGACAGGCGTTCGAGGGCCCAGCCCTTGATGTAGCCGGAGGGGTCGATCACGCCGTTGATCCGGTGCTCGAACCAGCCGCCGGTCGCCTCGCTCAGCTCCTCGCAGCGGTGCAGCACCTCGACGAGCTCGGGGATCTGCCTGATGGTCAGGCCCTGGTTGAGCCGCCAGATCTGGCTGTCCTCCTTGGCCGGGCTGAAGGTGTCGGCCACCCAGCGCAACCAGGAGAAGGCGTCGTCGAGCAGGGGGGTGAGCTCTCTGGCCGGCAGAGCCGTGCGGATGTCCACACTGACGGGCATGCCCATGACCGTGTCGACACGGGCGCTTCCGGGGAAAATCGTCACCTGGCCTCCTTGTCCGCAGACCACGCTCTCACGTCGGCCGTAACGTGGGGCTAAACCTTTTGCTCCGGTTTGAAATGAACCTGTGATCTGGGGATCGCAAGGCGTGACAACGCGCCGCCGACGTACCGGGTGAACGGGCGCGGGCCCTCGACGACCACCTCGCGCTCGGCGATGTCGGGGATCTGGCGGCTGAGGCCGGAGGCGCTGATGCGCTCCTTGGCCCTCGGGTCGTGCTCGGTGCCGGTGACGAGGATGAGGCCGTACCTGGCCTCCAGGTCGCGCAGCTCGCTGCTGGCGCGCTCGGTCCGGTACACGGCCACGATGTTCGGCGTGCTGTCGGGCCCGGCGCCGGGTCCTGTGGCGAGGGCCAGCCGGGCGCGTAGGGTCTCCGCGTCCATGCCGGACGCGATCAGCACCTTGCCCCTGGTCTCGGGGGTCACCGTGTGGCTGCGTACCGCCATGACGGCCGCCATCGCGTACAGCAGGAGCGACCCAAGACGGCTGGGCGCCGTCACGTACGCGGTGGAGCTGAACTCGTGGGCCACCAGCAGCGCGCCGGCGAGGTAGCCGCCGAGCCGCAGCCGCTGCCTGGCCTGTTCCGTCCGGAGCAGGTCGGCGGCCTTGACGATGGCGAAGCCGAGCGCGACGAGCAGCGCCGCGGCGGCGTACGCGGTGGGCCGCCAGGGGTAGCCGAACCCCGGCTGGATCGCGCCGAACTCGGCGACCGCGACCCCGCACCAGAAGAGGATGGGACCGTGACTCGCATTCACCTCACTAGCCATGCCTATGACGATGCTGAAGGAACATGAGAGCTTTCTGAGTAAGGTCTGAAACATGGCTAACGTGCGTGTTGAGCGGACAGAAGACGGCGGTTTCCGGGCCACGAACGCCCGTGGCGCCGAGGTGAGGATCGGCGGCGGCGACGAGGAGGGCGTGTTCACCCCGGTGGAGCTGCTGCTCGCGGCGGTGGGCGGATGCAACATCGTCACCGTCGAGCCGCTCACGGCCAAGCGCGGGCACCGGCTGGTGCGCCTGGCCATGACGGTGGAGTCGGAGAAGGTCGAGCCGAACAAGCTCGGGCCGGTGACGGTCACCTACGACGTGGAGCTGCCCTCGGAGGAGGCCGACGAGGTGTTCAGGGCGGTCGCCGGGCGGGTGCACGACAAGTACTGCACGGTGAGCAGATCGTTGCAGGACGGTACAGAGGTTCGATTGGAGCTTCCCTAGTCGGATTAAACGCTTATTCGACCCCGTTATGACGCGACCGTTGCATTCGTCTCGGTAGCGTTGTAGCAGGTCGAGAGGCCACAACAGACCTTCACCGATGCGGACGCGGAGGGGGACCGCGGTCCGCGAGTGCGGGACCGCCGACGTTTTTGGGGGAAGACGTCGGCCTGGACCGCCACCGATCGAGGCCGGGCAGATTTGGGGGAAACTGCCCGGCCTCGATCCATGCCCACCCCCTGCCACTCCCCGCCGCTCCGCCTTTGGCTCACAGGTGGCGGGGCATGCGTATTGTCCTGTGGTGTGAAGAAAGTTCTCATCGACTGCGACCCCGGCATCGACGACGCGCTCGCCCTGGCCCTCGCGGCCGGCTCTCCCGATCTCGAAGTGGTGGGCGTCACCACCGTGGGCGGCAACGTCGACCTGGAGCTGACCACCGCCAACGCGCTGGCGCTCAGGGAGTTCCTCGACCTCGGTGACGTGCCGGTCACGCCCGGCAGCGCGGGCGCCCTGCTGCACCGCACGGTCCGCGCCGGCCACGTCCACGGCGCCACCGGCCTGGGGGACGTCGTCCTGCCCGCCCCCGTACGCCCCCTGTCTGACGGCCACGCGGTGGACTTCATCGTGGACGCCCTGCGTGCCGCCCCCGGCGAGATCACGCTGGTCGCGGTGGGCCCGCTGACCAACATCGCCCTCGCCGTACGCCGCGAGCCCCGCGTCGTCGAGTGGGCCCGCGAGCTGGTGATCATGGGCGGCTCGTACACGCGGGGGAACCACAACCCGGCGGCCGAGTTCAACATGCTGGCCGACCCCGAGGCCGCGGCGATCGTCTTCGAGGCCGGCTGGCAGGTACGGCAGCTCGGCCTCGACGTGACCCTGTCCGCCCTGGTCACCACGGACGTGCTCGACCGCATGCGCCCGCTCGGCCGGCTGTCGGAGCTGCTGGTGCCCGCCGCGCAGTTCTACGGCGTGGTGACGGCCGAGGGCGGCCCGGCGATCCACGACGCCTGCGCGGTGGCGTACGTGCTGGACCCGTCGTTGTTCACCTGCGTGCCGGCCGTGGTGAACGTGGAGACCGTCGGGACGTACACACGGGGGATGACCGTCACCGACTTCGACCTGCGCGGACGGCAGGCGAACGCGCTGGTGGCGACGTCCGTGGACGTGAAGGGGTTCTGGGACCTGGTGCTGGGGGCGTACGGGAGGCTGGGGGAGCGGCTCGGCTGATGTGCGGGCACCGTCCGGCGGCTGATACAGTTAACCCTGTTGCGCCGCTAGCTCAGTTGGTTAGAGCAGCTGACTCTTAATCAGCGGGTCCGGGGTTCGAGTCCCTGGCGGCGCACCCTAGAGAAACCCCAGGTCACTGTGTTGACCTGGGGTTTCTGCTTTCCCGGAACCCTTTGGACGCCCCCGAGCCGCTCGGCGTCACCCGCGGCCCGCCGCTCCCGTGCCGGGCCGCTCAAGAACGGCCGTCGAGGAAGTTGATCATCGGGGCGGCGGCACCCCGGCGCTGCGACAATCAGGGGGTGGACGAGACGCTTCTGGAGTGGCTGGCGGGGCTGGGGCGGGAGAGGCTGGCCGAGGTGCTGACGTCGCGGCCGGACGTGTTGCGGCCCGTGCCGCCGCGGCGGCTGGTCGAGCTGGCCGAACGGCTCGACGCGCCCGAGTCCGTGCACCTGGCGCTGTCCCGGACGCCGCTGCCCTGCCTGCTGCTGACCGAGGCGATCCTGGTGGCGGCCCGCACCGGGCGGCCGCTGTCCGGCCTGGTGGCCTCCGGGGCCGACCTCTCAGGGCTGATCGACCGGCTCGAACGCGCCGCGCTCGTCCGGCGCGACGAGGACGGGACGCTGAGCTTCGCCGCCGGGCTGCCCGCGGTGCTGCCCACGCCCCTGGGGCTCGGTCCCGACCTGGCCGCGATCCTCCCGCAGGTCACCATGGCCGAGCTGGCCGAGGTGGACCGGCGGCTGGGCGGCACCGGCGCGGGGCGCAAGGCGATCCTGATGGAGTCCGTCACGGCGGCGCTCGGCGACCCCGACCGGCTGGCCCGGCTGGTCGCCCGCGCCCCGGCGGGCACCCGCGAGCTGCTGGACGACTTCGTCGAGCGAGGGCCCGCGCGGGTGCTCGACGAGTTCCCGCCACGCGGCCAGCACCAGCCGCGACGTGCGACGACCCCGGCGCGGTGGGCCCGCGACCACGGTCTCGTCTGGAGCGTCGACTGGGAGCGCACGTACGTCATGCCCATGGAGGTCGCGCTCGCGCTGCGCGGGCGCGACCACCGGATCGACCTGCCGGTCGAGCGACCGGCGATCACTACGCGGCCGGTCGCCGGAGAGCTCGTCGCCCACGAGGCGTCCGTGGCCGCCCTCCGCCTCCTGGACCGGGCCGCGGCCCTGCTGGAGGCCGCGGCGGCGGAGCCGTTGCCCGAGCTGAAGGGCGGCGGCGTCGGGGTCAAGGAGGTGCGCCGCCTGGCCGGCCGGCTGGGCTGCGCCGAGGACGAGGTCCGCCTGCTGCTGGACGTCGTGCACGCCGCCGGGCTGCTGGCCGCCAACCCGGTCACGCAGGTGCGCACCCGGCGCGCGACGGAGACGCGGCGTACCGGGGTCTCGCCGACCAAGGGCTACGACGCGTGGATGCGCCTGGAGCCGGCCGATCGCTACACCGTGCTGGTCGAGGCGTGGTGGGGGCTGCCGATCAGCCCGACCCGCCGGTACGACGGCAAACCGCGCACCCCGCTGGCCCCCGCCGGGACCGGGACGCCGTCCAGCGTCATCCGGGAGGTGGTCTTCGAGCTGCTCGCCGACGTGACGGCCACGGGAGAGGGCGCGGCCGTCCCGGACGCCGAGGAGGTGGCGGCGGCCGCGAGCTGGCACCTTCCCCTCGTGCAGCGGGCAAGCTGCCGCGAGGTCGTGCTGGCCGTCCTGGCCGAGTCGAGGCTGCTGGGCCTGGTCGGCGCGGACGCCCTCAGCCCGCCCGGCCTGGCCCTTCGGTCGCCCTCGGCCCCGCAGGCGGGCGAGGCCGCCGCAGGGCTGCTGGCCGCGGCCCGGCAGCAGGCGCTGTTCGGCACCGACCTGACCGCCGTGGTCACCGGCCCGCCCGCCGCCGCCCTGGCCGAGGTGCTCGACCGGGCCGCCGACCGCGAGCCCGGCGGCACGTGGCGGTTCGGCCCGGCCTCGGTGCGCCGCGCCCTCGACGCCGGCCACACCGCGGCCGACCTCGTCTCCGCCCTGGCCGAGGTGGCCTCCGGCCCGTTGCCGCAGCCTCTGACGTATCTCGTCCACGACGTCGCGCGGCGGCACGGGGAGGTCGAGGTGGTCCCGGTGGGCTGCTGCGTGGTGGGCGACCACGCTCTGCTGGCCGAGGTGGCCGCGCATCGCAGGCTGGCGAAGCTGCGTCCGCGCCTGCTCGCCCCCACTGTCCTGGCCAGCGCCCTCGATCCGGCGCAGACCCTGGTCCTGCTCAGGGAGGCCGGGTACGCGCCGGTGGCCCGCGAGGCCGACGGCTCGCTCGCCGTGACCGGCCGCACCTCCAGGCGCGCGCCCGCCCGTCCGGCCCGCCGGGAGCAGGCGGTCCTCAGCCCCGAACGCGCCGCCGCCTGGCTGGTCGCCACCGCGGGCGAGCCGGCCCCGGTCTTCCACGGGCTGCGCGACGTCTTCAGCCGGTACGCCACCGCCCTGCCCCCCAAGGCCCGCGAACGGGTGGCGATGGAGCTGCAGTACCACGGCACGGCCCGGATCGCCTACGACGGCGAGGACCTCACGGTCAGCGGCCCGGAGGTACGCGGCGCCGACCTCGACGTGTGGTGCCACGAGCCCGCCGAGTTCCGGCTGCTGGACCTGGCCAAGATCACCAAGGTGCTGACCTGATCAGGCGTTCAGCTCGTCGCGGGCCGCCATCAGGGCGAAACCCAGCAGGTTGAGCCCCCGCCAGGTCGCCGCGGAGGCGGCGCGCTCGTCGTCGGCGGCCAGGCCGATGCCCCAGACCCGGTCCAGCGGGCTGGCCTCGACCAGCACGTGCGCGCGGGTGCCGACGAGGAACTCCCGCAGGTCCGCGTGCGCCCCGAACTTGGCGAGCGAGGCCCGGGTGACGATGTCGAGCCGATGGGCGTCCCACACTGCCTCGTCGAAGCCGCGTACGGTGCGGCCGAGCTTCTTGGCCTCGGCCGGGGTCGCCGCGCGCAGGATGCGGCCCGCGATGTCGTGGTCGCCGAACAGCCACGCCTTGTGGGCCATCATGTAGTGCTCGGCCGAGGCGAAGGTGTGGCCGTCCTCGGTGAAGGTCGCCGGCCACCACTGCGACAGGCAGCCGCGGCCTGGGCCGCCGTCGCGGGACGGGCGGTGGCCCCAGAAGTAGAGGTAACGCGGCCGGCGGCCGTTCCGCTCCGCCGCGACGGCCTCGTCCACGGTACGGGGAAGCTGGTCGGACACGGCTCAACCGTCCCACAGGGCACGGACGGCCGCCAAGCGGATAAAAGGCAACAGGTCAGAGCCGGCGGATCATGGCCTGCTTGGCCGCCGCGAACTCGTCGTCGGTCAGCACGCCCGAGCGGTGCAGCTCGCCCAGCTCGGCCAGGCGGCGCAGCACCGCGTCGTGCGCGTCACCGCCGGGGGCGGTCGGCGGCTCAAGCTCGGCGGGCTCCTCCCGCGGCAGCCGGGCCAGCACCGCGGCGCCGACCAGCGCGGTCGCGCCGCCGAAGCGCTGGATGCCCCAGGAGACGCAGTGGGGGTCCTTCTGCGGGGTGACCCCGGGCCCGTCGCCCTTGAGCCGGAAGCGGAGCGTGCCGTAGCCCAGGCCGGACTGCGGCTTCCACTCCACGCCCACCAGGTCGGCCAGCGGGAACTCCTGCGACCCCGCCCGTTCCTTCTCCGAGCTGGCGAAACCCGTCCATTCCAGGCGGACGCGCTCGCCGTCGAAGACGGCCGTGCCGTCGCCGGCCGTGGCCGAGACGGGGATGGCGGGGCCGGGGAGGAGGTAGTGCTCGCAGGGGCCGGTCGGCGTCTGGTTGATCTCCAGGGTGTCGCGGACCTCGTCGGCGAAGTACTGGGCGGCGCCGGCGCGCTCCTTGGGCACCGCCAGCCGGTAGGGGTCGGCGGGCGCGGCCAGCGACCCGGCGACGAGGTCGGACAGGGGGTCGGCGCCGTAGCGCAGGCGAAGGCGCAGCTGGCCGCCCTTGCGGCCGGGCTCGAACGCGCACGTCGCGATGGCCTCCAGCGGCACGGCGACCTCGCCGAGCACCTTGCGGAGCTCATGGACGTTCTTGTCGCCGCCTGGGACCACGCGCAGCATCTCTCCGTTGAACGTCCACGAGCCGTCGAGAACGGCGATCTCGGTCATATTCTCAGCCTAGGACGTCGAGAGGAGCCCGATGAAGATCTTCACGAGCTGGATGTCGTGGGGCCAGGCCGCCGGACCCCTGGCCGAGGCGCTCCCGTCGCAGGCCGTCACGAGGTTGCGCGAGTCGGTGCGCTTCGCGCGGACGCAGCACGGCGTGCGGCAGCGTCCCACCGGGCGGCCGTACGTGGAGCACCTGCTGGAGGCGCTGGAGGTGGCGGTGGCCGGGGCACAGGTGCGCGACCCCGACGTGCTGACCGCGGTCGTGCTGCACGACGTGCTGGAGGACACGGCGTGCACCGAGCGGGAGCTCGCGCGGCGGTTCGGCGCGGACGTGACCGGACTCGTCCGCTGGGTGACCAGGCCCGCCGGGCAGGCCGGGGCCGACCACCTGGCCGCGCTGGCCAAGGCCCCCGCGCAGGCCGTGCTCGTGAAGCTGGCCGTCGGGGTGAGCAAGGTGCAGGAGTTGCAACGCCTCCATTGGCGGTTCCAGAAGCACTGCTACCAGGAGACCGTCTCCTCCATCGTGCCGCTGGCCGCGCCCCACCCCTGGTTCGCCGAGTGGTACGAGGAATGGCAGCGGCCGTGGGCCAGGCGCGTGGCCCGCTTCCCGGACTAGCCTCCCAGCCGGGCCAGCCGGTTGCGCACGCCGTCGAAGTGCGCGTACACGGCCGACGCCGCGGCGGCCCGGTCGCCGGCCAGCACCGCGGCGTAGATGTCGCGGTGCCGCCTGGCCACGTCGCCGGGCGGCTCGTCGGGGGCGCCGAGGTGGTCGCGGAGCTGGTGGTAGACGTCCCAGAACGCGCCGAGGAGCTGGCTGACCAGTGGGTTGCCGAGCGGCCGGTAGAGCAGGTCGTGGAAGAGCCGGTCGGTCTCGGGGGAGACCTCGCCGACCTGTGACTCGTGGTCCATGCGGGCCATGACGTCGGCCACCGGCGCGAGGTCGGCCTCCGGGCCCAGGTCGATGAGCCGCTGGACGAGGCCGCTCTCCAGGATCTCGCGGATCTCGATGAGGTGCGCCAGGTGGTTGCGGCCGTTCTGGAGGGTGATGCGGCTGTGGAAGGCCAGCTCGTCCACGAGGCCGGACAGCGACATCCGGCCGACGAACATGCCGAAGCCGTGGCGGATGTCCACGATGCCGACCGCCTGGAGGGCCTTCAGCGCCTCCCTGACGGAGTTGCGGCTGACCTGGAGCTCCTCCATGAGCTCCGACTCCGTGGGCAGCGGGTCGCCCGCGACCAGCCCGCGCCTGACGATCAGGTCCTTGACGCCCTCCTGGGCCTCGACGGCCCGGCTGGGACGTGCCGGACGCGGGACTGCGGTCATGGAGCTTCCTTTCATCGTAGGTAACATTCCGGAAATCCTCTGTTGACCTCAAGACGCTCTGGCGTTTAGCGTCCACGTTACGCACAAGATAGGACATGGGATGTCCTACGTTCTACCTTTCCCCCCAGGAGGCATCCGTGAGCTCTGAGTTCAGCCGCCGTGACTTCCTGCGCTACAGCGGGGCCACGGGTGCGGCGGCGTTCATCGCGGCCACCCTCTCCGCCTGTTCCGGAGGCCCGGCCTCGACCGGCTCGGTCGGCGCCGGATCGAACAAAGACCTGATCACCGCCGTCATCGGCTACGGCAACGACCAGAGCTGGGACCCGACGCAGACCGCGTCGGCGTTCGCGATGGCCGGGATCAGCCACGTCTACGAAGGACTGCTCGACACCGACCCGGTCACCCGGGAGCCGTACCCGGCCCTGGCCACGACGCTGCCCGCCGACCCGAACGCCACGTCCTGGACGTTCACCCTGCGCGAGGGCGCCAAGTGGCACGACGGGCAGCCGGTCACCGCCGACGACGTGGTCTTCACGTTCGAGCGCATCCTCGGCCCCGACAACGTGCTGACCGGCAACTTCTTCAAGTCCTGGCTCCAGGAGGTGAAGAAGGTCGACGACCGGAACGTGGAACTGGTCTTCAAGTTCCCCTTCCCCGACGCGGCGCCCCGGCTGACCATCGCCAAGATCATGCCGAAGCACGTGTTCAGCCAGGCGGGCGCGTGGGACAAGGCCAAGAGCGGCATGGCGGTCGGCTCCGGGCCGTACAAGCAGACGGCGCACAACCCGAAATCCAACACCTCCTTCGAGGCGTTCGACGGCTACAACGGGCCGCGCCCGGCCACCGTCAAGAAGATGAACTGGCTGACCATCGTGGACGCCTCCGCCCGGGTGGCCAAGATCTCCGGCGGCTCGGCCGAGGCGCAGATCGCCGACAACATCCCGTACGCCAACGTCGAACAGCTCAAGCAGCAGGGGCTCACGGTCGAGGGCGGCAAGGGCATGAACCACATGTTCCTGATGTTCAACACCGCCGCCAAGCCCTTCGACGACGTACGCGTCCGCCAGGCGCTGCACTACGCCATCGACAAGCAGAAGATGATCGACGTGGCGCTCAAGGGCCACGGCACGGCCTCCAGCTCCTTCCTCAACGAGGGCCACCCCGACCACCGCCGCGCCTCGGTCGTCTACGACTACGACCCCGACAAGGCCAAGGCGCTGCTGAAGGAGGCGGGCGTCACGAACCTGACGGTCAACCTCATGGCCGTCAACGTGAGCTGGATCGCCGACTGCCTGCCCACCATCGCCGCCTCCTGGGAGGCCGTCGGGATCAAGACCACGCTGGAGCCGCAGGACACGGCCGCGCTGTTCACCAAGATGGACCAGTTCCAGGACTACCAGGTGGTCGCGGCGGCCTCGAACCCCAACCAGTTCGGCATGGACGCCGACCTGATCCTGCACTACAACTACGTGCCCGGCGGCCTGTGGATGAAGTACAGCCACTGGGACGGCAGCAAGGACGCCGAGAAGCTGTTCGCCATGATGGACGCGGCCGGCAAGGAGACGGACAAGGCCAAGAAGACCGAGCAGATCCACAAATATCTGGACCTGGTCGCCGAGGAGGCCGTGCTCTACCCCGTCGTCCACAACGAGCTGATGACCGCCTGGGACCCGAAGAAGATCTCCGGCATCCGCGCCCAGCCCTACCCCGGCATCAACCTGCTGCAGGCCAAGAGGACATGACGCTCGTACTCAGGATGCTGCTGCGGCGGCTCCTCATCCTGATCCCGCTGGTCCTGGGCGTGGTCGCGTTCGTGTTCGTCGTGATGCGCTTCTCGGGCGTCAAACCCGAGTACGCCTACTTCCAGGGCGCGAACCCCACGGCGGAACAGATCCACCGCTTCCAGGAGGAGAACGGCCTGCTGGACCCGCTGCCGCTGCGGTACGTGCGCTTCGTCGCCGACCTCGCCCAGGGCGACATGGGCACCAGCGTGCTCACCAAGAAGCCGGTCATCGAGTCGGTGACGACCGCGTTGCCGCTGACCCTCCAGCTCACGTTCCTCGGCCTGGCCGTGGCGGTCGTGTTGTCGCTGGTGTTCGGCGTGACCGCGGCGCTGTTCCGCGACCGCTGGCCCGACCAGGCGATCCGGGTCGTGTCGCTGGTCGGCGTGGCGGCCCCGGCGTTCTGGCTGGCGCTGCTGATGATCCAGTGGCTGGCGGTCGGCGAGGGACTGTTCCCGACCGGCGGCTACATCAACCCCGCCGACTCCGTCACCGGCTGGCTGCAGTCGATGACGTTGCCCGCGCTGTCGTTGTCGCTGCCGATTGCCGCCCAGCTCACCCGCATCATCCGCACGTCGATGGTCGAGGAGCTGGACCGTGACTACGTGCGCACCGCGATCGGCAGCGGCCTGCCGATGATCGTCGTGGTCGGCCGCAACGTGCTGCGCAACGCGCTGATCAACCCGCTCACCGTGCTCGGCCTGCGCATCGGCTACCTGATCGGCGGCACGGTGGTCATCGAGACGATCTACGGCCTGCCCGGCATGGGCCAGCTCATGATCAACGCGGTGCGCGACGGCGACCCGGCCGTCGTGCAGGGCGTCGTGCTCACCATCGCGATCGGCTTCATGGTGGTCAACCTGGTCGTCGACATCCTCTACCTGCTGGTCAACCCCCGCCTGAGGAGTGCCGCCTGATGAGAAGCGGACTCACCGAACGCCTGGTCGTGTTGGCCGGCAGGCCCGGCGTCGCCTTCCGGCGGCTGCCCCTGGCGTCCTGGCCGGCGGTCGGCGTCATCGTCCTGGTCGTGCTGGCCGCCCTGTTCGCGCCGCTGATCGCGCCGCACTCGCCGTACTTCCAGGAGGCCGCCGGCGGCGGCCCGTCGGCCGCGCACTGGATGGGCCTCGACAGCGCCAACCGCGACATCCTGTCCAGGCTCCTGTACGGCGCCCGCTGGTCGCTGA
Organism: Nonomuraea sp. NPDC051191; assembly: GCF_044455665.1. Classification (NCBI taxonomy): domain Bacteria; kingdom Bacillati; phylum Actinomycetota; class Actinomycetes; order Streptosporangiales; family Streptosporangiaceae; genus Nonomuraea; species Nonomuraea sp. NPDC051191. Next base: position 340,039 of record NZ_JBITEZ010000003.1, on the reverse strand, counting down.
TCATCGGGCTCGGCGCCACCGGGCTCGCCCTGGTGGCCGGGGCGGTCGTCGGCGCGGTCGCGGCCACCTCGCGCCGGGTCGTGGACGAGACCGTCATGCGCGTGCTCGACGTGATCATGGCCTTCCCCGGCATCGCGCTGGCCGCCGTGCTGGTCGCGGTGTTCGGCGGCAGCATCCCGGTGCTGGTCATGGCCATGGCCTTCCTCTACATGCCGTCCGTGGCCAGGGTCGTGCGGGCCAACGTGATCGCCCAGTACGGCGAGGACTACGTGGCGGCCGAACGCGTCATCGGCGCCCGCACGCCGTACATCGTGGTCAGGCACGTCGCGGTCAACTGCGCGGCGCCCGTGCTGGTGTTCTGCACGGTGATGGTGGCCGACGCGATCGTGTTCGAGGCGTCGCTGTCGTTCATCGGCGCCGGCGTACGGCCGCCGAACCCCTCGTGGGGCAGCGTCATCGCCGACGGCAAGAACCTGGTGCTGCTCGGCGGCTGGTGGGCCACGGTCTTCCCCGGCCTGCTGATCCTGCTCACCGTGCTGGCCCTGAACATCCTGTCCGAGGGCATCTCCGACGCCTGGGCCGCCCCGGTACGCAGAGCCGCCCCCAAGAAGGACGACGCGTACGAGCAGGCCACCCCCGGCACCGGCCAGGTGCTCGAACTGCCCGGCCTGGCCGAGGCGGCGCGCCGGCTGGCCGAACGCGCCCGCCCGCTGCCCCAAGGACAGCCGATCCTCAGCGTCGAACGCCTGCGCATCGGCTTCGAGCCGGACATCGACATCGTGGACGGCATCGGCTTCGAGGTGTGGCCCGGCGAGGTCGTCGGCCTGGTCGGCGAGTCCGGCTGCGGCAAGTCGCTGACCGCACTGACCGTCATGGGCCTGCAACCACGTGCGGCCCACGTCAGCGGGCACGTGCGCTTCGACCAGAAGGAGCTGCTCGCCCTGCCGCGCGGCGCCCGCCGCCGCCTGCTCGGTCACGAGATGGCGATGATCTACCAGGACGCGCTGTCCTCGCTCAACCCGGCCATGACCATCAGGGCCCAGCTCAGGCAGGTCACCCGCAGGGGCGGCCGGCGTACCCCCGCCGAGCTGCTCGAACTGGTCGGCCTCGACGCCCGCCGCACCCTGTCCGCCTACCCGCACGAGCTGTCGGGCGGCCAGCGGCAGAGGGTGCTGATCGCGATGGCGCTCTCCCGCGAGCCCAAGCTGATCGTCGCCGACGAGCCGACGACCGCGCTCGACGTGACCGTCCAGGCGCAGGTCATCGAGCTGCTGCTGCGGCTGCGCGAGGAGCTGGGGTTCGCGCTGATCCTGGTCTCGCACGACCTCGCCCTGGTCGCCGACGTCACCGACCGCGTCGTCGTCATGTACGGCGGCCAGATCGTCGAGACCGGCGCCACCGCCGCCCTGGTCGGCGAGCCCGCCCATCACTACGCCCGTGGGCTGCTCGGCGCGGTGTTGTCGCTGGAGTCGGGGGCCGAGCGGCTGACGCAGATCCCCGGCGTGGTGCCCGCGCCCGCCGACTTCCCGGCCGGGTGCAGGTTCGCCGACCGATGCCCGATGGCCACCGACATGTGCCGTACGCAGGCCCCGGTGCTGGCCGGAGAGGCCAGGCGGCACGCGGTGGCCTGCCACCACCCGGCGGTCGAACTCGTGGGGAGTGAGCGACATGCTTGAGCTGGACGACGTGCACGTCGTGCACAAGGCCCGGTCGGGAGGGCTGTTCTCGCGCGACCGCGTGCACGCCCTGACCGCCGCCTCCCTGACCGTCGCGCCCGGCGAGACCGTCGGGATCGTGGGGGAGTCGGGCTGCGGGAAGTCCACGCTGGCCAAGGTGCTGGTCGGGCTGCAGCGGCCGACCTCGGGAAGCGTGCGCCTGCACGGCCGCGACCTGTGGACGCTGACGCAGGGCGAGCGGCGCGCGCTCGTCGGCGGCGGCGTCGGCCTGATCTTCCAGGACCCGTCCACGGCGCTCAACCGGCGGCTGCCGGTCGGGCGCATCCTGCGCGACCCGCTCGACGTGCACGGCCGCGGCACCCCCGCCCAGCGCGAGGCCCGCGTGCGTGAGCTGCTGGACCTGGTGGGCCTGCCCGCGGGCGTGGCCGGCGCGCTGCCCGGCCAGCTCTCCGGCGGGCAGCGGCAGCGGGTGGCCGTGGCCAGGGCGCTCGCGCTCGAACCCGGGCTGGTCGTCGCCGACGAGCCCACCAGCGCCCTGGACGTGTCCGTCCGCGCCCAGATCCTCAACCTGCTGCTCGACCTCAAGGAACGGCTCGGGCTGGCGCTGGTGTTCATCTCGCACGACATCCAGACCGTGCGCAGGATGAGCGACCGCGTGGTCACCATGTACCTGGGCCGGATCGTCGAGCAGACGCCCGCGCAGTCCGTTCCGGGGCGGGCCAGGCATCCGTACACGCGGGCGCTGTTCTCGGCCACCCCGGGGCTGATCTCGCCCATCAACCCGATCCCGCTGGTGGGGGCCGTGCCGTCGGCCACCAGGCCGCCGAGCGGCTGCCCGTTCCGCACCCGGTGCTGGCGGGCCGACGACCTGTGCGCCGCCGAGCCGCCCCCCGCCACCCGGGCCGGGGACGACCACCTCTTCCACTGCCACCACCCGGTGGCGGCCGGAGCCACCGACCTAGAGCTGATCCAGGAGCACTCATGACAGATCCCGATGTCGCCGGGTCCGCGACGGTGACCGGCGTGATCCCCCCGGTCTGCACCCCGTTGACCCCCGGCCACGAGGTGGACGCCGCCTCCCTGACCCGGCTGGTGGACCATCTGCTGGAGGGCGGGGTGGACGCGCTGTTCGTGCTCGGCTCCTCCTCGGAGGTGGCCTACCTGACCGACGCGCAGCGGCGGGTGGTGCTGGACACGGTCGTCGGGCACGTGGGCGGGCAGGTTCCGGTGCTCGCCGGGGTGATCGACATGACCACGCCGCGGGTGCTCGAACACGCCCGCGTCGCGGTGGAGGCGGGGGCGTCCGCGCTGGTGGCGACCGCGCCGTTCTACACGCGCACCCACCCCGACGAGATCCGCACCCACTTCCGGACGATCGCCGCCCGCGGCGGCCTGCCCGTCTACGCCTACGACCTGCCGGTCAGCGTGCACACCAAGCTGGGCGCCGACCTGCTGCTCGAACTGGCCGCCGAGGGCGCGCTGGCGGGGGTGAAGGACTCCAGCGGCGACGAGGGCGGCCTGCGCCAGGTCATCATGGGCCGCCGGGCGCCGTTCAGCGTGCTCACCGGGTCGGAGGTGACCGTGGACTCCGCGCTGTGGATGGGCGCCGACGGCGTCGTGCCCGGCCTCGGCAACGTGGACCCCCACGGGTACGCCGAGCTGTACCGGGCCGCCTCCCGCGGCGACTGGGAGGCGGCCAGGATCCAGCAGGAACGCCTGGTCAGGCTGTTCGAGATCGTCCGGGTCGGCGCGGGCCGCATGGGCGGCAGCTCGGCGGGGCTGGGCGCGTTCAAGGCCGCCCTGCACCTGCGGGGCGTCATCGACTGCCCGCTCGCCGCGCTGCCGCAGATCCCGCTGAACGACGACGAGACCGGCCGCATCGGCAAGCTGCTGGCCGCCGCCGGGCTGCTGTAGCCGCTCAATGGCCGCTGCTCAGTGGCCGCTGTTCAGAGGCCCTCGGCGTGGGCGGCCCGCTCGTTGGGGACGCAATGGGTCATCTTCAGCCCCTCCACGTCGCGAGGGCCGTTGCGTCCCAGCTTGACCAGGCGCTCCCGGTCCTCGTCGGTGAGGTCCTGGCCCGCCAGCGGCTCCAGCTGGGAGACGTCGTCCGGGGTGAGGCCGAGGCCCTCGCCCACGCGCAGGCCGAGGTCGTCCTCCACGAGCAGGAAGTGCCAGACCATGCGCTCCTGGATACGCCGGTCGCACTGGCTGAGCGCGTCGACGAAGTTGCGCACGAGGTCGTCGCGCTCCCACTGCTCCATGAGCAGGTAGCGCTGGCCGGCCTGCTTGTAGTCGTTGGTCCGCGGGATGCGCCTGCGCATGAGCCGGCCGCTGATGACCGGGCCCTCCTCGTCGAGGGTCGGGTACTCGGCCTCGCGCAGGCCGCCGCGGAGCGAGGGCTCGTAGTTGATGTGCGGGTCCTCGCCGCCGGTGTCGACGAAGAACGCCATCTGGCCGTCGCGCTGGTTGGTCCTGATGGGCGCGTTCCTGGCCTGGTTGACCGGCAGTTGCAGGTAGTTGGGGCCGACCCGGTAGCGCTGGGTGTCGCTGTAGGAGAACGTCCGGCCGACCAGCATCTTGTCGTCGGAGAAGTCGAGGCCGTCCACCAGGACGCCGGTGCCGAAGGCGGCCTGCTCGTTCTCGGCGAACTGGTTGTCGACGTTGCGGTTCAGCACCAGGCGGCCGACCGGCCTGGCCGGGAACTCGTTCTCCGGCCACACCTTGGTGTCGTCGAGCGGGTCGAAGTCCAGCTCGGGGTGCTCCTCGTCGCTCATGAGCTGGACCAGCAGCTCCCACTCGGGGTGGTCGCCGCGCTCGATGGCGTCGTGCAGATCCTTCGTCGCGTGTCCCAGGTCGCCCGCCTGGACGACCGCCGCGTCCGCCTCGGTCATGCTGCGCACGCCCTGCTTGGGCATCCAGTGGTACTTGACCAGATACGTCTCACCCTGCTGGTTGACCCACTTGTAGGTGTTCACGCCGAACCCCTGCATGTGCCGGTAGTCGGCGGGGATGCCGCGCGGGCTGAACAGGTTGACCAGCATGTGCATCGACTCGGGCGTCTGCGACATGAAGTCGAAGATGCGGTTCGGGTCCTGCCGGAAGGTGACCGGGTCGGGCTTGAGCGAGTGGATGACGTCGGGGAACTTGATGGCGTCCCGGATGAAGAAGACGGCCAGGTTGTTGCCCACGAGGTCCCAGTTGCCGTCCTCGGTGTAGAACTTGATCGCGAAACCGCGCGGGTCGCGGGCGGTCTCGGCGGAGTCCCGGCCGCCGATCACGGTGGAGAAGCGCAGCGCCACATCCGTGCGCTTGCCGGCCTCCTGGAACAGCTTGGCCCTGGTGTAGCGGCTGACCGGCTCGTCGCCGATCTTGCCGTACGCCTCGAAGTAGCCGTAGGACAGCGTGCCCCTGGCGTGCACCACCCGTTCGGGGATGCGTTCGCGGTCGAAGTGGCTGATCTTCTCCAGGAACTGGTAGTTCTCCAGCGTGGCCGGACCGCGCGGGCCGACCGTCCGCTGGTTCTGGTTGTCGTAGACGGGATGCCCCTGCCGGTTGGTGAGCACCTCGCGCTCGTCGCCCGACTGCGGTCCCTTGCTGGAGACGTCTGTCATCGCACCGTTCCTCTCCCCGGACGAGATCTTCCCCGGCTGCCCTCAAGGCCGGATCGGAAACGGGCAAAACCTCGTCCTCGGGGCGGCTACCTGCTCACGTCGTCGGCGCCCCGGCCGAGCAGGCCCAGGTCGGACCGGCGGGGCAGGCTCTCCCAGTCGCCCTGCGAGGTCACCGCGAACGCGCCCGCCGCGCAGGCGGTGTCCAGCCGCCGTTCCGGCTCGGCCCCGGCCAGCCAGTCGGCCAGCCACCCGGCCGCGAACGCGTCCCCGGCGCCCACGGGGTCCACCTCCGTCACCCGGTACGGCCGGGCCCGCCGCAGCACCCCGTCCGACAGCTCAAGCGCGCCCTCGGCCCCCGACTTGACCAGCACGTACGAGGGCCCCAGCGAGGCCAGCGCCTTGGCCAGCTCCGCCGGGTCCTCGACGTCGGCGATCAGGCGGCCCTCGGGCACGGTCGCGAACAGCACGTCCACGCCGCCGACCGTCTCCCGCAGCCAGGCGCCGGCCTCCTCCGCCGCCCACAGGGCCCGGCGGTAGTTGACGTCCAGCGAGACGAGCACGCCGGCCGCCCGCGCCACGGCGATGGCGTGCGCCACGCTCTCGCGGGCGGACGGCGACAGCGCCGGGGTGATCGCGGAGACGTGCAGCACGCGGGCCGAGGAGATCAGCGCCGGATCGAGGTCGTCCGGCCGCAGCCGGGACCCGGCGCTGTCCCTGCGGTAGTAGCGCACGTCCACGAGGTCGGCGGTGCGCCTGCCCTTGATCATCAGGCCGGTGGGGGCGTCCGGGTCGGTGACCGCGCGCACGTCCACGCCCTCCCCGGCGAGCGTGGCCCGGATCAGGTCGCCGAACTCGTCGTCGCCCACCCGCCCGGTCCACGTCGCCCGGTGGCCGAGCCGGGCCACGCCGATCGCCACGTTCGACTCGGCGCCGCCGAGGCCCAGGTCGAAGTCGCGGGCGAAGCGCAGCGGCCCGGTACGCCGGGCGGCGAACAGCGCCATGGTCTCGCCGAAGGTCACCAGTTCGGTCATGTGGTCGGCCTGCCCAGCTTTCTGGAGATCCGTGACGCCGCCCCGGCCACCAGCGGCCCCAGCTCCCGCACCCGCGCGGCGGTGATCCGCGAGGTGAGCCCGGAGACCGAGATGGCGGCGACGACGGCGTCATTGTGGTTGAAGATCGGCGCGGCGACGCAGCGCACCTCGGGCTCGTTCTCGCGGTCGTCCACCGCGTAGCCGCGCCGCCGGATGTGGGTCAGCTCGGCGCGCAGCCGGTCGGGGTCGGTGATGGTGTGCTTGGTGATCGGTTCCAGCGCCAGCCCGGCCAGCGCCTCCTCCGGCTGCCAGGCCAGGATCGCCTTGCCGACCGCCGTGGCGTGCACCGGGCCGCGGCTGCCGACGCGCGAGGCCATCCGCACGTTCGTCTCGTTCTCCACCTTGTCGATGTAGACGACGTGGGGGTGATCGTAGACGACCAGGTGGACGGTCTCGCGCACCTCGCTCATCAGCCGGTGCGACTCCTCGGCCGCGACCGCGCGCAGGTCGAGCGTGGCCAGATACGCCTGCCCGAGCTGGAGGGTGCCGTGCCCCAGCCGGTACGCCCCGGTCCTGCGGTCGCGTTCGAGCAGCCTGGCCTCCACGAGCGGGACGGTCAGCCGCAGCACCGTGCTCTTGGACAGGCCCACGGCCTCGGCGAGCTGGGTGAGCGACAGGCCGGTGTGGCCGCGTACGTGGTCCAGGACGGCCAGGGCGCGCCGGAGCGAGGCGGACTGGTTGCGTTCGGGCACGAACGTCACCATATTCGATGAAATTTCGCGAAATGCAGCACGCTGTTGTGCACTGCACAACATCTTCTGACAAGTCTTCTCGACCCCTGGACGAATTCCTAGTGTCTGCGCTCAGGAGGTAATAGTGAAGTTTCTTTACTTTGCCGCGGCCGGAACGGCCCTGCTCACGCTGGCCACCTGCGCACCCTCGACCGCTCCCGCCTCCGGCGGCGGCGACGAGCGGACGGGGACGCTGCGCGTCTGGCTCTTCGACGAGCCCAACCGCGCCCCCAAGGACAAAGTCGTCAACGAGGCGATCAAGGAGTTCACCGCCGCGCACGCGGACGTCAAGGTCGAGGTCACCTACATCCCCACCACGCCCGCCCGGCACGAGAAGTTCAAGGGCGCCTTCAACGACCCCGCCAGCTCCCCGGACGTCGCCGAGTACGGCAACACCGACCTCGCCGAGTACGCCGCCGCCGGCGGCTTCGCCGACCTCACCGCCGACCTGAAGGGCCTGGACCTGACCCCCGACCTGGTCAAGTCGGCCTCCGTCCAGGGCAAGCAGTACGGCCTGCCCTGGTTCATCGGCATCCGAGCCCTCTACTACCGCACCGACGTCTTCGACGAGCTGGGCCTGAAACCGCCCACGTCCGTCGCCGCGCTGACCGAGACCGCCCGCACGATCCGGAAGAAGAAGCCCGACCTGTACGGCATCGCCGTCGGCGGCGAGTACACCTTCGGCGCCCTGCCCTTCGTCTGGGACGCCGGCGGCGACATCACCTCGCTCGACTCGCCCGAGTCGCGCAAGGGCGTCAAGGCGTACACGGACCTGCTGACCGACGACGTCTGCCCGCCGCAGGCGTGCGTCTCGCTGACCGGCGGCAAGACGGTCGAGCTGTTCGCCGGCGGCAAGGCCGCGATGGGCATCCTGGGCAACTTCAACCGCTCGGCCGTGGACGCCGGCGCGGCGGCCGGCAAGTACGCGGTCGTGCCGTTGCCCGGCGCGGCCGAGGGCTCGATCGCGCCCGCCTTCGCCGGCGGCAACAACCTGGGCGTGCTGAAGAACGCCGGTCACCGCACCCTGGCCGCGGACTTCGTCAAGCTCCTGGGCGGCAAGGCGTACCAGGCCAAGATGTACGACGCGATGGGCAACCTGCCGACGCTCACCTCGGCCCGCGACGAGCTGGCGGCCAAGGACCCGTTCGTCAGGCCGTTCCTGGACACGGTGGCCAAGGGCACCCGGTTCGTACCGATCGACCCCGCCTGGGTGAAGATCGACAACGGCAAGGTCATCCCCACGATGTTGCAGAAGGTCGCGACCGGGCAGTCCACCGTCGACCAGGCCACCACCGAGGCGGCCGCGGCCGTCAAGACCGCCTTCGGCCGCTCGTGAGCCGAGGTACGACCGTCCGCCGCGGGCGTCCGTGGCTGTACCTGCTGCCCGCGGCGGCCGTGCTGGTCCCGATGTTCGGCTACCCGGTCTACATGCTGGGCCTGCTGTCGGTCTTCGACTACCGGCAGGCGCAGGTCAGCGGCGGGCAGCCGAGCACGTTCGTCGGGTTCGGCAACTACGCCACGCTGCTCGGCGACGGGCGCTTCTGGGAGGTGCTGGCGCAGACCGTGGGGTTCGCGGCGGCGCTGGTCGTCGCGACGCTGGCGGTCGGCGCGGCCCTGGCCGTGCTGCTGACCAGGACCGGGCCGGTGCCGAGGGCGGCGCTGTCGCTGGCCGCGCTCGGCGCGTGGGCGGCGCCCGCGATGACCGGCTCCACCGTGTGGATGTTCCTGTTCGACGCCGACCTCGGCCTGGTCAACCAGGTGCTCGGGATCGACGGGTTCAACTGGTTCTACGACCGGTGGGTCACCTTCGGCGTGGTCGGCGCGACGGTCGTGTGGCACTCGTTCCCGCTCGTCATGATCACCCTGTACGCGGGCATCCGGGCCGTCCCGTCCTCGGTGCTGGAGGCCGCCGCGCTCGACGGCGCCTCGGCCTGGCAGGGGTTCTGGCGGATCGTCGTGCCGATGTTGCGGCCCCTGGTCACGATCGTGGTCATCCAGTCGGTCATCTGGGACTTCAAGATCTTCACCCAGATCTACGTGATGACCAACGGCGGCGGCGTCGCCGGGCAGAACACCGTGCTCAACGTCTACGCCTACCAGATCGCCTTCGGCTCCTCCGAGTACGGCCTCGGCTCGGCCGTCGCGGTCGTCATGACACTGATCCTGCTCGTGATCACCCTGTTCTACATCCGTGCGCTGCGGCGCAGTGGGGAACGCCTGTGAACCGACGACGTCTTCTGCCCAACACGGTCGCGCTGGTGGTCGCCGTCCTCACCGCGTTCCCGCTCTACTGGATGGCCCTGTCGGCGTTCAAGCCCGCGGGGGAGATCCAGTCGCTGGAGGTCAGGCCCTGGACGTCGCACCCGACGCTGGACAACTTCGTCCGCGTGCTGACCGGCGAGAACTTCGCCCGCTACCTGCTCAACAGCGCGGTCGTGGCGCTGGTCGTGGTCGTGTTGTCGGCCGGGCTCGCCTTCCTCGCGGCGGTGGCCGTGACCAGGTTCGCCTTCCGGTTCAGGACGACCGTGCTGATCATGTTCCTGGTCGCGCAGATGGTGCCCGTCGAGGCGCTGACGATCCCGCTGTTCTTCGTGGTCAGGGACCTGGGGCTGCTCAACACGCTGGCCTCGCTGGTGGTGGTGCAGCTGGCGTTCACGCTGCCGTTCGCGATCTGGATGTTGCGCGGGTTCGTCGCCGCGGTGCCCGAGGCGCTGGAGGAGGCGGCGATGATCGACGGGGCCGGCCGCGCGACCGTGCTGTGGCGCGTGCTGTTCCCGCTGGTCGCCCCCGGCCTGGTGGCGACCAGCGTGTTCTCCTTCATCACCGCCTGGAACGACTTCGTCTTCGCGCGGACCTTCATCATCTCGGCCAAGGACAACCAGACCCTGCCCGCGGCGCTGCTCGTCTTCTTCAAGCCCAACGAGAACGACTGGGGCGGGATCATGGCGGCCTCGACGCTGATGACGATCCCCGCGCTGATCTTCTTCGTGGCGGTGCAGCGGCGGCTCGTGTCAGGGCTTGGAGGGGCGGTCAAGGACTGAGACGTCGTGCCGGTCGCCGGGGGCCAGGAACTCCAGCAGCAGCCGCGCCTCCCGCTCGACCTCGTCCAGCTCGCCGATCGGCGTCCACTGGTGGACGTTCAGCGTGGAGACGCCCTTGGCCCTGGTCACCGTCCAGTCGCCGGCGGTGACGCCGTCCACGAGGATGATCCGGGGGATCACGTTCGTGCCCATGAACGACCCCTGCATGACGGCCGCGCCGCGCTCGCTGATCACCCGGGAGCGATCGGCGTGCGACAGGAACAGGTTGTCGAAGTCGTACATCAGCCGGACCGGGGCCGGCACGTCCTCCGGCGGCCGGACGGCCTCCGGCAGGTCGTACAGCGTGCGGCCGGAGGCGTCCCTGAAACGGACCAGGTCCATGGACTCGACCACCTCGCCCAGCCTGGTCAGCCCCGACCACGTCTGCGCGTCCTGCACCGAGGCCGGGCCGAACGCGGCCAGGTAGCGCCGGACCAGCTCGGCGGCCGTCATCGGCGGCACCTCGCCCAGGCCCAGCCACGACTCGGCGGTGGTGTGCGCGACCGGCCCGCTCCTGCCCCACAGGCCGCGCGGCGGCACCTGGACCAGCGGCAGCAGCCAGCGCACGCCCTGGCCGAGCGCGTGCTGGTCGTGCTCCGGCCACCGTTCGGCCAGCGCCCGCCCGAGGTCGGCGAAGGTCATCGGCCGCTCCTCCAGCAGCGCCCGCCCGGTCACGGCCAGCTCGTCCAGGTCGACGCCCGCCAGCCGCTTGCCGAACGTCGTCCGGGTCATGCGCTCGGTGACCACCTGCAACAGCGGCCGCATGGCCAGGCAGTCGCGGGCGGTGACCAGGTGGATCGTGGAGCGTTGCAACGCGATCCGCACCAGCTCGCGGGAGGCCAGCAGGGCGGAGGCGTCCTCGGGCTTGAGCCCCTCCAAGCGGTTCCACAGGCCGACGTACCAGGTGTGGGGGGTCTGCGCCTGGAGACCGCCGAGCTGCTCGACGACCTCCTGCACGCTCCCGCCGCCGCGGCGCAGCAGCAGTTGCCGGTCGAGCGTGGCCCGGTTGAGCGCGCGCTGGGAGATGAGGGGATCCATGGGGACAAAGGTAGGGGCAATCGCGGTCACTTCCCGACCTCGATGTGCCCTCAGGCGAGCGCGTCGGGGCCCAGCTCGTCCGGCGAGGAGTAGCCGGACAGGGCGAGCGTGATGTCCAGCTCGCCCAGCAGGCAGCGCAGCACGTGCTCGACGCCCGCCTGCCCGCCCAGCGCCAGCCCGTACAGCACGGGACGGCCGATCAGCACGGCCCGCGCGCCCAGCGCGAGCGCCTTGACCACGTCGGCCCCGGTGCGCACGCCCGAGTCGAACAGCACCGTCAGCCGGTCGCCGACCGCCTCGGCGATGCCGGGCAGCGCGTCGAGCGCGGCCAGGGCGCCGTCGACCTGGCGGCCGCCGTGGTTGGACACCACGATGCCGTCGACGCCGTGCTCGGCGGCCAGCCGCGCGTCCTCGGTGCTCATGATGCCCTTGAGCACGATCGGGCCGTCCCAGTGGTCGCGCAGGAACGGCAGGTCGTCCCAGCTCAGCCCCGGGTTGGGGAACATGCCCGCCCAATGGGCGACCGGGTTCTCCACCCCGGCGAAGTTGGGGTCGCTCAGGTAGTTGGCGATGCCGGTGCCGGCCAGGAACGGCAGGAAGCCACGGTCGAGGTCGGCCGGACGCCAGCCGAGCAGCGTCGTGTCCAGCGTGACCACCAGCACCGAATGGCCGGTCGCCGCGGCCCGGCGCAGGAAGCTCAGGCACACGTCCCGGTCGGTCGGGTAGTAGAGCTGGTACCAGCGCGGCGCGTCCCCGCCCGCCGCCGCCACCTGCTCGAAGTCGTGGGCTGCGGCCGTCGAGTGCACGTACGGGACGCCGACCGCGGCCGCGGCCCGCACGGTGGCGAGTTCGCCCTCCTCGTGGGCCAGCGTCTGCACGCCCATCGGCGCCACCAGCACCGGCGCCGCCATCGGGGTGCCCAGCACCTCGCACGACAGGTCACGCTGCCGCCGGACGCCGCGCAACATCCTCGGCACGATCCTGCGCCGCTCGAACGCCTCCAGGTTGGCGCGGGCGGTCGAGCCGCTGCCCGCGCTGGGCACGATGTAGCCGAGCGCCTCGGGCGGGAGCACCCGCCCGGCCGCGGCCTCCAGGGCGGAGAGGTCGGTGGTCAGCTCCGGCGCACGGCCTTCGAGCATGCCCGTCAGGTAGATGCCGAGCTGGTGATCGCCTGCGTTCATGGCTCCCATCCAACCAGCCCGTCCCGCCCTCCGGGGGCCGTGACGACCGCCCTCATGACGGCCCTGATGACGGCGACCGCGAGGCGGCCCTACGCTGCTTCCCATGCACAAACGCGTGATCGACAACCGCTTCGAGCTGACCGAGAGGCTCGGCGGCGGTGGAATGGGCCTGGTGTGGCGCGCCTGGGACACCGCCCTCCACCGCGAGGTCGCGCTGAAGGAGGTCCGGCCGCCCGACCCGTCGTTCGAGGAGCACGATCCGGAGGGCGCCCGCGAGCTGCGCGCCCGGGTGCTGCGCGAGGCCCGCGCGCTGGCCAGGCTGAACCATCCGCACGTCGCCACCATCCACCACATCGTCGATCCGGGCGCCGACGGCTACCCGTGGATCGTCATGGAGCTGGTCACCGGCGGCTCGCTCCAGGACCGTCTCACCCGCGGGCCGATGACGCCCTGGGAGACCGCCCGCCTGGGCCGCGAGGTGCTGTCCGCGCTGCGCGCCGCGCACGCGGTCGGCATCCAGCACCGCGACGTCAAACCCGCCAACGTGCTGCTGCGCGAGGACGGCCGCTCGGTGCTCACCGACTTCGGCATCGCCGCCGTGCGCGAGTCGACCAGCCTGACGGCGACCGGGTCGTTCATCGGCTCGCCGGAGTACATCGCGCCCGAGCGCATCAACGGCCACGAGGGCGACCCCGCCTCCGACCTGTGGTCGCTCGGCATGATGTTGTACGTGGCCGTCGAGGGCCGCCACCCGCTGCGCAGGAGCACCACGCTGGCGACGCTGGCCGCCGTGCTCAACCAGGAGGTTCCGCCGCCGGAGCGGGCCGGGCCGCTCGCGCCCGTGCTCGGCGCCCTGCTGCGCCGCGACCCGGCCGGCCGGCCCGACGCCGAGACCCTCGACCGCCTGCTCGCCGCCGTCGCCGACCCGGGCTCCGCCCCGCATGCCTACCTCCCGCCACCCCGGGCCCCCTTCCCGCCCGGCCACCCCTCCCCACCCTCGGGCCCCCTCCACCACGGGCCGCCGCCAGGGGCCACCGTGCCGCCCGGGGGGCCGCGGCCCTGGGGGCCGGAGCCGTCGTTCTCGCACGCCGGGACCATGTCGTCGCGCCGCTCCCGCCGCTCGCCGGTCGCGGCCGTGACGGCCTCCGTGGGCGCGCTGGCGGTGACCGGCGTGCTGGTCTACACGCTGCTCCCGGGCGTGCGCGGCGCGGAGGAGCCGGAGCAGCCGCAGACGCCGCGGGTCACCCCGATGGAGACCACCGACGCCCAGGAGCCGGCGGAGACCGACGAGCCGAAGCCGCAGCCGGAGAACCTGCTCACCGCCGACGGCATCCGCGCCGCGATCAAGGCGCTCAAGCCGGTCATGGGCGGCACCAAGGTCGTCCGGATGGTCGTCTACCCGACGTACATCTCCGCCGAGGCGCCGGTCAAGGGCGACCCGACCATCTACGACCGCTACGCCTACCGCGACGGCGTGGCCTCCCGCGAGGGCGCCGGCTCCACGGTCCGCACCCCCACCGTCGACCTGGCCAAGTACAACTGGGACGCCATGCCCGGCCTGCTCAAGAAGGCCGAGGGCGTCCTCGGCGTGCGCAAGCCCACCTCGCGCTACCTCATCGTCGACCCCAACTTCGTCTTCACCAGCACCAAGCAGGTCCTGCTCGTCTACCTGGGCGACGCCTACCGCACGGGCTACCTGGTGGCCGACCCCCAGGGCAGGGTGCTCAAGACCTACCGCGCCTCCTGACCGGCCGGGCGGCTCAGCAGCCGCCCTGGTAGCCGCTCTCCGGGATCAGGCGGCTCCACTCGTCCTGGCTGAGCGGCCCGCCCGCGCGGGCGCACACCTCCCGCGCCGTCAGCGCCGGGTCGACCGGGCTCTCGCGTACGCTGCCGTCGGCCGCCACGCCGCGCAGCGTGCGGCCGTCCTGGCTGAAGGCCAGCCCCTCGGCCCACGAACCCACCTGGCCGACCTCGCGCAGCGTGCCGGCGTCCCACAGGGAGGTGCGTTCGGCGTCGATCGCCAGCAGGTCGCCGCCGGGGGAGAAGCGCAGGTCGCGTACGGGGGCCGAGCCGGTCACGACCGTGCCGGCCCGCTCGCGCTCCCGTACGTCCCACAGCTCCACGCGTCCGCCGCCGAGCCCGAGGGCCAGCGTGCGGCCGTCGGGGGAGAAGGCGAGCGCGGTGGGCCGGTCGGCGGCCGGGGCGAGCGGGGTGACCTCGCCCGTACGCAGGTCGAGCAGGTTCGTGCCGGAGGCGAGCGTCGAGCCGTCGGGGCTGAAGGCCATCGCCAGGTCGCCGGCCCCCTCGTAGACCTTGATCCGGCGGCCCGCGCGCACGTCCCAGGTCTCCAGCAGGCGGCCACGGGCGGTGGCCAGCGTGTCGCCGCCGGGGGACAGGGCCACGGCCGACACGTCGCCGCCCGCGTCGACGGCGCTCACCCTCCTGCCGCCGGACGCCTCCCAGACGGTGACCGGGTCGCCCGCCACCGCCAGCAGCCTGCCCGCCGCGTCGAAGGTCACGTCGCCGGTGGCGGCGATCTCGGCCAGCGGCCTGCGCGCCACCACGTCGGTGAGCCGGATGGCGTCGCCCACGTCCTTGGCCGCGACCCGGCCGTCGCTCGACAGCGCGGCGGTGCGGACGCCGGGGGAGGGCGCGGGCAGCCCGGGGACGTCGAGCGAGACGACCGAGCCAAGCCCGCTCAGGTAGCGCAGCGTGCGGCCGTCGGCGGAGAAGGCCAGGCCGCCGTGCTGGTCGCCGCGGAAGTGGTAGGCCCCGGCCAGCCGCCGGTCGGCCACGCTCCAGACGCGCACCTCGTCCCGGCCGGGAAGGGCGAGCAGGTTGCCGTCGGGGCTGAACACGGGGGTGCCGGCGGAGGTGTCCGACAGCCTCTCACCGTCGCCCGCCTCCGCCGCGAAGGCGGCGACGGGGGCGGGGGCCGAGTCGGCGGCGGAGGCGCCCTTCGGCGGCTCGGCGCCGGGCGTGACCAGCGTCACGCCGTCGCGGCCCGCCACGGCCAGGGTGCGGCCGTCGGGGCTGAACGCCAGAGGCGGCGCCGACCGGTCCGGCCCGGACTGCGGCCGTACGGTGATCACCCGTTCCCTGGTCCGGCCCGGCAGCGCCCACAGCTCGACCCGCCCGTCCAGGCCGGAGAACGCGGCCCGGCTCCCGTCGCGGGACACCGCCACCCGGCGGTCGCTCACGTCGAACAGCACCTCGCCGCCCCGGTACACCTTCGTCCGGTTCCCGCTGGTGATCGCGTACGTCCCGGTCTCGGGGGTACGGCCGGTGGCGACCTCGACGGGCCGGCCGTCCGGGCCCTCGGCGTACCGGCCGTCCTCGCTCAGGGCGGCGCTGCCTTCGGGGAGCGCGCGCGTGGCGAGCTGCCGGCCGCCGCGGACGTCCCAGACGGTCAGCGTGCCGTCGCCCCACCTGACCAGCTCGTCGCCGCGCAGCAGGTAGCCGGCCCGCTCGTCGGCCGCGGGGTCGGTGAACACGCCCAGCTCGGGCTGCGCGAGCGAGGCCTGCAACGCCGCCCGCGCCTCGAACACCGGCGACATCCGCCAGGCCGCCACGCTCAGCCGCATCGCCGTACGCGGGTCGGAGGAGCGCAGCGCCTCGGCGCGGGCGGCGACGGCCCGCGCGTTGGCCTCCAGGAGCTGCCCCCGCAGCTGCTGCTCGCCGTTCAGGGAGAGGGCCGACATCGACACCGCGACGGCCAGGGCGGCGGCCAGCGTCGCCAGCGACGGGCGCAGCAGCCGCCTGCGCTGCTTCGACATGGCCACGCTCGCGCCGATGAAGTCGCGTTCGAGCTGGTTGAGGCGCAGGTGGCGGCGCCTGGCCGCGGCCCAGCCGAGCGCCGTGTCGAGCCGGTCGCCCCGGTAGAGGTACGTCTGCCCGCGCCGGTGGCGCGACCACCGGTCGGCCGCCAGGCGCAGCTCCCGGTGGACGGCCAGGCCGTCACGCTCGTCGGCCACCCACCCGCGCAGGCGTGGCCAGGCCCGGTAGAGCGCGGCGCTGGCCGGCCCCACCCGGTCGTCGCGCACGGCCACGAGCTTGCCGACCGGGGTCTCGGTGGGCGGCACCCGGACGCTGCGGCGCACGAGCAGCCCGGCCGCCATGAGCGGGGCCAGCACGCCGCCCTCGTCGTGGGGCTCGTCGCCGTCCATCAGGCGCAGCAGCAGCCCCGGCACCGCCTCCTGCTGGCGCGGCGTGAGCCCGGCGTAGACGTCCTCGGCCAGCTCGCCGAGCGACCGGTGGCCGGCCACTCCGTCCGGCGGGCGCAGCGCGGCGGGGTCGGCCTCGACCAGCAGCTCGTGCGCCGCGGGCCGGGCGGCGGGATCCTTGGCCAGCGCCCGTCCGACCAGCTCGCGCAGCCCCTCGGGCAGGGCGCTCAGGTCGGGGTCGACGGTCAGCAGCCGGTGCAGCACCACGCCCAGGCTGCGTCCGGAGAACGGATCGCCGCCCGTGGCCGCGTAGAGCACCACGGCCCCCCAGGAGAAGACGTCGGTCGCCGCCTCGTGGCCGCTGCCGGTCAGGATCTCCGGGGCCAGGTACGTGCACGTCGCCCCCAGCGACCCGCCGACCGCCGCCCCCATGTCGATGACCTTGGGGCCGCCCGCCGCCAGCAGCACGCTCTCCGGCCGCAGGTCACGGTGTGTCAGCCCGGCCGCGTGCAGCGTGCTCAGCGCCCCCGCCAGCGCCCCGGCCAGCGCCGCCAGCTCCTCGCCCCGGTACGGCCCGTGCCGCTCGACCGCCTGCCGCAGGTCGGGCCCGTCGACGAACTCGCTCACCACGTAAGGGACGCCGTGATCGACCCCGGACGCGACCACCTCCGCCAGATGCGGGCAGGTCACCCGCGCGACCGGCTCCACCTCGACCCGCGGCACCTTGACCGCGTAGCGGCGGCCGTCGTCGTCGTAGGCGTCGTAGACCACTCCGCGCGCGCCCGCGCCGAGCCGGGCGGCCAGCCAGAAGCCGCCCAGCCTCTCGGGATCACCAGGCACCAAGCGCATCGTCACTGATGCTTAGATGCGCCGGAGCGGCCGTTGGTTGTGGGAGAACGACCACAGGTCCCCCGCGCGCCTCGGGGGACCCATGCGTCATGATCATTATGCCAGGTTCCCGGATCTTGACTGCCACTCCGGACGCAGCACCGACATCGTCACGGAGTCGTGCCACTCGCCCTCCCACAGCAGGGTGTCGCGTTGCACGCCCTCCTCCACGAACCCGGCCTTCTTGTAGACGTGCCGGGCCCGGTCGTTGAAGGAGTAGACCTCGAGGCTGATCCGGTGCAGCGGCGTGGTGGCGAAGGCGTGGTCGAGGACCAGCTCGATCGCCTCGCTCCCGTAGCCCTTGCCGAAGACCCGGGCGCCGATCAGCGCGATCCGCAGGTTGCACGACAGGTTGTGCCGGTCGAGCTCGTTGAGCACGACCTCGCCCACGTACTCGTCGCCGGCCATGACGGCCAGGTCGAGCCGGTCGGCGTGCTCGCCTCTCGTGCTGTACCACTGGCGGGCCACCTCGGGGTCGGCCTCGCCGTGGGTGCCCGTCAGCCGGGTCACCTCCGGGTCGCCGACCAATGTGAGCAGGCCCTCGACGTGCTCGGGGCCGACCGGCAGCAACCTGACCAGCTTCCCCGTCAGAGTGGGTTTCTCGGCGAACATCCCCTTTGGGTATCAGCCCTGGTCATCGACCGGCAAACCCATTTTCCTCAGTGCCGCGTCGCGCACCTCCTCCGGGGTCAGCACGCCGACGTCACAGGTCAGGTCCGCGACCTGCTCGAAATACCGCTCGCGCCGGGCCCGCATCTCCGCCGGCTGGAACTCGGGGCGGTGCGCGCCCGAGCTCATGCGCTGCGCCAGGACGGCGTCGGCGGCGTCCACCCAGACCACGAACGCGTCGCGCAACGCCGCACGCACCCGGGGGTCCTCGACGGTGCTGGCCGCCGCCGCGATCACCTTCGGCTCGTCCGCCAGCGCCGCCAGCACGTGCTCGGCCTCGTACCGGTGCAGCGCGTCCGCGCCCTCGCGGGCGGCGATCTGCGCCGCCGTGCCGCCGTACTCCTTCTCCAGGAACGGGTCGCTGTCGGTGAACGGCATCGCCAGCGCCGTGGCCAGGAGGCGGCCCGCGGTCGTCTTACCCGATCCCATCAGCCCGATCACCACGACTGGTTTGTTTTTCGACATGTGGATAGAGGTTCCTTCGTGTCAAGGAGGTAAATCTGATGACCATCGCCGGAAGCATCATCCTCATCATGCTCGGTGCGATCCTCACCTGGGCCGTCGAGTTCGATCTCGCCGGTCTCGACATCAACGTCGTCGGCGTCATCCTCATGCTCGGTGGCCTGGCGGGGCTGCTGTTCGGCATCTACCGGATCAGCGTCACCCGCAGGGCGGTCGGCCCCATCGACGAGCCGGTGCACCGGCACGAGATCTACGAGGAGCCGGAGACCCGCAGGACCACGGTGTACGAGGAGCGCCGCCACTACGACGAGCCGCCGCTGTAGGAGGTGAATCGACATGCCAGCCGTTGACGAGCTGCCGTCGACCATCAAGCGTTCGCCCAAGAAGGCGCAGAACACGTGGATCAAGGCGCACGACTCCGCCGTGAAGGAGTACGGAGAGGGGCGGCGCGCGCACATGACCGCGTTCGCCGCCCTCAAGCACTCCTTCGAGAAGGTCGGAGACCACTGGGAGGCGAAGGGGCAGAAGGGACCGTCCGACAAGGGCGCGACCGACCGCTCCGGCCGGACCGAGGAGGGCGTGGACGCCAACGCCAGCAAGGAGCACTTGCAGGGCGTGGCGTCCAGGCTCGGGGTGCGCGGCCGATCCAGGATGACCAAGAAGGAACTGGTGGACGCCATCAAGAAGGCCAACAGGAAGGCCACGGCGAAGGCCCGCTAGTTCCTTCAAAGCAACCGCTTGACCGCCGCGGCAATCGCGTGGCGGTCTATGCGGGCGTCCGCGAGCTGTTCCTCAGGCGTCGCCGACCCGGGCAACCCGGTCACGGCGAGCTTCACCACCCGCGGGCCGAGCTCGCTGACGGCGTCCAGCACGGCGTCGCCGAGACCGCCCTCCAGCCGGTGATCCTCGACCGTGATCAGGTTGCCCGTCGTCGTGGCCGCCTCCACCAGCACCGCCGCGTCCACCGGCTTGACCGAGTACAGGTCGATCACGCCGACCGGGACGCCGGCCGCCTGCAGTTCCTCGGCCGCCGCCAGCGCCTCGTGCACCGTGATGCCCGCCGCCACGATCGTGGCCCGGTCGTCGGGCGAGCGCCGCAGCACCCGCGAGCCGCCCACCGGGAACCGTTCGCCCGGCGGGTAGATGACCGGGGTCTCCCCGCGCGTGGTGCGCAGGTAGGACACCCCTGACACGTCCGCCATCTCGACGGTCAGCGCCGCCGCCTGGTTGGCGTCGCACGGGTACAGCACCGTGCTGCCGTACACCGCCCGCATCATGGCCAGGTCCTCCAGGCCCATCTGCGAGGGGCCGTCCTCGCCGATCGAGACGCCGGCGTGCGAGCCGACCAGCCGGATCGACGCCTGGCTCACGCCGGCCATCCTGATGAAGTCGTGCGCCCTGGTCAGGAACGCCGCGAAGGTGGCCGCGTACGGGGTCCAGCCGCGTACCGACAGGCCGACGGCCGCCGCCACGAGCTGCTGCTCGGCGATGTACATCTCGAAGAAGCGCTCGGGGAACGCCTCGCCGAACTCCTGGGTCTTGGTCGAGTCGGCCACCTCGCCGTCCAGCGCCACCACGTCGCCGCGGGCCGCGCCGAGCGCCGCCAGCGCAGCGCCGAACGCGCTCCTGGTCGCGGCCTTCCCGCCGACCTCGTACTCGGGCACCGTCGCCGGTCGCGTGTCGAAGTGGAACGGCTCCGCCTCGCCCTCCGGGGGGTGCACGTCCACCCGGACGCTGCGCGGGCCGCCCAGCTCGTCGATGGCCTTGTCGGGATCCTTGAGCGGCTTGCCGTGCGCGCCCTCCCGGTTCTCGACCTCGGTGACCCCCTCGCCCTTGCGGGTCTTGGCCAGGATCGCGGTGGGACGTCGGCGGGTGTTGCAGGCGTCCCCGAGCGCGAAGTCGATCTGCCCGGGATCGTGCCCGTCGATCTCGATCGTGTGCCAGCCGAAGGCGCCGAAGCGGCGCGCGTACGCCCCCGTGTCCCATCCGTGCCTGGTCGGGCCGCGTTGTCCCAGCCGGTTCACGTCCACGATCACGACCAGGTTGGCCAGCCCCTCGGCCCCCGCGTGCTCGGCCGCCTCCCAGATGGACCCCTCGGCCAGCTCACTGTCACCGCACAGTACCCACACCCGGTACGGCAACCGTTCCAGCCGTCCCGCCATGGCCACGCCCACGCCCACCGGCAACCCCTGCCCGAGCGAGCCCGTGGCGACGTCGACCCAGGGCAGCCGGGGGGTGGGGTGCCCCTCCAGCCTGCTTCCCCTGTGCCGGAACGACAGCAGCTCCTCGTCGTCGATGACCTTCGCCGCCTTGTAGAGCGAGTAGAGAAGGGGGGAGGCGTGGCCCTTGGAGAAGATCAGGTGGTCGTTGCCGGGGTTGTCGGGGCGGTCGAAGTCGTACCTGAGGTGGCAGGCGAACAGCACGGCCATCAGGTCCGCCGCCGACATGGACGAGGTGGGGTGCCCGGAACCGGCCGCCGCGGCGGCGCGTACGGAGTCGACGCGCAGTTGCGCGGCCAGTTCGGTCAAATACTGGAGATCGCGTTCAGGCATCAAGACCCTCCTCGTGAGTTTCACGCCGCCTACCCCCTGGGCGCGGCTTAACTCGGGCTTGACGCCACCTGACCCCATTTATCCACAGTTGAAACATCCCTCGCGGGGCGGCCTGGGTCGGGGTGTCAGGTGTCGAAGCGGCGGCGGGCCGCCTCGATCTCGCCGAGGTGGCGCTGCGTCCAGTGGCACATCGCGTCGACCGTCGCGCGCAGGGCCCGCCCCGGCTCGGTGAGGGTGTACTCCACCCGCGGCGGCACGGTCGGATACACCTCCCGCTCGACCAGCCCGTTGCGCTCCAGCATGCGCAGGTTCTGGGTGAGCATCTTGTGGCTGATGCCCTCGACCTGGTCGCGCAGCTCGCCGAACCGCAGGGTGCCCTCGCCGATTGCCTCGATGATCAGGAACGCCCACTTGTTGGCGACGTCCGAGAAGATCTCCCGTGCCAGGGAGTCGGCCCGTCTCAGGTCCGCCTCGCCGTCCGGGCCCTTGAACTGCTTGGTCACCATGAGGTTCCCCAGTCACTGAAAAGTGCGTTCTTCCACGTCAGCGGACACTCTCCTACAGTTCCTCAGTAACCACAAGAGACTGTGAGGCGGCCGCGCACGCGTTCCGGCCGCCCGTGTTCCGAGGAGGCGCACCACCATGCCCGTCACCCTGCTGAACCCCGAGGGGCTGCCCGAGGTCGACGTCTACCACCAGGTGGCGGTCGCGTCGGGGACGAGGCTGGTCTTCGTCGCCGGCCAGGTCTCCTGGGACGCCGACGGCACCACGATCGGCGCCGGCGACCTCACCGCGCAGGTCGAGCAGTGCTACCTCAACCTCGCCACCGCCCTGGCCGGAGCGGGCGGCACGTTCGACGACGTGGCGAAACTGACCGTCCACGTCGTGGACTGGACCCCCGACCGGATGGCCGCCCTCCTGGAGGGGATCTCCCGGGCGAAGGCGAAGCTGGGGGTGACGTCGACCCCACCGGCGACCCTGCTGGGAGTCGCCGCCCTGGCCGTCCCCGACCACCTGGTCGAGATCGAAGCCACCGCCCTCCTCCCCTGACCGGGCAATGCCGGAGGCGATGTACTGAGAACCAACTGAGAAACGTCGTTCAGAACCCACTTCTCAGTTTCTCTCAGTGAAGTGAAGCCCCCGCGGCCCGGTGACGGGGACGTCCTCGGCGAGATCCACGGTCCGTTGTGTGCGCCGAAGGTCGCCGAGGCCGGGATCGAGGAGCGGCGCGGCAAGTGGCGCGGCATTCTGGCCGAGGGCGGGGACCCGATCCCCGGCGTCGCAGGCACGCCGCTTCCGCGCCAGGACGGCCGCCTTCAGGCGCGGTCGTGGAGGGTGACCTGGTAGCCGTCGGGGTCGGCGAAGGTGAAGGTGCGGCCGAAGGGGCCGTCGATCGGTGCGGAGACGATGGTGTGGCCGTCGGCGACGAGGGCGTCGTGGATGGCCTGGACGTCGGTGGCGTGCAGCCAGATCGAGGCGCCGATGCCGGGCTGGGCCACGGACGCGAGATCGGTGCCGGGGACGACGTCGCGCAGGGCGAACGCGATCGGCTTCGTCTCGAAGACGACGGCGTGCGGAGGCCCGGCCGGCGAGCGGACGAGGCCGAGGTAGCGCTCGTAGAACGCCTGTGAAGCGCCGAGGTCGCGCGCCTGGAGCGAGATGAAGTCGGGGCCGGTGACGGGCATGGTGATGCTCCTTCTCTTCATGTCAGGATACTGACACGCAGCAATGTATGTCAGAATACTGACATGAGTCAAAGCGGTGGCGGCATCGACCTGGACAAATCGCTGGGCTACCTGCTGAAAGAGGCTTCGAGCGCCCTGCGCGCAGCCATGGAGGAGGTGCTGCGGCCGCTCGGGATGACCGTGACGCACTACTCCTGCCTGGAACTGCTGGCCCAACGGCCGGGCCTGTCGAACTCCGAGCTCGCGCGTGGCGCGTTCGTGACCCGGCAGTCGATGAACGTGCTGCTCCAGGCCCTGGAACGAGACGGCTACGTGACCAGGCCCGCGGCGGCGCCGGTCGGGAAGGCCCTTCCGGCGCGGCTCACGCCCAGCGGCCGGCGGAGCCTGGAGAAGGCGAGCGCGGCGGTCCGGTCCGTCGAGGTCAGAATGCTGGCCGGGATGAACGAGACCGAGCAGTCGGACGCCTTCCGGATCCTGCGGAGCATGATTCACTCCCTGCGCGACGGTGACGACGCATAGCTCGGCGCTCCGAGGTGGCCCGCCTTCGCCGCCGGGTCAGCGGTTGAGTCGGCGGGCCGCCGTGACCGCCGCGACCACGCCCCCCGCCGCCAGCATCACCGCGCGCCGGTGCTGGGACAGCCACAGCTGGGGGCTGTGACCGTGTGAGCGCTGGTCGAACGTCCCGTGCGCCCCGTAGTCCTTGTCCTCGTCGGCCGGCTCCCAGAGGTTGGACACCCCGCTCGGCTGCTTCTCGTCCGTCTGCTGGGACTTGATGCCGGTCCTGGCCAGGTACCGGTCCACGAGGGCGGGGGCGACGCGCTGGGCCAGGAGGGTGGCGGCGGTGCTGGCGCCCACCCAGTACTCCTTGCGTCCGGGGTGCTCGGCGGCGTAGACGATGGCGCGGGCCGCGACCTCCGGCTGGTAGATCGGGGGGACGGGCTGGGGGTGCCGCCGCAGCTTGGACAGGACCCACTCGAACTGAGGGGTGTTGACCGCCGGGAGCTGGACCAGCGTGACCTCGACGCCGCTGCGGTCGGCCAGGAGCTCGGTGCGCAGCGATTCGGTGAAGCCCTTGATGGCGTGCTTGGCCCCGCAGTACGCCGATTGCAGGGGGATGCCGCGGTGGCTCAGGGCCGAGCCGACCTGGACGATCGTCCCGGCGTTGCGGGGGCCCATGAGGTCGAGGGCGACCTTGGTGCCCCACACGTAGCCGAGGTACGTCACCGAAGTGGTACGGGCGTACTCATCCGGCGAGATGTCGGCGAACTTGGCGAACACTGAGGAGAAGGCGCAGTTGATCCAGACGGAGATCGGTCCCATCTCCGCCTCGACGCGTTCCGCCGCCGCCTTCACCTGCTCGTACTCGGCCACGTCCGCCTCGTAGACCCGCGCGTCCCCGCCCGCGGTCCCCACGTCCACGGCGGCCGCGCCGAGGCCCGCCTCGCCGCGTGCGACCAGGGCCACGCGGGCGCCGCGGGCGCCGAGTTCGCGCACCACCGCCCGTCCGACCCCGCCGCTGGCGCCTGTCACCACTACCACGCGTCCTCGAAGGGATGCCATGTCGACTGTCAGCCTGCCTCTCCCGTTCCTCGTTCCTTCTGCCGCCGGATCGCCATGGCGATGTCGATGATCGTGACGATGAACAACACGATCGCGATCCCCGCCATCACCGGCGCACCCGCTATGAGCCCCAGCACCGTGAACGCGAAGAGGAACACCAGGATGAACGACCCCACCCTGATGTGCACCACGTCGCGCGGTGTGGCGGGCACCATGGGGTGCCCCTTCCGGTCACCCTGCTCGTACCATCTACCGTCATCCATGTTCTCAGGCATGCCGCTCACCTGCCCGTCCTGTTTGTTGCCTAACGTCCTGGGTAGCCGCCCTGCGTGCCCGAGCTGCGTCCGAGTGATCAGAGTGAGCCGGGGATCGTCAGGCGTCGCCGCGGGCGAGGCTTCAGCTACGAAGGACCGGACGGGCGGCCGGTGCGCGACAGCGCGACACTGCAGCGCATCCGGTCGCTCGTCATCCCCCCGGCGTGGAAGGACGTGTGGATCTGCCCCTCTCCGCGCGGCCACCTCCAGGCCGTCGGCACGGACGCGGCCGGACGCCGGCAGTACCGCTACCACGACCTCTGGCGCGAGCAGCAGGACAAGGCGAAGTTCGACCACGTGCTGGAGGTGGCCGAGCGCCTGCCCGCCTTCAGGCAGGCCGTGGACGACCGGCTCAAGGGCCGCGGCCTGACCAGGGACCGGGTGCTCGCCGCCGCCGCCCGCCTGCTGGACATCGGGTTCTTCAGGATCGGCGGCGAGAGCTATGACACCTACGGCCTGGCCACCCTGCGCATGGAGCACGTGACGTGCCGGAACGGCATCGTGACCTGTGCCTACCAGGCCAAGGGGGACATCTCCCGCGAGGTCGAGGTGGCCGATCCGGGGGCGTGCACGGTGCTGCGTTCGCTCAAGGCGCTCGGCGCGGAGGGCGAGCTGCTGCGCTACCGCCGTCCGAAAGGCGGGTGGGAGGACGTCAGGAGCGAGGACATCAACGACTACCTGCGCGAACTGATCGGGTACGAGGTCACCGCCAAGGACTTCCGCACCTGGCACGCGACCGTCCTGGCCGCCGTGGGCCTGGCGGTCTCCGGACACGCCCGGGGGAGCGGCACGGCCAGGAAGCGGGCGGTCACCCGGGTGATGCGGGAGGTGGCCGAGTATCTGGGCAACACGCCGACCGTGGCGCGGGCGTCGTACGTGGACCCGCGGGTGGTGGAGGCGTACGACCAGAACAGGACGATCGCCGCGGCCCTGACGGAGCTCGGAGCCGACACCGACTACGGCCAGCTCGCCACGCACGGGACGGTGGAACGGGCGGTCATAGACCTGATTCGCGCTGTTTGAGCCGTTAATCCCCGGGCATGCGGCGACAATGGAAGGAGACAGACGATGGAAGCTCCGCAGTACGTCGCGGCCCGCGTCCAACGGGCGCTGGCCGAGGACGGACGCACGAACGAGCTCGGCATACGGGTCGACGTCCGCGGCGACCAGTTGTTCCTGCGTGGTCAGGTGAGCGGAGCCGAGCAGCGCGACAGGCTCGGCCAGGTGGCGCGGGAGATCGCGCCCGAGCTGCACCTGCACAACGAGATACGCGTGGTCGACGTCTCGGTGCCGGGGGAGGATGAGCATCTTGACTGACCTGCGAATAGCGGCGGTGGGCGACATCCACCTGGGCGAGGACGTCAGAGGCCAGTACCGGCGCAGGCTTGAGGGCATCGAGGAACGCGCCGACGTGTTCATGCTCGCGGGCGACCTCACCCGGCACGGCACGCTGGAGGAGGGGCGGCTCGTGGCCGACGAGCTGCGCGGCCTGCCCATCCCCACCGTGGCCGTCCTGGGCAACCACGACTACCACTCCGACCTGCAGTACGAGATCGCCGCCGAGCTGCGGGACGCCGGCGTCATCGTGCTCGACGACGACGGCACGGTGATCCAGTGCGGTGACCGGAAGCTGGGCGTGGTCGGCGGCAAGGGGTTCGGCGGCGGGTTCGCCGGCAAGAGCGCGAGCGAGTTCGGCGAGCGCGAGATCAAGAACTTCATCTCCCACACGCGCTACATCGCCGAGGCGTGGAAGGTCGCGCTGAAGGAGCTGGTGGCCGACCAGCGCGTGGTGCTGTCCCACTACTCCCCGATCAAGGAGACGCTGGAGGGCGAGCCGCTGGAGATCTACCCCTTCCTCGGCAGCTACCTGCTGGCCGAGGCGGTGGACACGGCGGGGGCCGACCTCATCCTGCACGGGCACGCCCACAAGGGCACGGAGAAGGGCACGACCTCGGGCGGCATCCGCGTCCGCAACGTCGCCCTGCCCGTCCTCGGCAAGGCGTACGGCGTCTACTGCCTGGAAGAGCCCGGCAACGACTACGACGACTGACGGCCCTCACAGCACCCGTGCGGCGATGACGCACACGTCGTCGGTGGCGCTGTCGGCGCCGAGCCGTTCCAGCACGCAGTCGATCATCTGCTCGGGATCGTCCCCCACGCACGCGTGCGAGGCCCGGACGAGCGCGGCGACCCCCGCGTCCAGGTCCTGACCGCGCCGCTCGACGACGCCGTCGGTGTACATGAGCAGGGTGTCGCCCGGTTCGAGCTGGGTGACGGTCATGCCGAACTCGGCCGCGTCGAAGGCCCCCAGCAGGGTGCCGGTGACCCCCTCGATCGGCTTCCCCTGCCCGTCCCTGATCAGGACGGGCGGCGGGTGCCCGGCGTTGGTCCAGGCGAACGTGCGCGGCTCGGGGTCGAAGTGGCCGATGATCGCGGTGCCGGTGACGGTGATGCCCTCGTTGGAGTGCACGATGAGGTCGTTCAGCCAGGTGGCGAGCCGGCCCGCGGGAGCGCCCGTGTACGCCAGCCCGGCCAGCCCCGAGCGCATCTGCAACATGATGCTCGCGGCGGTCAGGCCGTGGCCCATGGCGTCGCCGATGGCCAGCAGGACGCGGCCGTCGGTGATCAGACGGGCCTTGAACCAGTCGCCCCCGAGACTGGCCAGCTCCTCGCCCGGCAGGTAGCGCACGCCCACGCTGAGCCCCGGCAGGCTGATGAGCCCCCGGCGGATCGGCAGGATCGTGTCCTGGAGCTGGACGGTGATCCGGTGCTCCTGCTCGGCCCGTTCCTTCTCCTTGGTCGCCTGCTCGTGCGCCACGGCCAGCGCGCGTTCCCTGCGGCGGTTCTTGGTGACGTCCTGGACCAGGGAGCGGACCTTGATCGGCACGCCGTCGCCGTCGAGGATCGGCTCGCTGTAGACGCACAGGTGGCGCACGCCGTGCCGGTGCTGGATGCGGAACTCGTTCTCCACGGCCTCGCGGAACTCCAGCAGCGTGCGGATCTGCTCGTCCATGAGCGGCAGGTCGTCGGCGACCACCACGCTGGGCAGCTCTTCCAGGGCCATCGGGCCGTCGGCGCGGTCGCGGCCGAACATCTCGTACATCTGAGGCGTCCACAGTGTGCGCTCGGTCGCCAGGTTCCACTCGCCCCAGCCCAGCTCGGCCAGGCGCTGCGCGCGTTCCCAGCCGGAGACCAGCAGTTCCTCGTCGTCGAGGATGCGCCAGGTCACCAGCAGACCCTCGTCCACGCGCGAGGCACGCACGCTCAGGGTCGCCGGCCACAGCCGGTAGTCCATGGCCTCGACGAACTCCATCGGCATGTGGTGGAGGGGCTCGCCCGTCTCGTACACGGCGATGTAGTCGTCGAGCAGGCCCGAACCGGCCACGCCGGGGCTGACCGCCAGAAGGCGGCCCCCGGCCAGGTCGTCGGCCGTACGTCCGGCCGGGGTCCTGGCGTGCTTGTTGGCGGCCAGGACCAGGAAGTCGACGACGCGGCCCGCGTCGTCCTGGACGGGGGTGAGGAAGATGGCCGAGGCGTGCACGCCCGCCAGCATGCCGCGTACCCATTGGGGCACCTCGGGCTGTTCGAGCTCCTGCTCGGGCAGCGGTTCGATGCCCCTGGCGACCTCGGTCAGCTCCAGACCGCTGTGCTGGGCCATCCTGGCGAGTTGCTCCGCGGCCTCGCCTGGGCGGATGTTGAGCCGGGTGGCCAGGCGGGCCGTGGCCTCGTCGAGGATGGCCTGGGAACGCAGGTGGCGGCGCAGGTGAGCGAGCTGCTCACGGACCCTTGCCGAAGCCGCGTTCATTTCGTAGCGGCTGAACGGCGGAAATCTGCTCACTCGCTCCCCATGCCCGATCAATCGGGATTGAGGGCTGGTGCTGCTGATATTTCGGTAAACCTAGGTGTTCCGCTGGGCCGTTCTCGAGGTTCGGCCCAGCGGACGGTCGCGGACGGGGTCCAGGGCGGCGCGTCCGCCCTAGACATTGAAGATGCTGACCCCACCCGGCCCCACGAGGAAGCCGAGGACGATGAGCACGATCCCCCAGAGGAGGTCGCGCCGGGCCAGAATCACGTAGATCCCGGAGATGACGAGGATTACAGCGATGATCCAAAGCAAAGTAGCCATGCTACGGCAACTGCCCCCACGCGCGACTCCTTAACATGTTTTTCTCCGCAGTAACGGGCAGGTGGGGATTGCATGACGACATTCGGCTATTTCTTGTCGTGCGAGGAACACAGCCCCCAAGAACTGGTACGCCAGGCCAAGGCCGCCGAACGCGCGGGTTTCACGGCCTTGTGGATTTCCGACCACTTCCACCCCTGGCTGGACGAGCAGGGCCAGGCGCCCTTCGTCTGGTCCGTGATAGGCGCGCTGGCCGAGGCGACCTCCCTGCCCATCACCACAGCCGTCACCTGCCCGCTCGTCCGTACGCACCCGGTCGTCATCGCGCAGGCCGCCGCCACTACGGCGGCGCTCACCGGCGGACGCTTCAGGCTGGGCGTGGGCACCGGCGAGGCGCTGAACGAGCACGTCGTCGAGTCCCGCTGGCCGCCGCTCGACGAACGTCTGGAGATGCTCGAAGAGGCCGTCGGGCTGATGCGCGAGCTGTTCACCGGCAGGCTGGTGACCCACCGGGGCGCGCACTACCGCGTGGACACCGCCCGGCTCTACACGCTCCCCGACGAGCCCGCGCCCATCCTGATGTCGGGGTTCGGCGAGAAGTCGACGACGCTGGCCGGACGGCTGGCCGACGGCTACATCTCCACCGCGCCGGACGCCGGGTCGGTCACGATGTTCCGCGAGGCCGGCGGCGGGGACAAACCGGTGCTAGGCGGGCTCAAGGCCTGCTACGCCGCCGACGAGGCCACCGCGCGCAAGACCGTCCACCGCCTGTGGCCCACGCAGGGGATCAAGGGTGAGGCGTCGCAGCTCCTGCCGCTGCCACGCCATTTCGAACAGCTCGCCGAGTCGGTCACCGAGGACGAGGCCGTGGGCGGCAGCCCGGTCGGCCCCGACCCCGAGGTCCACGCGCGGGCGATCAGGCAGTACGTGGACGCCGGCTTCGACGAGGTCTACGTCAACCAGATCGGCCCCGAGCAGGACGCCTTCTTCGACTTCTACGAGCGTGAAGTGCTCCCGAGGGTGCGCTAGCCGGCCGACTTCATCAGCTTGGCGTAACCGAGCTGCAGCCAGTCGGAGATGGCGACCGCGGTCATCGTGGCGCCGACGAGCCTGGTCACCCTGGGGGCAAAGACCAGGCCGACGGCGTACGCGGTGGCCGCCCACTGGGCCAGGCAGAACGGGCAGGCCAGCAGCTCGCCCATCGGCCCGCGCGGCTCCTCCTGGACCTCCGAGGGGCCGCCCTGGCCCTCGTACCTGGTGAAGGGCGCCCGCAGGGGGCTCATGACCGGGTCCTTGGCCAGGCGCCGGGAGACCTTGTGCGTGCAGGCCGCCATGAGCGCGAGGTCCAGGACCCCGACCCGCTCGGGCAGCTTCCTCTTGGTCAGCACGGTGGCCACCACCGCGCCGGCCACCCCCGCCCCGTACGTGGCGAGGATGCCCATGTAGCCGCCCAGCGGCCGATCGTGCCCGTTGCCGTACGCCCGTTCCGTCTTCTCCAGCATCTCGGTCATAGGGTGTGGCGCTACCCTCAACCCCCGTCCCTACGCCCTGTCCCTACGCGCTGTCCGCAACGCCTACATGACGATCGTGCGGGTAGCCCGGAACCATGAGCAGCCATGGCCATGCGGTCACCGACGCCATCCTTGACACGTTGAAGCGCGCGAGCTCCGGGCTGAAGGACGCCGGGGTGAAGTTCGCGCTGGCCGGCGGCTGCGCGGCCTACGCCAGAGGCGCCGCCCCCTCCCTGCACGACGTCGATTTCGTCCTCACCGAGCACGACGTGCCCGCCGCGCTGGAGGCCCTGCGCGGGCTGGGCTTCCAGACGGCCAAACCGCCGGAGGACTGGCTGGTCAAGGCGTACGACGAGGGCCGGCTGGTCGATCTGATCTTCCGGGTCTCCGACCACGAGATCACCGAGGAGTTGCTGGACCGGGCCGAGCCGCTGAAGGCGTCGGCGGTGATCGTGCCGGTGCTGGAGGCCACCGACCTGGTCATCTCGTGGCTGCTGCCGCTGTCGGAGCACGCCTGCGACTACGGCGCGCTGCTGGCCCAGGTGCGGGCGCTGCGCGAGCAGGTCGACTGGTCAAGGGTGGTGGCGGTGACGGCGGACTCGCCGTACGCGACGACGTTCGTCACGCTGCTGGAGCGGCTGGGCGTGCTGAGCGAGCCGGTGGTGGCCGGCGGCGAGAGCCGGTGGCCCTGACGGAGGCGGCCCGGAACGGGCGGAGGGCCGCGTCCTTTTCGGACGCGGCCCTCCTTCTAGGACGGACTGCCCTTCTGGGGCAGACGTCCAGGGTCACCCGCCGTAGCGGCCGTAGTAGTCACCCAGCCGCGTACGGTACTCGGGCTCCTTGTACCTGCCCTCGTCGAACTCGGGCGCGTCCTTGATCTCGGCCTTGGTGCGCGCGACGTGCACGTTGCGCTCCTGAGGGTCGATGCGCGTGACGACCTGCGCCGGCAGCATGACCTTCTTGCCGAAGATCCAGGGACCGGTGTCGACGATGATGTAGCTCTCGCCGACCTCGTACGTCGCCTCGTCGACGGACCCGATCTTCCCGTCGGTCGCCTGGACGTGGTACCCCACGAGATCCAGACTCTGACCCCGGTCATAGACGTCAGCACGATAGTTCCAGAGCTCCATTGGGCTCTCTTCCTCTCTTCTTCCGTCTTTTCTCGGGCAAGACCTCCGCTACCCGGACAGACTCCGGTAAACCCCCCACAAAGCGTCGGTGGTGGCGGATACGATCCGCGTCACGGACTGGAAAGGGGGCCGGATGACTGTCGGCGAAGCGCAGGAGTGGGCCCCCGCGGGCGTCGATGTCACGCGTCCCAGCGTGGCCCGCCTGCACGACTGCCTGCTGGGCGGCGTGGAGAACTTCTCCGTCGACCGTTCGGTGGCGCGCCGGCTCAAGGACGCCGTGCCCGAGGTGGTCGACCTGGTCTGGTGCAACCGGGCCTTCATCGGGCGGGTCGTCGACTTCCTCGTCCGCGAGGCGGGCATCAGGCAGATCATCGACCTCGGCGCCGGGCTGCCCACCATCGAGAACACGCACGAGGTCGCCCAGTTCGCCGACCCCCGTACCAGGGTCGTCTACGTCGACCTCGACCCCATGGTCGAGCCGCACGCCCGCGCCATCCTGAGCGGCAACCCCAACGCCACCGCGATCACCGCCGACGCCCGCGACGTCGAGGCCGTGCTCGGCCACCCCGAGCTGGGCCGCCTGATCGACCTCGACCAGCCCACGGCCCTGCTCGCCGTCGGGCTGCTGCACCTGTTCCCCGACGCCGACGACCCCCACGGCCTGGTCCGGCGGTACGTCGCCGAGCTCGCCCCTGGCAGCCACCTGGCCGTCTCCAACATGCTCGCCTCCGAGAACCCCAAGGCCAAGGCCCTGGAGACCCTGCTCCAGGCCACCATGGGCACCGGCCACTTCCGCGACCGGACGGCGATCGAGGCGTACTTCGACGGGCTCGTCCTGGTCGAGCCCGGGGTGGTGCACTTCCCGGAATGGCACCCCGACGAGCGGCTGCCCGGCCCGCTGGCCCCCTGGGAGGAACTGCTGCTGGGCGGCGTGGCCCGCAAGCCGTAATCCCGGTGCGCCTCACGACCGGTGACGGCTAGGGTGTCGCCCATGCCGCGTCGTCTCCTCATCTGCTCCCCGCCGCCCGCCCTCTAGCGGGCGGCGGCGTTCCAGGAATTTCCGGGTCTGACGGATCCGGGGGTGGTTGCTGCCCGCACACGGGCCCATTCCGACCACTCCATCCGGAGCACTCCTGTCATGACCCCTGTCTCCGCCCGCCGTGGCGCCGTCTACGTCTCCGTGGCCGCCACCGCCTGGGGCACCGGCGGCGCCGCCGGCGCGCTGCTGTTCGAGTCCGGCCATCTCGGTCCCATCGGCGTCTCCTTCTGGCGTTACCTGCTCGGCGCCGCCTTCCTCCTCGCGCTCACCCGCCGCCCGTGGCGCCCGCGGCGGCTCACCTGGCACGTGCTGCCGGTCGGGGCCGGCATGGCCGTCTACCAGACGGCGTACTTCGCGGCCATCGCCGGCTCCGGCGTCGCGGTCGCGACCGTCGTGACCATGGGCGCCACGCCGATCTTCACCGCGATCGGCGGGCGCCTGCTGCTGCGCGAGCCGCTGGGACCGGTCGCCCGCGCCGCGCTGGCCGCCGCGCCGGCCGGGCTCGTCCTGCTCACCTGGGAGTCCGTCGTCCGGGCCGAGGCCGGGGCCGGCATCGGGTACGCCCTGCTCTCGGCCGCCGGGTATGCCGGCGTGACGCTCTTCTCCCGGCGCCACAGGACCGACCCGCAGGGCACGGCCGTCGGCGGCTTCGTGGTCGGGGCGGCCTGCCTGGCGCCCTTCGCCCTGCCGGCGGGCGTGCTGCCCGAGCTGAGCGTGTCGTCGGCGGCGCTGCTGCTCTACCTGGGCGCGGTCCCCACGGCCCTGGCCTACGGCCTGTTCTTCCGCGCGCTCACCGCGCTGCCCGCCACCACGGTCTCGATCATCTCGCTCGGCGAGGCGGCCGGGGCGGCGCTGATCGGCGTCGTGCTGTTCGGCGAACGGCTCACGCCGCTCGCGTGGGGCGGGTGCGCGCTGCTGCTCGCCGCCGTCGCGGTTCTCGCGCTGAAAGCGGATACGGAGATGTGAGGTCCAGGGCCCGTGATGAGTTAAGGTCCGGTACGGCGACGCTTGCCGTATCGTCGCTCCGCTCCCTCATTTCGGCTTAAGGGAACGGCGCCGGCGAAACGTGCGTTGGAGGAACTGTGGCCTCGATAAAGGGAATGTTCAGGAACCTCCTGGATCGTCCGGGCGGGGTGAACCTGACCCCCTATCTGAAGATCGTCAAGGCGGCGGACGAGCGCGCCGACCGCATCGGGAAGCTCGAAGAGCTGCCGACGCCGGCCATGGACGATCTGGCCGAGTTCTGCGCCGTGGTGCGCGAGGCCGCCGACCGCACTCTCGGGCTCAGGCCGTACGACGTGCAGTTGCTGGGCACGCTCGCCCTGCTCGACGGCAAGGTGGCCGAGATGGCGACCGGCGAGGGCAAGACCCTGTCGGGCGCCATGGCCGCCGCCGGTTACGCGTTGCAGGGCAAGCGCGTCCACGTGATGTCCGTCAACGACTACCTGGCCAGGCGCGACGCCGAGTGGATGGGCCCGCTCTACGAGTCGCTCGGCGTCACCGTGGGCTGGATCGACCAGAACTCCACCCCGGAGGAGCGCCGCGCCGCCTACGCCAAGGACGTCACGTACGGGCCGGTCAGCGAGATCGGGTTCGACGTGCTGCGCGACCGGCTGCGCACCGACCCCGCCGAGATCATCGTGCCCGCGCCCGAGGTGGCGCTGATCGACGAGGCCGACTCCGTTCTGGTCGACGAGGCCAGGGTGCCGCTGGTGATGGCCGGCGCGGCCGACCCCGGCAGCGCGGTGCCGGAGATGGCGGCGCTGGTCCGCACGCTCGTCCGCGGCTACCACTACGAGATCGACGAGCAGGCGCGCAACGTTTACCTCACCCCCAAGGGCGCCGACAGCGTCGAGAACATCCTGGGCGTCGAGCTCTACGACGAGCACGAGCCCGGCACCCTCATCGAGCTCAACCTCGCGCTGCACGCCCACGCGCTGCTCGCCCGCGACGTCGACTACATCGTCCGCGACGGCAGGGTGCAGCTCATCAACCCCTCGCGCGGCCGGGTGGCGCTGCTCCAGCGCTGGCCCGACGGGCTCCAGGCGGCCGTGGAGGCCAAGGAGGCGCTGCCGCCGAGCGAGAAGGGCGAGATCCTCGACTCGATCACCGTCCAGGGGCTGATCCGCCGCTACCCGCAGATCTGCGGCATGACGGGCACCGCCGTCGCGGTCAACGAGCAGCTCGGCGAGTTCTACGGGCTCAAGGTCGCGGTCATCCCGTCCAACCGGCCGTGCGTGCGGCAGGACGAGCCCGACCGCGTCTACCCGACCGTCCCCGACAAGGACGCCGCGCTGGTCGAGGAGATCCAGGAGATCCACGAGACGGGCCGGCCGATCCTCATCGGCACCCTCGACGTGGCCGAGTCGGAGAACCTCGCCAAGCTGCTGCAACGCCGCGGCATGGAACCGGTCGTGCTCAACGCCAAGAACGACGCCGAAGAGGCCACGATCATCGCCAGGGCGGGCGAGCGCGGCGCGATCACCGTCTCCACCCAGATGGC
Source organism: Nonomuraea sp. NPDC051191 (assembly GCF_044455665.1). Lineage (NCBI taxonomy): Bacteria > Bacillati > Actinomycetota > Actinomycetes > Streptosporangiales > Streptosporangiaceae > Nonomuraea > Nonomuraea sp. NPDC051191. The sequence goes on along the minus strand of NZ_JBITEZ010000003.1, from coordinate 305,032 downwards.
CGGCCGCGGCACCGACATCCGGCTCGGCGAGGGCGTGGCCGAGCTCGGCGGCCTCTACGTGATCGGCTCGGGCCGCCACGCCAGCAGCCGCCTCGACGACCAGCTCCGCGGCCGGGCCGGCCGCCAGGGCGACCCCGGCGGCTCGGTCTTCTTCGTCAGCATGACCGACGATCTGATCACCCAGTTCGTCCCCGACGAGCGCCCGCCCGCCGCCGATCCCGACGGCCTGGTGCGCCACCGGCGCGGCGCGTACATCGTGGGCCACGCCCAGCGGGTCGCCGAGGGCGTCAACCTGGAGATCCACCGCAACACCTGGCGCTACACCCGCCTGCTCGAACACCAGCGTGAGCTGATCCTCGAATGGCGTGACAAGGTCCTCCACGGCGACGCCGCCGCCAAGGCGCTGGCCGAGGCCGACGCCGGGCGCTGGGCCGAGCTGCCCGAGGACACCAGGGACGAGACGGCCCGCCAGATCGTCCTGCACGCCATCGACACCTGCTGGACCGAGCACCTGGCCTTCCTCAACGACCTGCGCGAGGGCATCCACCTGCGCGCGCTGGGCCGGATGAGCCCGGTCGACGAGTTCCAGCGGGAGGCCGTGGCCGAGTACAAGGCGCTGCAGGCCGAGGTCGAACGCCGCTCGCTGGAGTCCTTCGAGGCCCCCGAGCCCGACCTCAAGCGCCCGTCGGCCACGTGGACGTACCTGGTGCAGGACAACCCGTTCGGCACGGAATGGGACCGGATCCTCAAGCGCGTGACGGCCGCCACGCGTCGCGGCTGACCGGCCGGGCGTACCTGACAGAAGATGACAGGTACGCCTGCCAGCATGGACGCATGACGACGAAAGCCAAGCTCATAGCCTTCACCCTCGACTGCGACGACCCGCGCGGACTGGCCGCCTTCTACCACGAGGTGACCGGCTTCGAGATCCAGTATTCGGAGGAGGAGTACGCGGCGATCGGCGACGGCTCCACCAACATCTACTTCGGTCGCGTCCCCGGTTACAAGCCGGGCACCTGGCCCAGCCCGGACAAGAAGTTCCACTTCGACTTCCGCGTCCCGGACCTGGACAAGGCGGTCGAGGAGTACATCGCGCTCGGGGCGGTCAAGCCGGAGTTCCAGCCGGGCGTCACGGAGGAGGGCACGCGCTGGATCGTGCTGCAGGACCCGGAGGGGCACCTGTTCTGCGTGGTTCCCGAGCAATCGTAAGCGCCGTGACGCCCCCGCGGAGGGCCAAGGATCAGCAACATGTTCGTGCAGGTGACAGCCGCATTTAGGTGATTAATCAGCCTAAAGAAGGATGGTAGTGCTCTGCTCGGCTCCTAAGCTGGAGCAATGCTCCTGCACGGATCCTTGCCCCTGCGCGGGCGCCGATGACCTGGGTCGGACTGCTCATCGCGCTGGCCGGAGCGCTGGGATACGCCCTCGGCGCCGCCCTCCAACAGTACGAGGCCGTGTCGGCGGGCGCCTCCCTCAAGCTGGTCCGGCGTCCCCGCTGGTGGATCGGCGGCGTGATCGGCTTCGCCGGGGCGTGCCTGCACGCCGTGGCGCTCAGTTTCGCGCCCCTGGTGGCCGTGCAGCCGATCAGCGTGGCCACCCTGGTGTTCGCGGTGCCGCTGGCCGCCTTCATGTACGGGCGCAAGCCGTACCGGGCGGAGATCCTCGGCTCGATCGCCGTGGCGGTGGGCCTGCTCTGGCTCATGCTGCTGGTGCCGCAGCACAACGTCGTCCCCCGGCTGAGCAGCGGCGCCGCGCTCGGCTTCCTGGGCGTCATCGCGGCGATCGCGCTGGTCTCGCAGCTGCTCGCGCGGCGCTTCCACGGGCCGGCGCGGGCGCTGCTGCTCTCGGTGGGCGCGGGCGTGGTGACGGCCAGCGTCTCGACGTTCGTCCGGGTGGTCGGCGGCGGGCTGGAGGGGGAGTGGGGCCGGCTGATCCACTGGTTCACGCTGGCCGTGCCGGTGCTGCTGGTCTGCGCCGTCGTGCTGCTCCAGCGCTCGTACGCGGTCGGCTACTTCGGCATCGCCTACGCCGGCGTCCAGGTCATCGACCCGATCACGTCGGTGCTGGCGGGGGCGATCCTGCTCGGCGAACCGCTGCCCACCAGCCCGTCCACGGCGATCCCCGCCCTGCTGGCCGGGGCGCTCACCATCGGCGGCACGATCACCCTGGGCCGCCTCACCCCCGACCACTCCAAGCCCGCCCCCGCCCCCGCTCCCGTGCCGCCGGTGCTCACCTCGGCGACGGTGGCCGCCGAGGCTGCGTCCCAGGCGGCGTCCAAGGCTGACTCCGAGGGCGCGGTCACCGGTCAGCGGCCCGCGTCCGGTCAGTGACCGCCTCCACCGGCGGACGCCAGGACAGCACGTCGTCCATCGAACGCAGCATCAGCTCGGGGCTGACCCGGCCCGCCACGGTGACGGCGAGGTCGCGCAGCCGTACGGCGACGGGGTTGCGCACCTTGGTCACCCGGCAGATCGTCATCGACTGCCGCACCACGGCGGACGTGCGCGCCAGCCGGGCGGCGGTGTAGGCGGCGAGGTCGCCGCCCGCCAGGTGCGCGAGCACCACGGCGTCCTCCAGCGCCTGGCAGGCGCCCTGGCCCAGGTTCGGGGTCATCGGATGGGCGGCGTCGCCCACCAGCGCCACTTTGCCCTGGTGGAGGGCGGGAAGCGGCGTCTTGAGGTAGTACACGTCGTTGCGGATGATCCGGGCGGGGTCGGCGGCCCGCAGCAGCGCCGGGATCGGCTCATGCCAGCCGCCGAACCTGCGCAGCAGCTCCTCCCGCTCGTCACCGTGGGTGGCGCCCGCCGGTGACAGGTCGGTGGCGTACAGGTAGACCAGGTCGTCGGCGAGCTGGTGGACGCCGAACACGAGCCCCCTTCCCCAGCTCTCCGACCGGGGGATCGCCAGATCGCCGCGCGGGACGAGCGCCCGCCACGCCGTGACCCCCGCGTACGCCGGCCGCGGATGCCCGGGGAAGAGCGCCCGCCGCGTCGCCGAGTGGATGCCGTCGGCGCCCACGACGAGATCGGCCTCGATCTCGCCCGCGTCCGTGCGCACGATCCCGCGCCCGGCGTCCACGCCCGTCACGGTGGTGCCCAGCCGCAGGACGTTCGGTCCCAGGGCGTCGGCGAGCACGTCCATCAGCGTCGCCCGCAGCATGACGACCACCGAGTCCCCGTAGCGGGCGTCGGCGTGGTCGGTGGTGGTGCGCGTCAGCCAGCGGCCGTCCGCCCGGCGCACGCCGAGCGGGCCCTCCACCGTGGACAGCTCGCGCACCCGGTCGCCCAGGCCCAGCGTGTCGAGCGCCTTCAGGGCGTTGGCGGCGATCGCGAGCCCCGATCCGACGGGCTCGACGGCGGCCACCCGCTCCAGGACGCTCACCTCCCACCCCTTGCGGCGCAGCGCCACGCCGCCGGCCAGCCCTCCGATGCCGCCGCCGATCACCACAGCCTTGGGCATGATCGCCTCCTTGGTTACTACGTCTGTAGTGTCACCGTACTACATCTGTAGTTCGGTGACACTACCCCTGTAGTATTCGGTCCGTGAAACGAGCGGAGACCGTCGCCGACACGGCCATCACCCTGCTGGCCGAGCGAGGCATGCGCGGCCTGACCCACCGCGCCGTGGACGAGGCGGCCGGGCTGCCGCCCGGATCGACGTCCAACCTGGCCCGCACCCGGGCCGCGCTGCTGGAGCTGACCCTGTCCCGGCTCACCGAGCTGGAGATGGAGGTCATGGCCCCGGCGTACGAGCCGGAGCCGCTCACCCTCGACGGCCTGCCCGCCCGGATTGCCGAGGTGCTGCGCGTGCAGCTGGACGACCGCCGGCGCACCCTGGCCCGCTACGAACTGGCCCTGGAGGCCACCAGACGCCCCGAACTGCGCGAGATCTACGACCGGGCGGGCCGCCGGTTCCGCGACCCGGCGCTCGCCATGCTGGCCGCCCTGGGGTCGAAGGACCCGGTGCGCCACGCCCGCCAGCTCGTGGCCTTCGGGGAGGGGCTGATGTTCGACGCGATCGCGGGCGCGGGCGCCGTGCCCACCCTCGACGAGCTCACCCTCGCGATGGCGGACCTGCTCGCCGGCATGCTGCGTGACGAAGGTGCCGGCCTGCGTGACGAAGGTGCCGGCCTGCGTGGCGAAGGCGCCGGCGGATAGGACCGCCGGCGCCTGCATCGCCGGTTCATGGCCTGTTCATGGCCTGTGCCGCGGTCTGTGCGCGACCTGCCGGCGGCCTAGTCGTCGCCGCCCGCGTCCTGGCCGTCCCTCGCGTGCTTGCCGCCGCGAGGCTCCCGGTGGTCGTCGGCCGCGCCGGCCTCGGGCGACTCGTCCTTGGGGGGTGCCTCATGCCTGCCCATACGGGGGGAACTCTCCTTCTCGTCGAACAACAGCTCACGGTGACCGTATGACTACGGTTACGTGCCCGGCAAGGGGTTGGTTCACGATCCACGGCCCGAATTCGAGAAATATTCGCGTATAACCGGAAATCAGCCGGGACAGGTCGCGCGGTAGGGCACCTCGGGCAGGTGACGGGCCCAGTCCGCCGCCGACAGGCCCCCGTAGCGGGCGCAGACCGCCGACGCCGGGTCGCCGGACGCGGGCGAGGGGGCCAGGTCCAGCGTGAGCACCGTCCCGCCCGCGGCCAGCACGCGCGCAGTGCGCCCGTCGCCCGCGAGCACCGCCCGCGCCGGCTGGTCCGCGCCGCCCACCGGCACCTGGCGCTCGGCCAGCAACGTGCGGTCGGGCACGCGCCACACCCGCACCCGGTCGTTGTCCGTCCCGGCCAGCAGCCGGCCGTCCGGGCTGAAGCGCAGGTGGCCGGGGGAGGGCCGCAGGCGGGTGCCGAGCACGGGCACGCCGTCCAGGTCGTAGATCTGGATGCCGGTCTCCTCGGCGATGGCCACCCGCTCGCCGTCGGGCGCGAACGTCGTGTACTCCCACGGCATGCGGTCCAGCCAGGGCGCGGGGGTGACGCGGCCGCCGCGCCTGATCGCCGAACGCCGGCCCTCGAACGTCAGCGCCACCCGGTCGCCGGGACCGGCCACGGCGTACTCGCCGACGAAGGCCGCCCGGCGGGCCCGCAGGTCCCAGGCCCACCGCTCGCCCGACTGCCGGGCCGCCGCGAACAGCAGCCCGCCACCCGGGCTGAACCAGGCCGACTGCTCGCCCGGCGCGCCCAGCCCCCTCCCGAACGGCGGCCCGACGCCCCGCCCCGACGCGGTGTCCCACAGGTACGACCGGTCCACGCCCACGAACGCCAGCGTGCGCCCGTCGGGGGACCAGGCCATCGCCCGCACGCTCTGCTCGGGACCGTTCGTCTCGGCCAGCCGGCGGCGCCCGGGGACGTCGTAGACGCGTACCGTGGCGCCGGTCAGCGTGGCGAGCCGGGAGCCGTCGTCGCTGATCGCGTACAACGAGTGCGGCCCGGCCTCCGGGGCGGTGAAGACGTCCACGGCCGGGTCGGCCGCCGCCGCCGTCAGCGCCCGCCGCGCCTGCGGCACCTGGGCCAGGCGCCAGGCCGCCAGGCTCAGCCGGCGCGCGGTCACCGGGTCGGCCACCCGCAGCGCCTCGGCCCGCGACGCGGCCACCTTGGCCATCGCCTGCTCCAGCCGCCCGTCGGCGGCCCCGCGCTGCCACAGCGCGAGCAGCGCCGCCAGCACCGCGACCGACAGCAGCCCCGCCATGAGCGCCCGCCGCCTGCGCGCCCCGCCGCGGGCCCGTCCGAGGCCCTCGTCCAGGAAGGTCTGCTCGCCGGCGCTCAGGGTGACCCGCCGCCGCCCGCCGGCCGCCCACGCCAGCGCCCGGTCGAGGGGTTCTCCCTGGTAGAGGTCGGACTCGCGGCGCCCGCCCGCGTCCCAGGCCCGCGCCGCCCGGGCCAGCTCCCGGTGCACGGCCAGGCCGTCCCGCTCGCTGTCCAGCCACTCGTGCAGGCGCGGCCAGGCACGCAGCAGCGCCGCGTACGTGATCGTCAGGGGCCCCCGGTCGGCGATCGTCAGGATGCCGGCCTTCCCGTACGTCTCCAGGACCCGGTCGATCGCGGCCACCTCGTCGGGGGCGCGTCCGGCGACCAGGTCGTCGCGGAGTGCGGGGGCCACGGTGTCGCCGCCGGAGTCGTCGAGCCCGACCAGGCGGAGGAAGACTTCGGGCACCAGATCCTGGTCTGCCCGGCAGAGCTGGAGGTAGATCGCCTCGGCGCGGGCGCCGAGCGGCGGGTCGTCGACGGGCTCGGGCGGCAGCAGGCGGCCGAGCTGCGACTGAGGGGCGTCGAGCAGGGACATGAGCAGGCCGCGGGCGTCCGGGCGCTGCTCGGGTTCGTCGTGGAGCGTGGCGGCGACCAGGCCGCGTAACAGCCGGTCGAGGCGCTCCCCGTTGCCTAATCGCTCGGTGAGCCCGTACGCGGCGAACAGCAGGACCCGCCCCCACGCCTGGACGTCACCGGCCGGGCCCGCCTCGGCGTCGGCCAGCCCCAGCCCCACCAGGCGCGGCCCGTCGGCGCCTAAAATGATCTTGTCGGGCGTGAGCGACCCGTGCACCGCCCCCGCCTCGTGCACCGCAGCCAGCGCGGTGGCCGTGGCGGCGGCCAGGCGGTAGAGGTCGTCGCCGGCGAAGGGGCCGTGCCGGTCGACGACCTGGCGCAGCGTCGGCCCCTCGATGTACTCGCTGACCAGATACGGCGGATCGCCCTGCGGGCACGCCTCGACCAGCCGCGCGGCGTGCACCGACCGCACCTCCCTGACCTGTGCGTACGCGCCCGGCCCGGGCAGGTGGAGCGCATGGCGACCGCCCGACTCGTCGTAGGCCTCGCGGACGGTCGTCCGCCCGCCGCCGTCGAGCCGGGCGCCGAGCCAGTAGCCTCCCAGCCGATCAGTCATGCGGGATTAGATGCCGCCTTCCGTTCAGCGGTTCAGTCGAGCCCGGTGCTCCGGCCACTCCTCTTCGAGGATGCCGAAATAGACCGTGTCGCGCCAGGTGCCGTCGGGCCTTCTGCGGTGGCGGCGCAGGGTGCCCTCGTGCACGCCGCCGATGCGCCGGATCGCGGCCTGGGAACGCAGGTTCAGCACGTCGGTCTTGAGCAGGACGCGGTTGTAGCCGAGGCCGAAGGCGTGGTCGAGCAGCAGCAGCTTGCAGTTGGTGTTCAGCGCGGTGCGCCAATGGGCCTGGCCGTACCAGGTCCAGCCGATCTCGACGCTGTCGTCGAAGCCGGGCACGTCGATGTAGGTCGTCCAGCCGGCCGGAAGTCCGGTCTCCTTGGGGATCACCACGAACGGGATGTGCAGGTCGTCGTCGATGAGCGCGCGGGCCGTCCTCGCCAGGTCCTCCTGCGTGCGCGGGGTGGCGGCGGGCAGCCAGCGCCAGAGCTCGTCGTCCCCGCCTCCGGCGGCGAACAGGTCCGGAACGTGTTCCAGGGTGAGGGGCTGGAGGCGCACGACGTCGTTCTCCAGCACCACGGGCGCGGGCAGCTTGGCGGTCATGCCGCCACGATAGGACGCGGTCCCGTCGCAGGTTGACGGCCACCTGGCGGTTTTTGCGGGGAACCACCTGTCGACAGCCATACCGGCCGGTCGGTAGGCTCACCGGCATGGACTTCGCCTTCGACACCGTCACCGAGGACCTGCGCGAGCGCCTGCTCCGCTTCATGGACGAATGCGTCTATCCGGCCGAGCCCGCCTTCGAGGAGCAGGCCGCGGCCGCCGGCTGGAGCCCGCCCCCGCTGCTCGACGACCTCAAGGACGAGGCGAGGAAGCGCGGCCTGTGGAACCTGTTCCTGCCGGGCGCGCACGGCGCCGGCCTGACGAACCTCCAGTACGCCCCGCTGGCCGAGATCATGGGCCGCAGTCCCAGCATCGCCCCCACCGCCACCAACTGCGCTGCCCCCGACACCGGCAACATGGAAGTGTTGTCGATGTTCGGCAGCGGGTGGCAGCGCGACGAGTGGCTGCGCCCGCTGCTCGACGGCGAGATCCGCTCGGCCTTCGCGATGACCGAGCCCGACGTCGCCTCCTCCGACGCCACCAACATCGCCACCTCGATCGTCCGCGACGGCGGCGAGTACGTCATCAATGGCCGCAAGTGGTTCATCTCCGGCGCGATGAACCCCAACTGCAAGATCTTCATCGTCATGGGCAAGACGAACCCCGACGCGCCCAAGCACCGGCAGCAGAGCATGGTCCTGGTGCCGCGCGACACCCCGGGGCTGCACGTCAAGCGCGGGATGCACGTCTTCGGCTACACCGACGCCGACCACGGCGGCCACGCCGAGGTGATCTTCGAGGACGTGCGCGTCCCGGCCGACAACCTGATCGGCGAGGAGGGCGGCGGCTTCGCCATCGCGCAGGCCAGGCTCGGCCCCGGCCGCATCCACCACTGCATGCGCCTGATCGGCATGGCCGAGCGCGCGGTCGAGCTGATGTGCGAGCGGGCCCTGGCCAGGACGGCGTTCGGCAAGCCGATCGCCCAGCAGGGTGTGGTCCAGGACTGGATCGCCGAGTCCCGCATCAGGATCGAGCAGCTCCGCCTGCTGGTGCTCAAGACCGCCTGGCTCATGGACACCGTGGGCAACCAGGGCGCCCACACCGAGATCCAGGCCATCAAGATCTCCACCCCGGTCACCGTCGAATGGATCCTGGACAAGGCCATCCAGGTGCACGGCGCGGGCGGCGTCTCCCAGGACTTCCCGCTGGCCGCGCTCTGGGCGGGCGCCCGCTCCCTGCGCCTGGCCGACGGTCCCGACGAGGTCCACAAGCGGTCCCTGGCCTATCGCGAGCTGAAGAGGTTCATGTGAACGAAGCGCAGATCAAGGAGCGCGTGCGCGCGTTCCTGGGCGAGCACGACCCCGACGGGGACCGGCTGGAGTTCCTGCGGGCCAGGTTCGACGCCGGGCTGGCCTGGGTCTGGTTCCCCGAAGGGCTCGGCGGCCTCGGCGCGGCCAGGGAGCTGCAGCAGGTGGTCGAGCACGAGCTGGCCGGCACGCCGCAGATCAACAGCGGCGTCCAGGGCATCGGCCTGGGCATGGCCGCGCCGACGATCCTGGCGTTCGGCACGCAGGAGCAGAGACGGCGCTTCCTGCGCCCGCTGTGGACCGGCGAGGAGATCTGGTGCCAGCTCTTCAGCGAGCCCGGCGCCGGCTCCGACCTGGCCACCCTCGCCACCCGCGCGGTCAGGGACGGCGACGAGTGGGTGGTCGACGGCCAGAAGGTGTGGACGTCGGGCGCCCACCACTCGCGGTGGGCGATCCTGGTCACCCGCACCGACCCGGACGTGCCCAAGCACCGCGGCATGACGTACTTCGTCTGCGACATGCACGCGCCCGGCGTCGAGGTGCGGCCGCTGCGGCAGATCACCGGCGAGGCCGAGTTCAACGAGGTGTTCCTGACCGGCGTGCGGCTCTCCGACGACCTGCGGCTGGGCGAGGTCGGCGACGGCTGGCGGGTCGCGCAGACCACGCTGATGAACGAGCGCGTCGCGATCGGCGGCGCGCCCGTGCGGCGCGGCGGCGGCATGGTCGGCGCGGTGCTGGCGGCCTGGCGCGAGCACCCCGAGCTGCGCACCCACGACCTGCACCAGCGGCTGCTGGCGCTGTGGGTGGAGGCCGAGGTGACCCGCCTGTCCGGGGCCCGGCTGCGCGAGCAGCTCGCCGCCGGGCAGCCCGGCCCCGAGGGCTCGGGCATGAAGTTGTCGTTCGCCCGGCTCAACCAGGCGCTGTCCGGCTTCGACGTCGAGCTCCGCCGCGACCTGGGCTACGACGACTGGACGTTCCGCCGCTCGGAGGACGTCGACTTCTACGGCCGCGGCCCCGGCTACCGCTACCTGCGGGCCAAGGGCAACTCGATCGAGGGCGGCACGTCCGAGATCCTGCGCAACATCATCTCCGAACGGGTGCTCGGCCTGCCCTCCGAGCCCCGCGTCGACAAGGACGTGCCCTGGAAGGACCTGCCGCGATGACCCTGCTCTACTCCGAGGTCGAGGAGGAGCTGCGCGCGGCCGTGCGCGGCCTGCTCGCCGACCGCTGCCCGTCGGCCGCGGTGCTCGGGCGCGTCGAGTCGCAGCCCTACGACCTGGACCTGTGGAAGACGCTGGCGGGCGAGATCGGGGTCGCCGGCCTCCTCGTGCCCGAGGAGCTGGGCGGCGCGGGCGCGTCGGCCAGCGAGGTGGCCGTCGTGCTGGAGGAGCTGGGCCGGGCCGTGGCGCCGGTGCCGTTCCTGACCAGCGCGGTGCTGGCCACGCGGGCGCTGCTGCCCACCGGTGACCCCCTGCTCGGCGAGCTGGCCGAGGGGCGCAGGACGGCGGCGCTGGTCGTGTCGTTCGCGGCCTCGCCGTACCGGCCGGGGCGCGGGTCGTCGCTGCGGCTGGCGGGCGGGCGGCTGTCCGGGACCGTCACCGGCGTGGCCGGGGCGGACGTCGCCGACGTGCTCCTGGTGCCCTTCGAGGGCAGGCTGTACGAGGTCGAGGGCGCCACCGTCGAGGTGGTGCCCTCGCTCGACCTGACCAGGCCGGTCGCCTCCGTCACCCTCGCCGGAGCGCCGGCCCGCGACGTCGGCGCGTGCGACCTGGCCGGCGTGCTGCGGTTCGGTGCGGGCCTGCTGGCCTCCGAACAGGTCGGCGTGGCCGAGTGGTGTCTCGACACGACGCTCGCCTACGTCAAGGAGCGCCACCAGTTCGCCCGGCCGGTCGGCTCCTTCCAGGCGATCAAGCACCGGCTGGCCGACCTCTGGCTGGACGTGGTCAGGGCCAGGGCCGCCGCCCGCGCCGCGGCCGCCGATCCCGGGGACATCGCGGTCGCGGTGGCGCAGTCGTGGAACGCGGGGGTGGCGGTGCACGCCGCCGAGGAGGCGGTCCAGCTCCACGGCGGGATCGGGATGACCTGGGAGCATCCCGTGCATCTGTATCTCAAGCGCGCCAAGGCCACCGAGATCGCGCTCGGCACCCCCGGAGACCACCGGGAGGCGCTGGCCTCACTCGCCGGCGTCCCCGGCCCCGAGGGAGTTCAGCAGTAGGTCGGCGAAGTGCCTGCCCACCTGGGCGCCGGTCAGCGGCCCGTCGGTGTGGAACCAGGTGCCCAGGTGGTGCACCGAGCCGAAGAAGTAGTCGACGACCAGCTCGGCGGGCACCCGGTCGCTGAGGACGCCCGTGCGCTGCCCCTCGGCGACCAGGCCGCGGAAGCGCTCGTGGTAGCGGCGGCGCTCGGCGCGCACGGTCTTCTGCTTCTCGGTCGCGAGCAGGTGCATCGACCTGAAGAAGATCTTGGAGTCGTCCAGGTTCGCGGTCGTCGTCTCCACGACGTCGGCCGCGGCCCGGTGCAGCCGCTCGCGGACCGTGCCCGGACCGTCGGCGATGCGCGTCAGACGGTCCATCTGCATGCGGAGCAGGCGGGCGTAGATCTCGTGCAGCAGATCGTCTTTTGAGTCAAAATAGTGGTACATGGCGCCCTTGGTGACGCCGGCCGCCAGGACGATCTCCTGGACCGAGGTCCCCTCGAATCCGCGGGCCGCGAACAGCCGGGTAGCCTCGGCGAGCAACCGCTGCCGAACGGGTTCTTCCTTCACTTCGTCCCCCTTGTCACCGCCATAGCATACCGACTGGTCGGTTGACGGTCTTGCGGGTTCTATTTACGTCACCTTAGGCTCGCCTTGGTTCAAGCATGGGTATCACTTAGACCGGTGAGGATCTTCGGAGTGGCAGATCCTGAAGGTTTCTACTGACTCGGGGAGTTTGCCGTGCCCGGTGGCTCTATCTACGTGCAGCAGGACGAGAAGTACACAGGCTCATCCCCGCAGTGGTGGTACGAGAAGTTCTGGCGTGAGGACGCGCCCAACCGGCGCCGGTCCCGGTACGTCAAGGCGGGCGTGGGCGCGGTGGCCGGCGTCCTGCTCGCGCTGCGGTTCGGCTCGGAGTTCATCCTGTTCTGGGGAGCCGTCACCGCCGGTCTGGTGGCCGCCGTCGACTGGTTCATCGACTGGCGCTCGTTCCGCGCGACGGCCGTCTGGCGCGGCGCCCGGCGCGGCGAGCTGATCACGGGTCGGCTGCTGCGCAGGCAGCTCGCCAGGCGCGGTTACCAGGTGCTCGACGGCCGCGCGATCCGCGACCAGGCCTCCATCGACCACCTCGTGATCGGCCCGACGGGCATCTGGGTCATCGACAACGAGTCCTGGAGCCCCGACACCGAGATCGGCTGCTACAACGGCAGGCTGTTCTTCAGCGAGAAGTACGGCAGCAAATGGGCCAAGCCGCTCGTCGACACCGCCGAGGCGTTCGCCGAACTGCTGACCCGCGAGACCGGGATCGAGGTCACGATCTCGCCCATGCTGGCCGTCCACTGCGGGCTGCTGCCGCGCGGCGGCGTCGTGGTCGGCGAGGGCCTCGCGCTGATCAAGCCGCGCCTGGTCTCCCGGCGGATCAGGGCGGTCGAGGGCGTGGTGTTCACCGAGCAGCAGGTCGAGCTGCTGACCCGCACCGCGGCCAGGGAGCTGCAGAAGGTCTGACCGCCGTCAGGCCAGGGTCTCGATGAACGCGGTGAGCTGGGCGACGTTCCGGCACTCGTGCATCTCGACCACGGTGCCGTACTCGCTCGCGACCGAGTCGCCGGTGTCCCACTGCGGCCTGGGCTCGGGGTTGAGCCAGTAGGCGTGGCGGGCCCCCGACGTCAGGCGCCTGAGCACGTCGAGGGCGGGCGGCTGGTAGTTGGAGCGGGCGTCGCCGAGGATCAGCAGCGAGGTCCGCGGGCCGATGGCGTCGGCATGGCGTTCGGCGAAGCCTTCCAGGGCGTGGCCGTAGTTCGTCCGGCCGAAGCGCACCATGTCGGCCTCGTCCGCCAGCCTCGTCATGGCCTCCACCACGTCCGCGCCGGGCACGAAGAAGCGGGTGATCTCGTCCACCCGGTCCACGAACCCGAACGCCCGCACCTTCGTGAACTGCTCCCGCAGCGCGTACGTCAGCAGCAGCGTGAAGTGGGCGAACGACGAGACCGAGTCGCTGGTGTCGCAGAGGATGACCAGCTCGGGCTTGTGCGGCCGGGGCGGCTTGAAGTGCGTGGTCAGCGGCACGCCGCCGCTCTGCAGCGAGGCCCGCACGGTCCGCCGGAAGTCCAGCCGCCCCCTGCGCCCCTTCCTGTGCTTGATCGTCAGCCGCGCGGCCAGCCGCCTGGCCAGCGGGTAGACCTCCTTGCGCAGCCTGGCCAGGTCGGCCCTGGTGATGCGGAGGAAGTCGATCTGGTCGAGCGGCGGGCGCACGGCCGAGCGGGCGATGCGCTCGATGCCCGAGTCCTCGGCGATGCGGCGGCGCACGTCGGTGGCCACGGCCTCCTCGAAGCGCCGGATGTTGCCGTTGACGCGCTGCCGCACGGTCTTCTCGGCCAGCCCGCCGCGTTCCTGCCCGGCCAGCACGTTCGCCAGGATGCGGGCCATCAGCGTCTCGGGGGACAGGGCGCGCAGGACGCTGTAGGAGAACCAGTTCTGGCGGCCGGGCCCGGTGGTCTGCTGGCGGCCGAACCGCTCGACCATGACCTGGGCGAACTCCCGCAGCTCGGCGTCGGTGCTGCCGGTGAGCAGCCCGGCCAGGCGGTCGCGCAGCTCGGTCACCGGGGCCGTCCGCGGGTCGAGCCCTGCGTCGCCGGGGCGCGGGGCGTGCATGCCGGTCGTGGACGACGGGAACCACAGGTCGAACAGCACGTCGAAGCCGGGACGGTAGGCCGGCTTCTTGACCAGCGTGGCCGCGTAGGCGGCGCGCAGCGACTCGCGCTCGCTCAGGTCGATCACCCGCAGCGCGCGGGCCGCGTCGAGCCCCTCGGCGAGCGACACCGGCAGGCCCGCCTCGCGCAGCGCGTGCACGAACCCGACATGCCGGTCCACCAGCGACATGCGCTCAGGCATCCGGCAGCCCCAGCTCCTTGATCGCCCGCGTCTGGTCGGAGGCGTGCTTGAGGACCACGCCCAGCGTCCCGGCCACCGTCGCCTCGTCCAGCTCCTCCCGGCCGAGGGCCAGCAGCGTGTTGGCCCAGTCGACGGTCTCGGCGACCGACGGCGCCTTCTTCAGCTCCAGCGCCCGCATGGTCGCGACCGTCCTGGCGAGCTGCTCGGCCAGGTCGGCCCGGATGGTCGGCACCTGCGCGAGCACGATGTCGCGCTCCCGTTCCGGCGTCGGGTACTCGATGTGCAGGTAGAGGCAGCGCCGCTTGAGCGCCTCGGACAGCTCGCGGGTGGCGTTGGAGGTGAGCAGCACGAACGGTTTGCGGGTGGCGGCGATCGTGCCCAGCTCGGGGATGGTGACCTGGAAGTCGGACAGCAGCTCCAGCAGCAGCCCCTCGACCTCGACGTCGGCCTTGTCGGTCTCGTCGATCAGCAGCACGGTGGGGTCGGCCGACCTGATCGCCTTCAGCAGGGGGCGTTCCAGCAGGAACTCCTCGGTGAAGATGTCGTCGTCGGCGCTGGTCGCCTGGATGCGGAGCAGCTGCTTCTTGTAGTTCCACTCGTACAGCGCGCGGGCCTCGTCGAGCCCCTCGTAACACTGGAGGCGGACCAGCTCGGACCCGGTCGCCTGGGCCACGGCCTTGGCGAGCTGCGTCTTGCCCACGCCGGCGGGCCCTTCGACCAGCAGCGGCTTGCCCAGTGCGGCGGCGAGGAACACCGAGGTGGAGATGGCGTCGTCGGAGAGGTAGTCCACGGCGGCGAGCCGCGCCGTAACGTCGGCGGGCGAGTCGAACATCGATGCTCCCTGTCTGCAGGCCGAACTTTATTCTAGCGGCAGGAGTCCATCCGAGGTCGATTCGACCAACATGCGGATCACCGGTATATTCCTCTCTGCAAGCGCCGCTAGCTCAGTTGGTTAGAGCAGCTGACTCTTAATCAGCGGGTCCGGGGTTCGAGTCCCTGGCGGCGCACCGCACGAAAGCCCCAGTTCAGTACGCTGAGCTGGGGTTTTCTCGTTGTCCGGTGGCTCTGGTCGAACCGCTGGGCCGCCCTGCTTCCCCGGGCCCGTTATGCAATCTTTGCTTGCGGCCATGAGGAAGCTGCGTAATATGAACGTTCATATCGCTGAGCCCTGTTATCCCCGGTCAGCCGCACACTCCCCGCTTCGTCATGCCTAGATGAGCCGTCAGAGGATATGAACGTTCAAATTTTCGCCGAGCCCTCCGGCTACCTCGACTTCGCCCGGCTGGGGCCGCTCTCCCGCGCGGTCGCGGGGGTCCTGGCCGAGTCGGCCCACCGCCGCGTCGGCGACATGCCGCTGGCCTGGTTCGAGGAGCAGGCGGCGCGGACGCGCTCGGCGGCGGCGCGGCTGCTGCGGGCGGCCGAGCACGAAGTGGCGTTCGTCTCCTCCACCAGCCACGGGCTGTTCGCCGCCGCCGCCGCGCTGCCCGGAGAGGGCGTGGTGCTGCTGCCCCGGGGTGAGTTCCCCGCGAACGTCTACCCCTGGCTGCGGTTCGAGGGGCGCGGCGGGCTCCGGGTGCGGTGGATCGACGAAGTGCGCCTCACCCCCCAGGTGCTGGCCGAGCACCTGGACGCGTCGGTGCGGGCACTCGCGGTCAGCGCGGTCGACGCGCTCACCGGCTACCCGGCGCCGCTGGGCGCGCTGAAGGAGGTGCTCGGGCCGGGACGCGTGCTGGTCGTGGACGCGATCCAGGGGCTGGGCGCCGTGCCGTTGGAGGTGGAGGCCGCCGACGTGCTGGTCTGCGGCGGGCAGAAGTGGCTGCGCGCCGGTTGGGGGGCGGCGCTCTTCCTGGCCCGCGACCGCGTCGCCGGGCTGATGGCGCCGGGGCTCGGCGGGTGGTCGGGGGTCGAGGGCCCGCTGGCGGGGCCCGCGCCCCGGCCGCCGCTCGCGGGAGCGGCCGCGCACACGATGACCAATCCCGACTATTCCGGCGTCGCCGCCCTGGGCGTCGCGATCGAGCTGGTCCTGGAGGCCGGCGTCGCGGAGATCGGCCGCAGGACGGCCGATCGGCTGGGTGAGCTGCTCGACACGGCCCGCGCCGCCGGGGCACGGGTGCTGCTGGACGCGCCCGCCGGCGCCGGCGGGCCGGCGCCGCCCGGCGCCGGGCGTGGCCCCGGACGTGGCGCCGCGGAGTGGAGCGGCATCGGGTCCTTCACGATGCCCGGCCGGGATCCGGCGGCCGTCCATGCCGCGCTGGCCGCCGCCGGGCTCACCACGACTCTGCGGGGCGAGTGGATCCGTCTCTCGCCCCACGCCACCACCTCGGGCAAGGCCGTACAGCGTCTGGCCGCCGCCCTGCACCCCCCGAGAAAGGAATCGTCATGAACCGACCTCTCGTCATGGTCGTCTCCGCGACTCTCGCTCTGGCCGTCACGGCCTGCGGCGGCGGGGGCGGGAGCGACCAGAAGTCCACCGGTCCCGTGAAGATCACGGTCTGGAGCTGGAAGCCCGCCTCCGACGGGCTGGCCTCGGTGGCCAAGGACTTCGAGCAGGCGAACCCCGGCATCAAGGTCGACGTCCAGGTGGTCGGGAACCCCGCGATCTGGGAGAAGATCACGGTGGGGATGGCCGCGGGAGGCAAGGGCCTGGGGGACGTCCTGCACATCGGCATCGACTACCTGCCCGGATACATGGAGAAGTTCCCCGGCGGGCTGGCGGACCTGAGCGAGCTGGGCGCCGACAAGTACAAGGACGCCTTCGCCGAGGGCCTGTGGCCGACGGTCACCGGCAAGGACGGCAAGGCGTACGCGATGCCGTGGGAGGTCAACCCGGTCGGGTTCTTCTACCGTTCGGACCTGTTCGACAAGGCAGGCATCGACTCCGCGGCGATCAGGACCTGGGACGACGCGATCGAGGCGGGCAAGAAGCTCAAGGAGAGGACGGGCGCCTATCTGATCGGCCTGAACAAGCCGGCGGCCGGCAGCGTGGACATGGACCTCTTCCAGTCGCTGCTGCAGCAGCAGGGCGCCTTCTACTTCGACCGTCAGGGAGCGGTCACGCTCTCCTCGGCGCCCGCCGTGCAGGCGATGACCCTGATCAAGAAGATGAACGACGCCGGGATCGTCGCCGACACCTCCGGCGAGGGGACGCGGAAGAAGCTGATCAGCGAGGACAAGGTCGCGGTGCTGCCGTGGGCGGCTTGGGGGGTCGGCTACATCCCCGAGACGTGGCCGAAGCAGAAGGGGCTCTGGCGCGTCATGCAGCCGCCGGCCGTCGTGCCGGGCGGCAAGCGCACCGCGATCGTCAACTCCACGTACCTGTCGGTCTCCGGAACCAGCCCGCACAAGGCGGAGGCGTTCAAGTTCCTTGAGTACGCGCTGACCAGGCCCGAGGTCATCAACAAGATGTTCGAGGACGGCGGGGTCTTCCCCGCTCTGACCGCCGCCTACGCCGACCCGCGGTTCACCGCCAGGACGGACTACTACGGCGGGCAGCCCGCGCTCAAGACCTTCGTGGACGCGCTGGGCGAGGGCGCGGACGCCACCTACTACTCCGGCGACTACGCCCGCGCGCTGAAGATCGCCAGTGACGCGCAGACCCAGGTCCTGCTGAAGGGCGCCGACCCGGCCGCCGCGCTGAGCCAGGCGGCCCAGCAGTTGTCCCAGCAGTCCGGCAGGAAGCTCGCGGGATGACCGCCCGCCTGCTCACCAGGAGAAACGTTCCGTACTTCCTGGTGCTGCCCGCGCTGCTCGGCTTCGTCTGCTTCAAGGCCTATCCGATCCTGGCGGCGGCCTACATCAGCCTGACGACCGGCGCCGGGGCGGCGCGTTCCTTCGCCGGACTGGACAATTACGTCAGGCTGGTGAACGACCCGCTGTTCTGGACGTCGTTGGGGAACACGGCGCTGATCCTCGTCGTCCAGGTCCCGATCATGCTGATCCTCGCACTGCTGCTGGCGCTGGGCCTCAACTCCAAGCTCGTACGGCTGCGCGCCCTGTGGCGGCTCGGCGTCTTCATGCCCTCGCTGACCGGCCTGGTCGCCTACGGCGTGATGTTCTCGGTGATCCTCAGCAAGGACTCCGGCCTGCTCAACTGGCTGCTCGGCCTCTTCGGCGTCAGCCCGATCGACTGGCTGGGCAGCCCCTTCTGGGCGCGAATCGCCATCGTCATCGCGCTGACCTGGCACTACTGCGGCTACAACGCGGTGATCTACCTGGCCGGGCTGCAGAGCATCGCGAAGGAGCTGTACGAGGCGGCGATGGTCGACGGCGCGGGAGCGGTCCGCCGCTTCTGGTCGATCACCGTCCCGCAACTGCGGCCGATCCTGCTGCTGACGATCGTGCTGTCGGCGATCGGCACGCTGCAACTGTTCGACGAGCCGTTCGTGCTCACCGGTGGCGGCCCGGACAACTCCACCCTGACGATCTCCCTCTATCTGTACCAGAACGGCTTCCGCTACTTCGACTTCGGTTACGCCTCGGCGATCGCCTACGCGCTCACGCTGATCGTGGCCGGCTTCGGGCTGGTGCAGCTCAAGCTCACCGGAGGCAGGAAATGAAGGGCTGGCTGCTGACCTTCGCGCTCGCCGCGTGCTTCGCCCTGTGCGTCGGCCCGTTCTACTGGCTGACCATGGCGGCCACGCACGCCAACGCCGACATCTTCGGCGCCACGCCCACGTTCTCGCCGGGCGACCAGCTCGGAGCGAACACCGCGAAGCTGGAGGAGTCCATCGGCCTGCTCCACGTGCTGGGGAACACGCTGCTCGTGGCGACCGTCCAGACGTCGATCGCGCTGGTCGTGGCGTTGCTGGCGGGCTACGCGTTCGCCAAGTTCGAGTTCCGTGGCAGGAACGCCTTCTTCGTCCTGCTGCTGTCGACGCTGGTGATCCCGGGCGGCGTCACCATCATCCCGATCTTCGAGATGATGAACGACCTCGGGCTGATCGACACCTTCCCGGCGCTCATCCTGCCGAACCTGACCGTTCCGTTCGGGATCTTCCTCATCCGGCAGTCGCTGCAGGCCGTACCCGACGAGTTGCTCGACGCGGCGCGCGTGGACGGGGCGGGGGAGCTCCGGGTGCTGTGGCGGGTGGTGGTGCCGGTCATGCGGCCCGCGCTCGCGGCGTTGGCGGTCTTCCTGTTCCTCGGCGCGTGGAACGACTTCCTGTGGCCGCTGATCGCGCTGCGCACGCCCGAGATGTTCACCCTGCCGGTCGCGCTGGCCACCCTCCAGGGGCTGGCCAGGACCGACTTCGGCCAGGTCATGGTGGGCACCGCGATCTCCGCGCTGCCCATGATGATCCTCTTTCTCATCCTTCAGAAACAGTTCATCTCCGGCCTGCTGGCCGGGGCCACGAAAGGTTGACCATGCAGATCTGGGAGCCGCACGCCCTCGGGGAGACGACCGTCGTCCGCGCGGGCGAGGTCGAGGTGGCGATAGCCGGTACGGAGGCGATCACGGTCACCCCGCTCGCGCCGGACGTCTGGCTGATCGACGCCCCCGAAGGGAACGCGGCGCAGTGGAAACTGCCGTGCGTCAACGCCGCGGCCTTCTGGACGCCGGGCTCGGGCACCCGCTGGATCCCGCCGATCTGGAGCTCTCCGACGGCGGCCGGGCTGATCTCCGGCGCGCCCGTCGTCAGTCTCGTCGGCACGGCGGGGGCCAACCTGTGCACGGTGGCCTTGGCCTCGGTGACCGGCAGCTTCACCGGCGGCGTGATCGAGGAGACCGGCGAGTTCGTCTTCACCGTGCAGGGCGAGGGGCTGCGGATCCGGCTGGACCTGTCGGATCGGCAGTTCTCCGCGGCGCTGACCGAGGTCGCCGGATGGTGGCAGGAGGGCCGCGACCTGCCGCCCACGCCGCGTCAGGCCAGGCTGCCCGTGTACTCGACCTGGTACAGCATGCACCAGGAGGTCTCGCGGGAGTCGGTGGAGCTCCAGGCCCGTCTGGCGAAGGAACTGGGCTGCGCCACGATGATCGTGGACGACGGGTGGCAGACGGCCGACCGGTCGCGGGGGTACGCCTTCTGCGGCGACTGGGAGCCCAACATCTCCGACATCCGGCAGCACATCCAGCGGGTCCAGAGCGACGGCATGGCCTACCTGCTGTGGTACGCGCTGCCGTTCGTGGGCAAGGACAACGCCGCGTTCGAGCGTTTCGGGGGGAAGTTCCTGCGCTACCTCGACCACATGGACGCGGCCGTCCTCGACCCGCGTCACCCCGAGGTGCGCGCGTTCCTCGTCGACAAGCTGGCGCGAGCGGTGGAGGAGTGGGGCGCGGACGGCCTGAAGATCGACTTCATCGACCGTTTCGGCACCGACGAAGGGGTGGCGGAGCTGCTGCGCGAGCTCGACGTCAGGCTCCGGGCGGCGAAGCCGGACGTGCTGATCGAGCACCGCCAGCCGTACACGAGCCCGGGTCTGTGGCCGTACGCGAACATGGTCAGGGCGGTGGACTGCCCGCTCAGCCCGCAGGAGAACCGGCAGCGGACGATCGACCTGCGGTTGACCGCCGGACCTCAGGCCGTGCACTCGGACATGATCCTCTGGCATCCGGACGAGTCCGCCGAGCAGGTCGCGGTGCACCTGATCAACGTGCTCTTCTCGGTGCCGCAGATCTCCGTGGACCTGGCGGCCCAGCGGCCCGACCAGCTCGCCGCCATCCGGTTCTGGCTGGGCGTCTTCCGGCGCCACCTCGCCACGCTGCAGCTCGGCGTGCTGGAACCGCACGGGGTCGAGCACGGATACCCGCTGGTGCGGGCCTACAGTGAGGAGAGCGAGGTCGTGGCCCGGTACGCTGCCCTGCCTGTGGACGTGCCGGAGATCGCAGAGCTGCTCGTGGCCAACGCCGCCCCCGACACCCGCGTCGTCCTGCACGGGCGGGGTGTCGCGACGGCCGAGGTCCGCGACTGCGGCGGGCGGCTCGTGAGCGAGAGCGAGCTGCGCTTCACCTCCGGCACGAGCGTGGTCGAGGTACCCGTGGGGGGCCTGCTGACGGTGAGGAGAGACTGAGTGGCGGCACGCCGTGGGATCACCATCGAGGACGTCGCCCGCGCGGCGGGCGTGTCCCGCCAGACGATCTCCAACGCGCTCAACGCCCCCCAGCGGCTCAAGCCGGAGACGCTGGAACGGGTGACCCGGCTGATCGAGGAGCTCGGCTACCGGCCCGACCAGTCGGCGCGCAGCCTCAAGTCGGGCACCAGGCGCATAATCGCCTACCCGACGCCGGTGGACGACCCCGCCAACCCCAACCCGCTGATGGGCGGGTTCCTGGAGGCCGTGGTGGCCTCGGCCGGGGAGGTCGGCTACCGGATCCTGCTGCTGCGGCCGCGCCCGGGCCAGAGTCAGGAGCAGGCACTGGACGAGGTGATCGCGGCTCGCACCGTGGACGCCTTCCTGCTGTCGGACGTGATGCGTGACGACCCCAGGGTCGCGCACCTGACCGCGGCGGGGTTCCCGTTCGCCGCGTTCGGCAGGACGATGCCGGACCAGCCGCAGTCGTGGGTGGACGTCGACAGCGTTCAGGCGGTCATCGAGCTGGTCGGGCTGCTGGCCGCCAGGGGGCATCGGCGCGTGGCCTTCCTGGCCTCCGTCGGCGCGCAACCGTGGATGGAGGACCGCAGAGACGGCTTCCGCGCCGGCGTCCGCAGGCACGGCCTGGTGGGGCAGGAGTTCTCCGCGCCGGGCGACGGCCCCGCGGAGCTCGTCACGGTCACCCGTGAGCTGCTGCGCGGCCGCAACCGCCCGACGGCCGTCGTGGCAGCCGGTGACTGGCTCGCGCTCGGCGTCTACGCCGCGGCCAGGGAGGAGGGCATCGAGATCGGCGCTGATCTCGCTCTGGCCGCCTTCGACGACCTTCCCCTCACCGCGTTCCTCCATCCCGCCCTGACCACGGTACGGCTGCCGCTCCAGCGCATCGCGCGGGCGCTGATCGGCCGTCTGATCCAGACGGTGGAGGACGGCGCGACCCCTCAGGCGGGGCTGCTGCTGCCCGGGGAGCTGGTGATCCGTCCCAGCATCGGCCCATGATGCGCATCGGCTCGGCCAGCTACGAGCTGGTCGCGATGTTCGAGTGGGCCCGGGCGAGGGCGCTGCGCCTGCGGCACGAGGGCGGCTCGTGGGGCCCCGTCGACGTCGACGAGCACCGGCCCGCGGGGACGGGACAGAGCCGCTACCTGCCCTCCTACTGGGCGGGGTACGCACACCGCAGCGGCTTCTACGCCCGCGACTTCGCCCACCAGATCGTCGGCGCGCACCTGCTCGGCATGGCCGAGGCCAACCTCACCATGCTGCGCTGCTTCGCCGCCTCGGCCACCCCCGAGCACGGCTTCCACCCGGTGTGGGCGTTCAACTTCGACGGCTCCTACCTGTCCATCGACTACCGCGGCCCCGACTCCTTCGTCCGTGAGCTGCCCGCGGTGTACGAGCTGGTGGAGAAGGCCGGGACCGCCTACCGATGGACCTGGGACCGCGCCTACGTCGAGGACCCCGTGCTGTGGTCCTACTACCGCAACGCGGTGACGGAGATCGTGCCGCGTGCCACCGGAAGGGGGATCTTCCAGGGCGTGGCCAGCTACAACGAGCTGGCCGGCGAGCACCTGGCGGAGGCGGGAGACTCCGTCGGCTCCCGGTACCAGGCATACCTGGCGATGAGCGCCCTGAGCCGGGCCCGCGGCCTGGACGGCGAGGACTTCGCCTGCCGGGCCGCCGAGCTGAGGCGACACTTCAACGAGGTCTGGAGCGTCGGCGAGAACCCCGCGGACCTGGTGCGCGGCTACACCGTGGACGGCGCCCCCGTCACCGGATGGGGCTGTGAGAACAGCTGGTTCATGCCGCTCAAGGACCTCATCGAGCCAGGTCCGCGCAACGAGGCCTACCTCGACTTCATCGACGGCCAAGCCGCCGGCCCCGAGCGTCCCCGCAACATCGAGGCCTACACGTACCTGCCCGACACCTTCTTCCGCCACGACAGGAACGCGGCCGCCTGGCGCTGGATGCGGCACGTCTTCGACCGGCGTGCGGAACCGCACGTCGCGGGCGGCCTCAACGGCGACTACCCCGAGGTGTCCTTCACGCTCGTCAGCCAGGTCGTCGAGGGCCTGCTCGGCGTCACGCCCGACGTGAACGCCGTGACCACGCTGTCCCACCTGCCCGACGACATCGCCTGGGCCGAGGTCTCGGGCATCCCCTTGGGCGACGGCACGATCACCGTCCGGCACGACGGCAGGACCGCCACCACGCTCACCAACACCTCCAGCGAAACCACCTACCGCTGGGAGGCCCGCTTCCCGGACGCCCCCGCCGTGGTCACGCAGGTCGCACCGGGACAGAGCGCCCTGGTCACCGCTCCTGGCCGTCCGGGGTGAGAGCGGGCTCGGCCGGCCTTCCGAAGGGGTGGCCGGCCGGGTGGGCCGTCTGCCGCCTATTCGAAGAGGGACGGGTCTCCGGTGCCGCGACGAAGGATCTCGGGCTCATCCTGTGACAGGTCCACGACGGTCGTCGGCGTGGCGCCGCATTCCCCCGAATCGATGACGGCGTCCACCATGTGGTCGAGGCTCTCCTTGATCTCCCAGCCCTGCGTCGAGGGCTCGGTCTCGCCGGGCAGGATCAGCGTGCTCGACACCAGCGGTTCGCCGAGCTCGGCCAGCAGCGCCTGGGTGACGACGTGATCGGGGATCCGGACGCCGACGGTCTTCTTCCGGGGATGCAGCAACCGCCGCGGCACCTCCTTGGTCGCCGGCAGGATGAACGTGTACCCGCCCGGAGTCGCCGCCTTGACCAGCCGGAACACCGCGTTGCTCACATGTACGAACTGGCCGAACTGCGCGAAGTCCTTGCAGACCAGGGTGAAGTGATGATCGCTGCCGAGGTGCCGGATCTCTCTGATCCGGTCGAGGCCGTCCTTGTTGCCCAGCCGGCACCCCAGCGCGTAGCACGAGTCCGTCGGGTACGCGATCAGCCCGTCGGCATGCAGGGTCTCGACCACCTGGCCGATCAGGCGAGGCTGGGGATTGACAGGGTGCAGGTCGAAGTACTTGGCCACGCATCGGATCATAGGAGCACGTACCTCCACGCGTGACACGTGGCCCGGCCCGCACGGCCGAGTCACATACCGGGCGCGGATCATCTACGGGCGGGACGGGCGGCGGAGGCGTAAGCCGGTGAGGGCGGCGGCGAGGACCAGCGAGCCGGCCAGCACCAGCGCCCGCCCGTCGGGGCCCGCCTCGCCCCCGCCGCCGGTGTCCGCGCCGCCCGTCGGCGTCGCGGCAGGCGTCTTCTCCGGGGTCTCGGCCGGGGGCGTGCTTTCGGGGGCCGGAGTGTCTGTGGCGTCGGTGGCGCCCGGAGCGGTGGTGACGGTCAGGGGGTACGACGCCGGCGCGTCCTTGTCCTGGAGTTCGCACTCGATCAGGCGCTGCTGCGGGGTCGGCCCGAAGTTGACGGACGCGGGCCGCACCGTGCCGGACCCCGGATGCCGGGGCGTGGTCCGCAGGTCGACCGTGCCCGCAGGGAGGGGGATGACCGCTCCCGGGACGATCAGGCCGGGGCTGCCGACGCCCGTCGCCGAGGTCAGCCGGTCGATGCCGCTGACGGCGGCGTAGGCGTACAGCTTGATCTCGCCGGTCAGGCCGGTGGCGGGGGCGCGCAGTTCGGCGCCCTCGACGTACGAGCCGCGCCAGCCGATCGTCAGCTGCTCGTCCACGGGGGCGGTGGCGGGCACCGTGAGGGTGATGGTCATCTTGACGACCTGCGTCTCGTTCGTGCCGGCGGTCTTGCACGTGTACGCCGCCACCGTGCCGCTCTCGGGCGCGGGCGTGGCGAACAGCAGGACGGCCAAGGGCAGGATCAGTGGCAGACGCACGACGTTTCCCTTTGTGGCGGATGTGACACAGAAGGGACGGCGGACGGCGGCGGCAGGTTGACCGGACCGTCCACATCCGGACGACGCGTGCTGTGCGGAGCCGGTTCTGTCGGACCCGGCTGGTATCCATGGCTCCCATCAAGATGATCACGCTGGACGGCGGAGGTCCCGGGCTCTCGTGGAGAACGCGCAACTGAAGGTAATCGGTCTGCAACAATTCGTGCATGGCGATGTTGCGGTCAGTCAATGGCCTGCCCCACCACGGGGCCGGCGAGCTGGGGCGGGTGGCTCACGGCGCGCTGACCGGCCCCTCCGAGTCGGCCGGGTGGCCGAGGCTGTTCCTCGGCTACAACACCCTTCCCGACCCGCCGTTCCCGCTGGTCGGCTACCTGCAGTACGAGCTGGCGCAGCCGGGCGGGCTCGGCCTGCCCGCGTTGCTGCGCATGATGGCCGAGTCGATGCGGGCCCAGCCCGTCCCGCCCGAGGACGCCTTCGACGAGTCGCGGCGGCGGGTGGCGACGGCGATGCGGGTCGACGCGCTGGTGGTCGTCGCCCCCGCGCATGCCCTCGCGCCCGCCGAGGGCGAGGGCGCGTGGAGACCTCCGGCGTACCGGGAGGTGCCGCGCAGGCCCGCCGCGGCGCACCGGGAGGGCGCGTGGGAGCCCGCGGCGGCCCTGGCGGTCGACCGCGAGGGCGCGAGGGTGCTGCTGGTGGCCGGGCGGAGCGCCGAGGGCGGCCGCATCGGGCCGAGGCGGCCCGCGGAGGAGCCCGACGCCACGCTGGCCGGCATGCTGGGCGAGGTGCTCGACGCCCAGCACGCCTGGACCAAGGCGGCCTTCGCGCTCTGACGCGGCGCGGCGAAGGCGTCGATGAGCCGGACGCATCCCCGGGCCCCGACTACTCTCCTTTGGAAGGGCATGTCTGGTGGTGGAGGGATTCGTGACGGTCAACGGGGCTGCGAGCCGCGAGACGTCTCCTGCTGCGGCGGCGTCCGGTGAGGCGGTCGGCCGGGTCCTGGGCACCCAGGCCGCCTCGCCGCTGTCGTTCTGGGTCGGGCTGGAGCCCGGCAAGGTGTTGCAGCTCGACGACGTCGTGGTCACCAGGCGCGAGGTGCCCGGCCACGGCCCGGTGCTGGTCGCGGGCGTGGTGACGACGGTCGAGGCCAGGCACGAGGGCGCCGCCTACGACTCCGACGTGTTCCTCATCGCCGAGGGCGCGCTGCCCGCCGCCGTGGTCGAGGTGGCCGAGGTGCGGGTCACCAGGGTCGAGCCCGAGGTGTTCGTGCCGCCGCTGCCGGGCTCCCAGGTCTTCCTGGCCGGGGCCGGCGACCGCGACCAGGCGCTCTACTTCGACGTGATGGACCGCCGGGTCCCCATGGGCACGGGCCGCGACGGCCTGCCGCTCTACGTCAACTTCGACTTCCTCGACGGCACCCGCGGCGCGCACGTGTCGATCTCCGGCGTCTCCGGCGTGGCCACCAAGACGTCCTTCGCCACGTTCCTGCTCTACTCGATCTTCAACTCGGGCGTGCTCGACGCCGAGTCGGCCAACACCAAGGCCCTGATCTTCTCCGTCAAGGGCGAGGACCTGCTCTTCCTCGACCACGACAACGTCCGGCTCGACGACGGGGCGCGGGCCGCGTACGCCCGGCTCGGGCTGCCCGCCCAGCCGTTCGGCAGCGTGCACGTGTTCGCGCCGCCGCGGCCCGGCGACCCCAACGGCGTGCCGCACGTGTCCGCGCGCACCCAGGGCGTCAGCTCGTTCTTCTGGACGCTGGTCGAGCTGTGCGAGGAGGAGCTGCTGCGGTTCGTCTTCGCCGACGCCGACGACGAGCGCGCCGGATACTCCCTGCTGGTGGGCCAGGTCGCGGCCCGGCTGAAGTCGTGGGCCGAGCCGGTGGGCGACGGCGGCGCGGTCATGATCAGGGGCACCGCCTGCCGCACCTTCGGCGACCTGGTCGAGCTCCTGTCCGACCAGTTGCAGGACGAGGCCACCCGCATCGAGTGGACCGGCGCCCAGACCCCGCTCGGCACGGTCAACGCCTTCCTGCGCAGGCTGCGCAGCGCGGTCAAGCCGCTGTCCCCGATCGTCCGCGGCGACCTGCCGTTCTTCCGGGCCCACTCGGTGCGCACGTCCGATGCCCAGGTCACCATCGTCGACCTGCACAACCTGCCCGAACGGGCCCAGCGGTTCGTGGTGGGCGTCGTCCTGCGCGGCGAGTTCCACCGCAAGGAGACCTCGGGCACGGCCAAGCCGCTGCTGTTCGTGGTGCTCGACGAGCTGAACAAGTACGCGCCGCGCGAGGGCGATTCCCCGATCAAGGAGATCCTGCTCGACGTGGCCGAGCGCGGCCGTTCGCTCGGCGTGATCCTCATCGGCGCCCAGCAGACCGCCTCCGAGGTGGAACGCCGCATCGTGTCCAACAGCGCCGTACGCGTCGCGGGCCGGCTCGACCCGGCCGAGGCCGCCCGCTCCGAGTACGGCTGGCTGCCCCCGGCCGTCAGGGAACGCGCCACGATCGCCAAACCGGGCACCATGTTCGTCGCCCAGCCGGAGATCCCGGTGCCGCTGGCCGTCGCGTTCCCGTTCCCCGCCTGGGCGACCCGTCCGGCCGAGGCGGCGTCCCGGGCGAGTTCGTCGGCCGCCGATCCGTTCCAGGGGTTGCCGGGCGTCGAAGACGACATTCCGCCGTTCTGAAGGGAGCTCGGTGAAATTCCTGCACACCGCGGACTGGCACGTGGGCAAGGTGCTCAAGGGCCGCTCCCGCATGGACGAGCACCGGGCCGTGCTGCGCGAGCTGGTCGCGGCGGCCCGCACCCACGACGTCGACGCGGTCGTGGTGGCCGGCGACCTGTTCGACACCTCGGCGCCGACGCCCGAGGCGCAGTCGCTGGTGCTCAACGCCCTCATGGCGCTGCGCGGCGACGGCCGTGACGTGGTGGTGCTGGCCGGCAACCACGACAACCCGCAGCTCTTCGAGGTCTACCGCCCTGTGCTGGGCAAGCTCGGCATGCACGTGGTGGGCGTCTTCCGCCGTCCCGACGCGGGCGGCACGCTGGCCTTCACGGCGCGCTCGGGGGAGCCGGTGCGGCTGGGGGTGCTGCCGTTCCTGTCCCACCGTTACGTCGTACGCGCCGCGGAGGTGCTCACCGGTACCGCCGCCGACCACAACCGCGACTACGCCACCCGCATCTCCGAGCTGGTCGGCGCGCTGACCGCGGGCTTCCAGAGCGACACCGTCAACCTGATCACCACCCACGGCACCCTGCCGGGCGGCGCGTTCGGCGGCGGCGAGCGCGAGGCCCAGTCGATCTTCTCCTACTACTTCGAGCCCAACGCCTTCCCGGTCTCCACCCAGTACGCCGCGCTCGGCCACCTCCACCGCAGGCAGCAGATCCCCGGCCCGTGCCCGATCTGGTACAGCGGCTCGCCGCTGGCCGTCGACTTCGGTGAGGAGGGCAACACGCCCGGCGCGCTGCTGGTGGAGGTCACGCCCGGGAGGCCCGCCGTGGTGCGCGAGCTGGCGTTCGCCTCGGCACGCAGGCTGCGTACGGTGCGCGGCACGCTGGAGCAGCTTGAGGGCCTGGAGGCGGGCGACGACTGGCTCAAGGTGATCGTGGAGGAGAAACCCCGCGTCGGCCTGTCCGACCAGGTGCGCGACCTGCTGCCCGGCTCGGTCGACGTCGTCCTCGACGAGCGGTTCCGGCCGGTGCCGGCGGTGCGGCGTACGGGGTCGGCCGCGCGCAGCCCGCGCGAGCTGTTCCGCGAGTACCTGACCGCGACCGGCCGCCACGACGACCAGGTCGCCGCCCTGTTCGACCGGCTCTACGACGAGGTGACCGGCTGATGCGTCCCCTGCTGCTGCACCTCGACCACTTCGGCAGCTTCCGCGAGCCGGCCGTCGTCGACTTCTCCGACACCGAGTACTTCGCCCTGGTCGGCCCCACCGGGGCGGGCAAGAGCACGATCATCGACGCCATCTGCTTCGCCCTGTACGGCACCGTCCCGCGCTGGGGCAAGGAGAACGTCATCGCGCACGCCCTGGCGCCGTCGGCGAGCTCGGGCAAGGTGGCGCTGGTGTTCGAGAGCGACCGGCGGCGCTACGGGGTGGTGCGCTCGCTGGTCCGCGACGCCAAGGGCACCGTGCGCACCAAAGAGGCCAGGATCGACGAGCTGGACCCGGCGGCCCCGCTCGGCGAGGCGTACGAGATGGTGCTGAAGCCGCTGGCCGAGGGCGAGAACGTCACCCCCGAGGTGCAGCGGGTGACCGGCCTGGAGTACAAGTTCTTCACCCAGTGCGTGGTGCTGCCGCAGGGGCGGTTCGCCGAGTTCCTGCACGCCGCGCCGCGCGAGCGCCAGGACCTGCTGGTGCAGCTCCTCGACGCCGACGTCTACGAGCTGATCAGGCAGCGGGCCGCCCGCGACGAGGAGGCCGCGCGCAACGCCGCCGCCTTCGCCCGCGACCAGCTCGCCAAGCTGGCCGGCGCGTCCGACGAGGCCGAACGCGAGCTGGCCGACCGGCTGGCCGCGCTGCACCGGCTGGCCGGTACCATCGACACCGACCTCGACCTGCTGCGCTCCCGAGAGTCCGACATCGGCCGGGCCGAGCAGGAACGCGCGTCGGTGGCCGAGCGGCAGTCGGCGCTGGCCGCGCTGCGCATGCCGCCCGCGGTGCCGACGCTGGCCTCGGCCCGCCGCGAGGCCGCCGACGCCATCACCGCGCTGGACGCCGAGGCGGCGGCCGTGGAGGCCGACGAGCACGAGGCGTTCGAGGCGCTGGCCGCGCTCGGCGACCGCGCCGAGCCGGTGGCGGCGCTGGCCGCGCTCGACGCCCGCGAACGCCTCACCGCCCAGGCCGCCGACGCCCGGAAGGCGGCGGCCGAGGCCGCCACGGAACTCGACCGCCTCACGCCCGCGGTCGCCGACGCCGAACGCGCGCTGACCGACGCAGAACACGAACGCGAGCGGCTGCGCGACGCCCACACCGCGGCCGGCCTGACCCACCGGCTGGCCGTGGGGGAGCCGTGCCCGGTCTGCCTGCGTCCGCTCGCCGAGCTGCCCCGCCACGAGACGCCCGCTGATCTCGGCGCCGCCGACCGCGCCCTGGCCGCCGCCCGCGACCACGCGAGCCGTGGCCGGGCCGCCCTGGCCAAGGCCGAGACGTCGGCGTCGATGCTGGCCACCCAGTCCGGCAGGATCGACGCCGAGCTGGCCGGGCTGCCCGCCCCCGGCGACCGCAACGAGATCGAAGGCCGCCTGGCCGCCATCGCCAAGGCCGAGGCCCTGGCCACCGAGGCCCGTACGGCCGTGCGCAACGCGCGCAAGAAGCTCGAACGCGCCCGTACCGCCGCCGAGCAGGTCGAACGGCAGGCCGAGAGCGCCTGGCAGACCCTCGGGGCCACCCGCGACCGGCTGCTCGTGCTCGCGCCCTCCGGCGACGCGCCGCCGCCGCTCACCCGCGACGACCTCCACCGCGCCTGGACCGAGCTGCTCGGCTGGCGCGACCGGGCCGCCGAGGCCGCCCGCGCCGCCCTGACCGAGCGCGAGCAGGAGCTCGCCCAGGCCACCGCCAGGCTCGCCGCCGAACGCCACAAGCTGACCGAACGCCTGGCCGAGCACGGCGTCACCGTCCCGCGCAACGCCACCCCCGACCAGCTCGGCGCGGCCGTCGCCGGCGCGGTCGCGCGGGCCGACGGCGCCCTCGAACGGGTCCGCGAGGAACGCAGGCGGGCCGCCGAGCTGGAGACCGCCGTCGCGGAGAAGGAGCACGAGGCCAAGGTCGCCCACGAGCTGGCGCTGCGCCTGCGGGCCAACGCCTTCGAGCGGTGGTTGTGCGCCGAGGCCCTGGCCGTGCTGGTCGCCACGGCGTCCGAGACGCTGATGGAGCTGTCCGACGGCCAGTACGAGCTGGCGCTCGGCGAACGCACCGGCGACATCGAGGTCATCGACCACGGCGAGGCGGGCCTGCGGCGCAGCGCCCGCACGCTGTCCGGCGGCGAGACCTTCCAGGCCGCGCTGTCCCTGGCCCTGGCGCTGTCGGGGGCCGTCGCCAGAGGGCTCGACTCGATCTTCCTGGACGAGGGCTTCGGCACGCTCGACCCCGCCACCCTCGACACCGTCGCCACCACCCTCGAACGCCTGGCCGCCGGGCAGGAACGCATGATCGGCGTCGTCACCCACGTCCCGGCGCTGGCCGACCGGGTGCCCGCCCGGTTCGAGGTGCTGCGCGACGCCAAGGGCTCGCACGTCCGGAAGGTGGGGCAATGACGTCGGGGGTCCAGGGGGCGTCGGGCTTCACCGTCGACCCCTGGGACCCGGGCTACGCCGCCGCGGTCGCCGTCGAGGCCCTGTCCGAGCTGGGCGCGACCAGTGCCGAGCTGGTCCTCGACGTCGAGCGGCCGGCCGCCGACTGGAAGCCGGTCACGCCGGGCCCCGGCGCCGCCGTCCCCGAGACGCTGCTGGTGGCCGACGGCGTGCGCCGGATCGACGCCCGCGTGTGGGTGCACGACTCCGACCTGCCGATGCCCGTCCCCGGGATCGCCGCCTCCTACGCCGCCGGGATCGTGCGCTGCGGGCGCGAGGGGGCCGAGCTGGCCGCGATCGAGGTCGACAGGGCGCTCATCTCGGCCTCGCCGTACGCGCCCGAGGTCAAGACCGCGCACGCCTCCTACCGGCCGCACAAGGCCGCCGACTCCAGCTTCGAGGAGCTGTCGCTCGCCCTGCAACGCCAGGTCACCCAGCTGGAGGTGGACCTCGCCGTCCGCCACCGGTCGCTGGGCGACGACCTGCTGCTGGTCGACGGGCCGCTGCGGGGGCGTACCCATCTGCCGCGCACGATCGGCTACATCAAGACGCACCACGCGGCGTACCTGCCGCCGCCGCAGTCGGCCGTGGTCGCCGCGCTCACGCCGGGGCAGCGTACGCCGGTGTTCCTCATGGGCACGAGCTGGCGCAGGCACGCCTGGTACCTGCGGCTCCCGGTGCAGTCGTCGGCGCCGTGGGCCGGGATCGCCCGCTGCGAGGCCAGCGCCGACCTCGACCCGGCGCAGGTCGTGGAGCTGGCCGACGCGGTCACGCTGGCCCTGCCGGCGCTGGCCGGGGTCGACTACAAGGACCCGCGCGCCCCCCAGAACCTGGTCCCGATCGGCGGCCTGGAGAAACTCCTGCGCCACCACCTGGGCGACCCGCGCCTGCTCTACCGCTCACTCCGCACGGCCGCGCAACTCGGCTGACCGGCCGGCCACCGGACGGGGGCCGCTACCAGCCTTTGTCGACGTCGCAGATGTTCACGGTGGCGCTGCGGCGGAGGCTGGTGGGGGTGAGGACGCGGAACACCACGGTGTAGCTGCCCTTGCCCTTCCAGGTGATCGAGGGCAGGACGGGCCTGGTCGAGGCGGTGGCCACCTTTCTGCCCTGGCTCTGGCCGTTGACGAGCCATTGGTAGTCGTAGCCGACGGTGGCGGTCACGTCGGCGTAGACGTTGAGGTCGTAGCGCCAGCAGTCGCCCACGCGGATGCCCTGGTAGGTCAGGGCCGCCGAGGTCACGCCGCCCTTGGCGGGGGTCGTCGGCCTGGTGGAGGTCGTCGGCCTGGTGGTGGAGGTCGGCCTGGCGGACGTCGGCTTGGTGGTGGGCGTCGGCCTGGTGGTGGGGGGTTGCGGGGACCTGGTGGGTTTCGCGGGCTTGCGGGTGGTCGATCGGCGGGTGCCGGACCTGCGGCTGTCGGGGACGTGCGTGGTGGGGGGTGCGGCGGCGTTCGTGGTGTTCGTGGTGTTCCGGCCCGGGGCGGTGGGCCACCACACCCAGGCGGCCGTCGCGGTGGCGGCCGTGAGGACGAGCGCCACGCCGCCTGCCAGCAGCGCGAGCCCGGCCCGGGGACGTCCGCCCGGCGGGTGGCGGGGGTGCCCGTGGGCGGAGGGGTGCGTGGGGCCGCCGGGCGGACGGCCGGAGGGGCCGGTCCAGACGTGAGGGACGGCCGGGTGGCCGGGGGAGGGCGGCGGCGCGGGGCGGGGGCCGCCTATGAGCTGGAAGAGCACGTCCTGCATGGTGGGGCGGGCGTCGGGGTGCTTGGCCAGGCAGGCGGCCACGATGGAGCGCAGCGGCTCGGGCACGCCGGCGAGGTGCGGCTCGCCGTACTGGATGCGGCCGAGTACGGCGGGCACCGAGTCGTTGCCGAACGGCGGGACGCCGGTGGCGGCGTACACCATGACGCAGGCCCAGGCGAAGACGTCGGTGGCGGGGCCGACGGTGGCGCCCGCGAACTGCTCGGGAGCCATGTACGACGGCGTGCCCAGGATGCTGCTGGTGACCGTGGCGGAGGCGTCGGCGGCGCGGGCGATGCCGAAGTCGATGACCCGCGGCCCGTCGCGTCCCAGCAGGACGTTGGCGGGCTTGAAGTCGCGATGGACGACGCCCGCCCGGTGGATCGCGGCCAGCGCGGTCGCGGTCGCGACGGCGAGCCGTTGCAGGTCGCCCCCCGCATGGCGGCCCGCCTGCTGCAACGAGGGCCCTTCGACGTACTCGGTCACGATGTACGGCCGCCCGCCCAGCGAGGCGTCCAGCACCTGCGCGACGCAGAACGGCTCCACCCGCCGCGCGGCGGCGACCTCCTTGGCGAAGCGGCCGTCGCCGGTCGCGCCCTCGTGCAGGACCTTGATCGCGACCTGGGCGCCGTCGGGGGCCTCGGCCAGGTACACGGCGCCCTGGCCGCCCTCGCCGAGCTGCCTGACCAGCCGGTACGGGCCGATGGCCGGCGGCATCGTCATCAGTCGTCCATCGTGCAGATGGTCAGGGACACGCTCTTGGTCGCGGCGCTGGGGGCGGTGACCCGGAGGGTGACGGTGTGGGGGCCGGCCTTCAGCATGTACTGGCCGGCGGTGATGTAGGCGCTGTAGTCGTCCTCGGAGACCCAGGATCTGCTGCGCTCGACGCTCCTGCCGTCGATCAGCCAGGCGTAGGAGACCCAGATCTCGCGCTTGGTGGACTCCACGCGGCCCTGGAAGTGCAAGGGGGGCATGTAGCAGCCGCTTCCGGCGGACTGTCCGGGGCCGCCGGACAGGGTGATCTCCCCGACGCCGGCCCTGGCGGTGGTGACCGGCTTCTTGGTGGTGCGGGTGGGGGTGGGGGTCGAACGTGTCGTGGTGCGGGTGACGGTGGGGCGGGGGGTGGCTGACTCCGTAGGGCGGCGGGTGGTGGGGCGGGAGGTCGGTTTCTTGGTGGTGGCGGGTTTCGGGGTGCTCTTCCGCTGCGTTTTCCGCGGGGTGGAGGTGGGAGGCGTCGGGGTGGCGGAGGGGGCCGTGAGCGCGGACAGGCCGGGGAGGTGCGACCAGGGGGCGAGCCAGACGACCCCGCCCACGAGCGCCGCTGCCACGACCACCGACAACCCGGCGGCCAGCGGCACCACCCCCCGCCCGCGCCCGTGCCGCCGTCCCCCCGGGCCGGGGAACGGCGCCGGCCCCTGCCCCGCGCCCCCGACCGGAGCGGGGCCCGGCGGTGGTCCCTGCCCCATGGCGCCGGACGGGGTGGGGTGCCGTGGTCCCTGGAGCTGGGAGGGGTGGGCCGGGGTGGGGGCGTCGCCGCCGAGGAGGCGGAGGAGGACGTCGCGCATCGTCGGACGGGCCGCCGGGTCCTTGGCCAGGCAGTCGTACACGATCGAGCGCAGCGGCCGGGGCAGGTCGCCGAGCTGCGGCTCGTTGTTCAGGATCCGGTTGATGATCGCGGGCAGCGTGTCCTGGCCGAACGGCGGCGTCCCGGTGCCCGCCCACACCACGACCGCGGCCCACGCGAACACGTCCGCCGGCGGCCCGACCATCTGTCCCGCGAGCTGTTCGGGCGCCATGTACGCGGGCGTCCCCACGATGCCGCTCGTCATGGTGGCCGACGCGTCCGCGGCACGGGCGATGCCGAAGTCGATCACCCGCGGCCCGCCTGGGCCGAGCAGCACGTTGGCGGGCTTGAAGTCCCGGTGCACGACGCCCGCCTGGTGGATGGCGGCCAGCGCCGTGGCCGTGGCGACGGCGAGCCGTTGCAGGTCGGCCCCCGTGTGGCGGCCCGCCTGCTGCAACGAGGGCCCTTCGACGTACTCGGTCACGATGTACGGCTGCGGCCCCGGGGACGCGTCGAGCACCTGCGCGATGCAGAACGGCTCCACCCGCCGCGCCGCCTCGATCTCCTTGGCGAACCGTTCGTCCGGCCCGGCGCCGTGGCGCAGCACCTTGACCGCCACCGTCCGCCCGTCGGGCGCCCGCCCGAGGTAGACGGTCCCCTGGCCGCCCGCGCCCAGCAGCCCGAGCAGCCGGTACGCCCCCACGACCGCCGGGTCACCCTCCCGCAGCGGTTCGACGTGCGCCATGAGAGAAGTGACTCCTGATACTGAAATGAACGAAGTTACTTACGATAGCGACCAATATCAGGATTTGTAGTCAAGTTGCGCGAGCAGCCGGCAGCGTCGCCGTAACGATCAAACCGCCGCCCTCGCGGGGCCGGGCCGTCACGTCGCCTCCGTGCGCGACGGCCACCGAGCGCACGATCGACAGCCCGAGCCCCGCGCTCATCCCCGTGACCACCCGCTCGGCGCCGTGCCGGTGGAACGGCTTGAACAGCAGCGGCACGTCGTACGGCGGCACGCTCGGCCCGCTGTTGCCCACCTCCACCTGGACCAGCCCGCCGGGGACCGTCCGGCTCGACACCCGCACCCAGCCGGTGCCGTCGTCGAGGTTGTGCCGGACGCCGTTCTCCACCAGGTTGTGCACCAGCCGTTCGAGCAGCAGCGCGTCACCCACGGTCGGCGCCGGAGCGGCGTCCTCCTTCACCACGACCTTCGCCTCCTCGGCGTCGCGCGCGGTCTGGGCGACCACGTGGGTGACGACGTCGGCGAGGTCCACCGGGGAACGGTCGGCGATCTCCTGCTCGGAGCGGGCCAGCAGCAGCAGGCCCGCGATGAGCCGTTCGTGGCGGGTGTTGATCTGCAACAGGCTCTCGCCCAGCTCCTTGACGTCGTCGGAGGCGGTACGCCGGTGCATGGCCAGCTCCACCAGCGCCCGGTTGAGCGTCAGGGGCGTGCGCAACTCGTGCGAGGCGTTGGCGACGAACCTGCGCTGGCCGTCGAAGGAGTGGTCCAGCCGTTCCACCATCGTGTCGAAGGTGTCGGCCAGCGTCTTGACCTCGTCCGGGGGGCCGTGGAGCGCGATCCGTTCGTGCAGGCCGCGTTCGGCCATCGGGGCGGCGGCGATGCGGCGCGCGGTCTCGGTCACCAGGTGCAGCGGGGCCAGTACACGTCCGGCCACCACCCAGCCCAGCCCGACGGCGGTCCCGCACACGACGGTCAGAGCGATCGCGCCCTGGGTGAGCAGCGAGGTCACGGCGGCCTCGCGCACCCCCTCCTCCTGCTGCCGCATCCACTTGACGGCGGCGGGGCCGACCAGCTCGACGCCGTCCTGCTTGAGGAAGATGATGTTCTTACGGGTGCCGTCACTGGTCGTGAACCGGCTCTCGAACGACTGCGAGAGCTGCTGGTTGAACAGCAGGTACGTGACGCCCAGCAGGGCCAGCCCCGCCACCAGGAAGAGCGCGCCGTACACGAGCGTGAGGCGCAGCCTCAGGGTGGGGTGCGGACGTCTCATGGGATGCGGTACCCCACTCCCGGCACGGTCTCCACCACCGGCGGGTCGGCGAGCTTGCGGCGCAGCTTGAGTATCGTCAGCCGCACCACGCCGGTGAACGGGTCGGCGTGCTCGTCCCACGCCTTCTCCAGCAGGTGCTCGGCCGAGACGACCGTGCCCTGCGCCCGCATCAGCTCGGCCAGTAGGGCGAACTCCTTCTTCGACAGCGGGACGAACCGCCCGTTCCGGAACACCTCCCTGCGCGCCGGATCCAGCGTGATCCCGGCCCGGCGCAGCACCGGGGGAGTGGCCGGACGTGAGCGCCGTCCCAGCGCCAGGACGCGCGCCGCCAGCTCCGGGAGGGCGAACGGCTTGGTCAGGTAGTCGTCGGCGCCCATGGACAGCCCGCTCACCCGGTCGTCGAGCTGGGCGGCGGCCGTGAGCATCAGCACCCGCGCGTCGGAGTCGGAGGCGACCAGCTCCCTGCACACGTCGTCGCCGTGCACGCGTGGCAGGTCGCGGTCCAGCACGACCACGTCGTAGTCGTTGACCGCGATCCGTTCCAGCGCCGCCTCGCCGTCGTGGGCGAGATCGACCGCGTGGGTCTCCTCGCGTAACCACTCGGCGATCGCGCCGGCGAGCATGCGCTCGTCCTCCACCACCAGCACCCGCATTCCATACCTCCGGCTCGATTGTGACGCGGGTGGCATTTGATCGGGATAAGTCGGGATGGAAACGCTGGAGAAACACGGCCGCGTATTGCATCTCCCCTCGAAGGCCATCGGATCCGACGGAGGAGAGCATTCATGCGAGGACGACCCCTCATGGCGCTGGCCGCGGCCGCGCTGTTCCTGACGGCGTGCGGCGCCCAGGAGAGCGGATCGGACGTGGCGTCGGTGACCGGCACCGGCGCCCGGCCGTCGGCCGGCGCCTCGGCCACCACGGACCGCAGCGAGCAGGCCGTCAAGTACACCACCTGCCTGCGCGAACAGGGCCTGGACATGCCCGACCCCGGCCCGGACGGCCGGATGGAGATGAAGTTCGACAAGAGCTCCGGCGGCCCGGAGAAGGTCCAGAAGGCCATGGAGGCCTGCAAGCAGTTCCAGCCGGAGGGCATGACGTCGGGCAAGGGCGGCGACCCCAAGCAGGCCGAGAACATGCGCAAGCAGGCGCAGTGCATGCGTGACAACGGCGTGGAGGCGTTCCCCGATCCCGAGGGCGGCATGGTGCGCATCAACCGCGAGGTCGCCGAGGACCCCGACTTCAAGTCCGCGCAGGAGAAGTGCCGGATGAACATCGGCGGGGGACAGGGAGGCTCTTGATGGGGAGGGCCACCATCGACGAGAGGGCCGAGCCGGACGCCCCCTCACCGCGTCCGCGCCGCCCCCGCGGCGGCCGGACGATCGTCGTCCTCATCGGGGTCGCCGCCGCCGCGGGGGCGGCGGTCCTGGCGGTCAACCCCGGCGGCCTGCTGAACGGCGGCGCCGCCCCCGCCACGTCGGCCGCCGCGCTGCCCCCGGCCACCGCCCCGGTCACCCGGCAGACGCTGAACGACACCAGGGACGCCGACGGCGAACTCGGCTACGGCCCGGTCACCACGGCCACGGCCAGGAAGCCGGGCACGGTCACCTGGCTCCCCGACAGCGGCGACCAGATCACCCGCGGCCGGTCCCTGTTCCGCCTGGACAACAAGCCGGTCATGCTCCTGTACGGCACCACCCCCGCCTACCGCGACCTGAGGATCGGCGCCGAGGGCAGGGACGTCGAGAACCTGGAACGCAACCTGCGCAAACTCGGCTACGACGGCTTCACCGTGGACGACGAGTACACCTACGACACCGCCCAGGCGGTGAGGGAGTGGCAGGAGGACCGTGGCCTGGACGAGACCGGCGTGGTGGAGCTGGGACGGGTCGTCTTCGCTCCCGGCAAGGTCCGGGTGGAGAGCCTGGAGGCCGAGCGGGGCCAGCCCACGGCACCGGGGCAGAAGATCCTCACCTACACGGGCACGAAGAAGGTAGTCACGGCGAAGCTGGCGGCCGAGGACCAGCGGATGGCCAGGAAGGGCACCAAGGTCTCGGTCGCGCTGCCCGGCGGCAAGGACGTGACCGGCCGGATCACCGAGGTCGCCACGATCATCGAGCCGGGGGATGGGCAGAACGCCGATCCGGAGACCCGCCTGGAGGTGCTGATCTCGCTGGGCAACGCCAAGGCCGCCAAGGGGCTCGACAAGGCGGCGGTGAAGGTGACGTTCACCGCCGACCGGCGGAAGGACGTGCTGACCGTGCCGGTGTCGGCGCTGGTGGCGTTGCAGGAGGGCGGGTTCGGGGTGGAGGTGGTCGAAGGTGGCAAGTCGCGATATGTGGCGGTGAAGACCGGGCTGTTCGCGGGGGGCCGCGTCGAGATCTCCGGCGACGGTCTCACCGACGGCATGACGGTCGGAATCCCGAAATGACCCACACCACTACCCCCTCCCCGCCCCCTTCGGGCACGCCCGCCGCGGACCACGGGATGAGGTGGCCCATGATCGCGCTCACCGGCGTCTCCAGGAGCTACCCCGGCGGGGTGGCCGCGCTGGACTCGGTGTCGCTGGAGATCCGGCACGGCGAGCTGGTCGCCATCGTCGGCCCGTCGGGCTCGGGCAAGTCCACGATGCTCAACATCGTCGGCACCCTCGACCGCCCGTCGGCGGGCCGCGTCGAGATCGACGGCTACGACGTCTCCAAGCTGTCGGACAACCAGCTCTCCGCCCTGCGCGCCACCACGATCGGCTTCGTCTTCCAGCACTTCCACCTGGCCGCCAAGGTCTCCGCCCTGGACAACGTGGCCGACGGCCTGATCTACACCGGCCTGCCCCTGTCCGAACGCCGCCGCAGGGCCGCGACGGCGCTGCGCCGCGTCGGCCTCGCGCACCGCGTCGACCACGAGCCGCACGAGCTGTCCGGAGGCGAGCGGCAGCGCGTGGCCATCGCCAGGGCGGTGGCCGGCGACCCGCCGCTGCTGCTGGCCGACGAGCCCACCGGCGCGCTGGACTCGGTCTCGGGCACCGGCGTGATGGACCTGCTGCACGAACTGAACGGGAGCGGCACCACCATCGTGATCATCACCCACGACCGGGAGATCGCCGCCGGCCTGCCCCGCCAGGTGAGCATGCGGGACGGCCGGATCGTCGCCGACTCGGCCTCAAGCCCGGACACGGCCTCCCGCTCCGACTCGGCCCCCGGCTCCGGGGCGCGCGGGGAGCGCGGGGTGCGTGTGCGGGAGTCCGTCGAATCCGAGGTGGCGTGATGGCCACGCTGGAGCGCCCCCGGCTCTCCCCGGCCAAGATGCGCCCGCGCGACGTGATGCGCGTGGGCGCGGTCGGCCTGCGCACCCGCCCGCTGCGGGCGTTCCTGTCGGCGCTGGGCATCGCGATCGGCATCGCCGCGATGATCGGCGTGGTCGGGATCTCGTCCTCCTCCAGCGCCGAGCTGGACCGTACGCTGTCCGCGCTGGGCACGAACCTGCTCACCGTCTCCTCCGGCACCACGCTGATGGGCGAGGCGGCCCAGATGCCCATGGACGCCGAGGCGATGATCGAGCGCATCGGCCCGGTGGAGACGGTCTCGTCCACGGGCAGGGTGCCGGAGGCCAAGGTCTACCGGAGCGAGGAGATCCCCGCGCCCCAGACCAACGGCCTGGGCACCGCCGCCGCCCGTCTCGACCTGCTGCCGACCGTGGGCGCGACGGTCCGCAGCGGCACCTGGCTCAACGCGGCCACCGAGCGCTACCCGGCCGCCGTGCTCGGCTCGGTCGCCGCCCGGCGGCTCGGCATCGGCGCGGTCACCCCCGACACGCAGGTGGTGATCGGCGGCATCCGGTTCACGGTGGTCGGCGTGCTCGACCCGGTGCCCCTGGCCGAGGAGCTGGACAGCGCGGCCCTGGTCGGCTGGCCGGTCGCGGAGTCCAGGCTGGACTTCGACGGGCACCCGACCACGCTCTACACCCGCTCGCAGGAGACGAGGCTGGAGTCCGTACGGTCGGTGCTGGCCGGCACGGCCAACCCCGAGGCGCCCAACGAGGTGGACGTGTCCCGCCCGTCGGACGCGCTGGCCGCCAAGCAGGCGACCAGCCAGGCCTTCGCCGGGCTGCTGCTCGGCGTCGGCGCGGTGGCCCTGATCGTGGGCGGCGTCGGCGTGGCCAACACGATGGTCATCTCGGTGCTGGAACGCCGCGCCGAGATCGGCCTGCGCCGTTCGCTCGGCGCGACGCGCGGCCAGATCCGCACCCAGTTCCTCGCCGAGTCGCTGCTGCTGTCCGCGCTGGGCGGCGTGGGCGGCATCCTGCTGGGGGCCGGCGTCACCGTCGGCTACGCCTTCTCCCGCGAGTGGCCCGCCGTGGTGCCCGGCTGGGCGACCGTCGGGGGCCTGGTGGCCACGCTGCTCATCGGCGCGGTGGCGGGGCTCTACCCGGCCGTGCGCGCCTCGCGGCTGTCGCCGACCGAGGCGCTGTCGGCGCCCTGAGGCGTCAGGAGCGGGCGTCCTCCTGCGGGACGTAGCAGGTCGTCCTGCCGACGATCCTGACGTTCGGCCCGTCGAGGACGGTGAGCTCGAACGTCAGGTTCGTCCGGGGGTTGCGCACGACGGAGACCTCGGGGCTCTCGTCACGCAGGTCGAGGTCCTCCACGATCCGGTCGTAGCCCATGTCCTGGAGGGTGTCCAGCAGGCCGTCGGGGGCGTCGGCGGCCTCGCCCTCGGCCCGGACGAGCCGGCGCACCTGGCCGGGCACGCACGAGCGGTCTTCGGTCTCGTCGGAGCGGTGGTCCGGCGCCACGCGCAGCGCGGCGCTGGTGAGCAGGGTGTCGGTGTCGGCGGTGAGCTGCCTGGCCGCCTCCTCGAAGGAGAACTGGCGGCCGGAGGTACAAGCTGCCGCGACCGCGACGCAGATCAGCACCGCGGACATCATGACCGAGCGACCAGCCAGGCGCACATCAGGACAATATCGGAGATCAATTCCGGGCGCAGGGCGATTAACGGACCATTAATGATCGATATCTAATGGTCGTTCGGCCGCCATTCTCAGGAGGGCCCGCTTTTCAGGTCGTCCAGCTTGCGTTCGATGCGGTCGAGGCGCCGGTACAGCTCCTCCAGGTCGCCGCGTTCCACGTCCTCCTCCTCGGGGCGCAGGCGGACCAGCAGCGAGCCGCCGGGCTCCAGGCGTACCACTTCGGTGTCGGCGACGCTGTCGGCGCCTCTGAGCTGGAGCATCACGTTGAGATCGGCCTGCCGGACGCCCATCCGGCGTAGCGCGGAGGGGATGAAGTGCCCGTCGCGGGCCAGGACGACCGGGGCGCCCTCGAACATCCTGCCGACCGCGGGCACGGTCGCCGCCCACCGCACCACGAGCGCGTTGACGGCCACCAGGATCACCACGCCGACCAGGCCGCCGATCAGCGAGTTGTCCGGGCCTATGATCGCGTTCTGCACGACGTTGCTCATCAGCAGCATGACCACGAAGTCGAAGTTGTTGAGCTGCGCGATGCCGCGCTTTCCGGCGATGCGGAGCAGGACGGCGATCGTCACGTAGACCGCGATCGTCCTGACGGTCTTGTCGGCGAGCGAGACCCCCAGGTCGAACAGGTCGTTCACCGGCGCCTCAGCTTGGCGATCAGCCCCAGGTCCTCCACGCAGCGGCCGAGGCCCAGCGCCACCGAGTCGCTGGGCCGCTCCGCGCGCCGCACCGGCATGGACAGGCCCTCCTGCATCCGCCGGCGCAGGCCGGGCAGCAGCGCGCCGCCGCCGACCAGCACCATGCCCCGCTCGCCCAGGTCGGCGGTCAGCTCGGGAGGGCAGCGTTCCATGGTGGACTCGGCGGCCCGCACGATGTGCTCGACCGATTGCACGGCGGCCTCGCGGACCCGGGCGGCGGGCAGCGCGACCGCGCGCTCCTCGCCGGTGCCGGCGTCCCTGCCGTGGATCAGCACGTTCCCGGCCGGCTCCCGGGTCGCGTGCAGCTTGGCCGACTCGGCCTGCCGGTCGTCGGCCAGCAGGCCGTGTTCGTCCTCGACCAGGCGGGCTACGGCGCGGGTGACGGCGTTCCCGCCGCCGCGCACGGTTCCGGCGGCGACCACGGCCCCGCAGGAGAGCACGGCGACCCTGGCGGCGTCGCGGCCGATGTCGACGACCATGTGCCCGGTGCCGTCGCGCACCTGCAGGCCCGCGCCGAGCGCCGCGGCGATCGCATGCTTGACCAGCAGGATGCCGCGGGCCTCCGCCTCGAACCCGGCGTCGCGCAGCGCCACCCGCTCGATCGGCGTGAACTCGTCGGGCACGGCCATGACCAGACGCGGCCGGGGGAAGGGGTGCCGATGCACCTTGCGCAGGAAGTGCCTGATCATGCGCCGGGCGAGCTCGCCGTCCTGGGGCAGGCCATCGCTGATCGGCCAGTACGTCTCGCCGTCCGTGACGTCAACGCCGTCCGCGGCCTCGGCGCCGTAGCCGAGGACCTTGCCCGTCTCCCTGTCGCGCATGACGGCCGAGGGCTCGTCGAGCACGATGCCCTTGCCCTTGGCATAGATCCTCGTGCTGGCCGCGCCGAGGTCGATCGCCAGGTCACGACCCAGGAGGCTCATCGCCGTACTGGGAGGTAGACCATCATGCCTGGGTGTATATCCGGGGCTGCTCCAACGCAACACCAGGAACCGAAGAGTTCCGTTTTACCCTTCGCGCCGCAGGGCGGCCAGGGTCTCGTCGGCCCAGGCGACGCCGGAGCGGACCTGGCGGAGGCCGAGGGTGAGCGCGTAGTTGCCGAGCCTGCTGCCCTCAGGGACGCAGTCGAGCACGGCGAGGCGGGCCACGAAGTGGGCCTTGATGCGCTCGACCACGGCGATGGCCTGCTCGGTGTTCAGCAGGGGCAGCAGGAACGCCTGGAGGGCGGTCTCGCTGCGCACGGTCGCCGACGGGTCGTGGCCGATCAGCCAGTCGGTGAGCAGCGCGCGGCCTTCGGGGGTGATGGCGTAGATCTTGCGGCCCCGCGCGCCCTCGTGCTCGACCGTCACCAGGCCGTCGGCGGCCATCTTGACCAGCTCGGGATAGATCTGCGTGTGCCCGGCCTGCCAGACGTGGTTGAGCGAGTGCTCGAACTTCTTGGCCAGGTCGTAGCCGCTGGCCGGGCCGACGCCGGAGAGCAGCCCGAGGAGGGCGATCCGCAGGGACATGCCCGCCAGCATAGCAAAGGCTTGACATGTCAGCGCTTACCTATCAGTCTCTACCTGTGACTAGTGACATGAAGGCCAAGGGCAACGGATTGGTGCTGCTGGCGGTGCTCGGCGGGATGTTCCTGGCGATGCTCGACCAGACGATCGTCGGCACCGCGCTGCCCCGCATCACCGGCGAGCTGGGCGGCACGCGGCTGTACACGTGGGTGGTCACGGCCTACCTGCTCACCTCCACCGTCACCGTGCCGCTGTACGGCCGGCTGTCCGACCAGCACGGCAGGAAGCCGCTGCTGCTCGTCGGGATGTCGGTGTTCGTCGTCGGATCGGCGCTGTGCGGCCTGGCGCAGGACATGACCCAGCTCATCGTGTTCCGGGCCGTGCAGGGGCTGGGCGCGGGCGCGCTGCTGCCGCTCTCGCTGGCCCTGGTGATGGAGATGTTCCCGCCCGGCCGGAACGGCGCCCGGGTGCAGGGTGCGCTCGGCGGCGTGATGGCGTTGACGTACCTGGCCGGGCCGTTCCTGGGCGGGCTGTTCACCGACCACGCGAGCTGGCGGTGGGCCTTCTACGTGAACGTGCCGCTCGGGATCGCGCTGA
This sequence comes from Nonomuraea sp. NPDC051191, assembly GCF_044455665.1. NCBI lineage: Bacteria > Bacillati > Actinomycetota > Actinomycetes > Streptosporangiales > Streptosporangiaceae > Nonomuraea > Nonomuraea sp. NPDC051191. Next base: position 260,929 of record NZ_JBITEZ010000003.1, on the reverse strand, counting down.
TCGCGATCGTGGCGCTGCGGCTGCCGTTCCGTCCGGGCACCGGCGGCGGGGGCCGACCGGACTACCTGGGCATCGCGGTGTTCAGCGTGGCCATCAGCGCGCTGCTGCTCGGCCTCACCGAGAAGGGCCTGGACAGCAACTCCTGGACGTCCCTGCCCGTGGCCGGGCCGATCCTGCTGGCCCTGGTCCTGCTGGCCGTGTTCGTGCTGGTCGAGCTGCGGGCGTCGAGCCCGATCATGCCGATGCACCTGTTCCGGGACCGCACGTACACGCTGGTCAACGCGACCTCGTTCTTCACGGCCTTCTGCATGTACGCCGGTGTGGTGTTCCTGCCGCGCTACTTCCAGCAGGCGCTGAACGTCAGCGCCACCGAGTCCGGGCTGAGGATCTACCCGATGACGCTGGCCATGGTGGCGGGCAGCGCGCTCATGGGGACGCTGATGTCCAGGACGCGCACGTACAAGCCGTGGCTGGTGGGGGCGCCGTTCCTGCTGGTGGCCGGCAGCCTGCTCTGCCTGAACCTGACCCTGCGCACCGACGGCCTGCTGCTGGCCGGGTGGATGGTGCTCATCGGGCTCGGCATGGGGCCGATGTTGTCGGGGTTGACCGTGGCCGTGCAGCAGGCCGTCGCGCCGCAGTACATCGGCACCGCCTCGGCCAACCTCACCTTCTTCCGGCAGATCGGCGGCTCGGTGGCGCTGGCGCTGGCCGGCACCGCGTACACGTCGGTCATCACCACGGACGCGCCCGTGCACGGGCTCGCGGCCGCGCACGCCTCGGCGGCGGCCGTGGTGATCCCGTCGCTGGGCGTGGCGGGCGCGGTGATCGCCCTGGTCGCGCTGGTCATGATGCCCGGCAGGCGGCTGGAGCAGACGCCGGCGCCGGAGAGCAGAGTGGAGGCCGGTTTCGCGTCGTAAGCGGCGTCATGCGAAGCTGTGGATGTCCCCAATACCAGGAGGTCCTCATGGCGGAAACACCGGAGCCGGAAGTCAGCGAGACTCCCGAGGACGAGATGAAGCGCAAGTTCCGGGAGGCGTTGGAACGCAAGCGCGGGCAGCAGGCCGACTCGGCCGCGGGTGGCAGGGGCGTGGACCCGTCGAAGATCCACGGGGCGCACGGCCCGGCCTCGAGTAAAAGATCCTTCAGGCGCAAGAGCGGCGGCTGAAAGGTCGAATTTAGCTGGGGGTACGGCATGCCGTGCCCCCTTTCTCTTTACCTCGACAGGTAGATCTTTACCCGGTTCATGACGATTCGTTTGTATTTGTCCGAATCTCTGGGTACCGTCTTAACCAATTACCAGCTGGTGGCGTAGTCCCTACCAGGAGAGGGGCGACAGCTGGCGCCGAATCCCGACTTGTCGGGAACCGGGGACCCATCTCATTGGGGTGAATCCGGCCCTGTGCCGGTAGGGCATCTCCACGCCCGAACCCGTCAGCTAACCCGGTAGGCGAGATGGAGAGGACTTCACGCATGTACCACCTCGTCGTACCCCCGGACAGTGTAGTGACGACCGCCTGCTGAGCGGTCTCTTCCCTGACTTTCCCCCACGCGCCGCGTAACCACCCTTTCGGCGCTCTGCCCGGTTACGCACCGTAGTCACGCGCGTTCCCCCTGTCCCCTCGCGAAGGACTTCACTGCTTCATGTCTCGATTTGGCCTGCGCTCTCTCGCCCTGTTGTCCGTGTCCGCCATGGGCGCGCTGACGATCTCCGCCACCGGCGCCCACGCCGACACCGGCGACGACCAGAAGATCCTGCTCAAAGGATCCACCAAGGCTTCGTACTTCTGGGACGACTCCTCCGGCCGCGCCGGCGACACCGGTCTTCCCGCCAGCGGCAAGCCCATGCAGAAGGGCCTGGCCGCCAGCCCCAGCTGGCCCCTCATGACCGAGGGTTACGTGACCTACAACGGCAAGAAGATGCCGTTCTTCGTGGGCGACCGCGGCCCGGGCGAGCCCTCCAACCGCGGCGTCATGCTCGACCTCGACGCCAAGACCTTCGCCGAGCTGACCGGCGGCACCTTCAACTCCGACACCCTCGGCGTGGACGGCAACGGCGGCCAGGGCCACATCAAGATCGATTACGTCATCACCAAGTGGGGCGACGGCAAGGGCAAGAAGAACTACCCCGTGGCCTTCTCCAGCGGCGCCTGGAGCAGGTACGACGCCAACCCGGCCGAGCCCCCCAAGGTCCTGGCCGAGGCGCCCGCCGACGACGGGGCAACCTCCGCCGGCGGTCAGGGCAACGTCGGGAAGACCGTCGCGATGGGCGGCACCGTCATGGCCGGCGTGCTGGTCCTGGCCGGTGGCGGCGTGGTGCTCGGCGGCGAGCGCCTGCGCAAGCTCCTCAACGACTGACCCACGGACATTCCGGCCTTTACGCCGGACGACCAGAATGACATTCTGGTCGCTGTGATCCAGCGCGCAGCCGCCAACGGCATCGAGATCGCCTACGAGAGCTTCGGCTCACCCGCGGGCAGGCCCCTGCTGCTCATCATGGGACTCGGCGCCCAGCTCATCCACTGGGACGACGAGTTCTGCGAACTCCTGGCCGAGCGGGGGCACCACGTCGTCAGGTTCGACAACCGCGACGCGGGCCTGTCCACGCACCTCCACGGCGAGGGCGTTCCCCCATGGGGAGCGCCCTCGCCGTACGTGCTGGACGACCTGGCCGACGACAGCGCCGGGCTCATGGACGTCCTGGGCCTGCCCGCCGCGCACGTCGTCGGCGCCTCGATGGGCGGGATGGTCGCCCAGGCGCTGGCCATCCGGCATCCCGCGCGCGTGCTGAGCCTGACCTCGATCATGTCCACGCCCAGCCCCCAGGCGGCCCCGCCGACCGAGGCGGCCGCCGCGGTGCTGTTCGCCAAGCCCGCGGCCGATCGCGAGTCGGTCGTCGCCGGTGCCCTGGCGACCTGGTCCGTCATCGGGTCGCCCGGCTACGAGCTGGACCGCGAACGCGTCGGCAGGCTGGCCGGGCTGGCCTTCGACCGCTGCCACGACCCGGCCGGCACGGCCCGCCAGCTGGCCGCCATCATGGCCTCCGGCGACCGTACGGCGGCGCTGGGCGGGCTGAGGGCGCCCGCGCTGGTCATCCACGGCGAGGACGACCAGCTCGTCCCGATCGCCGGCGGCCGGGCCACCGCCGCCGCCATCCCGGGCGCCCGCCTGGTCACCTACCCCGGCATGGGCCACGACCTGCCCCGCCCCCTCTGGCCCGAGATCATCGCCGAGATCAGCGCCCACACCGGCTCCGCGGCCGCCGTACGCCCGGAGGTCGCCACGGAGCCGTGAACGGGCCGGTCAGAGCTCCAGCTTCTCCTCGATGACCTTGAGCATGTGCCGGGCCAGGGCCAGGTTGGCCCGGTTGCGGTCGAGGGCGAGGTAGAGGAACAGGCCCTTGCCGCTGCGGCCGGTGAGCGGGCGGATGATGTGGTACTGCGCGGTCAGCGTGATGAGGATGTCCTCGATGCCGTCCTTGAGGCCCAGCGAGTCCATCGTGCGCAGTTTGGCCTTGATGACCTCGGTGTTGCCCGCCGCCGCGACCTGGAGGTCCAGCTCCTTCGAGCCGCCGAGCGTGCCGAGCGCCATGCCGCTGCCGTGGTCGACGATCGCCGCTCCGATCGTGCCGTCGATGCTCATCATCTCCTTGAGGGAGACGTCCATGCCTGCCATGCTTTCCTCCGCTTCGGTGGGATGGTCAGTGCTTGCGTGCCACGGCGGCCACGGAGGCCGCCGTCTTCCTGCCCTCCAGCCGCAGGAGCCCGACGTTGGCGCCGGGTCCCGCCAGGACCGTGAGGACGATCGTGGGGCCCGCGGCGTAGAGGGCCACGAACCCGGCGGTGCCGGACACGAGGGTCTCCTCGAACGTCCCGCGGCCCGCCATGGTCAGCATCCGGCTGCTCATCGCGAGCAGCGCCGCCGACAGCGCCGCCACCTGTTCGCCGGTGTCGCCGTCGAGGTCGCCGGCGATCCGCAGGCCGTCCACGGTGCAGGCGACGCTGCCGGTGACGTCCGGGGTGCGTCCGCGCAGGAGCTCCATCTCCGCCAGGACCTCTTGCCGTAGCTCCACGGGTGGCCTCCTCCTGCGTCGTGAGGGGAACCTCACGGCATCTCCTCCAGCGCCTTCTTCAGCCGCCGCAGCAGCGTCAGATCGGTCGGGTCGCCCGTCGGCACCGGCCCGGCGGCCGTCCCCGTCCGCCCGTCGCCGGCGGGGACGGCCACCGGGCTCGGCACCCGCTTGGGCAGCGCCTCCCCGTCGTCGGGGTGGCGCCGGGGCTGCGCGGGCCGTACCGGGTCCGGCGGGACGAGCAGGCCGGCGGCGGCCAGCTTCCTGACGGCCAGCAGCACCGAGTAGCCCGACCGGCCGAGCTGCCGGGCCAGCTCCAGCGGGGTGGCCTTCTGGTCGGCCCGTACGACGACCTCCCACTGCACCTGGCTGAGCGTCACCCCGTGCCCGGGAAGGCGCGGGATCGGCCGTACGGGCTGGGTGTCCACGTCGGCGGAGGGCCAGATGCCGGCGAGCTGCTCGCGGCGGCGGGCGGATTCGCGCACCAGCTCCGGGACGTCGAAGAACCACTGCCCGCCCAGCCAGTGTTCCTCCCCGGGCCGGAACTTCGGCCGCACGCCGGTCACCGGCAGCAGGAAGAAGGCGGCGTCCTGGACCACGCCGAGCACGGCGTACTGGAGCTCGGCCAGGGTGACCGGGCCCTCCTGGAGCAGCCGGGCGCGGCCGCCGTCGGCCTGGAGGGCGCGCAGGGCCGACTCCGACATCCGCCCCCGGGCCGCGAACAGCCGCTCGACGCCCGGCGCCTGGGCGCACTCCATGTACGTCACGCGCCCTCCCGACAGGTAGATCGTGCCGTTCCTGCCCAGGCGGAGGGCGCCCGTCGCGCGTTCGCGGGCGAGTCCGGACAGGAGCGAGTCGAGCGCGGCCATGGCTCAGGTGGTCAGCAGGTCGGAGATGGCCCGCAGGCGGTAACGGGCCAGGGCCAGGTTCGAGCGCTCCAGGTCGAGGCGGACGTAGATGACCAGCGGCCCCTCGAAGACCGTCTCCAGCAGCCGGAGCAGGTGGTGCCCCCGGTCGGTGGTGACGAGCATGTCGTCGATGCGCACGATCTCGCCGGGACACGTCCGGGTCAGCCCGTCGGTGGTGGCGCGCAGCGCCTCGGTCAGTGCGGCGGCGGACCTGTCGGCGTCCACGCCGGACGCGCTGCTGAAGGCGACCGCCATGCCGCTGGTGCCGTCGACCAGCATGGCGTCGAGCGCGCCCGGTATCGACATGACCTCCGCCAGGCACGTGTCCACTCCCAGCATCGCGAGCCTCCCTCCGTCGTGGGACGGGGAAAGCGTAGGGGGCCACAAGAGATCAGAAGGGACGCGTTTTACCGGGAGATACGGTTTTATACGGCCAGGGCGAAGAAAAGCATCACTCGTGCGGAAATAAGATCAATTCACGAGACTTTTTCACGATGGCGGATGATTTCGGAAACGTTCTCCTCGGCCCACCGCGCCACCACCGAGATCGGCGTGTGCAGCGAGCGTCCGAGGTCGGTCAGCGCGTACTCCACCCGCGGCGGCACCTCGGCGAAGACCTCGCGGGTGATCAGCCCGTCCAGCTCCATGGCCCGCAGCGTCTGCGTGAGGACCTTCGGCGTCACCCCGCCGATCCGCCCCCGCAGCACGGTGAAGCGCATCGGCCCGTCGCTGAGGCTGAGCAGCACCAGCACCGACCACTTGTCGCCGATCCGGTCGAGGACCAGCCGGGTCGGGCAGTTCGGGTCGAAGGCATCACCGGTATCCATAAGGTACTTATAGCACGATGAAGTAACCAGTATCCATTGGATACTGTGCTTCTCATGAAGATCCTCGTGTTCGGCGCGACCGGCATGATCGGCCAGCGCATCGTCACCGAACTCACCGGCCGCGGCCACGACGTCACCGGTGTCAGCCGCCGCGGTCCCGTCAAGGGCGACGTCCACGACGCCGCCACGCTCGCCGAGGGCTACGACGCCGTCGTCTGCGCCATCGCTCCGCCGCGCGACGGCACCGAGCCCGAGCCGCCGTTCCTGGCCGCCAACCGCGCGCTCATCGACGGCCTGCGGACCGCCGGGGTGAGCCGCGTGGTGGTCGTGGGCGGCGCGGGCAGCCTCAAGGCCGGCCCCGGCCTCGACCTCGTCGACACGCCCGGCTTCCCGGAGATCTACAAGAAGGAGGCCAGGGCCGCGCGGGCGGTGCTCGGGCTCTACCGCGAGGTGACCGACCTGAACTGGACCTACGTCTCACCCGCCGCCGAGATCGCGCCGGGCGAGCGCACCGGGGTCTACCGGATCGGCCACGACGACCTGCTCAGCGACGCCGACGGCCGCAGCTTCATCACGGCCGAGGACTACGCGGTGGCGATCGCCGACGAACTGGCGGAGAACGCCCACCCGCGCACCCGCATCACCGTCGCCTACTGATCGTCCTCGTCCTGGTCGTCGGGCAGCAGCGCCTTCTCGTCGGGCTTGTGCACCAGCACGTTGTCCACGTACGACTTCACCGCCGTGGCCAGCCCGACGTCGCCGCCCGCCGTCTCCGACAGGTACCAGCGGTGGTCGAGGATCTCGTGGAAGAGCTGCGCGGGCTCCAGCTTGCCGCGCAGCTCCGCGGGGATGTCGTCGACCGTGGGGTGGAAGACCTCGGCGAGCCAGCGGTGCGCCACGATGGCCTCGTCCTCGTGGCGCAGGCCCTTGGCGACCCGGTAGCCGTCCAGGTCGTTGAGCAGCCGCCGCGCCTGGTTCTCCTCCACGTCGAGCCCGGTCAGCCTGATCAGCCGGCGCTGGTGGTGGCCGGCGTCCACCACCTTCGGCCGCACGATCAGCCGGCCGGTGCCGACCTTGCGCCGCACCATCATCTCGGCCACGTCGAAGCCGAGCAGGTTCAGGCGGCGGATGCGCTGCTCCACGCGGTGCCAGTCGACCTCGTCGATGATCTCGCTGTCGGTGATCTCGGCCCACAGGCGGTGGTAGCGGGTGACGATGTCCTCCGCGGTCTCCATGGGGTCGATCGACGGGTGCAGCAGCCCGCCGGCCTCCAGGTCGAGCATCTCGCCGAAGATGTTGGTGTGGGCGACGTCGATGTCGGTCAGCCGCTGGCCCTCGCTGATCATCGGGTGCATCTCGCCGGTCTCGGCGTCCACCAGGTAGGCCGCGAAGGCGCCGGCGTCCCGGCGGAACAGCGTGTTGGACAGCGAGCAGTCGCCCCAGTAGAAGCCGTTCAGGTGCAGGCGCACCAGCAGCACGGCCAGCGCGTCGAGCAGGCGGGTGAGCGTGTCGGGGCGCAGGGTGCCCGACATCACGGCGCGGTAGGGGAGCGAGAACTGCAGGTGGCGGGTGATCAGCGCGGCGTCCAGGTCGTCGTCGCGGCCGGTCACGTACGCCACGGGCTCCACGGCCGGGGCGTCCAGCCGGGCCAGGTCCCACAGGAGCTGGTACTCCCGCCTGGCGTACCGCTCGCTGATCTCCTTGATCGCGTAGACCTTGCCGGAGAGCCGGGCGAACCGTACGACGTGGCGGGAGATGCCGCGCGGCAGATCGACCAGATGATGCTTGGGCCAGTCGGCCAGCGGGACGTCCCAGGGGAGCCGGATGAGGTCGGGGTCGCCTAGCGCGCCAGTGATCTGCAGGGGCATGAACGTCAGGATATGGTGCGTAGGTGGACGAGTTTCTCAACTGGTACTTTTCCGACCGTCCCGTCGTCGCCAGCCAATTGGGAGCCGACGGCTACGACCACACCCTCGGCGATTTCACCGCCTCCGCCTGGGAGAACCGCGCCCGGGAGGAGATCCGCTGGATCGAACGCCTCTCCAAGTCCCCGGCCGACTCGCTGGACGACGCCATCGACAGAGACCTGGTCCTGTCCCAGCTGAGGGGCTCGGTCGCGCTCGAATCCTGGCCCGAGTGGCGGCGCAACCCGGGCCTCTACCTCTCGGCCGTCTTCGGATCGTTGTTCAACGCCTTCCAGCAGCGGCTCAAGCCGGAGGCCGAGCTCGTCGCCGCCGCCGTCTCGCGCCTGGCCGAGGTGCCCGGCGTGCTGGCCGCCTGCCAGGCCAACCTGGCCCCCGACCTCGCCGCGCCGCTGCTGGTCACGCGGGGGCTCGGCCAGGCCCGTACCGGCCGCAACTTCCTCACCCGCACGCTCCCCGCGATGGTCGCCGACGAGGCCCTGCGCGCCCGGCTGGCCAAGGCCGCCGAGCCCGCCGCCGACGCGTTCGACGCGCTGGTCGCCTTCCTCGAAGGCTTCCAGTGCGGCGGCACCTGGCGGATGGGGGAGAAGCTCTACTCCACCCTGCTGCGCGAGCGCGAGATGCTCACCTACGGCGCCGCCGAGCTGCACGCCAAGGGCAGGGCCGCCTGGAGCGACCTGGACGCCCGGATGCGCCGGGTCGCCCTCGGCCTCAACGGCACCGAGGACTGGCGGGCCGCGATGGAGTCCCTCATGGACGACCACCCGCCCACCCTGGAGGCCATGCGGTCCGAGTACGAGGCCGAGACCCGGCGGGCCCGTGAGTTCGTCCGCGAGCGCGGGCTCGTCACCTTCGCCGAGGGGGAGGAGTGCGAGGTCCTGCCGTCGGCCGAGTACGCCCGCCCGGTGCTGTACGTCGCCCACTACCTGTCGCCGCCGCCGCTCAGCAGCTCGCGCAGGGGCATCTTCTTCGTCCCCTTCACCCCTGACGACTTCACCCAGGAGCAGGTACGCCAGCGCCTGCGGACAAACGCGCGCGCCCAGATGCCCTCGATCGCCGTGCACGAGGCCTACCCCGGCCACCACTGGCACCTGTCGTACATGGCGGACAACCCGCGTACGGTCCGCAAGGTCTTCAGGACGCCGTACTTCACCGAGGGCTGGGCCCTGTACGTCGAGAAGGTGCTGCACGAGCAGGGCTACTTCGACACCCCCGCCACCGAGCTGGCCCACCTGGACTTCCGCCTCTTCCGCGCCGCCAGGATCATCGTGGACACCGCGCTGCACTGCGAGGACATGTCGATCGAGGAGGCCGAGACGTTCATGGCCACCAAGGCGTCGCTGTCGCCCGGCACCGCCCGGGGCGAGGTGAACCGCTACTGCGCCTGGCCGACGCAGGCGCCGTCGTACCTGACGGGGGCCATCGAGATCGACCGCATCCGCGAGTCGTTCACGGGGTCGCTGCGCGAGTTCCACGACCGGATCGCCGGGTCCGGCGGCCTGCCCCTGGGCCTGGCCGAACAGGCCGCGCTGGTCTGACCGGCCCGCTCGCGCTCCCGGGGCTAGCTCGGGCGGCGCGGGAACACCGGTGGGTTGGCCGCGCGCTCCACGACGGCGGCGAGCTGCTCGTCGGTCAGGACCGCGGGCCTGCCCACGGCGAGCCCGCGCACGTAGACCTCGCACAGCCACTCCAGCAGGCGGGTGGCCTCGAACGCCTGCTCCATCGTCGCCCCGATGGTCACCCCGCCGTGGTTGGCCATCAGGGCCGCCTGCCTGCCCTCCAGCGCCGCCCGCACGTTGGCGGCCAGTTCCGGCGTGCCGTACGTGGCGTACTCGGCCACCTTGACCACGCCGCCCAGCAGCAGCGCGTTGTAGTGGACCGGCGGCAGCTCCGTCATCGTCGTGGCCACGACCGTCCCGAACACCGAATGCGTGTGAACGATCGCCTGAGTGCCCGTCGCCTGGTAGACGGCCAGGTGCATGGGGGTCTCCGACGACGGCTGCAGCTCGCCCTCGACCAGGTGGCCCTCCATGTCCACGATCGGGCACGCCTCCGGGGTCAGCCGGTCGAGCGCCACACCGGACGGGGTGACCGCCACCTGGTCGCCCCGGCGCACGCTCAGGTTGCCCGAGGTGCCGATGACCAGGCCCAGCTCGACGGCGCGCCTGCCGTACTCGCACAACTGCTCGCGGAGGCTCATGCGACGGCAGAGTAGTCGGTCGTCCGAAATACTTCCAGCGACGTTTTTGGGTGCTTTCGCCTCAGAGGCGGTCGAGGGCCTGGAGCATGAGGCGTTCGAGGTCGACGCGGGTGAGCCGGCCCGGGTAGAGGAGCAGGTGCAGGCTCAGGCCGTCGACCAGGGCGAGCAGGTGTTCGGCGAGGTCGTCGAGGCTGCCGTCCGCGCGCAGCTCGCCGGCCGCGCGGGCCTGGCCGAGCAGCTCCCGTACGGCGGCGCGCAGCTCGTCGGCCTCGGCGGTCTGGACCTCGGCCAGCCGTTCGGAGGCCAGGCTGCGGCTCCAGAAGCTGACCTCCAGGCGGCTCTCCTCGGTGCGTTCGGCGTCCAGCGGGAGGTTGTCCAGCAGCAGCTCGCGCAGGGCCGCCAGGCCGGTGACGCCCTCGACCTTGCGCGTCAGCCGCGCCCTGATGCGCTGGTGCGACTGGCGCAGCGCCGACAGCAGGATCTCGTCCTTGTCGGCGAAGTAGTGCGCGAGCACCCCGTTGGAGTAACCGGCCTCCTTGGCGATGGCCCTGGTGGTGGCGGCGTCGATGCCATCCCTGACGATCACCCTGCGGGCCGCCGACAGGACCTCGGCCCTGCGCTCATCGTGATCGACGATCTTCGGCATCGGATCCCCCTCTTGTCGCGGCGACTCCCACCATATTGACTTTTTATTCGGACGTCTGTCTATTTAGACCATGACCGTCGCCACTGTCGGCGTGCACATCGTCGACATCCTCGCCAGGCCCGTCGAGCACATCCCCGAGGGCCAGGACACCGTACTCGTCGAGCAGATCCGCCTCACGGCCGCCGGCGCCGCCGCCGGAACCGCCGTCGACCTGGTCAAACTCGGCAACGACGTGATCACCATGGGCGCGATCGGGGACGACGAGCTCGGCGACTTCCTGCAGGCCGTCCTCGCCAAGCGCGGCGTGGACGCCACCCGCCTGGTCCGCAGGGCCGGCGAACAGACCGCCGCCTCGATCCTGCCCATCCGCCCCGACGGCGGCCGGCCCAGCTTCCACGTGCCCGGCGCCAACCTCGGCGTCACCCTTGCCGACCTGGACCCCGACGTGCTGCGCCGCGCGCGGGCCATCCACCTGGGCGGCATGGACGTCACCTTCGGCCTGGGCGACCCCGCCTTCTTCGCCCTCCTCGACGAGGTGCGGGCCGCGGGCACGATCGTCACGATGGACCTGCTGTCGGAGCTGCCCGACCTGCTGGCGATGGCCCGCGCGTTCCTGCCCCACGTGGACTACGTGCTGCCCAACGAGTCGCAGGCCCTGCTCATGACCGGCGACGCCGACGTGGACACCGCCGCCGCGACCCTGCTCGCCGACGGCCCGAAGGGCGTGCTCGTCACCCTCGGCGCGGCCGGCAGCCTCGTGCTGACCTCCGACGGCGGTCCCGAGCGGGTGCCGGCGCTGAAGACGGAGGTCGCCGACACGACCGGGTGCGGGGACGCGTACTGCGCCGGTTTCCTGACCGGGCTCCTGCACGGCCGCGACGTGCTGGAGGCCGCCCGCTGGGGCACCGCAGCAGCGGCCCGCGTGGCCACCGGCCTCGGCTCCGACGCGGGCCTCACCGACCTCGACTCCACCCTAAGGACTCTCGCATGACAGACGCCGAACTCCGCGAGCGCGCGCTGAAGGTCGTCCCCGGCGGCATGTACGGGCACCTCAACGCGGCCATCTTCGCCCCCGGCTACCCCCAGTTCTTCCAGCGCGGCGAGGGCTGCCGCCAATGGGACGTGGACGGGCGCGAGTACATCGACCTCATGTGCAGCTGGGGCCCGGTCGTGCTCGGGCACCGGCACCCTCGCGTGGAGGAGGCCGCCGCCCGGCAGCTCGCGCTCGGCGACTGCCTCAACGGCCCCGGACCGATCATGGTCGAGCTGGCCGAGCTGCTGGTCGACACCGTGCCGAGCGCCGACTGGGCGATGTTCTCCAAGAACGGCACCGACGCCACCACCCAGGCGCTCATGGTCGCCCGCGCCGCCACCGGGCGGACGAAGGTGCTGATGGCGCACGGCGCGTACCACGGCGCCGACCCCTGGTGCACGCCCTCGACCGCCGGCACCACCCCGAACGAGCGCGCGGACCTGGTCGAGTTCTCCTACAACTCGCTGGAGTCCCTGGAGGCCGCCGCCGCCACCGTCGAGGGCGACGTCGCGGCGATCATCTGCACCCCCTTCAAGCACGACTCCTTCGAGGACCAGGAGCTGGTCGAGCCCGCGTTCGCGCGCGGCGCCCGCGCCCTGGCCGACCGCCTCGGGGCGGCCCTGGTGATCGACGACGTGCGGGCCGGGTTCCGCATCGACCTGCGGGGGTCGTGGGAGCCGTACGGGGTCCGTCCGGACCTGACCGCCTGGTCCAAGGCCATGGCCAACGGCTACCCGATCGCCGCCGTCACCGGCACCGACGCCCTGCGCGGCGCCGCGCAGACCCTCTACACGACCGGCTCGTTCTGGTTCTCGGCGGTGGCGATGGCCGCGGCCAAGGCCACCATCGAGACCCTGCGCGACACGGACGGCATCGCCGCCATGGAACGCGCCGGCACCCAGCTCAGGGAGGGCCTGTACGCCCAGGCCAAGTCCCACGGGTTCGTCGTGAACCAGACCGGCCCGGTGACCATCCCGTGGCTCAGCTTCGACGGCGACGCCGACCTGTCCACGGCCCTGTACTGGAGCGACGCCTGCCTCCGGCACGGGGTGTACCTGCACCCCTGGCACAACTGGTTCATGTCGGCGGCCCACACGGAGGAGGACGTGGCCCGAGCCCTGGAAGCCACCGACCAAGCCTTCACCGAAACCCGCACCCACTTCGCCTGACTCCCCGCGCCCGGACGCCACTCCGGCACCCTTGCCCCGCCCACCCGTTACCCCTGGGTACCGGGTGGGCGCACGGAACCCCACCCCGGACGGCGCCTTCAGCGCCTCTGGTTCGCCCACCGCTTGCCTGGTTACCGGGTGGGCGTGCGGGACCCACCCCGGAGGGCGCCTTTGGGCCGCCCGTTGGCCGGCTGCCGGGTGGGCGCGTAAGAACCTCACCTCGAACGGCGCTTCCCGGTTACCGGACGCGAGCCTGAGGAGCGCTGCCGCGAACGGCCCTCTGGCCCCTCAGGTGCTCCGGCCGTCGTTCGAGCCCTCTCGTCGTCATGCTTTCCCGGCCGACCACCACCCGCGGTAGCGCCTGCATCCAGCTCGCAGCCCCGGACGCCCGCTCCTCTTGAGTGATGGTCACGCTACGCGCTCACCATGTGACAATAAGTGTCATGCCGTCCCCCCGACATGACGCTCTCAGACAGATGTTCGCCGACCGGCCTCAAGTGGCGGTGGAGATCCTGCGTGACCTCATGGGCGTCGACCTACCCTCCACCTCGCTGGTCCGGCAGGAGGACCGCCTGTTCAACACCAGGCCCTCCGACGACATCGAACCAGACCTCGGCATCGTGCTCGGCCCTCCCCAGAGTCCCGCGCACGCCATCATCGTGGAGATCCAGCAGGACAAGTCCAAAGACCCCCGGCAACTGGCCCGTTACGCCGCCGCGCAGTGGCTGATGCTGCGCTGCGACGTGACAGTCCTGGTCGTCTGTCCCGACCGGAGAGCCGCCGCCTACTACTCCCAGCCGATCGACACCGGGCTCACCGGCTACCGCCTCCAGGCGTACGTGCTGGGCCCCGACGACGTACCGGCCATCACCGACCCGCAAGAGGCCGCCGCCCACCTGGAACTCGCGGTCATGTCCGTCATGATCCACGGACGTGAGCGGAAGGTCATCGAGGCGTTCGCGACGGCGCTGGTGGCGACCGGCGGCGATCACGCTCCGAAGTACAGTGAATACGCTTGCAGCATGTCCGCGCCCGAAGTCAAAGACATCTTGGAGGAGATCATGGCGTCCACCGAATGGCCGCTCCACAGCCGCTTCGCCCACCAACACTTCGGCCGGGGGCACGCAGTGGGCCACACAGCGGGCAGTCACGAGACCGCACGGAGAATCGTGCTGTACCTGCTGGACGCGCGTGGAATCGATGTCCCCCAGGACGTCCGCGCGCGCATCGATGCCTGTACGGACGTCGACCTGCTCATGCACTGGACTGTTCGCGCGAGCAGTGTTCAGTCCGCCCGTGACCTGTTCGACGATTCGGACGGCTGACGCCCTTGGCAGCGGGTGCCCAGGTACACCCGCTCCAGGTTCTGATCGATCCACCTGCTGGTTCAGCGGCAGATCTCTGACTGCGTCCGGGATGACGGATTGCCAGGGCGTGGCGCCATGCCGGACATCCCGGAGGTGGGCTGAGAACACGTGATCAGCTGCCGGTTCGACCCCGCTCGCGGGGATTCGGCGTTTGAGAGGAGAGCATGACGTCCATCAATTGGCCGGTCTACCGCCCTTCCGTTCGCGAAGCGTGGAACCAGCGCTCCAGGACGGGGCTCCAGGCGCCCGACTGGTTGCTCGGCCTGCTGGCCTTCATGGCGGGCTACGAGGAGGGGTGCGGCGAGAACTACAAGGAGGAGTACAGGCTTCATGCCCGGCTGGCGGGCATGAAGTGTGTGCTCAAGTGTCTGTTGGCCGAGCGTGGGGTCGAGGTGCCTGACGACGTCCGTGAGCGGATCGACGCCTGCGCCGAGGTCGACCACCTCGTGGCCTGGACCGTGCGCGCTAACGCCGGACGATCTCTCCAGGAGGTCTTCTCCTGACGAGCGGGATCACGGCCGGGCGGCGGGCGGCGTGATCCGGTAGAGCCCGTCGCGGGAGCCGGAAGCCGGGACGGCCAGCACGAGGGCGGTCGCCGGGAACAGCGGGGACGGCAACCGGTCCAAGGCGAACCACTGCCATGAGCGGAAGACGTGTGGCTCGGTCACCTGCGGAGCGTCGGCGCCCCGCAGCATGGTGACCGCCGCCGTCACCCGTACGGCTCCCTCCGGGTGGTCCAGGGCCACGGCGGTGACGACCGGCGGGCCGGCGTCGCGGATGCCGGTCTCCTCGGCCAGTTCGCGGACGGCCGCCGTCTCGAAGGTCTCGCCCGGTTCCACCGCCCCGCCGGGCAGGCACCACGACAGGGGCTCGCCCGCCTTCACCCGCTCGCCGAGCAGCACGCGCCCGTCCGGGTCCGTGAGCAGGACACCCACGCCTACGATGCGATCCACCGTCAAAACCGACTCCTCCCGCAAAGAGCTGTAATGCTGCCAAAAATCCGGACATGGGGTGAGTGTTGTTGACACTCACGTAAGGAGACCGGATGGGAGCCGATCCCGAGAGCCGGTTCGAGGAGATCTATGCGTCCTCCTACAGACCCCTGCTCGGCTACGCGTTACGCCGATGTCCCGACCCCGACGACGCGGCCGACGTCGTGGCCGAGACGTTCGTGATCGCGTGGCGGCGCATCGAGGAGGTGCCGCGCGGGGAGGAGGCCCGGCTCTGGCTGTACGGCGTGGCCAGGAAGGTGCTGGCCAACCACCGGCGGGGTGAGCGCCGCCACGAGCGGCGTACCGAGGCGTTGCGCGCGGAACTGGCCGCCGCGCCCGTGGTCGCCGGGCCGTCCGCCGAGGACCTGTCGCCGCTGGCCCGGGCGTTCCGCCTGCTCTCCGACGACGACCGCGAACTGCTCACCCTGGTCGGCTGGGAGAAGCTGGACACCGGCCAGATCGCAACGACATTGGGCATAACGCGCAACGCCGTGCGGGTCCGGCTCTATCGAGCCCGCCGGCGCTTCGCCCGCCGTTTGACCGAGGCCGGGTTCGAGCACCCGCACGCCGTGGCCCTGGAAGGGAGCTCATTGTGAACATCGCCGATCTCGCCCGCGTGGGCGACGAGGAGCTCGCGGGGGAGCCCGTGGGGCAGGCGTCCGGCGCGGGGGCGCGGGCGCTCATGCGGTCGATCATGTCGGAGGAGCGCGTGCCCGAGGAGCGCGTGCCCGTCCGGAGGGCGCGCCGCCGGGCGCTGCGCAGGACGTTCGTGCTGGGGGCCGTGGCCGCCGGGCTGGCCGCCGTGCTCGCCGTCACGCTGCCGATCGCCGGCCCGGCCACCGAGTACGCCAACGCCGCCGTCACCCTCAAGACCGGTGACGACTTCATCGACGTCGCCATCACCGACCCCGAGGCCGACTCGGCCGCCTTCGCCGAGGCGTTCAAGGCCGTCGGCCTGGACGCGCAGGTACGCAAGATCCCGGTCGCCTCTCAGTACGCGGGCATGCTGTTCGGCCCCGCCACCCCCGGGAGCTTCCCGCCGGGCACCGGCGTGATCGTCACAAAAGCCGGGACCTGCGCGTCGGTCTGGTGCGGCACGGTCTCCATGCCCACCGGCTACAAGGGCAGGATCGTCTTCGGGATCGGCCGTCCGGCCGCGCCGGGCGAGCGGTACGCCGTCATTGCCCCGCCGGGAGTCCCGGAACCGGTTCCGGACGGGCTGGAGGTACGCGGCAAGAGCGTCGGGGAGATCCGGGCCGAGCTGGCGCGGCGGGGGCTGAAGATCGAGTACGTGGTGATGTGGATGAAGGCCGACGGCACCGGCAGGGGGTACGGCGTCGACGCCCAGTACGTCAAGGACGACTGGACGGCCGACAGAGTGATGCTGATCGCGTCGGACACCGTCCAGCTGAACGTGAAGGCGGGACCCGAGGTCCCCCGGGACTCCCTGCCCAGGTCGCGGCCCGCTCCGATGCCGAGCCCCTGGTGGATCGAGAACGAGTGACCCGTCGCTGAGCGGCCCGACGTCGTGGCGCTTCCGCTAACCGGCCCGGTCCGACGACTCCGTGGCCGCCCAGGTGAAAATGCCCTTTGCCATCAGTGACTGTTCACCGGCCGCCCGGGCGGCGAAAACCTGGGCCCTGACCCGGTGCACACCCGCATCGTCAGGAGCCGCCAGGGCGGCCATTTCCGCGAGATGTCCGGCGAGCCGTTCGTCCCCCTCGGAAAGGGCCTTGGCCGCCGCGTCGGCGAGCGCTTGCGCCCCGCCCGCAAGTTCCGCCACGGATTTGGCCAGAACCGCGTCGGGAGCCGGTTTGAGATTGGCCGGATTGCCGTCGTACCAGCCGCCGTAAAGGCGCCAGAGATTGCGTACGACGAATTCCGGCTCGTCATAACGCGCCCGCAGATAAGGACGGTCGGAATAATGCTCGGACGGCTTCACCGCATGCACGATCTCGTCGAGCCGGGCGCCCGCGTTGAGCAGGTCGAGCGTCTGCGTGATGATCGACTCCAGCCATTCGGCCGTCTCCAGCAACGCCCGCCGCACCCGGTCGGCGCCGAAGATCGGGGCGCCGTGGCTGGGCAGCATGATCTCGGCGTCGAGGGCCGCCATCAGGCGCAGCGCGTGCACCCACTCGCGCGGGTATCGCTGCACCTTCTGGGGGTTTCCGCAGTTGGGCGTCACCCAGATGAACAGGTCGCCGGGCAGCAGCAGCCGGTGTTCGCGCACGTAGCCGATGGTGGCGTCGTCGGTCTCGCCCTTGGCGTGCAGCAGGTCGAAGGTCAGCCCGCCGCGCCGTACGGTCAGCGCGTCGGTGTAGGTGACGTCGGGCCGCCGGTAGTCGGTGGGCCAGCGGAGGCGGGTGTTCTGGAACTGCCGCTGGTTGATCACCGTGTTGTAACCATTTGTCAGCACGTACCGGTCGAACCGATCGACCACCGCCTGATGCGCGTAGACGGTGGCCCGAGGGCCCGACTCCTCGAACGGCCCGGTGCCGAAGACGTGATCCACATGCCCGTGGGAGTAGAACGCGGTGGTCAGCGGCGCCCGGGACCAGCGGCGTACGTCCTCGTGCAGGCGGGCGGCGGCCCATGGTCCGCCGGTGTCGAAGAGCAGCAGCTCGCCCTCGGTCTCGAAGGCGATCGCGTTGCCGAACCCCGACCACCAGCCGACACCCTCCGTCACGGTCTGGACGCCCTTGCCCTCCATGCCGGTGTCCACGATGCTGTCGTCAGACTCGCCGCGCCACACCCGGTCCGCGTACTCGATAATCATGTGACCAACCTTGCTTTTAGAACGTCGTTCTAGGCAAGGGATCACGGCAAGGTCACGTCTCGATTGCGCCCTCTTGACGCGTGTCGGCGGGCGTTCGTACGTTCGGGCAAACGTTTAGGAAACTTTCCTAACTGAATCCTCTTCGGGAGCCCCCATGACCCACCCGGGCGAGATCACTCGGCGTCAGCTGCTCCGCCGTATCGGCATGACCGCGCTCGTGGCCGGGCCCGGCGCGAGCCTGCTGAGCGCCTGCGCGACCAGCGGCGGTGGCGGTGACCAGCCCACGGCGGCGCCCTCCACGTCGATCGCGGCGTCGGCGGACCCCAAGAACCCCTTCGGCGTCGACGTCAAGAAGCCGCTCGAAGTGGTCATCTTCAGCGGCGGCTACGGCGACTCCTACGCCAAGGACCTGCACGAGGAGCTGTACAAGACGGCCCACGCCGGCGTCACGATCAAGCACACCGCCACCCAGCAGATCGGCACCCAGCTCCGGCCGCGCATCGTCGGCAACGACATGCCCGACGTGATCAACAACTCCGGCCCCGAGGCGCTCGACCTGGCCGCGCTGGCCACCGAGGGCCACCTGGCCGACCTGACCCCGCTCTACGACGCGCCCTCCTTCGACGACCCGTCCAAGAAGGTCCGCGACACGATCACGCCGCTCGTGCTGCAGAACGGCAAGCTCGACGGCAAGGACCTGGTGCTCAACTACACCGTGTCCCACCGGGCGCTGTGGTACAACGCCAAGCTGTTCGCCGCCAAGGGCTGGAGCGTGCCGAAGACCTGGGCCGAGTTCACGGCGCTCGGCGAGGCGGCCAAGAAGGAGGGCATCGCGCTCTTCGCCTACCCCGGCAAGAAGGGCCCGTACTACCAGCTCTGGAACGTCCTGTACACGGCCGCCAAGATCGGTGGCAACCAGGTCATCATCGACATCGACAACCTCGTCGACAACGCCTGGACGAGCGAGGCGGTCAAGCAGGCGGTCACCGCGTGGCTGGACATCCAGCAGAAGTACGGCGACAAGGCGTACCTGGGCCTCGACCACACCCAGACCCAGGTCAAGCAGCTTCAGAACAAGGTGCTGTTCTACCCGTGCGGCTCCTGGCTGGAGAACGAGATGACCAAGGACATCCCGCTCGACTTCGAGTACGCCCTGGCCCCCATCCCCGACGTCACCGCCTCCGACAAGATGCCGTACGGCGCGATCCAGGTCGGCGTGGGCGAGAACTTCGTCGTCGCGGCGAAGGGCAAGAACCCGCAGGGCGGCCTGGAGTACCTGCGGATCATGTTGTCGAAGGAGGGCGCGGCGGGCTTCACCAAGAAGACCAGCAACCTCACGGTGGTGACCGGCGCCGCCGACAGCTCCGAGTTCCCGCCCGGCCTGGTCAGCGCCTCCAAGGCGCAGGACGCGGCCGGCGAGAACATCATCACCGACGCCCGCTTCGAGGGCTGGTACAAGGAGCTGTTCGACTACGGCTGGGAGCAGACCAACGTCCTGATGTCCGGCCGCATCACCCCTGACGAATTCTGCGCGCGCATGCAGAAGAAGGCCGACGACGTCAAGAAGGACGACTCCATCACCAAGCAGACGCGGAGCGCCTGAGCACATGGAGCGGTTGCGCAAGTACGGATTCGTCATCGGGTTCCTGGCCGTCCCGGTCACGCTTTACACGGTCTTCGTGATCAGCCCATATGTACAGGCGTTCCAGCTCTCCCTGACGAGCTGGAACGGCGTCAGCTCGGTCGTCCGATTCGTGGGGCTGGACAATTTCGGCCGGTTGTTCGACGACGACAATTTCTGGCAGGCCCTGCGCAATCACGGAATTCTCCTGCTGGTGTTGCCGCTCCTGACGATCGTCATCGCGCTGTTCCTGTCGTTCCTGCTGAATCTCGGCGGCGGCACCCGCGGCGCGGGAATGCGCGGGGTCTGGGGGTCGAATTTCTACCGGGTGGTGTTCTTCTTCCCCCAGGTTCTCGCCGTGGCCGTGGTCGGCGTGCTGTTCCAGGCCATCTACCGTCCCGACGAGGACGGCGTGATCAACGGCACGCTGGCCAGGCTCGGGCTCTCCGAGCCGATCGGCTGGCTCACCGAGCCGGGCCTGGCGCTCTGGTCGATCATCGCGGTGATGGTCTGGCAGGCGGTCGGCTTCTACGTGGTGCTGTTCTCCGCGGGCATGGCCGCCATCCCTAAGGACTACTTCGAGGCCGCCTCCATCGACGGCGCCGGCCGGATGCGGCTGTTCTTCTCCATCACGCTGCCGCTGCTGCGCGACACCCTCCAGGTCGGCTGGATCTACCTGGGGATCGCCGCCTTCGACGGCTTCGCGCTGATCCAGGTGCTGGCGGGCGACCGGGGCGAGCCGGACGGGGCCACCACCATCCTGCCCATCACCATCTACAAGACCGCCTTCGACTACCACAAGGTCGGCTACGCCTCGGCGATGGGCGTCGTGCTGTTCTTCCTGACAGTGACGTTCGCCGTGCTGACGCTCCGTACGACCAGGCGTGAAAGGGTTGAGCTCTGATGGCTTCGCGTGGAGCGGGCAGGCCGCGGCCCGGCGTGCTGAGCGGGCTCTCGCACGTGGCCCTGGCCGTCTGGGCCCTGCTGATCATCCTGCCGCTGCTGTGGACGTTCCTGGCCTCGTTCAAGACCAACACCGAGATCTTCGGCGACCCGCTCCAGCTCCCCGGGGCGCTGCGGCTGGACGCCTGGGGGCGGGCCTGGGACAAGGCGCACGTCGGGCAGTACATGCTCAACACGGTCATCGTCGTGTTCTTCGGCACGGCGGGCACGATGTTGTTCGGCTCGATGGCGGCGTACGTGCTGGGCCGCTACAGCTTCGTCGGCGGCAAGCTGATCTACTACTACTTCGTCGCCGGGCTCGCCTTCCCCATCTTCCTGGCGCTCGGGCCGCTGTTCTTCGTCGTCAAGCAGTTCGGGCTGCTCGACTCGCACATCGGCCTGATCATCGTCTACATCGCGTACTCGCTGCCCTTCACGATCTTCTTCCTGGCCGCGTTCTTCCGCACGCTGCCCGAGGCGGTCGCCGAGGCGGCCCTGATCGACGGCGCCTCGCACACCCGGACGTTCTTCCAGATCATGGTCCCGATGGCCAAGCCTGGCCTGGTCAGCATCACGATCTTCAACGTCCTGGGGCAGTGGAACCAGTACCTGCTGCCGCTGGCGCTCATGGGCGGCGCGCCGGAGAAGTGGCCGCTCACGCTCGGCATCGCCAGGATCTCCACCAGGGCCGGCTACGAGGCGGACTGGCCGGGCCTGTTCGCCGCGCTGAGCATGACCATCCTGCCGGTGATGGTCATCTACATCATCTTCCAGCGGCAGATCCAGTCCGGGTTGAGCTCGGGCGCGCTGAAGTGAGATTCGCCGAACACGCAGCGTAGTCGTATGGCTACTCGTTAGAGTGAGGGGCCTTCGTCAGCACATCCGGGGGTCCCTCATGCGCGTTCCCGCACTTCTGCTCGTCCTGCTCACGACGGCCGCCTGCGCGGGGCCACCGGCGCCGCTGCAGGAGGTCGCGAAACCGAGCCCGTCGGGGCTGCCGGAACTGAGCGGCGGCGGTGAGTTCACCTCGGGTGACACCGCGGCGATCGCCTACGACCGCCGCCTGGCTCCCGAGGGCGCGCAGGCCAGCCTCACGGCCGAGTCCAGCGGCGGCACGACCCGCACCTCGCTGGTCGTGGAGGGCTTCCTGCCCCGCCACCACTACGGCGCCCACCTGCACACCGCGCCCTGCGGCACCGACCCCGACGACGCCGGCGGCCACTACCAGCACAACCCCGGCCACGCCGACCCGGCCAGCGAGATCTGGCTCGACGTCACCACCGACGGGTCGGGCGCGGGCCGCTCGACGGCCCGTCACTCCTGGAGTCTCGACCCCGCCGCCCTGCCGAAGTCGCTGGTCATCCACGCCCGGCCCACCACGAAGAGCGGCGCCCACGCGGGCGAGGCGGGCCCTCGGGTGGCCTGCCTGACACTGCACTAGCCGAAAGGCGTGCATAATTACACAATTACATATTGTGGAGGTCCCGCGTTGACTAGCCGCCGATGGCAGCCGCCCCGCTTACGGTTGTTCGAGCAGGTGCACCGCCGGGCCACCTGGCTGGAGCTACTCTACGACCTCGTCTTCGTCGTGGCGGTCGCCGAGCTGGCCGACGTGCTCGCCGGCGGCGCCGACGCCGGCCGCGTCCTCACCTTCGTCGGCCTGTTCGTGCCGGTCTGGTGGTCCTGGGCGGGTTACGTCTTCTATGCCAACCGGTTCGACACCGACGACGTCAGCCATCGCCTGCTCGCACTGCCGCAGATCCTCGCGGTGGCCACGATGGCGGCCAGCGTCAGCGACATCGAGCAGCGCTCGGCCCTGTTCGCGCTCTCCTACGCGGCGGCCCGGATCCTGCTCGTCGTCGCCTACCTCAGGGCCGGCCGGCACGTGCCCGAGGCCCGGCCGCTCACCGTGCGGTACGCGGCCGGGTTCACCGTCGCCGCGGTCATCTGGCTGGCCTCCCTCGCCGTCGATCCGCCGCAGCGGTACGCGATGTGGGCCGTGGCGCTGGTGATCGACCTGGCGACCCCGCTGCTCAGCCGGGGCCACCAGAGCAAGCTGCCGCCGCAGAGCGAGCACCTGCCGGAGCGGTTCGGGCTGTTCGTCGTGATCGTGCTCGGCGAGGTGGTCGCGGCCGTGGTCACCGGGCTCAAGGGGCACGACGTCACCCCGTCCGTGCTGCTGATCGCCCTGGCCGGGGTGGCCATCGCGATGGCCTTCTGGTGGTTGTACTTCGACCACGTCGACGAGTCCGTCGTGCTGCGCACCAAGCTGGCCGGGCAGGTGTGGGTGTACTCGCACCTGCCGCTCTCGATGGGCCTGGTGGCGTTCGGCATCGGGATCGAGCACGCGCTCATGCACCCGTCGGGGACGAGCTGGGCCGTCGGGGTGCCGGCCGCCGTGGTCTTCGCCGTGCTCGGCCTCCAGCACCTGTGCTCGGCCGACCGCCGGGCGGGCGTCGTCCGGCTGGCCGCCGCCGTGCTCACGCTCGCCTCCTCCGCGCTGCCCGTCGCGGCGGCGCTCCCGCTCGTCCTGCTGTTCGGCGCCGCCCAGGTGGGCTACGACCTGCTGCGCCCCTCCCCGGAAGGCACATCGTGACCCAGGAAGTGTTCGACCGCCAGCTCGCCGCCATCGCCGACGGCGACCTGGAGGCCCTGCTCGCCCAGTACCACGACGAGGCGGTGGTCGTCCGGTTCGACCGCGCGGCCAGGGGCGCCGCCGAGATCCGCGAGCTGTTCACCGCCTACCTGGCGGCCGGGCCGCGGGTGGAGGAGATCATGTCGCTCCGGATCGAGGGGGACGTGATCTTCTACAACGCGGTCATGACCGTCGGCGGGAACCGGGTCACGACGTTCGGGACGCTGGTCGTCAGGGACGGCAGGATCTGGCGCCAGACCGCCGCCGCCCTGCCGCTCACCTGATCGCCGCCTCCATCGGCCGCCAGGGCGCGGAGTCGAAGATCAGCATGATGGACCGGATCCGCCCGTCCGGGCCGAGGGTGAAGTGCTCGGCGGTGCGCTGGGTGCCGACCGGCGTGGCGGTGTGCAGGTCGTAGACGAGGGTCGCCGCCGAGTCGCCGTACAGCTCGCTGATCAGGTCGACGCCGGTCACCACGCTCATCAGGGCCTCGATGCCGGCCAGGTGGCCGGTGGGGTCGGTCGAGGAGACGAACGGGCTCCTGAAGGAGAACTCCTCGCCGATCAGCGCCGCCGCGGCCGGCACGTCGGCGCGGAGCCTGGCCTCGTGGTAGGCCCTGACCACCTCGCGGGTGCCGGTCATCGCCCCTCCAGGTGCGCCGAGAGTCGCTGCTGGTTGTCGGCCAGGCGCAGGCACAGGTGTCGCAGCGCGGTCAGGTCGGCGGCCGTGAACCCCTGGAACATCGCCCGCATCGCCATCTGCGACGGCGTGCGGAACGCCTCGATCCACGCCCGGCCCTCGTCGGTGATCATGGCCAGCACCGAGCGCCGGTCGCGGCTGTCCTGGACCCGCCGCGCCAGGCCGTCGCGTTCCAGGGTGTCCACCAGGCCGGTGACGTTGCGCGAGCTGACCCCGG
The DNA here is from genome assembly GCF_044455665.1 of Nonomuraea sp. NPDC051191. Taxonomy (NCBI): domain Bacteria; kingdom Bacillati; phylum Actinomycetota; class Actinomycetes; order Streptosporangiales; family Streptosporangiaceae; genus Nonomuraea; species Nonomuraea sp. NPDC051191. Next base: position 236,909 of record NZ_JBITEZ010000003.1, on the reverse strand, counting down.
CGGCCTGGGCCAGGTCGCCGATGCTGATGCCGCCTCCGGCTCCTGCCGCGCTGAGGCGCAGCAGGACGTCCATCGCGCCGGAGCTGAGCCCGCGCCCCTCGCTGCCGTGTGCGCGCATGCGCTCCACGGCCTGGTACGCCGTCCGCACGGCGGCGGCCGCCTCGAACGGCGCGGTGTCGCCGCCGCCGACGAACTCACTCATGGCCGCCCTGGCCCGCGGGTCGAAGAGGGAGCCGTCCGGCTCCTGGTCGAATTTATGTACGTCCTTCACAATGAATGTCTACCAGAAAACGCGAAGGCCCGTGCGCGACGCACGGGCCTTCGGGAGGACGGTCAGGACTGGGCGTGCTCGGCCGGGATCGTGCCGAGGCGGCCCGCCTGGAAGTCCTCGAACGCCTGGACCAGCTCGGCGCGGGTGTTCATGACGAACGGGCCGTGGTGCGCCACGGGCTCGCCGATCGGCTCGCCGCCCAGGACGATCACGTCGAGCGTGTCCTTGGCCTCGATCGTGATGGTCTCGCCCAGGGTGGTCCGGCCCAGGGTGGTCCGGCCCGGCCGGTTGCCGAAGCCGTCGAAGACCGCGAGCTGCCCGCCGTGCAGCGGACGCCGCTCGGCGCCGACCGTGCCGCGGCCGGAGAGGGCGTAGACCAGGGCGTTGTAGTCCTTGCGCCACGGCAGGCTCAGCCGCGCGCCCGGGGTGATGGTGGCGTGCAGCAGCGTGATCGGCGTCTGCGTGCTGCCGGGGCCGGTGTTGCCGGCCAGCTCGCCCGCGATCAGCCGGACCAGCGCGCCGCCGTCGTGGCTGCTCAGCAGCGCGACGCTGGAACGCCCGATGTCCTGGTACTTCGGCGCGATCATCTTCTTGGCGCCCGGCAGGTTGACCCAGAGCTGGATGCCGTGGAACAGGCCGCCCTTCTGGACCAGCCACTCCGGCGGCGCCTCCTTGTGCAGGATTCCGGACGCGGCCGTCATCCACTGGGTGTCGCCGTTGGTGATCGTGCCGCCGCCGCCGTTGGAGTCGAGGTGCTCCATGACGCCGTCGATCATGTACGTGACGGTCTCGAAGCCGCGGTGCGGATGCCAGGGCGTGCCCTTGGGCTCGCCGGCCGCGTAGTCGACCTCGCCCATCTGGTCCATCATGACGAACGGGTCGAGGTATTCGAGCTTGATGGCCGCAAGGGCGCGGCGCACGGGGAAGCCCTCACCCTCGAACCCGCTGGGCGCGGTCTCGACGGCGAGCACCTTCCGCTCCGGCACTCCCGCCACGGGCGCGGGCACGCGGGGGAGGGTGAGCGGGTTCTCAACGGTTACGGCGGGCATGTCGCGCTCCTTCCAGCGGGATCTGCCCCATGCAACCAAGTTTAGTTTTCAACTATTCCGTGAGGCTACGGGATGCGGGACATCATCCGCTCCATGCCGTTGATCCAGTTGTCGCGCAACGCCTGGGCGGCCTTGGCCGGCTCGTCGGCCTGCAGGAACTCGGCGATCCGGCGGTGCTCGGCGGCCTCGCGCTCCAGGGGTGCGTCGTCGCCGGCGATCAGGTGGGCGTAGCGGCGCATGCCGGCCTTGACGCTGGTGATGAGGTCGAGCAGGCGCTCGTTGCGGCAGCCGCTCAGCAGCAGGTCGTGCCACTCGTCGTCGTGACGTTCGATGATCTGCTGCTCGGCCACGTTGTCGGGGAAGTCCTGGGCCAGCTTCAGCAGGTCGGGGGCGATCGAGCGCAGGTGGGCCGGGTCGGAGCAGTCGAGGGCCAGCGACTCCAGGGCGGCCACGATCTCGCACAGCTCGCGGAACTCGCGCCGGCTCACCGGGGCGAACCGGAACCCGCGCCCCTGGGTGCTCTCCAGCACGCCCTCGCCCGCCAGGGTGATCAGTGCCTCGCGCAGAGGGGTACGGCTGACGCCCAGGTCGGCGGCGAGGGAGGCCTCGTTGATGTCGGTCCCGGCGGCGAAGTCACCTCGATCGAGGCGGCTCAGCAGTTCTTCCCTGATCTGCTCGCGCAACGGTCGCCGCTCGATCGGCATGGGGGACTCCCTCTCGTTCAGGTCAACCGAATCTTAACCCTTGACGTGATGCAAAATACTGCACTATGAATTCGGCATACAAAATATTACATTGCATGATCGAGGAGTTCGAGTGGGGCTGACCCGGATACCGGGGCTGCTGTTCGGCGGGGACTACAACCCGGAGCAGTGGCCGGAGGAGGTGTGGGCCGAGGACGTGCGGCTCATGGCCGAGGCCGGGGTCAACATGGCGACCGTCGCGGTGTTCTCCTGGTCGCGCCTGGAGCCCGCGCGGGGGGCGTACGACTTCGCGTGGCTCGACCGGGTGCTGGACCTGTTGCACGAGAACGGCGTCGCCGCCGACCTGGCCACCGCGACCGCGACGCCGCCGCCGTGGCTGGTGCGCGAGCACCCCGAGATGATGCCGGTCAACGCCGACGGCGTGCGGCTGGAGTTCGGCTCCCGGCAGGGCTACTGCCCGAGCTCGCCGGTCTACCGCGAGCACGCCGTACGGATGGCCACCGCGATGGCCGAGCGTTACGGCGACCACCCGGCGCTGGCCATGTGGCACATCGGCAACGAGTACGCCGACCACACGCTGGAGTGCTTCTGCCCCGAGTCCGCCGCCCACTTCCGCCGTTGGCTGGAAGACCGGTACGGCACCGTCGATGCCCTCAACGCCGCCTGGGGCACCTCCTGCTGGGGCCAGCACTACACCAGCTTCGACCAGGTCGAGCCGCCCAGGACGGCGCCCGGCCCGGTCAACCCCGCCCAGCTCCTCGATTGGCGGCGCTTCTGCAGCGACGCGCTCCTGGAGCTGTTCCTGGCCGAGAAGGCGGCGCTGCGCGCGATCACACCGAGCGTCCCGGTCACCACGAACTTCATGAGCATCCTGCACGGCCTCGACTACTGGAAGTGGGCCGAGGCCGAGGACCTCGTCAGCGACGACGCCTACCCCGACCCCGCCGATCCCGGCTCGCACGTGCAGGTGGCGCTCAGCTACGACCTCATGCGCTCGCTGCGGCAGGGGCCCTGGCTGCTACTGGAGTCCGCGCCGTCCGCGGTGTCCTGGCGCGAGGTGAACGTCCCCAAGCCGCCGGGCATGATGCGCCTGCACAGCCTTCAGGCGCTCGCACACGGCTCCGACGGCGTGATGTTCTTCCAGTGGCGGCAGGCCAAGTACGGCCCCGAGAAGTTCCACTCGGCGATGCTGCCGCACGGCGGGACGCGGACCCGCGGCTGGCACGAGACCCTGGCGCTCGGCGAGGACCTGCGGCGCCTGTCGGAGGTCGCGGGAGGCGAGACCCGCGCCCAGGTGGCGCTGCTGCTCGACTGGTCGAGCTGGTGGGGCCTGGAGGCGCCCGAGTCCATGCCGTCCAACCGGCTCAAGCTCAAGGAGCTGCTGCTCGCCTGGTACGCCCCGCTGCACGCCAGGGGCATCGCCGTCGACCTCGCGCCGCCCGGCCGGGACCTGTCGTCGTACGACCTGGTCATCGCCCCGAACCTCTACATGTGCACCGCCGAGCAGGCCAAGGCGCTGGAGGCGTACGAGGGCAGGCTCGTCGTGGGCCCGTTCAGCGGCGTGGTGGACGAGAGCGACCAGGTGCACACCGGCGGCGCCCCCGGCCCGCTGGCCGACCTGCTCGGCATCGCCGTGGAGGAGTTCTGGCCGCTCGCCGACGGGGACGTCCAGCGGACCGGTCTGGGCGACGCCCGCACCTGGGCCGAGTGGATCAGGCTGGAGGGCGCCGAGCCCGTCGCCCTGTTCGAGGGCGGCGACCTGGACGGCCTGCCCGCCGTCACCCGCAAGGGCGCGGTCACCTACGTCGGCTGCCTGCTCGACGACGTGACGCCGGTGCTGGAGCCGCTGCTGGACGGCATCGAGCGCATCGACGTGCCGCAGGGCGTGGAGGCCGTCAGGAGGGGCGGCCACCTGTTCCTCCTCAACCACACCACCGCCCCGCAGCCGGTCACGCTCCCGCATCCGGGGACGGACCTGCTCACCGGGGCCGAACTGCGGGGCGGCATCGAGCTGGCCCCTCGCGACGCCGTCGTGCTCAGGATCGAAGGAGAGAAGTGACGCACCCGTACATACCCAACGCCGAGCCGCGCGTGCGAGCCGAGATGCTCGCGGCGGTCGGCGCGTCGAGCGTCGAGGAGTTCTACGCCGACATCCCCGCGGAGCTGCGGCTGGACCGGCCGCTCGACCTCCCGGCGCCGTTCACCGCCGAGCGTGACCTGGTGCGCCACATGAAGGGCCTGTTCGCCCGGACCGTCGACACCGAGGAGGCGCTCAGCTTCCTCGGCCACGGCTGCTACCCGCACCACGTGCCCGCCGTCTGCGACGAGGTCAACTCCAGGAGCGAGTTCCTGACCGCGTACGCGGGCGAGCCGTACGAGGACCACGGCCGCTTCCAGGCCCTGTTCGAGTACGTCAGCATGATGGGCGAGCTGCTGGAGATGGACGTCGTCAACGTCCCCACCTACGACGGCTTCCAGGCGTCCGGCACCGCGCTGCGCATGGCCTGCCGCTACACCAAGCGGTCGAAGGTGCTGGTCACCGGGGCGATCGGCGCCGACAAGCTGAGCAAGCTGCGTGACTTCCTGGCCCCCGACATCACCATCGAGCTGGCCCCCGTGGCCGAGGACGGGCAGATCGGCGAGGTCGCGCTCGACGACTCCTACGCCGCGATCTACCTGGAGACCCCGAACGTCTACGGCGTCGTCGAGACCCGCGGCCGGGAGCTGGCCGACCTCGCGCACGCCGCCGGCGCGCTGCTGGTCGTCAGCGCCGACCCCATCTCCCTGGGCGTGCTGGCCCCGCCCGCCTCCTACGGCGCCGACATCGTCTGCGGCGACATCCAGTCGCTCGGCATCCACCAGAACTACGGCGGCGGCCACGCCGGCTACATCGCCACCCAGGACCACGAGCCGCTGGTCGCCGAGTTCCCCTCGCGCCTGTTCGGCATCGCGCCGACGAAGGTCCCCGGCGAGTACGGCTTCGGCGACGTCTTCTACGACCGCACCTCCTTCGCCCTGCGCGAAGAGGGCAAGGAATGGGTGGGCACCGCCGCCGCGCTGTGGGGCATCACGGCCGGGGTCTACCTCGCGCTGATGGGCCCGCAGGGCATGAAGGAGCTCGGCGAGACCGTCCTGGCCCGCACCCGGTACGCCATGGACGCCCTGGCCCGGTCGGTCACCGTCCGGCACGGGGGCTCGGTGCACTTCCGCGAGTTCGCGATCGAGGTGCCCGACTCCGCGGCGCTGCTCGCCGGGCTGCGCGAGCGCGGCATCTACGGCGGCGTGCCGCTGGACGAGCGCACGGTGCTCGTCTGCGTGACCGAACGCCACACCATCGAGGACATCGACCGGCTCGCGGCAGCCGTACAGGAGGTTGTGCAGGCATGAGCGGGCACGGAGCCGAGTCCTTCGCGGAGCTGCCGGTGGCGCCCAAGCCGCCGCTGCGCCGCTTCCACCAGGCACGCTGGGACGAGCCGATCATCTTCGAGCTGTCCAGCCCCGGCCGCCGCGGCATAGCCGTGCCCGAGCCGGGCGCGCCGAAGGTCGAGCTGCCCGAGGGCGTCGGTCGGGTCACCCCGCCGAAGCTGCCCGAGATGTCGCAGCCGCACGTGGTGCGGCACTACCTGCGGCTGTCGCAGGAGAACCTGGGCGTCGACCTCAACATCGACATCGGCCAGGGCACCTGCACGATGAAGTACAGCCCGAAGGTCAACGACCAGTTCGCCAACGCGATCGCCGAGCTGCACCCGCTGCAGCACGAGGACACCGTGCAGGGCGTGCTGGAGATCTACTGGCGGCTGGAGCGCATACTGGCCGAGATCTCCGGGATGTCACGCGTGTCCCTCCAGCCCGGTTCGGGCTCGGCGGCCATCTACGCCAACATCGCCATGATCAGGGCCTACCACGCCGCCCGCGGCGAGAGCCACCGGGACCAGGTCATCACCACGATGTTCTCGCACCCCTCGAACGCGGCCTGCGCCAAGGTCGCCGGGTACGAGGTCATCACCCTCATGCCGGACGCCAACGGCCTGCCCGACCTGGAGGCGCTGCGCGCCGCCGTCGGCCCGCGCACGGCCGCCCTGATGATCACCAACCCCGAGGACACCGGCATCTACAACTCCAGGATCAAGGAGTTCGTGGACCTGGTGCACGAGGTCGGCGGCCTGGCCTGCTACGACCAGGCCAACGCCAACGGCATCCTCGGCATCACCCGGGCCCGCGACGCCGGGTTCGACCTGTGCCACTTCAACCTGCACAAGACGTTCTCCACGCCGCATGCCTGCGGCGGCCCGGCGGCCGGCGCCTGCGGCGTCTCGCCGGAGCTGGAGCCGTTCCTGCCCGGGCCCGTGGTCTCCTTCGACGGCGACGCGTACGGGCTGGAGACGCCCGCGCAGACCGTCGGCAAGATCCGGCCGTTCCTCGGCGTCACCCCGAACATCGTGCGCGCCTACGCCTGGATCATGACCCTGGGCGCGAAGGGGCTGCGCGAGGTGGCCGAGACGGCGGCGCTGAACAACAACTACCTGATGCACAAGGTGTTGCAGATCCCCGGGGCCTCGGCGCCGTGGAACCAGCGCCGGATCGAGCAGGTCCGCTACTCCTGGCAGGAGCTGTCGGAGGAGACGGGGGTGCACTCGGAGGAGATCGGCGTGCGCGCCGCCGACTTCGGCGTCCACTACTGGACCAGCCACCACCCTTACCTGGTGCCGGAGCCGTTCACGCTGGAGCCGACGGAGTCGTACTCGCGGGAGGACCTGGACGAGTACGCGGCGATCCTGGAGCACGTCGCCTCGGAGGCGCGGCGGGACCCGGAGTTCGTCAAGGGCGCGCCCTACAACCAGACGATCCACAAGATCGACCCGACGCCGCTCGACGACCCCAAGCAGTGGGCGCCGACCTGGCGTGCGTACGTGCGCAAGCACCTGGCCGCGGGCGGCTGAGCCATGGCGTCCGGAGGGAACGGCGTGATCGGGCTGGTCGTCAACCCGGTCGCCGGGCTGGGCGGGTCCGTGGGGCTCAAGGGCAGCGACGGCGCCGACGTGCAGCGCGCGGCCCTGGCCAAGGGCGCCGAGCCCAAGGCCGGGCGGCGGGCCGCGCAGGCCGTCGCCACGCTGCTGGCCCGCCGTCCCGGGGTCCGGCTGGTGACCGTGGCGGGGGCGATGGGCGAGGACAGCGCCCGCGCCGCCGCGGTCCCGTACGAGCTGGTGCCCTCCGGCGTCGGGGACACAACCGCTGACGCGACCACCGCGGCCGACACGCGGGCGGCCGTCGCCGCGCTGGCGGACGTGGACCTGCTGCTGTTCGCCGGCGGCGACGGCACGGCCCGCGACGTGCTCGACGCCGCGCGGGAGCTGGGCGACCAGGCGCCGCCCGTGCTGGGCATACCGGCCGGGGTCAAGGTGTACTCGGGCTGCTTCGCGCTCAGCCCGGCCACCGCCGGGTTCGTGGCGGCCGACTTCCTGGCCCGGCCGGAGACCGTCGAGGCCGAAGTGGTGGACCTGGACGAGGAGCGCTACCGCCGGGGGCTCGTCAGCCCCCGGCTCTACGGTAGCCTGCGCGTCCCGGCAGGTCGCGCGGCCCTGTCGGGGCGCAAGGCGGGCTCCTCGGACGCGGCTCCGGCCACGGTCGAGGGCATCGCCCGCGCGGTCGCGACCCGGCTGCGGCCGGGGGCGCGCTACGTGCTCGGCCCCGGCGCCACCACGGCGGCCGTGGGCAGGGAGCTCGGGCTCGCCACCACGCTGCTCGGCGTGGACGTGGTCGAGGCCCGCGCGGACGGCGGCGCGGACCTGGTGGCCGCCGACGTGACCGAAGGGGAGCTGTTCGAGCTGGTACGCGGCCGGGAATCGGTCATCGTGCTGTCGGTGATCGGCGGCCAGGGCTTCGTGCTCGGCCGCGGCAACCAGCAGGTCTCGCCCCGGGTGCTCGACGAGGTGCTCGGGGGCGGCGGTGGCGACCGGCTGGTCGTGCTGGCCACGCAGCAGAAGCTGGCCGGGCTCGGGGGGCGGCCGCTGCTGGCCGACAGCGGGGACCAGGAACTGGACCGGAAGCTGGCCGGGCACGTACGGGTGCTCACCGGATACCGCGAAAGCACGATTTATCGCATTTGTGCGGCAAGTGAGGAGTTCTACGGATGAACAGGCTCGATGGCAAGGTCGCGATCGTCACCGGCGGTGCCTCCGGCATCGGCCGGGCGACGGCGGTGCTCTTCGCCGAGGCGGGCGCCCAGGTCGTCGTCGCCGACATCGACGGCGCGGGGGCCGAGGAGACGGCCAAGGCGATCACGCAGGCGGGGGCGTCCGCGGTCGCCGTCCAGGGGGACGTGTCCGCGGAGGAGGACTGCCGGCGCATCGCCCGCACGGCCGTGGACACCTACGGCGGCCTGCACGTGCTGTTCAACAACGCGGGCATCATCCGCCGCACCACCGCGCTCGACCTCGACGTGGACGAGTGGGACCGCGTGATGGCGGTCAACGTGCGCTCGGTGTTCCTGATGTGCAAGCACGCGATCCCGCTCATGACCGAGGGCGGCTCGATCGTCAACACCGGCTCCGGCTGGGGGCTCAAGGGCGGTGGGAACGCGATCTCCTACTGCGCCTCCAAGGCGGCCGTCGTCAACATGACCAGGGCGCTGGCGATCGACCACGCCAAGGCCGGGATCCGGGTGAACTCCGTCAACCCCGGCGACACGAACACCCCGATGCTGCGGGACGAGGCCCGCCAGCTCAACGAGGACTGGGCCGCCTTCGAGGCCGACGCCGCCGACCGGCCGATGGGCCGCTCGGGCAGCCCCGAGGAGATCGCCCAGGCCGTCCTCTTCCTGGCGAGCGACGCCGCCAGTTACGTCACCGGATCCGCTCTCGTCGTCGACGGCGGCGGGCTCGCGTAGCCCCCAACAGCACCACCCCCTGAAGGAGCCCATCATGAAGCGTGCGCTGGCCGTACTGGGTCTGCTCGCCACCGCCGCCACCGCCTGCAGCGGCGGTGGCGGGAATGTTCCAGGCGTGAGCGGGAACGCCGCCGCGGGGCAGGTCACCGTCCGCTGGTCCACCTGGGGATCGGCCGAGGACGTCAAGCTCTACGAGTCCTTCACCAAGGACTTCGAGCAGCGCCACCCGAACATCAAGCTCAAGCTGGAGTCCGTCGCCAAGTACGAGGACTACCACCCCAAGCTGCTCGCCCAGCTCACCAGCGGCACCGCCCCCGACGTGTTCTTCGTGGGCGACGACAACATCGGCAAGTTCGTCTCCGCCGGGGTCGTCCAGCCGCTCAACGACCAGCTCGCGGGCCCCGACTCCAAGAGCAAGCCCGAGGACTTCTTCGAGGGCGTGTACGGCGGCGCCAAGAAGGACGGCCAGATCTACGGCGTCCCGAACGACACCAACCCCGAGGTCCTCTGGTACGACAAGAAGGCCCTGAAGGCCGCCGGCATCACCGAGGACCCGGCCACCCTCAACGCGTCCAAGCAGTGGACCATGGCCAAGTACCTGGACATGAACGCCAAGCTCAAGGCCGCGGGCCTGGGCGGGTCCGTCTACTGGAACTGGTACGGATCCACGTACTCGGTCATCTCCGGCTTCGGCGGCAAGGTCTGGGACGGCGGCAAGTTCGTCGCCACCACCGACCCCAAGTCCCGCAAGGCGCTGGAGACCCTGGCCAAGGGCTACCAGGACAAGACGTTCCTGAGCGCGGACCTGCAGCCCGCGAGCAACAGCGGGAACACCCAGCTCATCAAGCACAAGGTCGGCTTCTACGCCGGCGGCCGCTGGGTGATCGACATCGTCAAGAAGGGCGGCGAGCTGGACAACTACGACATCGTCCCGTTCCCGTCCGAGACCGGCGAGCCGATGCCCGGCGCCGTGGCGGCCTCCTACCTGTCGCTCAACAAGGGCACCAAGCAGCCCAAGGAGGCCTTCACCTTCCTGACGGAGTTCGTCAGCAAGGAGGGCCAGCTCATGCGGCTCAAGGACGGCGGCGCGGTGCCCTCGATCAAGGGCGCCGAGCAGGTCGTGCTGGCCGGCAACTACCCCGCGCACGCCCAGACCTTCCTCGACGTGCGGGACACCGGCTTCGCGAACTACCCCGAAGAGGTCGCGGTGCCCGGCCTGACCGCCTCGATCAACGATCACCTGATGAAGGTCTGGCAGGGCAAGCTCGGCTTCGAGCAGGGCATGACCGAGCTGCAGACCCTCGTCGACGGCAAGCTGGGCTAGCGGATGGCCGTGCTCGCCGGGCCGCGCGGCAAGACCGCCGCGCGGCCCGCCAAGAAGCTGCGCGACCGCGACGGCTGGTGGGCCGCGATCTTCCTCGCGCCGCAGGTCGGCGCGCTGGTGGTGTTCCTGGTGATCCCGCTCGGGTTCGCCGTGGTGCTGGCCTTCATGAACTGGGACGGGCTCGGCGAGAAGTCGTGGGCCGGGCTGTCCAACTTCGCCGCCCAGCTCACCGACCCGCTGTTCGGCCGCGCGGTGTGGAACACGGTCAAGCTGGCGCTGCTGACCGTGCCGTTCGGGCTCGCCCTCGCGGTGCTGATCGCGGTGGCCCTGAACAGCATCAAGGGCAGCAACGTCTACCGGGTCGTGTACTTCATGCCGGTCGTCACCAGCTCGGTGGCCGTCGCCCTGATGTGGCAGGTCATCCTGGCCGGCGACGAGAACGGCGTGCTGAACACCTCGCTCCGGCGCTGGTTCGGCGTCAGCGGCCCCGACTGGCTGCTCGACCCCGGCTGGGTCATCGTGGCCATCGCCGTGGTGACGATCTGGTCCTCGCTCGGCCTCAACGTGGTGATCTTCATGGCCGGGCTGCAGACCATCCCGCCGCAGGTCGTCGAGGCCGCCCGGATCGACGGCGCGAGCTCCTTCCGGATCTTCCGGTCGGTCACGCTGCCGCTGCTGTCGCCCACCATCTTCTTCTCCAGCGTGGTCGCGGTGATCAGCTCGTTCCAGGCGTTCGACCAGATCTACGTGCTGGTGGACCCGAAGGACAACGAGGGCGCGCGCACGATCGTGTACCACATCTTCGATCTCGGCTTCAAGAAGTTCGAGTTCGGGCCGAGCAGCGCGGCCGCCCTGATCCTGCTGGTGCTGACGCTGCTCGTGACGCTGGTCCAGTTCGCCGCGCAGAAGCGCTTCGTCCACTACGACTCGTGAGGCGGTACGCATGAGATCACGGCAGATCGGTCTGCACGCCGCGCTCACGGTCGGCGGGCTGCTGATGCTGTTCCCGTTCGTGTGGATGTTGTTCACCTCCGCCAAGGGCGTGCGGCAGATGATCAACGACCCGACCGCCTGGCTGCCGGACCCCTGGACCTGGCAGAACTATCCCGACGCGTTGTCGACCATGCCGTTCGGGCTGGCGTACTGGAACAGCTTCTACATCGCCGCCCTGAACGTGGTGCTCACCCTGCTCACCTCGGCGATGGCCGCCTACGCCTTCGCCCGGATCAGGTTCAGGGGCTCGGGCGTGCTGTTCGTGCTGTTCCTGGCCACGCAGATGGTGCCGTCGCAGGTGACGATCGTGCCGCTGTACCTGATGCTGGCCAAGTTCGGCTGGATCGACTCGCACCTGTCGCTGATCGTCCCGACGATCGCGAACCCGTTCGCGGTGTTCCTGCTGCGCCAGTTCATCAGGGCGGTGCCGATCGAGCTGGAGGAGGCGGCCAGGATCGACGGCGCGGGCCGGTGGCGGTGCTTCTGGAGCATCGTGCTGCCCAACATCCGGCCGGGGCTCGGCGCGCTCGGCATCATCGTGTTCCTGGCGTCCTGGAACTCGTTCCTGTTCCCGCTGATCTTCCTGAACACGCCGGAGCTGTTCACCGTCCCGCTGCTGCTCAGCCAGTTCGCCCAGCAGCACGGCGCGACCGACTACGGGCAGATCCTGGCGGCCTCGGCGATCGCCGTGGTGCCGACGCTGATCGCGTTCCTGATCGGGCAGCGGAAGATCATCAACTCGATGGCCGCCTCCGGCCTGGGAGGAAAGTAAGTGCTGGACCTGCGCGAACGCCCCTTCACCGAGCGCGGCTCGCGGTTGCTCGTCATGGCGGCCGACGACGGCTCGCTGCGCGTCGCCGAGGCGCTCTACGAGACCCGGCTCGACGACACGACCGTCCGCGCCGGCCTGCGGTTCTACGCCGGCTCCCGGGAGCTGCGCGTACGCCGGGCCCTGCCCGACCGGGTGGAGCTCGACGGCGACGTGACCCTGGCCTTCGCCGACCCCGGCACCCTCGTCGCGGTCGGCGAGGGCGCCCGGGCCGTCTGGGACGGCGGCGAGACCGCCATCGACGGCTGTGTCACCCTCGCCGGCGAGCCGACCGTCCGCGACGGGGCCGAGGTCCTGGCCCGGGCCGCCGAACGCTGGGCCGCCTGGTTCGCCCGGATGCCCGCCGTCCCCGCCGAGTTGCGCGAACGCGCCGAGCAGGCCTGGTGGACGCTGGCGGTCAACCTGGTACGCATCCAGGGCAGGGAGTCTCTCGTCCCCTCCAAGTACGGCTACGTCGGCCTGTGGAACTGGGACTCCTACTTCCACGCCATCGCCCTCAGGCACGCCGACCCCGCCCTGGCAAGGGAGCAGATCCGCATCCTGCTCGACAACCAGCGGCCCGACGGCCTGATCCCCGACGTCGTGCACGACCAGGGAGTGCTCGCCGAGACCACCGACCTGCCGCGCTCCGACCTGGCCCGGCTCGCCCAGCACGTCGGCGGCGAGCCGATCCGGCACGTCGTGCCCGTCACCAAGCCGCCGCTCACCGCGTGGGCCGTGTGGAAGATCCACGAGGTGGACCCCGATCCCGCCTTCCTGGCCGAGGTCTACGAGCCGCTGGTCAGGTCGCAGGAATGGTGGTTCGCCCACTCCGACCCGGACGGCGACGGCCTGGCCGAGTACCTGCACCCGTACTCGTCGGGCCTGGACGACAGCCCGATCTGGGACGGCGGCCCGCGCGCCGAGCCCCCGGACCTGAACTCCTACCTGGCCCTCCAGTACGACCGCCTGGGCGACATCGCCACCGTGCTCGGCAAGGACGCCGGCGGGTGGCGGGCCAGGGCGCAGGAACTCGTGGACCGCATGGTCGAACGCCGCTGGAACGGCCACCGCTTCGTCACCAAGGTCGCCGGAGCTGCCGACGCCGACGTGCGCACGCCGCTCGACCTCATGCCGCTGCTCACCGGCCGCCTCCCGGCCGAGATCGCGGACCGGCTGGTTCAGGACCTGACCTCGCCCTCCTTCTGGGCCGAACGTCCGGTCCCCACGGTGGCCTTCGACGACCCGCGCTTCGACCCCGACGCCATGTGGCGCGGCCCGGTCTGGCTGAACGTCAACTACCTGCTGATCGACGGCCTGCGCCGCTCCGGCCGTCCGGACGTCGCCGACGAGCTCGCCGCGCGCACCCTGGCCATGGTGCGCGACGGCGGCGGTCTGTACGAGTACTGGAACCCCCTCACGGGACGGCGGGCGGGCCGCGCCACGACCGGCTTCGGCTGGTCCTCGGCCCTGTTCGTCGACCTCGCCCACGCCGCCCTATGAGGACGTGACGAGCGTGAACGCCCCCCGCGTCAGCGTCAGCAGCTCCTGGGCCACCGGCCCCTGCTGAAGCGGCGCGGACGGGTTCACGGCGGTCGTGGACACCACGTACGTCCGGCCGCCGGCCGTACGGGCGAGGAAGCTCATGGCCACCAGGCCCGGCTCCGAGCCGCCCTTGTGCCACACCACGGGCCACTGCGCCTTGTCCAGCCGCAACCCCGCGTCGGTGATCGACAACACCTCGCCGACGCGGGCGTCCTTCAGCCGGGCCAGCTCGCCGTAGGCCCGGCAGACCTGGGCGGGCGTGGCGAACCACTCCAGCCGGTCCAGCTCGCGCGGCTCGCTCCAGGCCCGCACCTTCGACACCGGCACCTTGTCCACGACCCGGGCCAGGTAGTCGCGGCGCGCGGACGTGCCGAGCGACAGGTACCGCTCGGCGTACCGGGGGTGGTCGGCGCCCTTGAGCACGAACAGCTCCCTGGTCGTCAGGAACGGCACGTTGCGCCGGTCGCCGCCCCACGAGCGCATGACCCGCTCGACCGTCCGGCGGCCGGCCTTGTCGATCAGCAGGTCGGCGGCGGTGTTGTCGCTGATGGAGATCATCAGCCGGGCTGCCTCCAGCACCGTCACCTGGCTGTTGTCCGGGCGGTCCTGGAGCTCGCCGCTCGGCAGGCTCTTCAGCTCCGGCCGGATCGTGAGCCGGGTGTCCCAGCCGAATGCGCCGCTCCTGATGCGCTTGGCCACCGCGCCCAGCACGTACAGCTTGAACATCGAGCCGAGCGGGAAGGTCTTCGCGTCGGCCACCGCGTGCACCGGGCGGCAGCGTCCGTCGCCGGTCAGCTCGGCGGCCAGGAAGCCGGCGCGCGGGGCGACCTGACGCAGCCGCTGGTCCAGCTCCGACCAGCTCGCCGGCGCGATGCCGCTGAACTGGATGTAGTCGATCCTGTCGGTGCCGTCCACGCTGAGCGCGAGGGTGAACGCCTTGCCGGCCGCCGTGACGGTCGCCGACAGCGACCGCTCCTGGGCCTGGTCGAGCCTGTCCAGCCGCATGCCCCCGAACCCGGCCAGCGCCTGGTTGACCTGCGCCGGAGGGATGTTCTCGAGGAAGCTCGGCGCGAAGTGCCCGGCCAGCTCGGCGTCGCCGACCGGCAGCCGGTTGACGGCGTCCAGCAGCCAGGTGAGCTGCCTGCCGGCGGGGGTGTCGGGGATCTCCGCCGCCGCGGCGGAGGTGGACGTGGTGGCGGGCGCGGCGGTGGGCGCGGCGGCGGGCGCGGTGGTGGGCGCGGCGGCGGGCGCGGTGGTGGGCGCGGTGGCGGCCGTGACCGTGGCGAGGGCGGGGACGGGCTGCGCCGCGCAGGCGGTCACCGCCGCCGCCATGACGGCCGTCGCCAGAACGGGGAACCTGTGGTGAGACCTGACTCCGGCCGTGGCCGGAACCGGGAACCTGTGGTGAGACCTGACTCCGGCCGTGGCCGGAACCGCGAACTTGTGGTGAGACATGACCCCAGCCAACAGCCGCGGCCGGGCCCGCGCCCACCATATGGGCCACCGTTCTCGCAGGTGAGGGTAGCTGCATGAAATGTGCGGATAACCTCATAGACGCCCTTTCAGTTCCCCCGGACGATGGTGGTTCATGAGTTCCAGGCTGCTCGCCGGGTCGCTGGCGACGATCGGGGCCGGAGGCGCCCTCGCGGGCGCGCTGATGGAGTCCCGGACGGGCATCGCGCCGCAGGAGTGGGCCTACGCCGTCCTCGGCGTGGTGCTGCCCGCGCTGGGCTGGCTGCTCGTCGTCCGCCGCGCCGACCTGCGCTACGGCTGGCTGTTCCTGGCCGCCGCCGCCTGCCTCGGCCTCGGCACGCTGGGCTCCGGCCTGGCCATCAGGTTCCATTACGCCGGGCCGGTCGTCGTCTGGATGTCCGCGCTCTACGCCATGTACTACGGCCTGACCTGGATCTTCGTCCCACTGCTCTTTCCCGACGGCCGCCTGCCGTCCCGCCGCTGGCGGCCCGTGGCCTGGTTCGGCGGGATCGCGATCGCCATGCACACGGTGGGATACGGGTTGTTCGTGACCGATCCCGCCCGGCCGGGAGAGCTGCCCGCCGAGCTGTCCGCCGCCTTGATCTGGGCGTCCCTGGCCAGCGCGCTGGGCCAGCTCCTCGTCTTCCTGACAGCCGTCGTGGTCCTCGCCGGGCTCGTGGTCCGCTGGCGGCGCAGTGAGCCGGCCGAGCGCGGCCAGTACGCCTGGATGGTCGCGGGCGCCGCCGTCCAGCTCCTCGCGGGCGTGCTGCTTCTGTACGTGCTGAGCACGCGGCTGTGGGGTGCCGCGTTGATCGGCGTCTTCGCGTTGATGACGGCGTTGCCGGCCGCCGTCCTGGTGGGGATCGTCCGGTACCGGCTGCTCGACATCCGGTTCGGCCTGCGGGGCTCCCGCCTGCACCTGATCTTCGACCTGCGGCCCACCGTCGACGAGGTGCTGTCCGGGCTCGGCACCGCGCTGGCGGCCACGCCCGAGCCCGTCGAGCAGCTCGGACGGCTCGCCGCCGCCGTCCGCGACGGGCTGGAGGCCAGGTGGGCGGCCGTGGAGCTGGCCGACGGGACCCGGGTGGCCGCGGGCGAGGAGGAGGGCGGGACGGCGCTGACCGTGCCCGTGCGCGGCGGCCTCGGACGCATCGAGCTGGGCCCGCGCCGAGCCGGCCGGTACGACCGGGAGGACCAGCGCTTCCTGGAGGCCCTGGCCGTGCCCGCCGGGCTGGCGATCCAGAGCGCCGGGCTGGTCGCCCGCCTGGTCAACGCGCAGGAGGCCGAACGACGGCGGATCGAGCGCAACATCCACGACGGCGTGCAGCAGCAGCTCGTCGCCCTCATCGCCGGGCTGGAGCTGGCCCGCGTCACCGGCGCCGGCCCCGAGGCGCTGGCCCGCCTGCGCGAGCAGGCCCGCCAGACGCTCACCGACCTGCGCGAGCTGGCCGCCGGCATCCATCCGTCGGCGCTCAGCCAGGGCGGCCTGGTGGAGGCCGTCGAGGAACGCTGCTCCCGGCTGCCCGTGCCCACGACCGTCACCTCCGACCCCGGGCTGCGGGCCCGCCGTTTCGCCGACGAGATCGAGGGCGCGATGTACTTCACCGTCAGCGAGGCCGTCGCCAACGCGCTCAAGCACGCCGACGCCGCCCGGATCGAGGTGCGCCTGACCCTGGCGCCGGGCCGCGTACGGGCCACCGTCGCCGACGACGGCAAGGGCTTCGACCCGGCCGCCGCCGCCCGCCGGGGCCTGGCCACGCTCGCCGACCGCCTGGACGCCCTGGGCGGCGGCATGGAACTCGACAGCGAGCCCGGAAAGGGGACGCGTATGCACGCCTGGGTGCCGGCCGATGCCTGAGCCCGTCCGCACGGTCGTCGCCGACGACCACTACCTGGTACGCGAGGGCACCCGGCAGCTCCTCGAACTGTCCGGCGAGGTCACCGTCGTCGGCGCGGTCGGCGACGCCGACGAGCTGCTGGACGCCGTACGCAGGCTGGAGCCGCAGGTCGTCGTCACCGACATCCGCATGCCCGGAGGGCAGTGGCGTCAGGGCTTCGAGGGCATCGACGCGGCCCATCGCATCAGGGCCGCGCATCCCGGCATCGGCGTGGTGGTGCTGTCGCAGTTCTCCGACGCCCTGTTCGCCTTCGAGCTGTTCAAGCACGGGACGGCCGGGTTCGCGTACCTGCTGAAGGACCGCGTGGGCGACCTCGACGAGCTGCTCGGCGCGATCCGGGCGGTCTCCGGCGGCGGCTCGGTCATCGACCCCAAGGTGGTCGAGGGCCTGCTGGCCAGGCGCGAGGTCCGGGGGCAGGGGGAGTCGCTGACCCCGAGGGAGCGCGACGTGCTGCGCGAGATGGCCCACGGCCGCTCCAACGCCGGCATCGCCCGCGCCCTGCACCTGTCGATCTCCTCGGTGGAGAAGAACGTGAACGCCATCTTCACCAAGCTGGGGCTGGAGAACAGCGGCGACGTGCACAGACGGGTGGCCGCCGTGCTCGCCTACCTCGGCCCGGCCGACCGCTGACTCAGCCGAAGACGGCCGGGGGCGGGACCGGGGCGAGGACGGAGTCGCCGTCCTTGATGGGGTAGGCCCCGCCGATGAAGTTCTTCAGCGCCTCCCCGTGCAGGCAGCGCGCCTGGGTGAGCCCGCCGGCCGCGCGCCGGGTCAGCAGGTCGAGCGGCAGCTCCGTACGCGAGGCCGCGACGATCAGGTTGCCGAACCGGCGGCCCCGCATGATCCCCGGCTCGGCCAGCAGCGCCACGTGCCGGAACGTGTCGCACACCGTGGCCAGCAGCCGCTTGGCGAACGCCAGGCCCTTGCCGTCGGCCATGTTGACCAGCAGCGTGCCGTCCGGGCGCAGCACCCGAGCCAGATCGCCCATGTACTCCACGGTGGCCAGCTCCACCGGCATCGTGGCGCCCGTGAACGCGTCCAGCACGACCAGGTCGGCCGACTCGTCCCACACCTTGGCCGTGCCCTCGCGGCCGCCGGCCACGATGACCTTCAGGCGAGGGACCGAGCGCAGGTCGAGCTGCTCACGGACGAGGTTCACCAGCAGGCCGTCGGGCTCGATCACGATGTGCCGCGAGCCCGGACGGGTGGCCGCGACATAGCGGGGGATCGTGCACGCGCCGCCCCCGACGTGGACGCAGCTCAGCGGCCCCTCGGGCAGCAGGTCGATGACGTCGGCCATGAGCCGGACGTACTCGAAATCCAGAAATGTCGGGTCTTGCAGGTCAACGTACGACTGCGGTACGCCATCCTTGGACAGCACCCAGCCGTCCTGCCTGTCCAGGTCCCGGAGAAGTTCGACCTCACCGAACGTCACCGGATAAAGGCCGGGCATCGGTTCCCGCTGTCCACGTGCCACGCTGATCCCTCCCTGGGAGAACCGTATGCGACGCAGAAGGCTGATTGTGCTCGTCATCGCGGTTGTCGCGATATTAGGGGCGGGCGCCTTCGCCGTTCTGGCCGCCGACCACGTCAAGGGCAGCGCCGCCCAGACCGCCGCCGCCTACTTCGACGCCTGGCGGAAAGGCGACGTCGCGGGCATGGCCCTGCTGGTGGACCGGCCGCCGGCCGACTTCTTCGACCGGCACCGCTCGCTGTCGCAGAAGCTGGGCGTCGAGTCGATCAGCCTCACGCCGGGCCCGGTGCGCGGCACGGGGGAGGAGTCGGCCGAGGTGCGCTTCGCGGGCGTGCGCGAGCTGACCGACCTCGGGCCGTGGCCGTTCGACAGCACGCTGCGGCTGGGCGTGCGCGACCGGACCTGGCGGGTGCTGTGGACGCCCGAGACGCTGCACCCGCTGCTCAAGGGCGGCGGCACGCTGGAGCTGGAGGAGGTCGAGGCGACGGCGGCCGAGCTGGTCACCAGCGAGGGCGCCAAGATCCCCAACGACAGCTACGCCGACTCCTACCTCAACCCGCTCAAGCCCGAGTTCGCCAAGGCCAACAAGGGGCTGGAGCTGGTGTCGAGGGTGCCGGGACAGCCCGACAGGGCGCTGCTGAGCCGCCTGCCGAAGGCGAACGTCGAGCGCACCACCCTGTCGCGGCCGGTCCAGGCGGCAGCCGCGCGGGCCCTGGACGGCGTGGCCGACTCCTCGATCGTGGTGCTCAGACCGAGCACGGGGGAGATCCTGGCCCTGGCCGACCGGCTGGAGGACAACTTCAGCGCGGTGCGCGACGCCTTCCCGCCCGGCTCGACGTTCAAGACGATCGTGGCCGCCGCGCTGCTGGAGAAGGGGGTTACGCCGGCCGACGAGATGGGCTGCCCGGCTTCGTACACGCCGGACTTCTCGGCGCCGATCAGCAACGACGGCGGCGCGGACCGGGGGACCGTCACCTTCGCCGACGCCTACGCCTACTCCTGCAACACCACCTTCGTCGAGCAGGCCACGACCAGGCTCACCATGGAGGACCTGCGCGCGACCGCCGCCCGGTGGGGGTTCGACCGGACGATGGCGACGGGCGTCGGCGGCCGGTGCGGCACGATGCAGGAGACCGACGACACGGACATGTTCTCCCTGAACGTCATCGGCCAGGGCACGGTGGTGGCCACCCCGCTGTGCATGGCCACCGTGGCCGCCGCCGTGCAGAGCGGTACGTGGCGCTCGCCCCGCCTGCTGTCGGAGGACGACGTGCGCCGCGTGGACGGCGAGCCGTTCCCGGACGTCCACCTGGACGAGGGGGTGGTCGGGGCGTTGCGGGAGATGATGGCCGCCGTCGTGGACCACGGGACGGCCAGCCAGGCCGGCCTGCCGGCGGGCGTGGCGGGCAAGACGGGCACCGCCGAGGTCGAGGGCCAGACGTCGCACGGCTGGTTCATCGGCTACCGGGACGACCTGGCGTTCTGCGTGTTCGTCAGGAACGGGGGCTCGGGCCGCTCGGCGGCGGTGCCGATCGCCGTGCGCTTCCTGAACGGACTGTGACCAGCGGCACTTCAGCCGAATCCGTAACCTACGGTACCGTAGGTTACATGACGACCATCACCGTGAAGCCGAGGCTGCGTGGCTGGTTGCACACCGGGGCGCTGCCGGTGACGCTGGTGGCCGGGTTCGTGCTCGTGGCGCTCGGCCCGACCCAGCAGGCCCGCCTGGCGGCCGGCGTCTACGCCATCACCTCGGCGCTGCTGTTCGGCATCTCGGCGACCTACCACCGGGGCACGCTGGGGCCGCGCCTGGCCGAGGTCCTGCGCCGGTTCGACCACGCCAACATCTACCTGATCATCGCGGGCACGTACACGCCGTTCGGACTGCTGGCCCTCGACGGCGCGGCCAGGGTCGCCGTGCTGTCCGTCGTGTGGGGCGGCGCGCTGGCCGGGGTGCTGTTCCGGGTGTTCTGGATGAGCGCGCCGCGCTGGCTCTACACCGTCCTGTACCTGGCGCTGGGCTGGACCGCGATCTTCGTGATGCCGCAACTGCTCGAAGGGGCCGGGGTGGCCGCCGTCGTGCTGGTGGCCGTGGGCGGGGTCTTCTACTCGGCGGGCGCCGTCGTCTACGGCCTGCGCCGGCCCGATCCGTCGCCGCGCTGGTTCGGCTTCCACGAGGTCTTCCACGCCTTCACGATCGCCGCGTACCTGGTGCAGTACATCGCGGTGTCGATCGTGGTCTACTCCCACATGTAGATAGACATTTGACCCGAAGCTGGTCTCTTTTCGCACTCATCACGGAAAGCAGACCAGTATGCAGGAACTTACGCGCTCGTGGTGGCTGCTGCTCATCCGTGGCATCGCCGCGATCATCTTCGGTGTGCTGGCGTTGATCTGGCCGGGAATCACGCTGCTGGTGCTGGTGATCTTCTTCGGTGCGTACGCCATCGTCTCCGGCGTCTTCGAGTTGTTCGCCGCCTTCCGGCACGGCGCCCGGTCGCGGGCCTGGCTGATCTTCTCGGGCATCGTCGGCATCGTGGCGGGTGTCATCGCCTTCGTCTGGCCGGGGATCACCTCACTCGCCCTGCTCTACCTCATCGCCTTCTGGGCCATCATCTCCGGCGTCTCCGAGATCGTGGCGGGCGTGCGGCTGCGCAAGAGCATCGAGAACGAATGGATGTTCATCATCGCCGGCATCCTGTCGGTGATCTTCGGTGTGCTGCTGCTCATCTGGCCCGGCGCCGGAATGCTGAGCCTTGTCTGGCTGATCGGCATTTTCGCGATCCTGTATGGAATCGCAATGATTGTGCTGTCACTTCGTTTGAAGAAGTTCACTCGCGGGGCAGGAATACCGTAAATTTTACGGATACGACCGGGTTCCCTGTGAGGAACCTCCGGCCTGTCTCACGACATTGGAGAAGGCATGGACGTACACACCCGCCTTGCCCGTCACCTGCTCGTCGATGGCTACCGTCTCGTCCTCGATCTCGAACTCAGCCGTGGCTCCTGGTTGGTCGACGCCCGCAACGGCCGCCGCTACCTGGACTTCTACACCTTCTTCGCGTCCGCCCCCCTCGGTGTGAACCCGCCCTTCGCCCCCGACTTCGCCGCGCTGCTCGGCCAGGTCGCCCGGAACAAGCCCGCCAACCCCGACATCTACACCGAGCACCTGGCCGACTTCGTCGACACGTTCGCCCGGGTGCTCGGCGACCCGGAGCTGCCTCACCTGTTCTTCGTCGAGGGCGGCGCCCTGGCCGTGGAGAACGCGCTCAAGACCGCCTTCGACTGGAAGAGCCGGCGCAACGAGGCCGCCGGCCGCCCCCGCGACCTGGGCACCAAGGTCATGCACCTGACCCGGGCCTTCCACGGCCGCAGCGGCTACACGCTGAGCCTGACCAACACCGAGCCGGGCAAGACCGACCGCTTCCCGAAGTTCGACTGGCCGCGCATCGACGTGCCGGCCATCCACCTCGGCGACGTGGAGGCCGCCGAGGCCCGCGCGCTGGCCCAGGCCAGGGAGGCGTTCGCCCGCCACCCGCACGACATCGCCTGCTTCATCGCCGAGCCGATCCAGGGCGAGGGCGGCGACAACCACATGCGGGCCGAGTTCCTGCGCGCGATGCAGGACCTGTGCCACGAGCACGACGCCCTGTTCGTCCTGGACGAGGTCCAGACCGGCGGCGGCACCACCGGCACGCCCTGGGCCTACCAGCAGCTCGGCCTGGCCCCCGACGTGGTGGCCTTCGCCAAGAAGGTGCAGGTCGGCGGGATCATGGCCGGCCGCAGGGTCGACCAGGTGGCCGACAACGTCTTCCAGCTCAGCGGCCGGATCAACTCCACGTGGGGCGGCGGCCTGGTGGACATGGTCCGCAGCCGCGGCATCCTGGAGATCGTCGAACGCGACGGCCTGATCGCCCGGGCCGGCACGCTCGGCGGCGTCCTGCTCGAACGGCTCACCAAGCTGGAGGCCGAGCACCCCGACACGGTCTCGGCCGTGCGCGGCAGGGGCCTGATGTGCGCCTTCGACCTGCCCGACCAGGCCGCCCGCGACGGGTTCGTGACCCGGCTCAGGGAGGAGCACGGCGTGCTGGCGCTGCCCTGCGGGCCCCGGTCCGTACGCCTGCGCCCGGCGCTGAACATCCCCGAGACCGACCTCGAACACGGCCTGAACGCGCTGTCCGCCGCGCTCTGAGCGCCGCTCACTCGGTCGAGGCGATGCTGGTGGCGCTGCGGCGCGGCCCGCCGTAGCGCCAGAAGAAGTTCAGCAGCACGCTGACCCGGTTGCGCCCGCCCAGCAGGTACGCCACGTGCACGAAGATCCAGGCCAGCCAGGCGGGCAGGCCGCGCATGGTCAGCCCGTCGCGCAGCTGGAGCACCGCCTCGGCCTTGCCGACCGTGGCCATGATCCCCGGGTCGCGGTAGGAGAAGCGGCTGAGTGGCCGCCCGTGCGCCGCGGCCAGGACCTGCCTGCCCACGTGCTTGCCCATCTGGATGGCCGGCTGGGCGAGCTGGGGCAGCGCGTCCGGCTGCCCCGCGAGGTCGCCGGCCACGAAGATCTCGGGATGGTCGGGCACGTTCAGCGCGTCGGTGAGCGTGATCCGGCCGCCCTTGCCCTGCGGCAGCCCCCAGTCGGTCACCTCCTTGGGCGCGGTGACGCCGAGGGCCCAGACGGTCACGTCGCTCGCCAGGCGCGTCCCGTCCTCCAGGATGACGGCGTCCGGCTCCACGCCCGCCACCGTGGCTCCCAGGCGCATCCGCACGCCTCTCCTGCGCAGCGCCGCGGCCGCCGCGTCCCGCAGCCGCGGCTTGTACGGCGCCAGCACGTGGTCGAACCGCTCGACCAGGGTGACGCTCGTCTGGTCGGGCCGGATCTCCGGATGCGTCAGCGGTACCGTACGGCGGCGCAGCTCGGCCAGCGTGCCCGCGGTCTCCACGCCGGTCGCGCCGCCGCCCACCACCACGACGTGGGTGCCCTCGCGACGGCCCGCCGCGGTGTCCTCCAGGTAGTGCTGGAGCCGTCGCCGCAGCTCGGCCGCGTCACGCAGCGAGTAGATCGGCAGCGCGTTCTCCTCGGCGCCGCTCACGTGGATCCAGTTGGTGGTGACGCCGGTGGCGATCACCAGGTAGTCGTAGTCGAGGGTGGAGCCGTCCTCGAACTCCACCCGCCGGTCGGACGGGTGCACCTTGCTCAGCGCGGCCCGGTGGGCGCGGACGTTCGGCCACTTCGCGGCGAACGTACGGATCGGGTAGGAGATGTCGGACGTGCCCATCCCCGCGGTGGCCACCTGGTAGAGCAGGGGCTGGAAGGTCGAGTAGGGGTTCCGGTCCACGAGCGTGACCAGGGCGCCGCCCTTGGCCAGTTCCCGCGTCGCGGCCAGGCCGGCGAAGCCCGCCCCCACGACGACGACGCGCGCTCTCCGCACGATGACCACGTTCCTTCCCGGGATTCCGATTCATGGTCCATATGGCACCGAGAGCATCGGTTAAACCATTTCTGTCGGATACACCACCGGGAAGTGGGGAGATCCGGGGTAGGGCATTTCGTATGTCTGAGCAAGTGACCACGATGGAACGTCTGGGCCGCCGCATCGCCGAACGCCGCGAATCGCTGAACCTGAGCCGGCAGGACCTGGCCGACAGGTCCGGCGTGGCGGCCGGCTACGTCGCCTATCTGGAGGACCAGTCCGGCATCTCGGTGCGCGAGGCCCTGACCCGCCTGGCCGCGGCGCTGGAGACGACCGTGGAGGGCCTGCTCGGGGAGGTGGCGGACACGCCCGCCGGCGTGGGCCCGGCCTCGGCGCACCCGACGCTGCTCCCGCTGGGCGAGGAGGAGTGCCTGCGCCTGCTGCGGTCCGGAGGAGTGGGCCGGATCGCCTTCGAGGGCCGCTACGGCCTGACCGTGCTGCCGGTGAACTTCCGCATGTCCGAGGGGGCGATCGTGTTCCGCACGGTGGCGGGCGGCAGCACCGACGAGGACCTGAACACAGGGGTGGAGAACGTCGAGTACGAGGTCGCGTTCGAGGTCGACCGCATCGAGGAGCTGACCCGGGGCGGCTGGAGCGTGCTGGTCCGCGGCTCGCTCCACCACGTCACGACCGAGCGGGAACGCGCGGAGGCGGAGAGCACGGGCGTCGAGCCGTGGGCCGGCGGGCGGCGCCAGCACTACCTGAAGATCAGGCCCACCCGCCTGACCGGACGCAGGATCGCGCCCGGCTGAACGCCTCGGCCGATCAGTCGCCGTCCTTCCTGATCGAGAGCCACAGCCCGATGGCCGTCACCCGGGAGTCGACGCCGAGCTTGGCGTAGATCCGGTTGACGTGGTTCTTCACGGTCTTCTCGCTGAGGAACAGGCGCTGGGCGATCTGGCCGTTGGACTGGCCCGTGGCGATCAGGTCCATGACCTCGGCCTCGCGTTTGCTCAAGGACGTGAGCACGCTATCGAACGCTGCGTCGTCGACTCTCATCCGGCCTCCGGGGGCGCGCAGACGGTCTGATCGCCGATGGCCCCCGTGCTTCCGGCGTTAGCGGTAGACAGCGAGCATAACTCGCATTGTCCTGATTTGGGGGCGTTGTCGGGAGAAAACGACAACAGCCGGTCCCGAGGGACCGGCTGTGCGCTTGGGGTGAGTGAAGGGACTTGAACCCTCGACATCCAGGACCACAACCTGGCGCTCTGCCAACTGAGCTACACCCACCATGGCCGCCAGTTCCGTGGCGGCACAGGAAAAGTGTAGCGGGGTTCGGGAGTCTTTACGCCATCCAATTAGCCGCTGACCCGCTCGGCGAGTTGCCGGGCGGTCGCCGAGTCGGGCCCGGGCTGGGCCACGAAGATCGCCGCGCGGTAGTAGCGCAGCTCCCTGATGCTCTCCTTGATGTCGGCCAGCGCGCGGTGGCCGCCCTGCTTCTCGGGGGCCGCGAAGTAGACCCGCGGGTACCAGCGGCGGGCCAGCTCCTTGATCGACGACACGTCGACCATGCGGTAGTGGAGATAGCCGTCGACGCCGGGCATGTCCCTGGCGATAAACGTGCGGTCGGTGCCGATCGAGTTGCCGCACAGCGGCGCCTTCTTCGCCTCCGGCACGTGACGCCGGATGTAGTCGAGCACGAGCGACTCCGCCTCGGCCAGCGTGACGCCGCCCGGCAGCTCGGGCAGCAGGCCCGAGGCGGTGTGCATCTCGCGCACCACCTGCGACATCTGCTCCAGCGACTCCGGCGGCGGCTTGATGACCACGTCGACGCCTTCGTCGAGCTGATTGAGCTCGCTGTCGGTGATGACACACGCCACCTCGACCAGCGCGTCGCGCCCCAGGTCGAGCCCGGTCATCTCGCAGTCGATCCAGACCAGCACGTCACTCATTCGATCTCCTCGCCCAGCGGCTCGGAGCAATCCGCCCGCTTGTTACCCCACCAGCCTAGTGCCACCCGCTTACGCGGGCTTGAGGGAGCCGAGAACCTTGCCGACCACGTCGGTGCCCAGATTGTCGGGAACGGAGATGTACAGCAGCGTCGGACGCTGCCCCGGCCCGCGGTCCATGAGCACGATCGCGGCGTTCTCCTTCTTCCACTTGTAGCCGTTCTTCTCCGCCACGGCGGTGAAGTCGAGCTGGAACTGCATCACCCACGCCTGGCGGTCGCCGATCTTGACGCCCTTGTTCTCGATGATCTTGGTCGTGTGCTGCGGCTCGTAGAACTCGGTGCTGAACTGCATGAACAGCGCCTTGCTCGTCTCCTCCAGCCCCGAGGCGCCCGCGTACGGGATGAGCCCGGCCAGCGGGCCCGCGTAGGCGTTGCCGATCCAGTCCTTGTCGCCCTCGTAGTTCTCCTGCGAGCTGGCCTGCACGCCGCTCGTCCACATCTGCTGGGACGGGTCCGAGCCGTTGACGTCGCCGTACGCGGGCACCTTCCAGCCGTCGGGCGCCAGGTAGGACAGGCCGCTCCGCGCGTCGGTGATGCGGCCGTCCTGGGGCTGCGGCAGCTCGCCGCCCTGCGAGGGCAGCTCGGTCGGCGGCCCGCCGGAGGGCGGCTCCTCGGTCGGGAACGGCTGCGACTCCTCGGTGGAGGGCGAGGCCACCGGGGTGCTGCCGCCCCGGTTGAGGAAGAAGATCCCGGCGACCACGATCAGCGCGACCACGACCAGCGCGGCCAGTCCGCCGAACACCCACGGCAGCGGGTTGCCCTGCTTGGGCGGCGCCTGCCCGGGGCCGGGCAGCGGACCGCCGGACCACTGCGTGGGCTGCTGCGTGGGCTGCTGCCCGAAGGCGGGCTGCCCCTGCGTGGGCTGCCCGTGGGCGGCACGGCCCTGGGCGGGCTGCTGTCCGGCCGCGGGCTGCCCGTAGGGGGGCTGGCCGAAGGTGGGCTGGCCGTACTGGAGAGTGGGGTTCGCCGGGCTGGCCGACCAGTCGGGGGACGACTGGGGCTGCGGCCCCGGGCCCGGCTGCGGCCCGGAGGACGGCTGCTGCGGCTGCGGCTGAGGCTGCCGCTCCTGCGCGTGGGTGGCGTCCGTCCATTGGTTGCCGTCCCACCAGCGGAGCTGCGGCTCTCCGTACGGGTCGGGGTACCAGCCCGCGGGGGTCTGCGTGGTCATGCCCGTCAGATTAGTAAGAACCGCTTTGTTGCGCATTCAGGGAACGTCAGCACTTGTACGTGAAGCTCGCCTTGTCCGTACGCACCGGGCCCGGTGAGAGCACCTTGAGCGTGGCCGTGGCCTTGACGTTGCTCTTGCCCGACAACGTCCAGCGCAACGGCACCGAGTAGGACGTCTTGTCCGCGCTCGTGCGCAGGCTGCCCTCGACCACCTCCTTGTCCAGGTTCTTGCGCCACTCGTAGCGGATCTCGCCCACGCCTCCGTTGGTGACCACCGTCGCGGTGAGGACGATCGCGCCGTCGCAGCCCAGCGTCTTCTTCGGCGCCACCACGTCGATCGACCGGACCGCCAGCTCGGGGGCGTCCGTCAGCCGGAACCAGGCCACGATCGCGCCCGCCATGACGACCGCGAAGATCGCCGTGGACAGGATCGTGCGCCGCCGCCGTCGCCGCGAGACCTTGGCCACCCGGCCGCCGGACCGCCTCTCCGGCTGGTGGACGGTCGCCGCGCCGTCACGTCCCTCGCGCCAGATCCGCTCGGCCGTCGTCTCCTGACGGTACTGCTGCGCGGTCCCGGCGGCCCCCGCCCCTGCGCCCGGGCCGGCTCCCGGGCCCACCCCCGGCCCGAACTGCAGGCGCGGCGGCGTCCCCGACGACCCCGACGACGGCACGTGCAGCAGCGTGACGATGTCGCCCTCGTCCTGGGGCGCCGGCGGCGGCTGCGCGGCGAACGACGGCGCCTGCGCGAACGCCGACCGGCCGCGGGCCGCACGGGCCAGCGCGTCCCGGCTGATCAGGCCGCCGGGCAGCGCCGCGCGTTCCTGGCTCAGCATGGCGCGGGCCGCGTCGAGGCCGAGCGTGGTGGCCGTGCCGGCGGCCCGTTCGAACAGGCCGGCGGCGCGCGGCGCGGTCTGCGTGAACGAGGCGGCCAGCCCGCGGGCCAGCGACGCCCAGCCCGCCGCGTCCCGCTCGCGCGGCGAGACCTGGCCGCGGATCGCGTCGGACAGGCCGCGCTCCGACAGCAGCGCGGCCCCCTCGGCGGTGATCACCACCGTGCCGGGGTGCACCGAGCCGTGCGTGACCCCGGCGGCGTGCAGCGCGAGCAGCGTCTGCCCGGTCTCCATCAGCACCGACGCCGCCCCCGCCGGGTCGATGGGCGCGCCGGAGAGCAGATCGGCCAGCGTGGGGCTGACCGCCTGCGCGGTGAGCAGCCACACCTGGTCGCCGGCCGCGACCACGTCGGCCACCGGGATCAGCCCGCCCAGGCCGCCCAGCACGAGGTGCTGGTCGGTCATGACCGTGTTCACCACCCGCTCCCGGACGCCGGGCCGGCCGATGACCCGCGGGTCGAACAGCAGCGCCCCGGCCCTGCGGCCGTCCGGCGAGATGGCGTCGATCCAGTTGCCCAGCTCGGTCATCCACGTGTGCTCGGTCAGCCGGAACCCGGCGATGCCGTTCCTGTGGTTGTCCATCCCCCTTGGCCCCCCGGCGCGTCTAGCGCTGCTTCCTGTGGCGTCCCGTCATGCGACGTTTCACCGCAAGTGTGACCGGAACCGCGCCGGACGTCATCAGGCCGAGCGCGAGCAGTCCGGCCTGAGCCTGGCCCACCTTGTCCAGGGTGGGCGTTTCGGTGCCCCCTTCGCCGCCGCCCGGGGTGCCGGTCGGACTGGGCTCCTCCGTCTCCGACGGCGGCGGGCTGGTGGGGGGCGTCCTGGTCGGGGGCGTCCTGGTGGGCGGGGCGGTGGTCGGGGGCGTCGGGGGCGGGGTGCGCGTGGGGGCGGCGGTGGTGGGCCTGCTGCCGTCGCTGGTCGTGCTGTTCCTGCCGGTGATGTCCGGCTCGGGGGAGTCCGTCGGGGTCGGCTTCGGCGTCCTGACCGGCCGCCTGGTCGGCTTCCGCGTCGGGGTCGGCCGGGGCGTCCTGGACGGCGAGGCCGAGGCCGACGCCGACGCCGTCGGCAGGACGGCCGGCGGGGTCGAGGCCACCGGGTCCGCGGACGTCGGCGTCGGGTCCGGCTCCGGGGTGCTCTCCTCGGGCGTCGCGGTCGGCTCCTCCGTGGGGTCGTCCGTGGGCTCGTCCTCGATCACCGGGTCGGCTCCGGTGGGCGTGACCTCGCTCGTCTGGGCCCGCAGCACCGGCTCGTCGGTGGAGGAGTTGACCAGGATCACGCCCACGGCCACCACCACGCCCACGGCCACCGCGCCGATCGCCACCTTGGCCGAGAGCTTGCTCAGCAGGCGGGCGGGGTCGGGGAAGCGGGTCTCGGTGAGCGCGGTCTGCGTCTCGGCGGGATCGTGCAGCGGGCTCGGGAACAGCAGGATCAGCAGGCCCGCCAGCGCGGCCAGGCGGCGGCGTCCGCGCTCCTCCCAGTCGGCGCCGTACGCCTCGGCCGCGATGGCCTCCAGCTCGGTCAGGAACGCCTCGGCGGACGGCGGCCGCTCGCCCGGCTGCTTGGCCAGGCCGCGTTCGACCAGGTTCTGCAGCGCCGTCGGCACCTCCTCGACGGGCGGCGGCGCGCTCTGGTGCTGACGGGCGAGCGCGGCGATGTTCGGCGCCCGGTAGGGCCGGGTGCCGGTCAGGCACTCGAAGAACACGACGGTGGCGGCGTAGACGTCGGTCGCGGGCCCGGCGGCCCCGCCCATCCACTGCTCCGGCGCCATGTACGGCGGCGTGCCCGCGGCGCTGACCCCCTCGCCGGCCCGGACCGCGATGCCGAAGTCCACCAGCTTGCTGACGCCGTCGCCCTGGACCATCACGTTCTCGGGCTTGAAGTCGCGATGGACGACGCCGATCGCGTGCGCGGCGGCCAGGCCCTGGAGCGAGCCCTTGAGCACGACCAGCGCGGCCTCGGGCCCGGTCGGCCCCTCGGAGCGCAGGATCTCGCGCAGCGAGACGCCGTTGATCAGCTCCATGACGATCGCCGCGCCCTGCCCCGACTCGACGTAGTCGATCAGGCGCGCGTGGTGCGAGCTCTGCAGGGTGCCGAGCAGCCGGGCCTCGTGCCGGAACCTGGCCACGAAGCCCATGTCGGACCTGAGCTCGTCATTGAGGTATTTGATGGCGACTTCCACGCCGTCGTGATCGCGCGCGGCCAGGACCACCCGGCCGGCGGCACCGCTGCCCAGTTCCCGGACTTCGGTGTAGCCGGGGACCCCCCACTGCCCTTCGCCGTACATAAAACGGTCTCCTCTGGAGTCATCGGGCCCCCACCCGCATCAAACGCTGCGTAGCTTAACCAGAGGGAAGGGCTTTCCCGCCACCGATATGCCGATATGGCCGAATTTGCGAGGTTAGTCCGCTGTGTCGGTCTTATTGGATTGTGGGGTTTCCTGTGGTTTGGGCGTTTCCTGTGGCTTTGGGGTTTCTTCCGGCTTGGGGGTTTCTCCAGGGCATTCCGGGGTCTTCCCGGTCGCCCGGTCCGCGCCGCCGTCCGCCGCGGGCGACGTGCTCGCCGTGACCGTCCAGGTGGTGCCGCACGGGACGGTCCTGAGCGCCCGGCTCACCGTCCTGGTGTACGTCGTGTCGCCGGACAGCGTGACCCGCTCCGAGCCGACCGATTCCCCGCCGATCAGGAACCCCACGTCCAGCGTCACCGGCCGGTCGTCGGACGTGACCACCGAGACGGTCGCCACCAGGCCGTTCTCGCCCAGCCCGGCCCGGACGACCGAGACCTTCCGTACGGCGGGCGGGCAGGCGACCTCGGTGCGGGCGGTCAGGACGCGGTCGCCGGCGCGGACCCGTACCGAGAGGGTGGAGCCGCAGGGGCGCGACCGGAAGGCGTGGGTGAAGACGCGGGAGTAGGCGGTCCGGCCGGACAGGCTCGCCGTACGGGTGCCGACGGTCTCGCCGTCCACCGCGAACGCGGCCTCGACCGGGATCTCGCCGGCGCCGGTGGCGAGCACCCTGACCTGGGCGCGCGCGGTCAGCCCCGGCGCGTCGGGCATCGCCAGCGAGACGAACAGCCCGCTCACCCGTGTCGGGCAGGCCGGCACCGACACCGAGGACGACCGGGGGCCGCCGGGCGCGGCGGGAGAGGTTGCGACGGTCAGCGTGACGGTCCGGCCGCAGGGACGTTCGCCGAGGTCCCAGGTGAAGGCGCGGGTATAGGAGGTCGCGCCGCTGAGCCGCAGCCGCTGGACGCGGCCGTCGTCGCCCGGCGCGGTCCACGTCCCGGTGGCGGTGACGGCGGCGCCCCCGCCGGTCCGGACGGTGACGGAGGCGCGCGCGACGCCGTCGTCGTCGACCGTGACGTCACCGACGCTCACCCCGAGGACGGTCGCGACGGGTGTCGGCGTCGGGGTGGGGGTCGGGGTGGGCGTGGGGGTCGGGGTGGGCGTCACCGGGGGTTTCGGCGTGGCGGTCCTGGTCGGCTTCCTCGTGGGCGTGGGCGTGGGCGTGGGCGTCGGTGTACGCGTCGGCGTGCGCGGGGCAGCGGTGGTGGTGGGCGGTCGCGAGGCGGGGGCCGTCGGGGGCGGCAGCAGTTCCGGCGAGGACGACGGGGACGGCGGCCCCTCCGGCGAGGTCCGCGGCGTCGCCTCGGGCGTCCTCGGCGGCGCGATCACGGCCTCCTCGGTGCCCGGCGGCGCGGCCACCGCCTCGGTCGTGGCCGGCGGCACCGCGACGGCCGCGCCGACCGGCTGCTCGGGCGGCTGCCGCCGGGCGGCGAGCGCGACCACCACCGCCACCGTCACCACCGCCACCAGGGCGGTGCCCATGCCCACCCGCACCGCGTTGGAACGCAGGCCGCGGAAGACCGTCCTGGCCAGCGACGTGGTGACCTCGGGGGTGGGCTGCGGCGGGGTCGGCAGCAGCAGCGCGAGCAGGGCCACCAGCGCGGCCAGGCGCCGCCGGCCGCGCTCCTCCCAGTCCTCGCCGTACGCGGCCCGCGCCGTGGCCTCCAGCTCCTCCACGAAGGCCAGCGCGCTCTGCGGCCGGTCCCGCGGCTCCTTGGCCAGGCCGCGCCGGACGAGCTCCTGAACCGGCTCGGGCGCGTCGTGGAAGGGCACCGGGGCGTGCACGTGCTGGTAGCCGAGCACGCTGGCCTCGGTGGACCGGTACGGCCGGTGCCCGGTCAGGCACTCGAAGAAGACCGCGGTGGCCGCGTACACGTCGGTCGCCGGGGAGGCGGGCCTGCCGGCCCACAACTCCGGCGCCATGTAGGGCGGCGTGCCCTCCGGATGCGTGGCCGTGCCCTGCGGCACCGCGACGCCGAAGTCCACGAGCTTGCTCATGCCGTCGTCGCGGACGAGCACGTTCTCGGGCTTGTAGTCCTTGTGCACGACCCCGGACCTGTGGGCCCTGGCCAGGCCCAGCAGCGAGCCCTTCAGCACGACCAGCGCCGCCTCGGGCTCGGTCGTGCCGTTCTCACGCAGCAGGGCGCGCAGCGAGACGCCGTTGACCAGCTCCATCACGATGCAGGCGCCGTTCGGCTCCTGGATGTACTCCCACATCGTGGCGATGTTGGGATCGCGCAGCGAGGTCAGCACCCGCGCCTCGGCCTGGAAACGGGACAGGGCGGCGGGGTCGCGCAGCAGTGCCTCGGAGAGGTACTTGATCGCGACCTTCACGCCCGTCTCGTCGTGCACGCCCAGCACGACGCGCCCGCTCGCGCCCGCGCCGAGCTGTCTGATCTCCGTGTAACCGGGAGCACTCCACTCCATCGCCCTCTCCCATCAGGAGCCGGCCCACCTGATGAGACGCGTGATCAAGGAGTCGGGTTTGCCAGGTGGTTCCGGAATTATGGAACTACTCCCGATGGAGGATGTGAACCGGTATATCGATACCTTCTGGAAGTGCCGGATCCGGTTGCGGTTCGCCCCAGGTCGTGACCAGCGGATGCACCCCGGCCCAGACCGGAAGCGCATAGTCCTCCTCGTCGTCCTCCGGAGCCCCCTGGCGGATCTTGACCGACGCCTCCGCCAGCGACAGGGCCAGCACGGCCGTGGCGGCCAGCTCCTTGCGCGTGGGCGGGCGGACGTAGTCCCACTGGCCGGGGGCGAGCTGCTCGGTGAGCGCCCGCAGCGCCGCCAGCCGCTCGTCGGGATCGGTGACCAGCCGGGCCCGGCCGTAGACGATCGCCGAACGGTAGTTGACGGAGTGGTTGAAGACCGAACGGGCCAGCACGATGCCGTCCACGTGGGTGACCGTGACGCACACCTCGTCGCCGTCGCCGGCCCGCAGCGACCGGGCGCCGGTGGAGCCGTGCAGGTAGAGGGTGTCGCCGATCCTGCCGTAGCCGGTGGGCACGACCATGGGACAGCCGTCGGCCAGCACGCCCAGGTGGCAGACCAGCCCGGCGTCGAGCACCTCGTAGAGGTCGTTCCTGTCGGTGCTGCCGCGGTGCTTCTCTCGGCCGAGGGTCGTGCGCGGGGTGGAGGAGAGCATGATTCGACGCTAGTCGCGAAGTGGACCTATCCTGTAGGGCCACTAACCCACCCTTCCTAGAGACCACTTCCGTGCGCACCAACGTTGACCTGCCCGTATCCCTGTCCCGCGGCTCGGCCGTCCCGCTGACCACCCAGCTCGCCGACTGGCTGCGCCGCGCCATGATGGGCGGCGCGCTCGCGCCGGGCGAGCGGTTGCCGTCCACGCGGGCGCTGGCCGACCAGCTCAAGGTCAGCCGGACGGTCGTCACCGAGGCGTACCAGCAGCTCTACGCCGAGGGCTGGCTGGAGGGGCGCCACGGGTCCGGCACGTTCGTGGCGGCCATGGAGTCGCACGTCCCGCCCCGCGAGAGCCGGTACGAGCCGGCGCCGCCCGCCCGCCGCCCCCAGGGGGAGTGGATCGACCTGCGTCCCGGCGACCCCTGGGTGCGCGACTACGACCGGGCCGCCTGGAAGCGGGCCTGGCGCAGGGCCGGCGAGCTGCCGCCCGGCGACTCGCCCGACCCCCACGGCCTGCCGCGCCTGCGCGAGCTGCTCGCCGACCACCTGCGCAGGGCCAGAGGCATGGCCGTCGGCCCGGAGAACGTCCTGGTCACCAGGGGCACCGGCAACGGCCTCGACCTGTGCGCGCTGGCCCTGCTGTCCGGCGGCGGACGCGCGGGCGTCGAGGACCCGGGCTACCACGTGGCCCGCACGGTGTTCGCGGCCAGGGGCGCCGAGGTCGTGCCCTGCCCGGTCGACGAGGACGGCGTGATCGTCGACGGCCTCCCGCGCGACCTGCGCGTCCTCTACACCACCCCGGCCCACCAGTACCCGCTGGGCGGCCGGCTGCCGATCCCGCGCAGGGAACGCCTGCTGTCCTGGGCCAGGAGCACCGGCGCCACGATCGTCGAGGACGACTACGACGGCGAGTTCCGCTACGACGTCGCCCCCCTGCCGGCCCTCTTCGGCCTCGACCCCACCCGCGTCGTGCTGCTCGGCAGCCTGTCCAAGACCCTCTCGCCCGACGTCGGCGTCGGCTGGCTGGTCGGCACGCCCGACCTGGTGAGCCGGATCGCCGCCGTCCGCGACATGATGTCCGACCGCACCAGCGGCCCGGTGCAGCACGCCGTCGCCACTCTCCTGGAACGCGGCGACCTCGATCGCCACCTGCGCAGGATGCGCCTGGAGTACGCCCGCCGCCGGGCCGCCATCGTGGAGATCCTCGGCCCGGTCTGCCGCCTGCGCGGTGACACCGCCGGCCTGCACGTGCTGGCCGAGCTGCCGGCGGGCGACGTCCAGGGGGTCGTCGACCGGGCCAGGGAGCGCGGCGTGCTGCTCGACCCCGCCGACCGCCACCACCACGACCGCGCCCGCCTGCACGGCCTGGTCCTCGGCTACGGCTCGGCCTCGCTCAGGGACGTCCGGCGCGGCTGCGCGGTGCTGGCCGGCCTGATCCGGGATGCTCAGGGCGGATTGAGTATCTGAGCGCTGGCGGCGGACGTCCCGCCGTCGGCAGGGTGGCGGGCATGAAACCCTGGCTCCTGCTGATCTCGTTGCTCGTCACGGCGGTCACCGCCTGGCTCGTGCTCCACGCGGGCGTGCCCCTGTCCACGTTGCTGTCGCTGGGCCTGGGCGCGGTCTGCCTGTTCTGGCTGGTCGTCCTGCTGACCTTCCCGTGGAACCTGTCCTTCGCCGCCCGGCAGGTGGTGCACGACATCGCGGTCTCCCGCGAGTCGGGCATCGAGGTCCCGGCCCACCGCGAGGAGGAGGCCAGGACGATCGCCCGCCGCATGCTCGTCCTCGCGGTCGCCGGGCACGTGGTCTCGGCCGTCGTGGTCGCGGTCGTCACGTTCTTCTCCGGCCGGCAGGTCGGCTACTACTTCGCCGGGTTCTACCTGCTGGCCACCGCGTTCCGGCCGGCCGGGGCCTACGTCGCGCACCTGCGCGAGCGGGTCAGGACCCTCGGCGGCGAGGTCCGCTACCCGCGCCTCGACGTGATCGCGCTGCGCGGCCAGGTCGAGACGCTGACCGCCGCCTCCGAACGGCTCGCCGGGCAGGTCGAGGAGCTCGGCGGCGAGCTCGCGGCCGCCAGGGCCGGTCTGGAGCAGGCCGACCACGACCTGGCCCGCCGCATCACGCTGATGGCCCGCCGCTTCGAGGAGACCGTGGACGGCCTGAACGACAACCAGGAGATCATCACCGGACTGCGCGCGTTCCTCAGGCTGGTTCGCGCGGACCCCGCGTAGGCGGCTCAAGAGTGCGCAGCACGGGCAGGGAACGGGACACGTACACCGGGTCGACGGGCAGCACGTGCCGGGCCCACCAGCGGGCGGGGCCCGGGTCCGGCGAGGCGTCGGTGAAGCCGGGGGCGTAGTCGTCGTACGGCGGGTCGTACAGGTAGCCGGTGGCCACCCCGCGGCGCTCCAGCTCGGCGACGGCCGCGTCCCGGTCGCGCACCAGCAGCGGGACGCGGAACAGCGGCTGATCGAGGTTGTCCAGCACGGCGGGCGCCACCGTGGGCAGCTCGGCCAGCCGGGCGATCCCGGCCAGCCGCCGCGCCCGCTCGCCGGGCACCTTGGCCAGGCGCCTGGACTGGTACCAGCCGACCAGCCGCCCCCGCCGGGCGCGGTAGGCCGCCAGGTCGGCGCGTACCCACGGGTCGAACGGCGGCAGCGCGGGCACCTGCTTGAGCGCCAGCTCCAGCGCGTCGGCCTCCAGGGCGATGCGGTAGCCCTCGCGCTCCTCCTGCATGCCGAGGGCGCGCATGAGCGCGAGCGCGGGCCGTACGAGGCCGAGCCGGAGCGCCGCCTGCCGGGCCATGGACGTGGCGACGCTGACCAGGTCGGCGCGGAGCGCGCCGGGGACGAGCAGTTCGTCGCGGGCGCGTTCGAGCGCTTCGAGGTCGGCGCGGTCGGTCACGGCCAGCACGCCGCCCGAGCCCGCCCCCGGATGCTTGGACAGGCTGAAGACCCCCGCCTGGCCGAACGTGCCCAGCGGACGCCCGCCGGGAGCGGTCTCCAGGGCGTGGGCCACGTCCTCGATCAGGATTTTTCCCGCGAAGGCGGACACCTGGTCGGGCAGGCCGTACAGGTTCGTGGTCAGGACGGCGTCCACGGTGGACAGGTCGGCGCGGGAGACGTCGATGTTGCCGTCACGCGGGTTCAGCGGCGCGATCACCGGCCGCAGGCCGGCCGCCAGCACCAGGAAGAGGATCTCGTCGGCCGAGATCGGCGACATGAGCAGCCGCTGACCCGGCAGGCACCAGTGGCGCAGCGCGAGGTAGAGGCCGAGGCGGTTGGAGGGGAGCGACAGGCAGTGCCGTCCGGTGCGCTCCGCGATGAGTCTCACCCTTGTAGGACGGTACGCAGTCGCCCAAAGGTTTTCAACGCTTTGTCCGCGGTCTTGAGCAGCAGCGGGTTGGCCATCACCGTGGCGCGCGTCTTGCGCACCGGCACCCGCATCATCCAGTGGACCCCGGCCGCCACCCCGGCCCTGGCCACCCGGCCCTCGGCCACCTCGTACTGGCCGTTCTTCAGCTTGTCCTTGTACTCCTTCTCGCCCCGGCCCATGTCGATCACCTGGACGCCCGAGGCGGCGGCCGCCTCGGCCATCGCCAGGTGGTGGATGAGCCCGGGGGAGTACTTGGCGAACTGCGTGTCGTAGGCCGGGAACCAGCCGGCCAGCGTCGTACGGGTGCGCACCCCGAAGTGCCCGGCCACGGGCACGTCGTCGACGTAGACCATGTCGAGCACGCCGGCGAAGCCGTCGGATTGGGTCGCGAGCAGCCGCTCGACCAGCTCGACGATCCACCGCTGGGCGAACCGGTCGGTGCGCCCGGTACGCCGGTACTGGTCGGTCTTCCAGCCGAGCAGCGTCTGCAGCGGCCCGGTGTCGGTGATCGCGTAGTCGTGGCGCAGCGCGCCCGCCTCGCGCTGCAGCTTGCGCGACTTGGCCAGGGTCGACTTGTACGTCTTGCCGGACTGGGCCTTCAGCGTCTCGGTGTAGGGGCCGTAGCCGTCGCGCAGGTCGATGATCGGCGAGGGGTGCGTGGTGTGCCGCCCGTCGAGCAGCGGCTGGCCCGCGACCAGGTGGTCGAACTCGTAGACCGACAGCCCGCACGCCTTGATCAGGCGGTGCGGGTCGAGGTCGAACCCCTTGGCGTGGACCAGGCCCTGCGCGTCGGTGAGCCCCGCGGCGACCGGCTTGCCGATGCCCAGCGGATGACGTTCGAAGGGGAAGAAGCCGACGATGTCCGGCCCGTCGTACAGGATGGCCACCCGGACAGGATCCCGCAGATCGCCCACCGTGACCGTGAACTCCGGGGACAGGAAGGGGTTGTCGAAGGCGGCGTCCGACTCCTGAAGGGCGCGCCATCGGCTGATCTCGGGCTGTCCCAGTTCGCGAGGGTGGGCAACGGTGACGCGCATGGGCTCCTACTGTCGGCTTACCACGATCTGACCAGCATGCGGTCAGAGGTGTATGGCCAGATTAAAGGATGAGAATCCATGCCTGGGCTAGGCCGGGCCTACTGTTATGCAACTCTCAGCTGGCTTTCAGGACCGAGTGGCGTTCTAATGTGTTTCCATGACCGTACCAGGGATCGACTGGCCCCGGCTGGTCTCGTGGCTGGGCCTGAACGTGCCGGACGCGGGGGAGCCGCTGTCCGTCTCGCTGATCTCCGGAGGCAGGTCGAACCTGACCTACCTGGTGGAGGCGCGCGAGCGCCGGCTGGTGCTGCGCAGGCCGCCGCTGGGTCACGTGCTGCCCACCGCCCACGACATGCGGCGGGAGTGGCGGGTCATCTCCGCGCTCGCGCAGACGCCCGTCCCGGTGCCCGAGCCGGTCGCCTTCTGCGCCGACGAAGAGGTGGTCGGGGCGCCGTTCTACGTCATGGGGTACGTGCCGGGCGCCGCCGTCCAGACCAGGGCCGAGCTGGGCGAGCCGACGCCGGCCCAGACGCGGCGGCTGTCGGAGCGGCTGGCCGAGGTGCTGGCCGCCATCCACGCCGTGGACTACCGCGAGGTGGGCCTCGGCGACTTCGGCCGGCCCGAGGGGTACATGGCCCGGCAGCTCGACCGGTGGTGCCAGCAGTGGGAACGGTCGAAGACCGCAGACCTGCCCGACTACGACAGCCTCGTACGGCGGCTGCGCGAGCGGCTGCCCGTCACGTCCGACAGCACGTTGGTGCACGGCGACTACCGGCTCGACAACACGCTGGTGCGCCTGGCGCCGCCGCCGGCCGAGATCGAGATCATGGCCGTGGTCGACTGGGAGATGTCCACGCTCGGCGACCCGCTGGCCGACCTGGGGCTGACGCTGACGTACTGGCACGATCGCGGGGACGACGAGCGGGCCCGCATCCCGGTGTCGGGGGACGTGACGGTGGCGCCGGGGTTCATGAACGCCGCCGAGTTCGCCGCCCACTACGGGAAAGTGTCAGGTCGCGATATTTCGGACCTTGGGTTCTATGTGGCCTTTGGCAATTTCAAGCTCGCGGTCATCGTGGAGGGTATCCACGCCCGGTTCAAGCAGGGTAAGACCGTGGGGGAGGGGTTCGACCGCATCGGTGCGGCCGTTCCGACGCTGATCTCCCGCGCCCATCGCATGCTCGACCAGCCCTGACCTTCCGCGTTCATCGCAATGCCCGACCAGTCCTGATCTCCCGCGCCCGGCGCGATGCTCGACCAGTCCCGACCTTCCGCGTCCATCGCGATGCTCGACCAGTCCCGACCTTCCGCGCCTATCGCAAAGCTCGACCAGCCCTGACCCTCGCAAGGAGCGTTATGAGCACAGTTGCACTCATCACCGGAGCGGCGAGCGGCATCGGCGCCGCGGTGGCCCGGCGGTTGTCGTCGGGCGGCGCGAAGTGCGTCCTCGTCGACCGCGACGCCGAGGGGGTCGAGCGGCTGGCCAAGGAGGTCGAGGGCGCGTGGCTGGCCGCCGACGTCAGCAACGAGGAAGCCTCGCTGGAGGCCGTCGCGCTCGCCGAGCAGCGGTACGGCCGCCTCGACCTGGTGCACCTCAACGCCGGCATCTCCGGCGGCGTCGACCTCGCGGACTTCGACCTGGACCGCTACCGCGCGATCGTCGGCGTGAACGTGGACGGCGTCGTCTTCGGCGTGCGCGCCAGCGTGCCGCTGCTGACCAGGTCGGGCGGCGGCGCGATCGTGGCCACGTCCTCGCTGGCCGGGCTGGTGGCCTTCGCCGGCGACCCGATCTACACGATGACCAAGCACGCCGTCGTCGGACTCGTCCGGGCGCTGGCCGAGCCGCTGTCCCAGCAGAACATCCGGATCAACGCCGTCTGCCCCGGATTCACCGACACTCCGCTGGTGGCCGCCGCGCGGGAGATGTTCGTGAACGCCGGATTCCCGCTGCTCACGGCCGAGGACGTCGCCGCCGCCGTCGAGTCGGCCTTCTACGCCGAGACGCCGGGCACCCTTCTCGTCGTGCAGCCGGGTAGGCAGCCGGTGCCGTACCGTTACTCGGGGGTTCCCGGGCCCGCGGGCGGTCAGCGGCCACCCGCTTCCGACTGACGTCAAGTCTGCTGCAAGCGGGACGATTACCGTCATAAGGGCTGGGCACTGCCCGGTTCTTGATACGTTGCGTGATGGTAAGGAGCGTTCCGTGATTCCCAGCGACGGCAGACACGCGCGCAGACGGTCGCCATGGCCGATCGCCCTCGGGGCGGGCATCCTCGCGGTCGTGCTCGTCGTCGGCATCATGATCTACGCGGGCGTCCGGTCGAGCTCGCGCGTGGGCGACAAGGGCTACAAGGGCGGCGAGGTGGCCGAGGTCGGGCCGACCCAGGCCCCGCCGCAGCTCGAACAGCCGCCCGTGCTCCAGAACTGGCCCCGCTGGGGCGTCACGCACACGCAGTACAGCACGGAGACCGAGCCGCGGCAGGTCGTCGAGCAGGCCAGGGGCATGCTGGGACGGGTGCCGATGCTGCAGAACCAGCACATCATGGGCTGGGGGGTGGGCAACCCCGAACCGAGCCCCGGCCAGTTCAGCTTCCGCGACCTCGACCGGCGGCTGACGTTCATGGCGTCGTCGCGGGCCGTGCCGGTGATCACCCTGTGCTGCGCGCCCGACTGGATGAAGGGCGGGCAGCCCGGACGTACCGACTGGAGCAAGAACCACACCGTCGCTCCCAAACCAGAGCATTTCGACGACTACGCCAAGCTGGCCGCGCGGGTGGCCAGGCAGTATCCGACCGTCAAGTACTACATGGTGTGGAACGAGTTCAAGGGCTTCTGGGACCCGTCGACCAACCGGTGGGACGTCGAGGGATACACGCAGCTGTACAACAAGGTCTACACGGCGTTGAAGAAGGTGGACCCGCAGATCAAGGTGGGCGGGCCGTACATGCCGATCGAGAGCGGCTCGGGCGACGGCGCCTCCGAGCTGAAGGGCCCGTGGGGAACCGTCGACCAGCGGGCGCTCGACGCGATCGAGTACTGGATCCAGAACAAGAAGGGCGCCGACTTCGTCGTCGTGGACGGCGCCTCCATGACGACCGACAAGGGGAACGTTCCCGACGACTTCGGCGCGCTCGGCAAGTTCAGCGCGATCACCACGTGGCTGCGGCAGAAGAGCGACGACCTGCCCGTCTGGTGGGCCGAGTGGTACGTCGAGCCGGAGAACTCGGGGTGGAGCGAGGAGCGGCGCACGGCCGTGCAGGCGGCGGCGCTGATGGAGTTCGCCAGGAGCGGCGTCACCACGGCCCTGTACTGGAACCCGCAGGTGAAGGGCTCCGGTGACTGCCCCGGCTGCCTGTGGGCTCCCGGGCGGGGGGACGAGATGCCGATGGCGGGGCTGCTGAGCGGCTTCACCCGGTGGTTCCCGGCGGGGGCGCGGCTCGACGGGGCGGTGACGTCGTCCGATCCCAAAGTGAAGGTGCTGGCGCAGGAGCAGCAGGTCGTCATGGTGAACACGTCCGACCGGGAGGTCACGGCCACGGTGGACGGCAGGGCGGTGACGCTGGGGGCGTACGAGATCAAGTGGGCCGGCAGAGGCGGCACCTGACGACCTCCCCCACCGGGTGGGCCTGCTGGAGCCCACCCGGGAGGGGGCCTTCGGCCCTCAGGGGTGATGCGTGTCGTTGCGTGGCCACCGGGTGGGCCTGCGGAGAGCCTTGCGCCTCAGGTTAAGAGCGACCGACTACCGCCACCACAGGACGAACAGGTCGAACCGGTCGAACGCTCTGGCGTGGCGTACTGACGCTGCGAACACGACGACCCGCCGCCCGAGTTCGCGCCACGGCCCCCCAACCAGCCGTCCGCCCGGCACGGTCCACCACTCCGCTGATCCAGGCAGACGGGAACGTAGAGTGGTGCTCCATAAGCTGAAAGTGACCGACTTGTGATGCCGGGGGCCGTGATGACCGACAGCAGCAACGCCGAGCCGCCCATCGTGCACCTTCTCGACCCGATGAGCGCGGCCTACGACGCCGCCTTCGCCACCTTCCTGGCCCACACCGACCAGAAGATCCGGGCCCGCGAGGAACTGGGCCGGGTCGTGGACCGGCTGCCCCACCGCCGTACGCTCATCGACGCCGGCGCGGGGACGGGCGAGACCACCGCCTGGCTGGCCCCCAGCTTCGAGCGGACCATCGCCATCGAGCCCAACGAGCACCTCCGGGCGGAACTGGTCAGGCGGTGTCCTGAGGCGACCGTCCTCGGCCAGGGGGTTGCCGTCGCCGATCCGGGGGAGTCGGCCGACCTCGTGTTGTGTGCGCACGTCCTGTACTACATCCCGCAGGAGTCCTGGCTGCATCAGCTCCAGCGGCTGGCCTCCTGGACCGCCGAGGGCGGCTTCACCGTGGTCGTCATGCAGAACCCCGACAGCGACTGCATGCGCCTGCTGCGGCGTTTCACCGGGCACCGCTACGACCTGGACGCGCTCGGACGCGCCTTCGCCGCCACCGCCGGCGCCGAATGGGAGATCGGCATCAGCACGGACCCGGCCTCCGTCACCATGCCCGACCTGGAAACCGCCCTGGCCGTCGCGCAGTTCATGCTCAACGTGGTCCCGCTGGCGCAGCCGCCCGTCGTGGACGAGGTCGCCGCCTACCTCCAGGAGCACTTCCGCACCCCGGACGGCTACCGTCTGAGCTGCGACCAGGACTTCCTGGAACTACAACGCAACGGTCCAGGCACCTGACCGGCCCAGACACCTGACAGGCCCAGACACCTGACAGGCCCGTACGCCTGACCGGCCCGACGCCCGAGCGGCCCGGACACCGACCGGCCCGTACGCCTGAACGGCCCGACATCGTGAACGGCCCAGGGGCTTGAGCGGCCGGACCATCCGAGCGGTCCGGACACCCGAGCAGGCCGCTCGCGCCCGAACCCCCTCAGCCGACCTGGGCGTGCGGCGGTGTGACGGCCATCGTGAAGGCGGTCTCGGTGAGGAGCGCGTGATCGAAGGAGATGTGCGGCCGCGTGCCACGTTCGAGCTGCTGCAATCCGAGCACCACCGCCAGCGCGAGCAGCGCGCGCCGTTCCGCCTCCTCCGCGCCGAAGCCCAGCTCCACCAGGAGCCCGGCGACGAAGTCGACGCGGCGGCGGGTGACCCGGGTGACGACGTCGGCGACGCCTTCGTGTTCGGCGTCGAGGTAGAGGCGGCTCTCGCCGCCGCGCCGCCCGGCGCGGGCCGCGACCGTGCCGAACAGGGCGCGCAGCCGGGCGCGTGGCTCGGCCTCGGCGGAGGCGGCCGCGATGATGTGCTCGGTCTCCTCGGCCTCCCAGCGTTCCATGACGGCCCGGACGAGCGCGCCGCGGTCGGCGTGGTGCCAGTAGAAGGAGCCCTTGGTGGTGCCGAGGTCGCGGGCGACGGCCTCGACCCGCACCGAGTCCAGTCCGATCTTGGTGAAACGCGCGTACGCGGCGTCCACCCACTGTTCCGCCGTGATCCTGCGGCCCCCTTGCGCCATTTGCCATACGGTACCGTATAGTCCTGACCATACGGCACCGTATGGAGGCGTCATGAGAACACCCGTCTACTGGTCGTCCGCCCTGGAGGACATCCCCGCGCCCGACTACGCCGACATGATCGTCGGCGTGCTGCCGCCCCGCGCGACCGACGATCCGCGGGTCTGGGCGAAGACCATCTTCTCGATCAGGTCGATGCCCCGCTGGATCACCGCGGCCATGGGGCTGCGGCAGGCGATCGTGCCGCTGATCGGCATCCCGCGCGCGCCGCGCGACGTCTTCCGGGTCGGCCGCGTCGAGGGGGACGAGGCGCTGATCGCGGCCGACGACCGGCATCTCGACTTCCGCTGCGGCGTGGGGGTCGACCGGGAGGCCCGGCTCGTGCGGGTCACGACCACGGTCCGGCTGAAGGGGTGGCGCGGCCGGCTCTACTTCTGGCCGGTACGCCTGGTGCACCCGATCGTCGTCCGGGCCATGCTCCGTTCCGCCCAGCGCCGCCTGGGAGCGCCTAGAGGGTGACGACGACCTTGCCCGTGGCGTGGCCCTGCTCGACGTGGGCGACGGCCTGCGGCACCTCGTCCAACCGGTACGTCCGGCTGACGACCGGGACGACCTCGCCCGCCTCGACGAGCCCGCGTACGGCGGCCAGCGCGTCCCGGTCCTCGGCCGTGACGAAGTTGACCAGGCGCTGCCGGACGAACGGCTTGGCCGCGAGCACGCGCAGGATGCGCCCGGACGGCCCGAGGAAGGCCCCGCCGCCGGAGCCCGAATTGGGGATGTAGGTGCCGGTACGGGTGAGGACTCGCAGGCAGTCCGACAGGCGCCGGTCGCCGACGTTGTCAAGGATGAGGTCGTAGCGGCCGGTGTGGTGGGCGAAGTCCTGCCTGGTGTAGTCGATGATCTCGTCTGCCCCCAGGGACGCCACCAGCTCCGCCTTGCCGCCGCTGCACACGCCCGTCACCTCGGCGCCCAGCGCCTTGGCGATCTGCACCGCGAACGTCCCCACCCCGCCCGCCGCGCCGATGACCAGCACCTTCTGTCCCGGTTTGACCTCGCCTCTGGTGGCCAGGGCCTCGTAGGCGGTCAGCGCCGCCGACGGCACGGCCGCCGCCTGCTCGTACGTCGTACCGGCCGGCTTCGCCAGCAGCGCCTTGTCCTGCGGGACGGCGACGTACTCGGCGAAGGCGCCCTGGCAGTGGCCGAACACCTCGTCGCCGATCTTCAGCCGGGTGACGTTGCGGCCGGTCGCCTCGACCTGCCCGGCCAGGTCCATGCCGAGCCCGCCGAACCTTGGCCGGCGCAACCCGGAGACGGCCCGCATGACGTACGGCAGGCCGCGCACGTAGTGCCAGTCGCCGGGGTTGACGGCCGCCGCCCGCACCCGGACCAGCACGTCGTCGTCGCCGACCGCGGGCGGGTCGACCTCTCGCAGCTCGATGACGGTATCGGGCGGCCCGTAGGCGGCGTAACGGATGGCCTTCATGGCACGCTCCTACTCGACGGTTCTCAGGATCTGCTCGATCGACGCCGTACGGGCGCGCAGCTCGGCCAGGTCGGCGGCCGAGCGCTGCTGGGCGTCGAGGGTGTTCTCGGCGAGCTGCTCGAACCGGTGCACCAGCCGACGCAGATCGTCCTTCTGCATGG
This sequence comes from Nonomuraea sp. NPDC051191, assembly GCF_044455665.1. Lineage (NCBI taxonomy): Bacteria > Bacillati > Actinomycetota > Actinomycetes > Streptosporangiales > Streptosporangiaceae > Nonomuraea > Nonomuraea sp. NPDC051191. Next base: position 191,959 of record NZ_JBITEZ010000003.1, on the reverse strand, counting down.
CCTCCAGCTTCGCCTTGCGGAAGTCGAAGAGGCCGACGATGACCAGGCAGATCAGGAAGCCGGTCACGAGCAGCACGCCGAGGATGAAGATCACCTCGGGCCAGGCGGTGGGCATCAGGGGCGCTCCTTGGGCTCCGGGTCGGGCGCGGTGAGGGTCTTGGCCGCCTCGGCCAGCGCCGCGGCGGTGAGGTGGAGGTCGAAGTCGGTGACTTCGTAGTACTTCATGGCCTTGCCGTCCTCGGAGAGCTCCAGCGTGCCGACGATCAGGCCGGCCGCTTCGAGCCGCCGCAGGTGCATGTGGAGGAGCGGACGGCTGACGCCGATCTCGCGGGCCAGATGGCTCACGTAGTCGCGGCCGGCGGACAGGGTCGCGAGGATGCGCACCCGCAGGGGGTTGGCCAGCGCCGCCAGCATCTCGACCAGTTCGTCACCGGTCGGCCCGGCATCCGTCATGATTTCCCGTCACGTGAAAGGTTTTCCTTACACGTCCGAGCGTACCTCGCCCAAGGACGGTTTGGACAGACGAGTTTCAGGCGATCTGTGCGGAGCCGCGGGCCTTGCGCCGCTCGCTCGTGGGCCTGCGCCAGTATGTGAGGAAGCGCAGCACCCACTCCACCGGCCCGTACCGGTGTCCCTTGAGCCACCAGTGGCTGTAGAGCACCTGGACGACGAAGATGGCCAGCGCGATCAGCACCTCGACGGCCGGGCTGACCCGGTCCACGAGGGCCAGGCCGTAGCCGGTGAAGATCAGTGAACAGATCAGCGACTGGCCCAGGTAGTTCGACAGGGCCATCCGTCCGGGAGCCGCCAGGGCCCGGCCCACCCGCGGCAGGTACGGCAGCACCCGCAGGAACGTGGCCGCGTACGCGGCGGCCAGCAGCGGCGCGGTCACCAGGTCCACGGCCTCGCCCAGGAACTTGTTCACCGTGCCGTTCCAGGCAGACTGCGTGTAGACGAAGGCGCCGGTCAGGCCGACCGTGAACCCGGTCCACTGCAACCTGCGCAGCGCCACCTTGTGCGCCGACAGGTTCCGCAACACGCCCAGCTTGCCGACGGCCAGCCCGATCAGGCACGCGGCCAGCACTGCCGGCCCCTGGAACAGCACGCGCAGCAGGACGATCAGCGACAGCTTGCGCATGTGCTCGGAGATGATCTGCCAGAACACCCCGCCGAGCGCGGTGTCGGACCTGGCGGCCTCGGCGGTGCCCTCGGCGACCGTGCCGGACGCGTCGAGGCCGACCATCGCCAGCAGGGCCAGCATCAGGAACCCGAACGCCAGCATCAGCGTCAGCAGCCCGGCCAGCACGATCGCGGTCTTGGGGCCGATCCTGCGCAGCACCAGCAGCGCGATCCCGACGAAGGCGTACGTCGTCAGGATGTCGCCGGGGAACAGCAGCACCGCGTGGGCCAGGCCGAGCAGCAGCAGCCCGGCCAGGCGGCGCAGGAACATCGGCACGAACGTCCGCCCCTGCCGTACGGCCGAGTCGAGCTGGAGCGTGAAGCTGTAGCCGAACAGGAAGGAGAACAGCAGGTAGAACTTGTTCTCCATGAACAGCGTCACGAGCCAGCGCACGACCCAGTCGAGCGAGGAGTCGAAGCCGGGCTCCGCCATCCCGGCCATCCGGTAGCCGGAGGCCAGGAAGGCGATGTTGACGACGAGGATCCCCAGCAGGGAGAAGCCACGCAGGGCGTCTACAGAAGTGATCCTCGCGGCCGCGAGTCGTGCGTCGGGCATGGCGGGAAGTGTCTCCTGTGTCCTCATCAGGCGTACATCATCCCGCAAAACCTTAGCGTTTCCTGTGAATTCAGTTATTTAGTGCTATGTGGATGAATCTCTCAATGATCACTGCTACAGAGATCAAAAACGCCGGGATGGCCAGGAACATCAGCCCTCTGCGCGCCCGTCGCGCCCGGTTCGGCCCGTTCAACCCGATGACCTCGTAGCCGAACAGCGCCACCCAGGTCACGACCAGCGCCCCGATGCCGACGGGCGTCCACGGTGAGGTGGGGTCGCCACGGCCCTTGTAGGGGTTCGGATCGGGGATCTCCGTCCCCTTCACGAACTTCTTCCACGTGTAGAGCGCGGCGTCCTCGTTGGAGAAGACCTTCTTCAGGTCGGGTGAGGCGTCCAGCGCGGCCCGGAACCGCTGCCCCCAGTCCTCGGGGAAGCCCTCGTTGAGCTGCAGGTAGCTGACCTGCCCACGGCTCACCATCAGGTACGAGTTGCGCGGCTGCTCCTTCAGCTTCGCCACCGCGTCGGCGATCTGCGTCGGGTCCTTGTGCACCAGCGCCTGCACGCCGAAGTTGACCAGCTCGACGTCCCGTTCGCCCCACGGCAGGGTGGGCGTGACCTCCGGGCCCTCCTTGGGCACCAGGTAGAGCACCTTGGCGCTCGGCTTGTCGTGGTCGTACACGTAGTGCAGGGCGGCCACCTCGCCGGTGGTGACCCGCTCGAACTTCTCGTTGCCGTACCGGGCCAGCAGGAACGCGAACGCGAACAGCACCGCGAAGCAGGCCGCGAGCACGACCGAGAGCTTCCTGGTCAGCTCGGGGTTGAAGCGCACGTTCCGTCTGCGCAGCGGCACGGTCTCCTCGCGCACGTCCGCGCTGTCGGCCGGCAGGTTCGGGAAGAACGCGTACGCGGCCAGCAGGCAGGAGCCCGGCAGCGCGAACATGTAGATGCGCAGGCCGATCTCGCCGCCGTAGCTCTGCAGCCCCAGCGCCAGCACCGGCACGCACAGCAGGATCAGCGCGGACCGGTCGAACACCCCGCGCCGCAGCCGCCGGAACAACCCGGCCGCCGCCAGCGAGAGGATGACCCCGAGGATGCCGAGCCGCGCCTGCAGCACCATCGCGTGCGCGGGGTCGCTGCCCTCGACGCGGTCGGAGGTGGCGCTGCCGATGTTCTGCCAGATCTTGCCCAGACCGCCGAAGATCGCGTCGATCTGGCCCGCCCAGAACCCCACCGTCATGTAGCTGATCCACGCCAGCGTCACGAGCCCGAGGAAGAACGGCATCGCCCACGACAGCGAGGTGCGCTTGAAGATCAGGAACGCCGTCACCACGCCCATCATCATGAACGGCGTGATCTGGTGCGAGGCCACCGACGCGAAGAACAGCGCCAGCAGCATCAGCAGCATCAGCAGCTTGTCGGCCCGGTAGGTGCCGGTGTTCACGATCTCGCCGGGCGTCATCGCGTCGAGCTTGCCGAGCAGCTTGCGCAGCCCCTTGGGCGGCACCGGCTTCGTACGCGGCTCCACCCGTCCGAACCACCGCAACAGGATCGCCACGAACGCCAGATAAAGGGCGAACGTGAACCCTTGCGGCGAGAAGTAGTCCTGCCCGATCCACTGCACGAGGATGAACAGCAGCGCCGCGAACCAACGGGCCCGCGTCGTCGCCACCACCTGACGCAGGATCAGGACGAATGGGAGCAGATAGAGCAGGTTCGACAGCAGCGGCGTCCATTGCAGGATCGTCGTCATGTCGGTGATGCCGGCGGCCTTGGTGACGAACGCGAACAACGCGAAGAAGCCCGGCCAGCCCATGCGGGCGTCGATGCTGATCGCGGTCTCGCCCGTCCGGGAGATGAACTCCACGAAACCGGCATGGATGTACGCCGTGGGGAAACGCGGCTCGCTGGCCACCAGCGCGCCCGCGCCGTGCAGGGCGAACGTGATGGCGGCGATCTGGAACAGCAGCAGGAACTTGCGGTCGGTGCTCTGGGCGACCGTGACGAAGAACGACGCGATCATGATCAGGATGGCGATGAACGCCGTCGTGGGCAGCGCCGAGATCAGGCCCAGGCCGTTGATGTTCGCCGGGTCCACACCCCGCAGCGGGCCCGGGGGCACGCGCAGGGCGAGGATGTACATGAGCAGGCCCTCAAGCACGAGGACGACGGGCAACCACTTGGGCGCGCTCGCGATCAGCGCCCCGACCCGCCCCCCGGCGACCCTGCCCTTCTGCCCCGCAGCGACGGGCGCGCCTCCGGAACCCGGTCCCTTACCTGCGGGTACGTCGACCCGCTCGACAACCGGAGCCCCAACCGGAGCCCCCACAACCGCAACCCCCGGCCCCCCGGCAACACCGCCACGGGAAGCACCCCCCTCGGCGGCACCACCCCCGGAAGCACCGCCGGCGGTAGCGCCACCTCCGGGAACGCCACCAGCGGAAGCGCCACCAGCCGGGCCACCATTAGCCGCACCGGCACCGGCGGCACCGGCAACGGTCGTCCTGGAACCGGGCGCGCGGAAGGCGACGGTCCGGCCGTCAGCCTCTCCGGCCTCAGGCCCTTCACCCTCAGCCTCGCCATCACGGCCGACCTCGCCGACCTCGCCGGCAGCACCGCCAGCACCGGCGACCTTGGCACCGGCCTCACCGGCACCGGTCCCACTGGCGCTGGTCCTACTGGCGTTCGTCGCCTCGGGGCTCGCCCCACCAGGTCGGCCCGCCGTGGAACCGGCTCCCTCGGAACCGGCACCAGCGCCGGACGCGCCTTCGCTCGTCACGTCGGCGGTACCCGCACGGCCCGCTCCCGCACCGGCCGCACCGGCGCCCTCGGGGGCCGTCGAGCCGGGGTGTGCGGCCGTCTCCGAACCCGCCGCGCCTTCGCCGGACGCCTCGGGAGCCGGACTCTTGGCACCCCCGGAGGCGGGGGCCTGAGAGGGCTCCGCGGTCGACATGGGCATGGTTCCAGCCGCCGCCGACCCCTTCGGGGCCGAAGCCGGACCACCCGACGCCGCCCCCTCCGGGGACGGGGCCGGTGCGTGCGGCGCCCTGGCGGTGAACGCGTTGGGCCCGGAAGTCTTCGGCTGCGCCTCCGCGCCACGCTCCGCGAACGCCTGCGGAGGCCCGGAAGAGGGCTCGTCAGCCGTGGGAGGGTGGCCGATGTGCACGTTCCCGGGGATGCGGAAGGCCGTCGTCGCGTCGGCGTTCACTTCGGCAGAGGAATCAGCCGAATCCGAATCCGAGGAGCCGGCGGCGTCCTCGTCGGACGCGCCCTCCTGGCCGCCGTCGAACGTCAGCCGCGGGATCACCCCCGTGGCCTCCGGATCGAAGGGTGCCTCTGTCTCCTCACCGGCGTCCTTGCGAACGTCGGGAGAGCCGGTTTTCCCCTTAGTCATGCCATCGCCGTCCCGTTGCCTCACGTTGACCATCATGCGGCCCCGGACGACCCCTGAGTGACAGTCGGCTGCCCAGTTTCACCAAAATTGAGTATTTTGCGTAGATTTCCGAAGATCAAAAGTGCTACCAGCAGCTCACTGAAGAGCAGTCCGTAGCCGACGGCGTTCACCCCGAAGCTGGGGAACAGCGCCACCGTGGACACCAGCACCAGCACCGCCAGCCCGATCTGCACCAGCGCCAGCGTGCGCGCGTGACTCTGTGCCCGCAGCGCGCTCAGGTACACCTCGATCAGCACCCGCGGCAGCACCGCCAGCGCCATCAGCCGCAGCAGCGTGGACCCCTCGTCGGCGAACTCGGCGCCGAAGACGGTCAGGATCAGCGGCGCCCCGATGATCGCGACCACGATGATCGGCGTCACGATCATGAAGCCGCGCCGCAGCGCCCGCCGGCAGTTCAGGGCCAGTTTGGAACGATCGAAGGACCCCTCGACCGTCAGCGACACCGCCATGTTCATGGCCAGCAGCTCGATCATGCTGGCCAGGGTGTGGGCCATCGAGAAGCGCCCGAACGTGGCCTCGCCCACCTTGGTCGCCACGACCACGGGCACCAGGTAGACGATCGCCAGGATCGACAGCGTCCCGGGGAAGTCACCGGCCAGGAACCGGCCGATCTGCCGCAGCCGGGGCGGTTCGTGGGCGGTGCCGAGGCTCTTGACGTGCCGGGGCACCACGACGCCGAAGATCAGCCAGTTGACCGGGATGAGCGCGAGCGCGGTCGGGATCATCCACGAGACGAAGATCCCGCCGTCGGGCAGCGCACTGGCCAGCGCGACCAGCAGGCCCATCTTGACCAGCCCGAACACCAGGTTGTTGACCGGCACCCAGGTGGCCTTGCGCAACCCGGTGAGCACGACGTCCTGGAGCGTGAAGACGGCCCACACCAGCACCGAGGCGAGGAAGAACAGCCCTGGCCCGAAGCCGGCCAGCACCGAGTACGTCTTCCCCCACAGCGGCAGCGTCAGCAGGAAGCCGAGCGCCGCGACCCCGCCCGTGGCGGCGGCCAGGCCGTAGCCGCGCAGGATGAGCTCGGGGGTACGCCGCCCGGCCACCGGCAGGAAGCGGGCCAGCGCGCCCACGAAGCCGAGCGCGGTCAGCGACGCGAACAGCCGCATCGCGGTGATCACCGCCTGGCCGCGCCCGAACTCCTCAGGGGTGTAGAAGTGCGCCGCCAGCAGCCAGTAGCCCATGCCGAGGGTGCCCGTGACGACCGTGTTGGCCATCAGGGCGTAACCCTGGCGGAAGAGCGGATTGCTGAGGTCGCGGAGGATCTTTTCCCGCAGGCTAGACATTTCCGCGCACCCGCTGCAGCCCGTACCTCGTCCGCCGGACGACCGCGTACCCCTTGGTGAGGATGCGTTCGCGCAGGTAGATGAGAGGTACGGCGTTGCCTTCGACGGCGCGTCTGAACATGCTGATGGTCGTCGGCTTGCCGACCGTCAGCCGGGGGATGGCGAGCATGTCGTGGCGGTCGGCCGCGATCGTGTTGCTCACGGCGCAGGCGGCGAAGTAGCCGGCCTTGCGCACCTCGTGGCGGACCCGGGCGCTGGAGTAGCCATAGGGGTAGGCCATGGTGGCGACCGGCGCGCCGATCTTCTCCTCCAGCAGGCCCTTGTTCCTGCGCAGCTCCTGCCGCAGTTCGTCGGTGCGGAGCTGGTCGAGCTGCGGGTGGCTGTGGCTGTGGCCGCCGATCTCGATGCCGTTCTGGGCGGCCTCGCGGGCCTGGCCCCACGACAGCATGTCGTCGAGTGGACGGCCCGCCGCGTCCTTGCCCGCGTCGGACACCCAGCCGCTGGTCAGGAAGACCGTGGCCGGGAAGTTGTAGCGGTCGAGCAGGGGCAGCGCCTGGCTGTGGAAGTCGGCGTAGCCGTCGTCGAAGGTCAGGACGATCGGCTTCTCCGGCACCGTACGGCCGTCGATCTTGTTCAGCGCGGCCACCAGGTCGCCCAGCGTGAGCGGGGTGAACCCGCTCTCCGACAGGTAGGCGAGCTGCTCGGCCAGGTCGGACGGCCGCACGGCGTGCGGGCGCGTGTCGTCGTTGGGGGTGTCGCTGACCGAGTGGTACATCAGGATCGGAATGCGGATCATGAGCGTGCCGCCTTCAGCCTTGCCGTGCCCACCACGTAACCCCAGGTCGTCCAGGCCAGGCCGACGACGATCGCCGCGGCCCTGCCGAGCCCGGACAGGTCGCCGCGCAGGGCGTCGCCCACCCCGCGAAGCGCGCCGAGCGGCAGCGTCTTCATGGCGTGGGCGCGCTCGCTGGCCAGCCCGTCCTGGGTGCCGACCTCCCGCGTGACCAGGGCCTTCGACAGGCCCTCCGCGTAGCACCTGGACCTGAAGTAGGCGAAGCCCTCGCGCTGCCTGGACACCTTGTGCCCGATGACCGCGCGGGGCTCGAACAACATCACCGAGCCCGGCTTGCGCTGGCTCAGCCTGATGCAGAACTCGGTCTCCTCGCAGCCCAGCGGGCGCGACTTGCGGCCCTGCACGCTGCGGCCGATGCCGCTGTGGAAGCCGCCGACCTCGGCGACGACCTCGCGCAGGAAGGCGGCGTTTCCGCCCATGACGTTGCGGATCGGCGCACGTACCGCGGGCATGCCGCGGTACGTGCACCCGACCGTCCAGTCGAACTCGTACGGGAACCAGCGGGGCCGGCGCTTGGACGCCCACAACGGGTCGGTACGCCCGCCCACGCCCACCACACCGGATTCCTGGAAGCCCTCCTCCAAAGCCTCCAGCCACCCCGCTTCGGCGACCGCGTCGTCGTCGAGAAACGCGACGATCTCACCGGTGGCCGTGGCCACGCCGGTGTTCTTGCCGCCGGACAACCCCTGCTCGTGCGTGTTCTCCACCACAATGGCCTGTGGATAGGTGCGCTTGAGCTTCAGGTGCAGGTCCGGATTGTGGTCGACCACCAGGATCAGCTCGTGTGCCGGGCGGCTCTGGTTCTCGACCGACTCGACTGCCTGCCTGATGTCCTCCCAGCGCTCTTCTGTGTAGACGCAGATGACAACAGACGTGTTCACAACGGTTCCTCTTACGCGACGCCTCGGTCAGCGGCGGGAGTGGCGGTGGGCTCAGGCTGAGGGGCGGAGGGCTGGCGGCGCCACTCCTTCAGGATCGTCTTGAGCACACGGAAGCCATCTCGTACGGCACGCAGGTTGCTCTCGCCATGAATGCGGTTGCGCTCGTGGCTGGGCACCTCGTGCACCTTCAGCCCGGCCTTGGCCGCGCGCACGTTCATCAGGGTCTCGACCTCGAAGCCGTCGCAGTCGAGGTCGAGCACGTCGAGGTGACGCGCCCAGAACGCGTTGTAGCCGTAGCACAGGTCGGTGTAGCTGGTCTTGTACATCACGTTGACGATGCCGGTGAGGACCTTGTTGCCCAGGCGCCGGTTGAGCGTCAGGTCGTCGCTGCCGCCGCCGGCGGCGTAGCGCGAGCCCTTGACGAAGTCGGCCCCGGTCACGAGGGCGCCCACGAACGAGATGATCTCGCGGCCGTCCGTCGAGCCGTCGGCGTCGATCATGACGATGATGTCGCTGGTGCACGCGGCGAAGCCGGCGGAAAGGGCGTCGCCCTTGCCCTTGCCGGTCTGCGTGACGATTTTCACGTTGGGCCGCAGGCGCTTGGCGACCTCGACGGTGTCGTCGACGGAGTTGCCGTCGACGAGCACGATCTCGTCGACCCACTGGGGGATCGTCGCGAAGACGTGCGGGAGGTTCTCGGCCTCGTTCATCGCCGGTACGACCACGCTCACCGTCGGGGAAATGGCCAGGTGAGGGGTGACCGGCGTGAAGCTGGAAGGCGGAGGCATGGAGCGCAAGGGCGACTTCTGGGCCTTGCCGTTGTGCTTGGTGATCTCGGGACTCATGGCGAGGGATATCCTTCCGGGACCCGGCCCTGCTCACCGCCCGGAGTCATCCCCGGGTGCTGCGGGAATGGCGGAGCCGTCGAGCGGTGCACTTGGGTCCTGTGGAGTGAGGGTGTGCTGGTGCCGGGGGGTGGTGCCAGGAGCGCTCAGCTCGCTCCCGTTGGTTCCTTGACTACATTGGGTGACTCCTGTTGCTGCTGCATCGAGGTGCGCACCCGACCAAAGCCCTTGAGGACGCGGTCGGCCGCCCTATAAAGAGACGGTCGATCCATCACGATTGTTCGAGCTTTGTTGAAAGGAGTTCGGCCCATCCAGTGGACGGCCGCTGTCGCGGACGGTCGTGAGATGCGGCCTTCGGCGACGTACAGGACCCCACTCTTGAGCCAGTCTTTGTACTCCTTGCCGCCCTTGCCCATGTCGACCATGTGCATCCCGTCGTTCGCGGCGGCCTCGGCCATCTGCAGGTGATGGACGATGCCGGGCGAGTACCGGGCGTACTCGGTGTCGTAGGCGGGGAACCACCCTACAAGGGTCGTGGCGGTACGGAGGCCGAAATGCCCAGCGACGGGCACGTCCCCGGCATAAAGCATGGTGAGGATGCCCGAGAAATCCGATGATTTCTCGGCATGCATCATGTCGATCAGTTCGACGATCCACGGCTGCGCGAACCGGTCGACCCGGCCGGTGCGCCGGTACTGGTCGGACTTCCAGGTCAGCAGCGTGCGCAGGACCTCGGGGTCGGTCGCGTTCCACTCGAAGCGCAGCCCGCCCTGCTCCCGGCCGAACTTGCGCTCCTTGTAGCGGACGGTCTTGAGGTTCTTGGGAGAGTTGACCTTGACCTGCTCCAGCCATGAGTCGAAGCCGGAGGTGAAGTCCATCACGGGGGCCGGGCGCACGTCGGCCTCGTACGGGGCGAACGTCGGCTGGCCGGCGACCAGGTGGTCGAAGTCGAAGACGCTGAGCTTGCAGGCGCGCAGCAGGTCCTTCGCGTCGAGCCGCAGGTCAGGCACGGCGATCAGGCCGTGGCAGGTGGTGAGGAAGCCGCCGAGCGGTTTCCCGATGCCGAAGCTGTGCCGTTCGTACGGGAAGAACCCGGCGATGCGGTTGCCGTCGGAGATGACCGCCACGCGCACGTAGTCGCGCAGCCGGTCCATCGCGACCGCGAACTCGACCGAAAGGAACGGGTTGTCCAGACTCGGGTCGGCCTTCTGGAGCTCGCGCCATCGGGCGCGTTCGGAGTCTCCGAGGTCTCTCGGGCGCACTACCTGGATGTTCACCTTGCCCTGGCCCCCTGTTCGGTCTGCATGTTCTTCCCCCGGTACAACACGCGAAGCACGTACATGAACCCTCCGAGCACGGCGACCGTCGCGACCCCGGCTCTGGGCGACCATGCGTTGAACAGCAGCATGGCTTCGGCGAGGAGCACGTTCAGGACGAGGCTGGCCGCGGCTCCTACTGATAGTGCGGCAAGCGGGTCACGATCGCGCAACAGTCCCACGACCGCCGCCCCCGGAACCACGAGAAGGAACAAGGAGATCAAGAGCGGGCGCAGCGGGGTGTCGAGGTCGAACAAGGCGACCACGGCCCCCGCTATGCAGGCGAGTGCCAGCAGCCATGCCAGCGCTCTGCGGTGCTTGAGCATCTCCTGTTTCTCTCCTGCTCTTTCTGGTTAAGACATGATTGATCCACTTTCATGGGACCAATCCGGGTCCGGACACGTCAATGCCGACGCTTGGAGAGCCGCATAGGTTCACCGGCATGGCGAAGTTCTTCATGTGACTTCCGCCACGTGACATGGTGACTCCGGGTTTCCAGGCGTGTTCCCCAAGCTAACCAGAATGCCCTATGTGGCCTATGATGTTCGAGCCAGGGTCCTGTTTATCCCGTTATGTCCGTTCTAGCTGGGAGGCTGTTCGTCACCCTTGTGGTGCCGCGTCCACATTCGACGACTGGTCCTCGCTCGGCAGCTCGGACGGCTCGGGGGTGGCCGGCGGGTCGGACGGCGGGTCGGTCTGCGGGGCGCGGTCGGCGTTCCAGGCCAGCGAGCAGGTGGCGGCGCCGCCGTTCGAGGTGAACGCGACCCGGCCGCGGCCCGCGGCGCTCGGGTCCAGGACGGTCACCCAGATCGACACCGAGCGTCCCGCCTTGACCGAACCGCTGGCCGGGAACACGTCCAGGCCCTGTGACGCGGTCGCCGTCCAGGAGACCGCGGCGTTGCGGGCGCGCAGCCCGATCTTGGCGGCGCCGGCGATCGAGCCGGGGCACGACGTGCCGAGCCGGGCGACCGGCACCGGCCTGCGGCGGACCACCGTGGGCGCGGCCGGCCCGCGACTGGGCCGCCGGGCGGACGGCCGGGCCGTGGGCGTGGCGGCCGGGGACGTCTCCGGCCCGCCGTCGCTCGGCGTGGGCTCGGGCGTCAGGTCGTCGTCCGGCTCCGGCTCGGGGTCAGGCTCGGGTGTGACCGCCGGCTCGACGGAGGAGAGGGCGGGCGTGGGCGTCACGGTGAACGCCGTCTGCGCGGTGTCGCCGCCGTTCATCACGACCACCGCCCCGGTCGCGGCCAGCACGCACGCCCCGGCCAGCACCACCGGCCCGAGACGGCGCGGACGGCGGCGGCGCGAGCGCCGCTCGGCCACCACCGGGAAGCCGGCCCTGTCGAAGCTGTCGCCGCGGTCGGTGATCAGCGTCCTGGTCTGGTCGCGTTCGGGATTGACGCAGGTGTCGATCACCCGGCGGCGCAGCGAGATCGGCGGGAACTCGACCGGCACCAGGTCGAGCAGCCGCGACGCCGAGATCTGCCGGTGCTTGCCCTCGGTGCACACCTCGCACCCGGCGATGTGCCCCGACAGCCGCCGCCGCAGCAACGGCGTGAGCGGCCCCTCCCACGAATCCACCATCGCCGACAGATCCGGGCAGTGCGCGCGGCCCGTCTTCGCCAGGACGACCGCCGCGGCGGCGTTCTCCAGCTGGTCGCGGGCCCGGCCGAGCCGCGTGGCGGCCTGACGGGAGGTCAGCCCCAGCACCGAGGCGACTTCGACCGGCGTCAGGCCGTGACGCACCGACAGCTCGACGATCTCGCGCTCGTTCCCGCTCAGCTCGGCCAGCGTCTCGCGGACCAGCTCGGCCAGCTCGGAGTCGGGCTGCCCGGCCGGGGGCGTCCGCGGCACGCCCCCGGCGGGCGTGCCGCGATGCGCCATCCTGGCCCGGACCTGGAACCTGGTCAGCGCGTACAGCCAGGGGCGCAGGCGGCCGGCCTCCTTCAGCCGCTCCACGCAACCCTGCGCGGTCACCAGGGCGTCGTGCACGGCGTCCGCGGCCGCCTCCCGGTCGCCGATCAGCGAGAAGGCGTAGTCGTGGAGCCGTTCGCCGTAGGAGTCGTACAGGTCGGCGGGGGCGTCGGTGTCGGCCCGTCGCAGGGCGTCGACCAGCTCTTGATCGTCGGCGCGGCCGACCGTCGGCCATCCAGGCACGGATTCCCCTCCCCGCGGGTGAACGGGCGCTCAAAGCACCCACGCGGGAGAGGACGCCGCCTCGATCGGCCAGGTTGACCGGCGCGGCCCCGGCCATGCCCAACAGGCATGACCTCGTGATGGTTGTGACGGGAGTGGCTCAGCCGTCGCAGCTGGGGGCGCAGAGCCGGCGTTCCATGCCCTGCAGGAAGAAGTCGCGGACCTGGAGCACGTCCTTGGCGATGTAGGCCTCGCCGCCGGTCGTCTTGGCCAGCGTGTCCATCTGCTTCCTGCCCGCCTCGGCCTCCGGGCCGAAGGCGATGAGCAGGATGCTGATCGGCCGCTTCGGGTTGTAGGTCTTCTTGAGGTACTGCAGGATCTGCGCGTTCGTGACGCCGCCGTCGGGGTCGTCGTTGCCGGCGCCGTCCGTGAGGATCAGCAGCGTGTTGATCTTGTCGTCCTGGTACGTCTTCGTCAGCTCGCCGTAGGCCGCCCTGATGGTGTCGTTCAGGCCGGTGTCGCCGGTGGCCTTGGCCTGGATCTGCCCGAACTGGGCGGCCAGCGCCTGCTTGCGGAGCACACCGTCCGTCGACTCGGCGAGCGGGCCGACCGAGACGAGTTCCTTCCAGTCCTTGCCCTGTCCGTCCATGTGCGTGGAGAACGTCCACAGGCCCAGCTCGGAGTCGGCGGGGAACAGACCCAGCCCCTCCATGGCGATCTTGTTGATGGCCTGCATCCGGGTCATGTTCGTGCCGGGCACGGGCAGCGCCATCGTGCCGGAGACGTCGAGCAGGGTGAGCAGGCGGGTGCCGAGGTTCAGCCGGGACCAGGTCTGCACCATCGAGGCCACGGCCTTGGCGTCGGGCTTGGGCAGCGCCTCCGGCTTGTCGGGGACGAACCCCTTCTCCTTCGACAGCGCGTCGCCGGCCTTGCCGTCGGCGCTGCGGAAGCCCGCGGCGCGCAGGGTCTTCTTGGCCGCGTCCGTGCCGAGGTCCTGCCTGAAGTCCGTGGCCGCCTTCTGGACCGCCGGGTCCTTGGTGAGGACCGTGATCGGGTAGTCGAGGCTGAGCGTGCCCTCCTTGGGATAGAGGGCGACCACCGGGGCCTCGGGCTTCTTGGCGTTGTGGGCGTAGACGGCCTGCTCGGTGGCCACGCCGACCGGCACCCTGCTGCCCGACTTCACCGTCAGGCTGGCCAGCAGCGCCGCCGGGTCGGAGGCGAGCTGGCCGGAGATCTCCTTCAGCGCGCCCACCAGCGCCTTGTCCTGCTTGGCCTCCTTGGCCGAGGTGGCGGCGGCCAGCAGTGCGGCCAGCCCGGCGGAGTTCTTCTGCGGGTCGAGCGCCAGCACCCGGACCTTCCTGCCCGGTCCGTCGGGGTTGGCGACGTTCGCCGCGGCGATCATGCCCGCCCAGCTCGGCGTGAGGCTGCCGGACAGCTTGGCCGCGGCGGACTTGGCGGTCGCCAGCACGACGGGCGAGACGGCGACCGAGCCGGCCGGCTCCGGCAGCGCCGAGCCCGCGGGGGAGTTGCGGACGTTGCCCACCAGCAGGCTGGAGTCGGCCACCCACACGTCCGCGGCGGACTTGCCGGCGGCCAGCCCGTTCGCGGTCTTGGCCGCCCCTTCCTTGGCCACGGTGACCTCGACGCACTTGCTGTCGATCGAATGCATGGCCTTGGTGTAGCTGGCGGCGATCTTGCTGAGCGCGGGGTGGATGTCGGGGGTGGCCACGACGCGCAGCGGCAGCTTGCCGGCCGAGCAGTCGTGCTCGCGGTTGAAGATCACGAACGCCGCGACGCCGAGGAGCACGGCCAGGGCGACGGCCCCGGCCAGCGGTACGAGCACTCTGCCACGCCCGCTGACGGACCGCCTGCGGGAGGGGGGTTCCTGGGCTCGGTAGCCGCCATCGAGCTCGTCTGTCCGGTGTCGCCCCACGATGTCCTCTTGGTGTCCTCTTAGGCGTTGAGACCTTCCGGAGACCCTAGCGGGAGTTGCTCCGCAATACTTCGGGAACGATACTCGGTGGACTCTGTGTGGCAAAACCGCTCTTTTGGTGCGCCTATTACGGAGAGTGGCGCTCAGTGGCAGCAGGCGTGACCGCGCCAGGCGCGCGCCCCCTCACGCACGGCGACCGCCGCGAGGGCCACCGCCATGGCCGGATCCACCCACCACCAGCCCAGCGTGTTCAGCCACAGGCCGACCAGGACGCCGGCCGCCATGGCGGCGCAGATCAGGTTCTGGGTGCCCTCCCCGGACGTCGCCGCCGACGCCAGCCGCGCCCCCAGCCGCCGCTTGACCAGCCCCAGCGCCGGCATGCTGACCAGGCTGACCGTCGTGACCACGATGCCGAGCACGGTCGGCGTGGCCCGGTGGCCGGCGTCGAGGTCATGCGCGACGTGCCCGACGAGGTAGGGCGCGAGCAGCCAGAAGCTCACCGCCACCGCGCGCCTGGCGGTGGTCTCGGCGTGCGGCGAGAGCGTGCGGGCGCCGGTGAAGCGCCACACCACGATCAGGCTCGCCCCCGCCTCGGCGAAGGCCGACAGCCCCCAGCCGATCAGCGCGACGGAGTGTGCCGACAGCCCGGCGGCCAGGCCGAGCGTGCTCTCCACGGCCAGCCAGGCGAGCGTGGCCACGGAGAGCGCACGCGCGGCGCGGGCGGCCCGCAGCCAGTCGGCCGTCGCGGCCGGATGCTCATGAATCCGCTGGTCAGACACCATGAACCCCCGAACTTCCGGCTATCCGGCCGTCGACAGCGTTACGTAACGTACCCATGACTCAGAGTGACTTTAAGGCCTGTGCGGCAAAGGATGTTCAAGATTCACCGGATAATGGCGGTCATCGTCCGGGGGAGGGGTCGTGCCGTTCACGCCGAGTCACATCGCCGCCGTGCTGCCGCTGGTGGCCTCCGAACGGGCGCGGCGGTTCGCCGATCCGTGGGCGCTCGCGCTGGGGGCGATGGTCCCCGACCTGCCGATCTTCCTGCCGTTCCTGCCCGTCTACGGGAACTGGCACTCCTGGCAGGGCGTGCTCACCCTCGACGTGGCCGCCGTGCTGCTGCTCCTGCCGCTGTTCCACCTCGTGCTGCGCGATCCGCTGATCTCGCTGCTGCCGCCGTCGCTCACCGGCCGGGCCGCGCTCCTGCGTCCGGTCCGGCTCAGAATCCTGCCGGTGGCGGCCGGTGGGGTGATCGGCGCGGCCACCCACGTGTTCTGGGACTCCTTCACCCACTCCTACGCCTCCGCCCGCTGGGGCGCCTGGCCGGACACCCTCGTCTACGGCACGACCAGGCTCTTCAGCGTGTTGCAGTACACCTCGTCGGCCGTCGGGCTGACCGTGGTCGTGTGGTGGGCGTGGCGCGCCCTGTCCAGGAGCGAGGCGGCCCACGTGCCGGGCCGCCTGCGGCTCGCCCCCGCCGCACGGTGGGTCGTGCTGGCCGCGTGCGCGCTCGGCATCGTCGCCGGCGCCCTGCTGTGGCCGCTGGTGGACGAGCCCAACCCCGCGCTGGGCTTCAGGAGCGTGGTCACCAAGACGGGCGCCGGCACCGTGGTCGGGCTCTCGGCCGTCCTGGTCTGCTACGCGGTCGTCTGGCAGGTCAGGCGGCGCATGGCAGTATCGGAAGGTGCCTGACTACGTGTTCGACGCCGACGACCCCCGAATCGCCGACTACACCCGGCTGCGGGACGTCGAGCTGCGCAAGAGCCTGGAGGCGGAGCGCGGCCTGTTCCTCGCCGAGGGGGAGAAGGTGATCAGGCGGGCCGTCGCCGCCGGCTACCCCATCCGCTCGGTCCTGACCACCCGGCGCTGGTACGAGTCGCTGTCCGACGTCATCGGCGACGCCACCGTCTACCAGGTGAGCGACGAGCTGATGACCGGCATCGCGGGCTTCCAGATCCACCGCGGCGCGCTGGCCTCCATGCAACGCCTGCCGCTGCCCACGGCCGCGACCCTGATCAAGGGCGCCCGCCGGCTGCTGGTCCTGGAGGACCTCGTCGACCACTCCAACGTCGGCGCGATCTTCCGCTGCGCCGCCGCGCTCGGCGTCGACGGCGTCCTGCTCTCGCCGCGCTGCGCCGACCCGCTCTACCGCCGGGCCGTCAAGGTCTCCATGGGCGCGGTCTTCTCGATCCCGTACGCCCGGCTCGACGACTGGTACACCGGCCTCGGCGAGCTGCGCGAGGCCGGGTTCCAGAGCCTGGCGCTGACCCCCGACCAGAGCGCGACCCCCATCGACCGGATCGCGATGGGCGACCGGGTGGCGCTCCTGCTCGGCGCCGAGGGCGACGGCCTGTCCTCCCACTGGCTGCACGAGGCCGACCACGCGGTGTGCATCCCCATGAGCCCGGCCGCGATGGACGCCGGCGTCGACTCGCTCAACGTGGTGGCCGCGGCGGCGATCGCCTGCCACGGGCTGATGCGCCCGGCCGGGCGCTGACCTCCCGGCGAGTGGGTCTGGTGGCGTCTCGACCAGCCGTGTAACCCTGTAATCATGCAGACCTTGTTCGAGCACGCCGGCGGCGAAGAGGGCTTACGCCGCTTCATCGAGATCTTCTACCGCAGCCTGCTGACGGACCCGCTGCTCCAGCCGCTGTTCGGTGAGGGCAAGGCGGGCCACGTGGACAACCTGACCGCCTTCACCGTCGAGACCTTCGGCGGCCCCGACACGTTCTCGGCGGAGATGGGCGGCTTCCCGCTGCTCATCGAGGCGCATCGCGGGCTGGCCATCGAGGAGGCCCAGCGGCTGCGGTTCGTCGAGCTGTACATGCGGGCCGCCGACGAGGCCGGGCTGCCCGGCGACGAGCCGTTCCGGGCCTCGCTCCGCTCGCACGTGGAGTTCGGCACGCAGGTCGCGCTCCAGAACTCCCACGCCGAGACCGACGACCAGCTCCATCCGCTGCGCGAGGTGCCGCGCTGGGACTGGGAGCAGCCGCCGCGATAGCCGGTTCAGGGGCGGTCGGTGTCCTCGGTGAGCCAGTCGGGGTAGGCGTCGATGTCGTGCAGCACCGGCTGGGAGTCGACGGCGCCGCCGTTCGCGACGATGTGCGCCTCCAGCGCGGCGGCCCGCTCCCGCGGGGTGATGAGCGTGAGCTGCCAGGAGTCCCCGGCCTCCGCGGCCGGGGCTTCCGCGATGTCGATCGAGGTGGCCAGCTCCGCGAGCAGGATCGTGTGCGCGAGCGCGGCGGCCTGCTCATGGCCCTCGATCGTCGTGCGGACTTCGATGAATTCCGCCATGATCTTCCTTATTGCGGAGGGGTAGATTCACCACCCTATCTGCGTGAATCGACCCTGGGGTCGGCTTCGGGGGGCGAAGTCCACCTGAGTGGTTTCAGTTCGCGATCAGCGGGTACCCAGGGCCGGCCGCCTCAATCGCGAACCGACGGCCGTGATCGCGCTCCCGCCGGCCGGGCTGTTGCCTTTCGGGCCGGCGGAGGACCGTCACCCGCCCGGGATACGGCAAGATGTGAGCTGCCGATCACCGAGAGCGACCTACGGAGGTCCTGTGAAGCTGGCCTGGATCATCGCGGCCGCGGCCGCGGCGACCCCGTACGCGTCGGCGGCCTCCCCCCTGTGGGCCGCTCCCGACCAGCACGCCCTGACCTGCGCCGTCAGCTCACCTGACGGCCGGCCGCTGACCTTCAGCCCGCGCGTCGGCCTGACCGCGAGGCCGGTGTCGGTCCGCGGCAACCTCCAGCTCACCGGCTGCCTGTCGGGCGACGGCACGGCCCCCTACCTGCGCTCGGGCTGGGTCACCCTGAAGAGCGTCGGCCAGGCTTCGTGCGCGAGCGCCCGGCACGTCCACGGCGCCGTCCGCATCACCTGGTTCGGCCTCGACGGGCGGCCGGTCGGCACCTCGCAGGTGCGCGCGCGGGCCGACCGGCTGGCCACCCAGAGCCCGGCCGACAGCTTCCTGACCGGCACGGTCGCCTCGGGGCCGCTGTCCGGCGAGCACGTCCGCGGCTCGATCACGCCCGCCATGGGCATCCTGGCCTGCGCGACCGGGGGCCTGAGCACGCTGCCCGCGGCGGGCCGGCTCACGTTCGGCTGACCCTCGCGGGTCAGCCGGCGGCCATCTGCTCGCCCGCGTAGTCCAGCAGTTGCGCGGCGGTGGTGAAGCGGCGCTCGTCCCCGTCGTGGAGCAGCGCCCCCACCACGAGCCTGCCGTTGCGCTCACCGGCGAACAGCAGGCAGTACTGCGCCGCGTTCGTGTAGCCGGTCTTCACGCCCAGCACGCCGTCCGACCGGCCGAGCAGCTTGTTGGAGTTGCGCCAGGTGTGCGCCCGGTGCAGGGCCGACTTGGCGACCTTGTGCACCTGGCTGCCCACCACCGCGCGGAAGGTCGGGTCGGTCAGCGCCCGCTGCGCCAGCGTGACCTGGTCCACGGCGGTCGAGTAGCCGCCGTTGGCCGGCGTGGGCAGTCCGTCGGGGTTGGTGTAGCGGGTGTCGGCGAGGCCGAGCGAGCGGGCGGCCCGGTTCATCTTGGCCACGAACGCCGTCTTGCCCGGCCCGTACTTCCTGGCCAGGGCGTTGGCGGCGTCGGCGCCCGAGGGGAGCATGAGGCCGTACAGCAGGTCCCTGGCCGTGAGGCGCTCGCCCTTGCGCAGGCCCGCCGTGGTCGCGCCGTTGCTGGTCGCGTGCTTCGTGTCGGCGGCGGTGACCGTGATCGCCTCGTTCAGGCGTCCCTCCCGCAGGACGACGTAGGCCGTCATCACCTTGACCAGGCTGGCGACCGGCACCCGCCGGGTCTCCCGCTTCCTGAAGTGGATCGTTCCGTCCGAGTCCACCACGTACGCCGCCCCGGCCTTCACCGCCGGGACGTCGGCGGCCCGTGCGGCGGACGCCGGGTAAGAGATCCCCACAAGCAACGCGAGTACGGCAGAGCCGATGAAACCCCCAATACGCATGCCAGACATGTTCGCAGGAGATCAAGGCTTGGTTTGCGAAACTCGGCCGTAAGTGGCGCCCAGTTGGGGGTAAATGCTTGATAGATCCGACATCTGCGGGGAGACGAGGCCGTGGCAGGCAGATTCATCATCAGTCAGGACGAGCGAGGCGCGTTCCGTTTCGCGCTCGTCGCGAACAACGGGCAGACGCTGGCCGTGGGCGAGGGCTATCCCAGCAAGGCCGCCTGCGTGAACGGCATCGAGACCGTACGCAGGAACGCTCCAGAGGCCGCCATCGACGACCAGACCCCGGCGGCGATCTAGGACGAGGCCAGCGCCTTACGCCGGCGGCGGACGAAGAACCACGCGACGCCGGCCGCGACCGCCGCGAGCAGCAGCAGCGCGCCGGCGGGCGAGCGGGCGGCCAGCTCCAGCCAGCCCCACACCAGCGCCGTGAGCCCGAACCACCAGATGGGCGCCCAGGTCAGGCAGCCGAGCGCGCTCGCCACCACGTACCAGGGATAGGACACCCGAAGCGCGCCCGCCACCCACGGCAGCGTGTGCCGCAGCATGGGCACCCAGAAGCAGCCGTAGACGGCCAGCGCGCCCCACTTCTCGACGACGCCCTCGATCCTGGCGATGCGCTCGCGGCCGAGCCGTACGCCGACCCGCGACTCGTAGAGCTTCTCGCCGAGCTTGCGGCCGACCCAGTAGTAGACCTGGAACGCGCCGAACAGCGCGAGGATGAGAACGGCCCCCACCAGCCAGTACGGCAGCCCGAACCAGAACGGCCGGGCGGGATCAGGGAGGGCGGCAGCCGCATGCCACATGAGCCCGCTCACCCCCACTCCAACGCCTTAGGTCAGCCTTACCTTAGTCAAGGAGAAGGCATTCCGCCACATCAGCTTGCAAGGGCACGGCACCGGCTGCAAGTAGGCGACAACCACCCCTCAACCCTCACGCCCTATACCTGAACTGAGCAAAAGGGGTGTTGATCATGTCGTCGAGAAGCGCGGTGGTCCTGGCAGGCGGTACCGCCAACGCGGTCAAGCTGCTCGTGGCGGCCTTGGCCTTCACCAGCGCCTACGTCGGCGTCTCCGCCTACAGCAGCGCCGGCTCGGACACCGGGCCCGCGCGGACCGTCACCCTCTCGGCCCGCGAGCTGCCCATCACCGCCCCGGCCCGGCAGAGCGCCCCCGCCAGGGCGGGCGAGATCGCCCTCAGCGCCCTGCCCGACGCCACCCCCGGCTGCGGCAAGTCGTTCCTGGCCCGCGGCCTGCTGGTCAACCCGCGGCCGGGCACGACGGTCCTGTACCGCTGGCGGCTGTCGCGCTGGAGCCCGGCGGCCAGGACGTGGCGCACCTACCTGGTGGACCACTCCGGGTTCGCCGCCGGCAGCCGGAACGTGGAATGGCAGCCGCAGATCACCGGCAACGCCGGGTGGTACCGGGTCGAGCTGATCGCCCGGCCCGGCGGGACCGTCATGAGCGAGCGTTTCCAGGTGAGCTGCTGACCGAGCGCCGCGCCGCCTCGACCCAGCGCGGCACGCCCACCCGCTGGGCCACCTCCAGCGCCTTCTCGTAGTGCGCGCGCGCCGCGTCGGGCTGGCCCAGCCGGATGGCCAGATCGCCGAGGGTCAGCGCCACCGGCCACAGCGCCACGACGCCCGTGCCCGCGCCGGCCACCCGGTCGGCGAACGGCTTGAGCTTGTCGTAGCAGTCGACCATGCGCTCGCGGTCGTCCAGCAGCATGCCCGCCAGGGCGCGCCAGGTCATCACCAGCTCGTAGAGGAAGTCGGGCCGGACCGGCGGGCGCGTCGCGGCGACCGCCCTGGCGTCGTCGAGATGCCCGGCCGAGGCCAGCGCGAGCGCGTAGGCGTCGAGCGTCCACTTGGCGCCACGCTGGTGGGCCGCCGCCAGCAGGTCGACGGTCTGGGCCGCCCGGCCGTCGACCAGGTGCAGGCAGAACGCGGTGATCAGCGGGAGGTCCTGGCGGCCTTCGAGCATGCCGGCCCGCGCGGTCATCCGGGCGGCCTCGCGGTAGGTGCGTTCGGCGCCCGCGTAGTCGCCGGAGATCATCAGACGCTGGCCGGCGTACCAGACGACGACGGCCGCGGGGGCCGACAGGTCGTACTGCTTGGCCAGCCGGTCGGCGGCGGCGGCGTGCTGGTCGGCGGCCGCGAACTCGCCCCTGGCCGCCGCGCACTCCAGCAGCACCAGGTGGGCCAGGGCCTGCGTGGCCATCTGGCCCGAGCGCTGGGCGACCTCCAGCAGCTCCCTGCCGATGCCTTCGCGGGTGTCGACGGCCGGGATGTCGTAGGACTGGCGCAGCCGGCCGCTCAGCGCCGCCGCGATCAGCGTCGGGTCGCCGCTCTGCCTGGCCAGCTCCAGCGCCTCCAGCGAGGCCTGCCGCCCGCGCTCGGGCGAGGAGGAGCCCTCCAGCTCCAGCGCCAGCGTGGTGAGCAGGCTCGCCCGCAGGCGCTGCTCGCCCGCGGGCAGCTCGATGAGCGCCTTCTCGGTGACGTCGACGATCTCCCATGCGGTGCGGGTGAAGTCGCGCGCCATGCCCTTGTGCGGCACGGCCAGCGACGCCGCCACCTTCGCGGTGATCTCCAGGTCGCCGAGCGGCAGCGCGGCGTCCATGGCCTGGCGGCGCAGCAGCCTGGCGGCCGTCATGTCGCCGCACAGCGCCAGTGCCTTGATCTGGCGCAGCATCAGCCGTAGCCGCTCCTTGGCGCGCTCCTGGCCGGGCTCGCGCCCCTTGTCCTCGGTACGGGGGCCGCCCCGGTCGAAGGCCGCGATGGCCTGCTCCCACAACGTGGCCGCCTCGCGGTGGGCGAAGCGCCGCTCGGCCTGCTCGGCCGCCAGGCCCGCATAGTGGACGGCCTTCTCGGCCGCGTCGGCCAGGAAGTAGTGGTGGGCCAGCGCCGCCACGTCGGAGGACGTGCGCTGCTCGATCACCGCGGCGACGGCGGCGTGCAGCCGGGTGCGGCGCAGCCGGGAGGCGTCGGAGTAGATCGTGTCGCGCACCAGGTCGTGGTCGAAGCGCAGCAGCCCCGGCCCCGGCTCGGTCACCAGGCCGGCCAGCAGCGCGGCCTCGACCGCCTCGATCACCGCGTCTTCGTCGCCGGCGACCGTGACCAGCACGTCGAGGTCGACGTCGCGGCCGATGACCGCGGCCTGGAGCAGGATCTGCTGGGCGCCCGCGGGCAGCCGCGAGATGCGCCGCCGCAGCACGTCGCGCACGCCCGAGGGCACGCGCGAGAGCACCTGCGTGGCGCTGGCCCGGTCGGCCGCGCCTTCGGCGTCGAGCAGGCGCACGGTCTCGCGCACGAAGAACGGGTTGCCGCCGGTGCGCTCGACGATGGACTCGACCGCGTCCTCGTCGATCTCGCGGACGCAGGTGGCCTTGACCAGCTCGGCCACGGCCTTGGGGTCGAGACCGGACAGGCCTACGCGGACCGGTTCGAGACGGGCCAGGGCGGCCAGCACGTCGGACTGGCGGTCGTCGAGCTCGCTCTCCCGGCACGTCACGACGAGCAGGACGCGGCTGGTGGCCAGCAGGCTCGGCAGCGCGCGCAGCAGGGCCAGCGTCTGGTCGTCGGCCCAGTGGAGGTCTTCCAGCGTGAGCAGCACCGGCGCCCGGCGGGCCACGCCGGCGAGGTAGCCGCCGACCGCGCGGTGCAGGCGGAAGCCGCCGGAGACCTCGTCCTCGTCGGGGTCGGGGGCGGTGTCGTCGAGCAGGGGGGCGAGGAGCTGGGCGTATTCGCCGGCGCCGGTCGCGCCGATCAGCGAGCGCAGGATCTCCACCCAGGCCCAGCCCGGCGGGGTCGCGCTGGAGTCGGGGCAGGCGCCGGAGGCGGTGATCCAGCCGTCGGCGCCGAGCCTGCCGTCGAGCTGGCGCAGCAGCGTGGTCTTGCCCGCGCCGGCGACGCCGGTCACGATCGAGACCTGGAAGCGGCCGGTGCGCGAGGCGGCGGTGGTCAGCCTGGCCAGCTCGGCGTCGCGGCCGACGAACGGCTCGGGCTCCAGCGGCGGCGGCTCGACGTGGGCGGCGGCGGGCCGCGGCGGCCAGGTGTCGGTGACCGGGGCGGACCTGGCGGGCCGCGGCGGCGCGGCCAGCTCCAGCTCGGGGGACTGGGCCAGGATGTCGGACTCCAGCTTGCGCAGCGCGGGGCCCGGGTCGATGCCCAGCTCGTCGGCCAGCATGTTCCTGGCCCTGCGCAGCGCGGCCAGCGCGTCGCCCTGCCGGCCGCAGCGGTAGAGACCGAGCGCCAGCAGCCGCCAGCCCTCCTCGCGCAGCGGGTGTTCGGTGGTCAGCGCCTCCAGGTCGGGCACGGTCTCGGCGTGCAGGCCCAGCCGCAGGCCGGTGTCGGCGTGCCGCTCGCGGGCCACCAGGCGCAGCTCGGCCAGCCGGTTGACCTCGGCCTCGGCCCAGGGCTGGTCGGCGAAGTCGGAGTAGGGGGTGCCGCGCCACAGGCCGAGCGCCTTTTCCAGGCGGCCGCGGGCGGACTGCGGGTCGCCCTCTTCGAGGTGTTCGCCCGCCGCCCTGACCAGTTGCTCGAAACGCAGCGCGTCGACCTGCTCGGCGGCCACGCGCAGGGCGTAGCCGGAGGCGACGGTCACCAGCAGACGGTTGGGGCCGCCGCGCGGACGGCCCGGTTCGAGCACTCTGCGCAGGCGGGAGATGTAGACCTGGAGACCCGACTGGGCGCCCTTGGCGGCGTCGTCGTCCCACAGATCGTAAAGAAGCGTGTCAACCGGCACGACCTGACCTCTGGCCACGAGAAGTCGGGCGAGGACGGCCCGCTGCCGCAACCCGCCGAGGTCGAGTTCGTCGTCGTGTTCGTACGCCTCGACTGGCCCCAGAACCCGGAACGCCACCATGTCAGCCGCCACGCTATGCGGGCTTCCGAACGGCGCACAAGGTGTTTGATGGCTTTGGGATTGTCACTGGGGGGCCTTCGAGATCGCGGACGGGGGCTCCGCGGCGGCGTTCCGGCCGTTGCGCCTGCGCAGGAGCGCCCACGCGCCCAGTGCGAGGCCGCCGAACGGGATCTCGATAGTGTAAGTCCAGAAGCCGAAAAGTAGTGCTGTCGCGACGGCCGGAGTGCCCGGCACCCCGAACGTGATCAGCAACGCGGCGACCCCGCTCTCCATGATCCCGGCCCCGCTGGGCGTGATCACGGCGCTGGTGAGCACGCGGGACAGCGCGAAGACCGCGATCGACTGGGCCAGGCCCGGCCAGGCGCCGGTGGCCCACATGCAGGCCGCCATGATGGCCCACTGGAAGCCCAGGAAGAACACCATGCCGAGCGACAGGCCGAGCGCGCGCGTACGGACGATCTCCGCGGTGTCGGCGCGCAGCCGGTGGAAGGCCTCGGAGGCGTGCACCTTCAGGCGCAGCAGCCGGGTGAGGCCGTCGAGCGCCCGGCCGAGCACGGCGGCGGCGCGGTCCCAGTAGAGGGCGACGGCCACGATCACGCAGAGCGCCAGGATGGAGATCGCGCCCGTCCAGCCCGCCTTGACGAACGCCGGGTCGAGCACCTCGCCCGCCATGAGCAGCGCGATGATGCCCACAGCCGGCAGGATGAACCTGAACAAGGTGTTCCAGATGCCGCTGACCAGCGTCATCACCACGATGGGCCGGTTGGCGAAGCCCCAGCCCCTGGTCATGGCGAACGACAGCGCCACCCCGACCGCGCCGCCGAACGGCAGCAGGTTGCTGACCGCGCTGCCCGCCGCGTTGAGTGTGAGGCCCTGGAGGTTGGTCAGCCCCGGCAGCGAGTTGGTCAGCACGAACGTGTACGCCAGCAGGCTCAGCAGCCACAGGGCCGTCATCAGGACGATCTGGCCGGCGCCGAGCGCCCCGAAGACCTCGCCGATCGCGTGCCAGGAGACCGGCTTGCCGGTGAGCGTGCGCACGATCTGCGGCAGGTAGACCACGAGCAGCACGGCCAGCCCGAGCGACAGGACGGACAGGGCGATCTGGAGCGGCTTGTTCTTCATCGCCCACCAGTCTGACGGGTCGCCGGAGCCGGCACGTCACCCTCAGGTGCTACTTCGGCCATCGGTCGAAAGGGTGAGTGAGACGAGCGCCGGGGGGCAGGTCGCGGCGGACGAACCACTCGGTGCCGAAGACCAGGCGGTAGAGCGGGCCGGGGACCTTCAGCATGACGGCGAGGGTGCGGTCGCTGTCGCCGCCGCTGGCCTGGGAGGCGTGCGCGGCCATGGAGGCGCGCTTCTGCCGGGCGTACCGGCGGACGTTGACCCGGTGGGTGATCGTGTCGCTCGCCGAGTACGCGCTCTCGAACGTGCGCACGTCGAACTCCGGCGGGAACTTGTACACCCGGCCCGCCATGCGCAGCAGCCGTACCAGCGGGTCGCGGTTGACCGTCGCCTCCAGGACGATCTCCGTGCCCGCGATCTGCGCCGCCCGCTTGCCCACCCGGTGGACCTGCACGTGGTCGGGGTGCCCGTAGCCGCCGGCCGGGTCGTAGATCGACAGCAGGTCGGCCTTCTCCTCCTCCAGGATCGCCGCCAGCGCCCTGGCCGCGGCCTCGGTGTCGGCGTCGATGAAGGCGTTGTCGGGCCGCTCGTCGGCGACGCCGCCCTTGGGGCTGAGCCCGGAATCGCCGTAGCCCAGGCACTCGACGCGGGCGCAGCCGAGCAGCGCGGCCGATTCGTAGAGCTCCTTGAGCCTGGTCTCGCGCAGCTCCTCGCCGGGGCCGATCTCGGCCAGGCCGCGTTCGCCGGCCGTCGCGACCACGAGCACCACGCGGTGGCCCTCGGCCGCGAGCATCGCCATGGTGCCCGCCGTGAGCAAAGCCTCGTCGTCGGGATGGGCGTGGAAGAAGACCGCGGTACGTGGAGGCACACGCCCAGATTAGTCTGGGAGGGGTGCGGATCTTTCACGTGAGTGACTGTTACCTGCCGAGACTCGGGGGGATCGAGGTCCAGGTGGCCGACCTCGTGCGCGCTCAGCGCGAGGCCGGGCACGACGTGCTCGTGGCCACGGCGACCAGGGGCGAGGCGTTGCCGGGGGTGCGCAGGGTCGTCGCCAGGATGCCGTTCGACCTGCCGGTCCATCCGTTCGGAGTGGGGCATCTCACTCGGGGCATCTCCGTCGTCCGGCCGGACGTGGTGCACGTGCACACCGGAGCGGTCTCGCCGTTCGCCTGGATGGGGGTGCGGGCGGCGCGGCGGGCGGGGGTGCCGTGCGTGGTGACCGTGCACAGCATGTGGGACCCGGTCACGCGGGGGCTCTACCGGCTGCTGCGGCTGGCGTTCGGCTGGCAGCGCTGGGGGCTGGTGGCCACCACGGTGAGCACGGCGGCGGCGGCGCCGATCAGGGCGGTGGCGGGGGCCGGCGTGCCGGTGCGGGTGGTCTCCAACGGCCTCGACCTGACGGGCTGGGCGCCCTCCCCGGGCGTGCCCGCCGCGCGGGCGGAGGTGCACGTGGTCGCCGTCGGCCGGCTCGCGCCGCGCAAGCAGCCCGTACGGCTGCTCAGGCTGCTGCTGGCCGCGCGGGAGCGGGTGCCCGCCGAGATCCCGATGCGCGCCACGATCGTGGGCGACGGGCCCGCCCGCGCCCGCATGGAACGGTTCCTGGTCAAGCACGGCATGACCGGCTGGGTGTCGCTGCCGGGCCGCTACACGCGGGAGCAGATCGCCAAGGTGCTCGACTCGGCCGACGTCTTCGTGGCCCCGGCGGCCAGGGAGTCGTTCGGCATCGCGGCGCTGGAGGCGCGGGCGGCCGGCGTGCCGGTGGTGGCCAGGGCCCAGAGCGGCGTCGCCGACTTCGTCAAGGACGGCACCGAGGGGCTGCTCGGCCGCACGCTGGGCGACCTGGCCGGGGCGGTGGCGCGGCTGTGCTCCGACGCGGGGCTGCGCAGGGAGATCGCCGCCCACAACCGGTCGACGCCGCCCGTCGCGGGCTCGTGGGCCGGGGTGCTGGAGGGGTTCGACCGGGCCTACGAGCAGGCGATCGCGCGTTAGACCAGGCCGCCCCTGCGCAGCGTGTACTCGCGCGAGGCGAAGTCGCCGCCCTGCGGGACGCCCTCGGTGAAGAAGGCGTCCGGCGTGCCGGTCACGCGGGCGGCGTACGACTCGGCGTCGTCCTCGGGCTCGTAGCCGAGTTCGGGGGAGAGCAGCCAGAAGCGGCGGGTGTTGGCCGAGACGGCGTAGGCGGCCAGGAAGCGCAGGCCGGGCGTGGTGACGGCGGCGTGGACGAAGCCGGCGCAGTCGCGGGGGCTCAGCCAGGTCGCCAGGTGGCGGACGTCCTGAGGCTCGGCCTCCAGGCTGCCGATGCGCAGGCAGACCACCTCAAGGCCGAACTTGTCGGCGTACAGGCGGCCGAGGGCCTCCACGGCGGCCTTGCTGACGCCGTACAGGCCGTCGGGGCGCGGCGGCAGGTCGGGGGAGATCGTCGCGGTGGCCGGG
Organism: Nonomuraea sp. NPDC051191; assembly: GCF_044455665.1. Taxonomy (NCBI): domain Bacteria; kingdom Bacillati; phylum Actinomycetota; class Actinomycetes; order Streptosporangiales; family Streptosporangiaceae; genus Nonomuraea; species Nonomuraea sp. NPDC051191. The sequence continues at coordinate 164,139 of NZ_JBITEZ010000003.1, read as the reverse complement.
TACATGCCGGTCAGGCGGTTGCTACTGGCCAGCACCACGCGTGGCACGCCGGCCAGCCGGGCCGCCTCCAGCACGCGGTGGGTGGTCAGCACATTGCCGTCGAGCAGGTCGGGCAGGGGCGCCTCGTCCGGCACGCCGGCCAGGTGCACGATCGCGTCGGCGCCCTTGACCAGCGCCACGGTCGCGGCCAGGTCCGACAGGTCGGTGCGGACGGCCTCCTCGCCCGGCCCGGCCTCCATGAGCTCCCTGTCGACCAGGATCAGCCTGGTGGCGGACTGGCGGAGCCGCTCGCGTACGGCGCCGCCCACCATGCCGGCGGCGCCGGTGAGCACGATCATTCCCATGCCGACATTCTGCGGCATCGGCCGGTACGGTCAGTTCCGCCGGAGGACGACGTACCCGTCGCGTTCGTACACCTTCGTGTAGCCCTCGGTCTGGAGCTGCTCGACCCGGTTGCGCTGGTCGTCGGCCGAGCCGAACGGGAACTCCCAGCGGGCGGTGTCGGCCACGATCCACGGGGCGCCGCGCGGGGCCGCGCTCCACAGCAGGACGGTGGTGCGCGAGCTCAGCGCCGGGCCGACGGAGTTGACCGCCTCGACCGTCACCCCGGAGGGCACCCTGCTCACCGCCTCGGCCGCGGCGGCGGCCTTGTCCTCCTTGTAGAAGGCGGGATGGTAGAGCTGGTCGAGCGCGAACCTGGGCACCAGGGTGAGGGCGACGGCGCAGGCCGCGGCGGCCCAGGCCAGCTTGAGCCCCTGCCGATCGGCGCGGCCGGTCCAGCGCAGCAGCCTGGCCAGGCCGTCCACGCCGGCGCAGAAGAGGATCAGCACGGTGAACGCGCTGTACTGGAAGTCGGCCTGCCACCACTGCGGACGGTCGGACAGCAGGCGTTCGAGCACGTGCGGCAGCGCCGCCAGCGACAGCGGCGACAGCAGGCACAGCAACAGCGTCGGCCAGACCAGCAGGAACAGCGTGTCGACCTTGGCCTCGTCGCTGAAGGGCAGCAGCAGGGCGGCGAGCGGGTCGCGCAACATCGCGAGCAGCGCGCCGGGCGCGTCGGGGCCGAGGTCGCCGTAGGCCCAGAAGTCCTTGCTGTCGCCGCCGAACGAGGTGATCAGCAGGCCACGGACGAGCACGACGGCCCCCGCGCCGAGCAGCGCGGCCACGACGCCGCGCAGGCGGTCGCCGACGGCGAACAGGTACAGCCCCGCCCCGATCACCAGGAGCCCCATGTCCTCCTTGACGAGCAGGAGCCCGAGCATCGCCAGGAACGCCGGCAGCACGCGCCCGGCGTGGTAACGCTCGATCATGATCGCGGTGAGCAGCGGGACGAACATCACCTCGTGCGCGTCGAAGGCGACGGCCTGCGCGATCGGCCACGACAGCGCGTACGCCACGGCGACCAGATAGGCGGGCCCGACCCCGAGCACGCGCCGGGTGAACAGCCACAGGAACGGGATCGCCCCCGCGAACAGCAGCGCCTGGGCCACGATGAGCGTCTCGGGCCCGTCGTGCACCCAGTAGAACGGCGCGAGCAGCGCGTAGATGGGCGAGAAGTGGTCGGCGAGCTGGAGGTAGTCCGTGCCGCGCTCGTGGAAGACGCCGAGCACCGGCACGTACGGCGGCCGGAACCGGGCGTAGTTGCGCACGGCCTGATCCACGATCACCAGGTCGAACGTGGTCGCGCGGAAGGTGGCCAGCTTGACCAGGCCGAGAACGGCGTACGCCACCGCGGCGAGCAGCGCGAGGGCGCCGACCCGCACACGGTGGCGGAAGAGCACTCTGGCGGGGAGTGCGGTGTCTGCCTGCGGCCGCGCGATCACCGTTTCGTCCGTCACGGCAGCAAGCGTAAAGGGGCCATCCGGTCCTGTCCGTTCCCCATTCCGACGGACCGGATGACGCGGTCACCGCGCCGGCCTGCCCCCCGCAGGCGGTGCGGCGACCGCGGGCCGATCAGGAGCAGGCAGCGGTGATCTTGGTGGTGAAGCCGCTCATCTTGCCGCTGAACTCGGTCGCCTTGCTGAGGTCGCCGCTCTCCAGGCTCTCGAAGCCGGAGGCGAAGTCGTTCAGGGCGGCCGCGACGTCGCCGTCGTACTTGCCGGCGAGCTCCTTGGTCTTGGCGGCGGCGGCCTTGGAGGCGTCGCCGATCGCCGCGGTGTCCGTGGCGTTCTTCGTGATGGCGCCGCTCCACTCAGTGGTGATCTTCGAAAGCTCGTTGACGGCGCTGTTGCAGTCAACGGCCTGGCCGACGGCACCGCAGGCGGTGGACAGAACGGCAAGGGAGATCGTCGCGACCGCGAGGGCGAGTCGGCGAGGGGGAGTCATTTTTGGTGCCCTTCGTTGGTTTTCCGTACGAGGAGGACATTAGCGATCTCTGCTTGATCGCCGCTTGCACGCCGCTAACATTCCGGCCGTCAGATGCGCGTAAAGCCGCGCAGCAGCACCTCGACGACCTCCGCGGGGCCGGGCATGGGCAGGTCGAGCATGCCTCGGTAGGTCACCAGGCCCGCGAACAGGTCCGTCAGCAGCCACAGGTCGGCGTCCGGGGGCAGCTCGCCGCGGTCGATCGCGCGCTCGTAGACGATCCACGAACGTTCCATGCGGGTGCGCATGCCGGTGCGGATGATGTCGGCCACGGCGGGGTCGCGGCCGGTCTCGCCGTACATCTGCCTGGTCAGGCGGGCGACGCCGGGCTGCCGCCACAGGGCGAGGGTGTCGGCGACGACCACGCGCAGGTCGCCTTCGAGCGAGCCGGTGTCGGGGACGGCGACGTGCGTGTCCATGAGGCCGCCGAGCGATTCGAGCAGCATGTCGCGTTTGGTGGCGTAGCGACGGAACACGCTCGCCCGGCCCACGCCTGCCGCGTGGGCGACGTCGTCCATGGTGAAGTCCAGACCGTGGGAGAGCAGCAGCTCGGTGGCGGCCTGCCTGATGCGGTGATGGACCGTGGGGTCGGGCTTGCGGCCACGCGCGGACATTGTGATACTCCAAGTATCTGATACTGACAGTCTCTCAAAGTGGGGCTTCTATGAGAGTAATCGTGGCGGGAGCCGGGGTCGCGGGGCTCGCGGCGGCGCGCGGCCTGCTGAACGCCGGTCATGACGTCGAGGTGTACGAGAAGGCGCCCGAGCAGCGCACGGCGGGCGGCTCGGTCACCCTGTGGCCCGGCAGCACGTCCATCCTCGACGAGCTCGGCGTCGGGCACGCGGACGTCGGATGGCGACTGGAGACGATGGAGTCGTGGGCCGACGACGGCCGCCGGCTGTTCACCATCGACCTCACCGCCGCCGAGCGGCGCTACGGGCGTCCGTGCGTCCACGTGGCCCGGCGCGAGCTGGTCGAGGCGTTGTGCGAGGGTGTGCCCGTCGTCTACGGCGCGGGCGTCGAGCACGCCGAGCCCGAGCGGGCCGAGGCGCGGCTGTCCGACGGCCGCGTCGTACGCGGCGACCTGCTGGTGGGGGCCGACGGCCGCAGGTCGGCGGTGCGCCGCGCCCTGTGGGGGGACGATCCGGCCACGCTGAGCGGCTGGGTCACCTGGCAGGGGTTCACCACCGCGCCGACGTCGCTGACCGGGGCTCGCCGGGCGGTGATGATCGCCGGACGGCGGGAGCTGTGCGGGCTGATCCCGGCGGGCGAGGGCAGGCTGCTGTGGTGGTTCGACGTCCAGGCGTCGCCCGGCGGGCCGTTCTGGGGGGACGACCCCGACATCGTGCCGCGCCTGCGCGAGCGGTTCGGCGGCTGGGCCGACCCGGTGCCCACGGTGCTGGAGACGATGAAGGAGATCGACTTCTTCCCGCACCACCGGCACACGATCCCCCGGGTGTGGGGCAGGGGTCCGACCACGCTGGCCGGGGACGCGGCCCACACCATGCCGCCCACCATGGCCCAGGGCGCCAACCAGGCGCTGGAGGACGCCTGGCTGCTGACCCGCTCGGCCGGAGGCGACCTGCGCGCGTACGAGCGAGCCAGGGCGCGGATCGCGCGGCGGCCCGCCATGATCGCCGGGACCGAGGTGACGAACCGGCAGCGCTCGTTCGCCGGACTGCTCCCCGACCGGATGGCGACCTGGGCGCACACGGAGTCGCTGCGCAGGTTCAGCTCCTACCTCTTGACAGCCTTGTGAAAGCCGCCGGACGATGTCGCATATAGAGCAACTCGGTGCGTAATACGCAACAAGGGGTGTCGGTTGACCACCACGTCGAGCTTGATCTCCACGCTTCCCGGCCGCTCCTACACCGATCCCGACCTGTTCGCCGAGGAGCAGGCCAAGATCTTCGAGTCCATGTGGTTCTGCGCCGTCCGGGCCGGCGACCTGCCCGGCCCCGGCGCGTTCCGGACCGTCCAGGTGGGCGGGGAGAGCGTGATCGTGGTCCGCGGGCGCGACGGGCTGCTGCGCGCCTTCCTCAACGTCTGCCGCCACCGCGGGGCGCGGCTGTGCATGGAGGAGCAGGGCGAGGTCAGACGGACGATCAGGTGCGCCTACCACGCCTGGTCCTACGACCTGGACGGCCGCCTCGCCGCCGCCCCCAACCTGGCGAGGATGCCCGACGTCGACCGCGTCGAGTACGGCCTGGTCCCGGTGGCCCTGCGCGAATGGCTCGGCTACGCCTGGGTGTGCCTGGCCGACGAGCCGCCCTCCTTCGAGGACACCGTCACGTACGCGGCCACCGAGCGCCTCGGCGACCCCGCCGCGATCGAGAACTACCACGTCGACCGGCTCGCCCTGGGCCGCCGCGTCGTCTACGACGTCAAGGCCAACTGGAAGCTCGTCGTCGAGAACTTCATGGAGTGCTACCACTGCGCCACGATCCACCCCGAGCTGGTGGCTGTGCTGCCCGAGTTCGCCGGCGGGTACGCCGCCCAGTACTACGTGGGCCACGGCGCCGAGTTCGCGCCGCGTGTCGAGGGCTTCACCGTGGACGGCGGCGCGGGCTTCGGCCGCCTCCCCGACGTGGCGCCGGAGCAGGACCGCCGCTACTACGCGATCACCGTCAAGCCGCAGGTGTTCGTCAACCTGGTGCCCGACCACGTGATCCTGCACCGGATGTTCCCCATGGCCGCCGACCGCACGGTCGTCGAGTGCGACTGGCTCTACCACCCGGACGTGGTGGCCTCCGGGGCCGACCTGTCGCCGTCGGTCGAGCTGTTCCACCGGGTCAACGAGCAGGACTTCGACGCCTGCGAGCGGACCCAGCTCGGCATGGGGTCACGCGCCTACCGGGCGGGCGGCGTGCTGGTGCCGAGCGAGCACCACATCTCGGCCTTCCATCAGTGGGTGAACCAGCGTTTGCGCGGATAGCGCACCCGCAGGCCGCCGTACTTGGCCCGGCCGCCGACCACCAGGTAGAGCACGCCGGGCCGCCGCCTGCCGGGCACGTCGGTGACGACGGTCTGCCCCCAGTCGGTGCGGAAAGCGTCCACGTTCACGACGGCGCCCTCGGGAACGACGATCTTGGCGGAGCCGTACGTGAGGTCGAGTTCGAGGTCGACGACCGGGTGGGGGATGACGGCCTGGGACAGGTCGAGATCGACGCTGCCGTACCTGGAGGCGATCCGCAGCCGCCGGGGGACGGCCCAGTCGCCCGAGCGGCGCACGTGGCCGCTCTTGGACTCCAGCTCGACCACGTCGTCGGCCGGTGCCGTCCCGGCGGGCAGATCGGTGATCAGGCCGAGCAGGTCGCCATAGGTCTTGGAGGTGAACGCGAGTTCAAGCCGGTCTTCGAGCTCGGGACGCGTCAGGCGGCCTTCGGCGAACGCCTGCTGGAGCTGCCCTGCCGTGCGCTCCCGGTCCTCGTCGGAGACCCGCATCTGCATTTCCGACATGTCCCGAGCATAGGTTCGCGGCGATCAGAACGGGAGGCGTCGCCCTGAAGGGGTCCGCAGATCGAGGTGGGAGTACCGGCGCCCCCTCAGGGGCCTGCGTACGAGCTGAAGTCTCTTCACACCCGACAAATACCCATTTGATTGTCTTGGAGTCCTCATGCGCAGGTACCGTGATGCCTGATGTCGGCGGACCTCTTCGTGCATCCGGCCCTCTTCTACCGAGGTGACCCGGAATATGTGGCTGCCACCACGGATTTCGTGCGCGAGGGGCTGGCCGCAGGCGAGCCCGTCGCGGTGGCCGTGCCCGCCGCGAATCTGGCCAGGATCGAGGCCGGGCTCGGCGCCGACGCCTCCCGGGTGACCCTGATCGACATGGGCGTGGCGGGCCGCAACCCGGGGCGCATCATCCCCGCCGTGCTGCGGGCCGTCGCCGACCGGCATCCCGGCCAGCACGTGCGGATCATCGGCGAGCCCGTCTGGCCCGGTCGCTCGGGCACCGAATACCCGGCCTGCGCCCAGCACGAGGCGCTGATCAATCTGTCGTTCGCGGGCCGGCACGTCACGATCCTGTGCCCGTACGACCTGGAGGGGCTGACGCCCGAGGTGCTGCGCGAGGCCGAGCGCACCCATCCCGTGCTGCGCGACGCCACAGGTGAGCGGGCCAGCCCCCGCTACGCGCCCGATCTGGTCGTCGCCCGGCACAACCGGCCCTTCGACGAGCCCGCGGCGTGCGTCTCCCTGCGTTTCGACCGCACCGACCTGGCCGCGGCCCGCAACCTCGCGGGCGAGCAGGCCAGTGCGGCGGGCTTCGGGGACGACCGGCTCGACGACATCCGCCTCGTGGTGGCCGAACTCGGCGCGAACAGCCTCGACCACGGCGGCGGCTCCGGCCTGGTCAGGATCTGGACCGAGGACGCGCGGCTGGTCTGCGAGGTCGCCGACCGCGGTCACATCGCCGATCCGCTGGCCGGACGCGTCCCCGTCGAGGCGCAGCGCTCCGGCTCGCGCGGCCTGCTCATCGTCAACCTGCTCAGCGATCTCGTACGCGTCCACACCCGCCCCGGCGCGACCGCGGTCCGCGCCTACTTCGACCTGCCGGACGTCCTGGTGTAGACATCGGAGGATGATCCGGCTCCGGCCCATGCGGGCACGCGACGCGGGCGAGTCCCATCGCACCGCCACCAACCTCGAACTCTTCTTCGACCTGTGCTTCGTCGTCGCGGTCTCCTTCGCCGGCTCCCAGCTCCACCACGCGCTCAGCGAAGGGCACCTGGCCCAGGGCGTCCTCGGCTACCTGACCACGTTCTTCGCCATCTGGTGGGCGTGGATGAACCACACCTGGTTCGCCTCCGCCTACGACAACGACGACTGGTTGTTCCGGCTGACCACGCTCGTGCAGATGTCGGGCGTGCTGGTGCTGGCCGCCGGGGTGCCCAGGGCGTTCCAGGACCACGACTTCCGCGTCGTCTACGCCGGATACCTGATCATGCGCCTGGCCATGGCCGCCCACTGGCTGCGCGCGGCCTGCGGCGACCCGGCGGGACGGCGTACGGCCGTGCGGTACGCCGTCGGCATCTGCCTCGCGCAGGCCGGCTGGATCCCGCTGCTGGTCGTGCCGGGGGAGTGGTACCTGGCGGCGTTCGCGTTCGGCGTCGTCCTGGAGCTCTCGGTGCCCGTATGGGCCGAGCGCGGCAGTCCGACCGCCTGGCACCCGCACCACATCGCCGAGCGGTACGGCTCGTTCACGATCATCATGATGGGCGAGAACGTGCTGGCCGCCACGGTGGCCTTCCAGGGCGAGGCGCGCGGCGGCGGCCTGCGGCCCGAGCTGATCGTGCTGGCCCTGGGCGCGCTGGTGATCGCGTTCGCCATGTGGTGGCTCTACTTCGACCCGCCGACCGCCGACATCCTCGACTCCACCAGGCGCGCCATCCTGTGGGGGTACGGCCACTACGCCGTCTTCGCGGCCGTCGGGGCCTTCAGCGCCGGGGTCGAGGTGGCCATCGACTTCGAGTCGGGCACGGCCCACCTGTCCGGCACGGGCGCGGCGCTGGCCGTCTCGGTGCCCGTCGCGGTGTTCCTGTTCATGGTCTGGCTGCTGCACGTGCGGCCCCACCGCTACGGCGCGGCCGACAGCGCGGCCTTCCTGGGGGCGGCCGTGCTGGTGCTGTTGTCGGCGCTGACGCCGACGCCGGTCCCGCTGATCGCCGTCGTGCTGGTCGCGCTGGTGATCGTGACCGGTGTGACCAGGCGCGAGGCCCGGCGCCCGGCCTCCGGCGCGCTCGGCTAGCGGGCGGGAGGACGCCCGTTCACACCCGGCCCTTGTAGACGTCGATCTTCAGGTCGAGGACCTTGATGTCCTTGCTCAGCTCGGCGATCCTGGCCTGGACGCGCTCGCGGTGCAGCTCCAGCATGGCCAGGCGCTCGGGGGAGGTGTGCTCGCCCATGCGGCGCAGCTCCGCGTAACGGCACATGTCGGCGATGGGCATGCCGGTGGTCCTGAGCTTGGTGAGGAAGTCCAGCCAGCGGAGATCCTCCTCCGCGTAGTCCCGGTGCCCGCTGAGGTTGCGGCCGACCGAGTGGATGAGCCCGATGCGCTCGTAGTAGCGCAAGGTGTGGGCGCTGAGGCCCGAACGCTGGGCGGCCTCTTGGATCGTCATGCGTACAGGTTCACCCTTTGAGTGCACTCGAAGTCAAGTCGAGGGTGCCGCCGGCTGTAGCCACCCTGAGGGGGCAGGCCCTACTCAGGGTCATCTTCCCGCAGGTCGGAGGCCCGACCCTGAGGCCCCGCGACCAAGGTCTTAAGGGACGAGTCAGGGCCCGCTGGGGCTCATCTCCGATGTTGGCAAAGAGCGCATTCCGCGAGCTTTAAGGCATGAGGGGATTGCTTGCCAGCGGATTCACGGCGATCGGCACCGGGACCGGCGCCATGCTCACCTTGCACGCCGAAGCGGGCCTCGACCCGTTGCACAGCGTGATCAGCGAGTACGCCTTCCAGGCGTCCGGATGGTTGCTGCCGGCCTCGCTGACGCTGTTCGCCGTCGGGTCCGGGCTGATCGCCGAGGCGCTGCGCCGCTCCGGAGCGAACCGCTGGGTCGTCGCGCTGCTGCTGGCGTGGGGGGCGAGCATGTTCCTGATCGGGGCGTTCCCGACCGACCGTCCCGGGGTGCCGCTGTCGTTGTCCGGAGGCATCCACCGCTACGCCGCCTTCGCCGCCTTCCTGGTGATGCCCGCCGCGGGCTTCCTGCTGGCCAAGGCCAGGACCAGGTACGCCACGGCGATGCGGGTGCTGAGCGGCGTGGCCCTCGGCGCGCTGCTGCTGGTCGTGGTCCCGTACGTGGTGCGCATGTTCGGCATCCCCTTGAGCAACGACGACATCCCGGCGGGCCTGACGCAGCGGGTCGTGGTCGTGACCGAGATCGGGGTGCTGGCGCTGGCGGGCCTGTCGATGCTCAGGCCGGCGGCCCGGCGGGTGTCGGCCGTGCTGGCGTGACGCCTGGTTCGCGAGGGGCGGGATGATCTTCCCGCCCCTTTTCGCGTGAGAACGGTCCGCTCCTGGAAAGAGGAGAGGCATCTGACCTCGGGCAAGGAGCTGTGAACATGACCATTTTGATCGCCTATGACGGTTCGGACGACTCCAAGGCCGCCATCGCCTTCGCCGGACGAGCGGTGCAGGACAGGTCCGCCGTCGTGCTCACGGTGTGGGAGCGGCTGGCGATGACCTCGGCCCGCGCCTCGGCCGGGCTCATGATGACCCTCGACAACACCGCGGCCGAGGACGAGGCGATCGGCCAGGCGATGACCGAGCTGGCCGGACACGGCGCCGAGCTGGCCCGCGAGGCCGGCCTCGACGCGACACCGCGGTGCGACCTGGACTCGGTGGCGGTGTGGTCGACCATCGTGGACGTGGCCGACGAGATCGACGCCACCCTCATCGTCACCGGGACACGGGGACTGGGCGGAGTGCGGTCGTTGCTGCTCGGCAGCACCTCGGACCGCGTCCTGCACCACGCCCGCCGTCCCGTGCTGGTGGTCCCGGGCCCCGAGGCGACCTCCTGACGGCCCCGGGGACGGGAACGCCGGGAACGTACGGCAGAGTGGGCCCCCTCGGGATCCCCTGACCGGCGACCCCCGACGCGGGCGCGGGCCCGGAGGAAGGGGCGGCATGGCTGACGGCCTGGCACGGCGGCTGGGCACCGGCGACGCGGTCGTGGTCGGGCTGAGCGCGATGATCGGCGCGGGCGTGTTCGCCGCCTTCGCCCCGGCCGCCGCCGCGGCGGGAGGCAAGCTGCTCGCCGCCCTCGCGCTCGCCGCCGTCGTGGCCTACTGCAACGCCACGTCCTCGGCCCGGCTGGCCGCGCTCTACCCCGAGTCCGGCGGCACCTACGTCTACGGCAGGCGACGGCTCGGCCCGCTGTGGGGCTACCTGGCGGGCTGGGGCTTCACCGTCGGCAAGACGGCCTCGTGCGCCGCGATGGCGCTCACCTTCGGCTCGTACGTCGCCCCCGGCGCGGCCCGGCCCCTGGCCGTCGCGGCGGTCGTCGCGATCACCCTGCTCAACCTCTACGGCGTCCAGCGCTCGGCCGCGGTCGCCCGGGTGATCGTCGTGCTCGTGCTCGCCGTGCTGGCGGCGGTGATCGTCGCCGGGCTGACGGGGGAGCGGCCGCCTGTGACGCCCGAGGCCGCGCTGTCCGGGGCCGGCCTGTGGGGGGTGCTTCAGGGCGCCGGGCTGCTGTTCTTCGCGTTCGCCGGATACGCCAGGATCGCCACGCTGGGGGAGGAGGTGCGCGATCCGGCCCGTGCCATCCCGCGGGCGATCGGCATCGCCCTGGGCGTCACGCTCGTCGTCTACACGCTGGTGGCGGTGGCCGCCCTGCGCACGCTCGGGGCGTCCGGGCTGGCCGGGTCGGCGGCGCCGCTGGCCGAGGTCGCACGGCGGGGCGGGGCCGAGTGGCTGGTCCCGGTCGTGGGGGCAGGGGCGGCGGTGGCCTCGCTCGGGGCGCTGCTCGCGCTGCTGCTCGGCGTCTCGCGCACCGTGCTGGCGATGGCCAGGGAGCGCGACCTGCCGGGCGTGCTGGCCGCGGTCGATCCGCAGCGGCGGGTCCCGCGCCGGGCCGAGGCGGCGGTGGGGGCCGCGGTGGTCGTGCTGCTGCTGGTGGCCGACCTGCGCGGCGCGATCGGGTTCTCCTCGTTCGGGGTGCTGGTCTACTACGCGATCGCCAACGCCGGCGCGCTGACGCTCTCGCGGGCCGAGGGCGCGCCGGTCAAGGCCGTGCCGGTGCTCGGGCTGGTCCTGTGCCTGGTGCTGGCGTTCACGTTGCCGCTCGCGTCCGTGCTCGCGGGCGTGGCGGTCTTCGCCGTGGGGCTGGTCGCGTGGGCCGTACGCCATCGCTCGTGATCGTGCCTCGACCGGCTCGCGGGCGTAGACTGGCCGCGAATCCCTTCGGTGATGGCCCGGGCGTGCCGACGAAAGCGCCCTCCTCGTGAACGTCCGCGTAAGGAACCTCCTCCCGGCCGCATGAGCGGCATCCGGGTGCGCACCTCCGGAGAGCTCCGGGCCCAGCGGCGGCGCAGGCCGCCCCGATGCCTCGGCCACCTCACCGTCGCCCCCCTGTGGCCCATGCACGGCGTCAACCTCGGCACCCTGCTGCGCACCTGCGACGCGGCCGGCGCCTGCATGGCCGTGCCTCGCCTGCCGTGGGTCCCCGAGGCGCTGGCCAGGGGGAACACGCTGCGGGCCGGGGCGTGCGTGCACTGGGTGAAACCGCTGCCCTGGCTGGCCTCCCGGCGCGAGCGCGTGCTGGGCGTCGAGCTGGCCGAGAACGCCATCAGGCTGGCCGACCTGCCCATGGCCCGCGAGCCCACCGTCGTCGTGCTCGGTCATGAGGCCACCGGCATCCCCGGCGAGGCGCTCGACCTGCTCGACGCCGTGGTCGAGATCCCGATGATCGGCACCGGGGCCAGCCTCAACGTGGCGGTGGCCGGGTCGCTGGTGCTTTACAAGCTCGCCGGGCTCGCCTGAGAACGGTACGATGCCGAACATGACGATCAGCGCGGTGATGATGACCCCGTAGGGGGTTTCACCGACGACGACCTGTTGAGGCCCTGCGACCCGGGGCCTCTCGTCGTGTCGGGGCCCCTTCGGGAGGCGACCGATGTACATCACGACGACCATCCCCTACGTCAACGCGCGACCGCACCTCGGGCACGCGCTGGAGCTCGTCCAGGCGGACGTGCTGGCCAGGCACCACCGGCGGCGCGGCGAACCCGTGCGGTTCCAGACCGGGACCGACGACAACTCGCTGAAGAACGTGCTGGCCGCCGAGGCCGAAGGAGTGCCGGTACGGGAGTTCGTGGACCGCAACGCGGCCGCCTTCCAAGAGCTGCGGGAACCGCTGGACCTGTCCTTCGACGCGTTCGTCAGGACGAGCAGCCATCCCGGGCACCGCGCCGGCGTCGAACGCATCTGGAAGGCCGTCGAAGGCGACCTCTACCAGCGGCACTACGAAGGGCTCTACTGCGTGGGCTGCGAGCAGTTCTACCCGGAGGGCCCCTGCGCGGAAGGGCACGAGGCGCCCCTGCAGGCGGTGTCGGAGCGGAACTGGTTCTTCCGGCTCTCCCGCTACCAGGACGCCCTGCTCGACCTCATCCGCGGCGGCGACCTGCGCATCGAGCCGGCGGCCCGGCGCAACGAGGTGCTGGCGTTCGTCGAGGCGGGGCTGGCCGACATCAGCGTCTCGCGGTCGGCGGCGCGCGCCCGCGGCTGGGGCATCCCCGTGCCGGGCGATCCCAGCCAGGTCGTGTACGTGTGGTGGGACGCCCTCGCCAACTACGTCACCGCCCTGGAGGGCTCGGACTACGAGCGCTGGTGGGTGGCCGAGCCGGACAAGGTGCACCTGGTCGGGAAGGGGGTGATCCGCTTCCACGCGGTCTACTGGCCGGCGATGCTGCTGGCCGCCGGGCAGCCGCCGCCCTCGCAGATCTTCGTGCACGACTACCTCACGGCGAACGGCCGCAAGATCAGCAAGTCGTCCGGGACGGCCGCCGACCCGGTGGCCCTGGTGGACGCGTACGGCGTGGACGCGGTGCGGTGGTGGCTGCTGCGCGAGGTGCCGCGCGTGGGCGACGCCGACTTCACCGAGGAACGCCTGGTCGCCAGGGCCGACGAGGACCTGGCCAACGGCGTGGGCAACCTGGTCAACCGGGTGGTCACCATGGTCCACCGGTTCCTGGACGGGAACGTGCCGGAGGTGCGCGCGGAGTTCGGGCCGGGCGACGTGCACGGCGCGCTGGGGGACTTCGACTTCCGCCGGGCCGCCGGAGCGGTGTGGCGGCTGGTCGAGGAGGCGAACAGGTACGTCGAACGCGTCCGGCCGTGGAAGCAGCCCCCGGCCGAGCGGGAGGCGTCGCTGGGCGTGCTGGTGGGGGCGTGCCGGACGCTGGCCGACCAGCTGGAGCCCTTCCTGCCGACGGCGGCGGCGCGGGTGGCGGCGGCGGTGGCGGGGGAGCGGTTGCCACGGCCGGAGCCGCTGTTCCCGCGCCTGACCCGATGAGTCCTGACATGTACGGACGCGTCCACCCCCGGTGCGGACGTCCGACCCGGGGATGGTTGACGGTGCGGCAGGGGCGGCCTACGTTGGGCCCACTTACTGACCAGTTGGTATGGAGGTCCCATGCCCACCGTCGAGACCGTCCGCGGCCCGATCGACGTCGAGGAGCTCGGTCAGACGCTGATGCACGAGCACGTCTTCGTCGTGGCCGCCGAGCACGTGGACAACTACGGCAAAGGCGCCTGGTGGGACGAGGAGTTCCGGGTCGCCGACGCGATCTCGAAGCTCAACGCGGTGGCGGCCAAGGGCGTGCGGACGATCGTCGACCCGACGGTGTGGGGCCTGGGCCGCCACATCCCGCGCATCCAGCGCGTGGCCGCCGGGGTGCCCGGACTCAACATCGTCGTCGCCACCGGCCTCTACGCCTTCGAGGAACTGCCCCACCAGTACGAGCACCGCGGCCCCGGCCTGTTCCTCGACATGCCGGACCCGATGATCGACGACTTCGTCCGGGACCTCACCGAGGGCATCGCCGACACCGGGGTCAAGGCCGCGTTGCTCAAGTGCGTGGTGGAGCACAAGGGCCTGACGCCCGGCGTCGAGCGCATCTGCCGGGCCGTCGCGCGGGCCCACGTACGGACCGGGGCGCCGATCACCGTACACACGAACTCCTTCACCCAGAGCGGTCTGCTCGCGCTCGACCTGTTCGCCAAGGAAGGGGTGAACCTGGAGAAGGTGGTCATCGGGCACGCGGGCGACAGCAACGACCTCGACTACCTGATGCGCCTGGCCGACACCGGCGCGACGCTGGGGATGGACCGGTTCGGTCTCGACGCCTACAACTCGACCGAGCAGCGCGTGGCCACGGTCGCCGCCCTCTGCGGACGCGGATACGCCGACCGCATGGTCCTCAGCCACGACGCCGCCTGCTTCATGGACTACTTCGGCGGCGCATGGGACGAGGCCAGAAGCACGCTCGCGCCGAACTGGCGCTACGATCACATTCACGATGACGTACTGGCCGCACTGCTCGACTCCGGTGTCACCGACGACCAGATTGAGCAGATGCTGGTGTTCAACCCAAGGCGTTACTTCTCGTAAAGTGGTCGAGAAGTGACGACAAGTGGGAAAGCGACGCAGGTAGGTGGAGCTGGGTGACTTCGGAGCAGGCTTTGTCGATCAGCCTCGGACTCCAGGGCCCCTGCGTCATCGCGCGGCTGACTGGAGATTTCGACTTCGGGTCCGCGGCCGAGGTGCGCGACCGTGTCACCAAGGCGCTCGACCTCACCCAGCCGCCGCTCCTCGTCATCGACATGCAGGCCGTCAGCGTCTGCGACTCCTCCGGCCTGTCCGTGCTGGTCTACCTGCACAAGGCCGTCACCGCCTCCGGTGGCAAGCTGCTGCTGTCCGGTCTCAACGGCCGGTGCAAGCACCTGTTCGCGATCACCGCGCTGGACAAGTTCTTCGACATCCGCAGCACGGCCGAACTCGCCATCGCGGAACTCAACGAAGCCGGGAATTCGCCGCCGTTCACCGGGTAGTTGCCGGTACATGTCGGCCTCAGAGCCCGATCCGCTCGGCATGTACCTGAAGCAGATCGGCAAGAACCCCCTCCTCTCCGCCGCGGACGAGGTCGACCTCGCCCGTCGCATCGAGGCCGGCCTGTACGCGGGCCACCTCATCGGGCGCGGCGACGGCACCCCCGAGCTCGAACACCTCGTACGCGACGGGCGGCGTGCCAAGGACGAGCTGATCAGGTCCAACCTCCGCCTGGTCGTCGCCGCCGCCAAGCGTTACGCCTTCCGCGGGCTGCCGCTGCTCGACGTCATCCAGGAGGGCAACCTCGGGCTGATCAGGGCCGTGGAGAAGTTCGACTACACCCGCGGGTACAAGTTCTCGACGTACGGGATGTGGTGGATCCGCCAGGCCATCGAACGCGGCATCCACGACAAGAGCCGCACCGTACGGCTGCCCATCCGCGTGGGCGAGGAGCTGTCGCGGCTGCTCAGGGTCGAGCGGCAGCTCGCCGCCGACCTGGGCCGCGACCCGACGGACGGCGAGCTCGCCCGGTCGGCCGCGCTGCCCTCCTGCCAGGTCGCCGCGTTACGCGGCCTCGGCCAGGACGTGGTCAGCCTGGACCTCCCGGTAGGGGAGTCCGGCGAGAGCCGCATCGCCGATCTGATCGCCGACGAGGACGGCATGGGGGTGCAGGAAGTCGCCGAACACCGTGCCATGAGCGCCGACGTCCGGGAGGTGGTCACGTCGCTGCCGCCGCGCGAGGCGTTCGTCATCAAGCTCCGGTACGGCCTCACCGGGCAGAAGGCACAGAGCCACAGCGAGATCGCGGACCGTCTCGGGCTGACCAGGGAACGCGTCAGGCAGCTGGAGAAGCAGGCGCTCAAACGGCTCCGCCAGGACGGCCCCCTGCTGGCCTGGGCATCCTGACTCCCGGCCGCGCCTCAGGCAGCGGACGAGGGCCGAGCCTGCGCCCGGCCCCCGTCACTCCTCGGGTCCTGGGTCAGGCGGTGACGAGGAGCGCGACCCCGATCAGCACCGCAACCGGGACGAGCCACATGACGGCCTCGACAGCGAACTCCTTGTACATCGCGCAAGTCTCCCTCGAAACGCCCAAGTGGGGCACTGCTAAACGTCACTGCGCAGCATAGCCGCCCCCACCCCCATCGCGGTCCACCCACTTCCGGCAAGGCCCACCCCTCGGTCACGCGTTCGCTGCACGGGCCCTCGTCACAGCTGTCGGCGGGCGATGCGCTTCCCGAGCCCTGCCAGGGACTCGTCCGCCATCAGGGCGGGCAGGCGCGGGGCGTCCAGGTCGATCTGGTGCAGGACGGCGGGATGGCCGCCGTTGAAGCGGCTCCACGCCCGGACCACCTCCGGCATCGCGGCCACCGCCGGGTCCGACAGGATGGCCTCCCGCGGCAGCCACGACGTCAGGAACTGGCTCACCCGCGCCGGACTCCACCACAGCGGACGCCCGCCCACGAACTCCACGAGCTTCTCGAACGCCTCCCGCGCCCCCGGCACGTCGGGCAGGTCATGGAAGTCGGCCATCGTCCCGTCGGGCGCCTGCCGGACGAGCCCCGGCACGGCGAGGGCCCGCGCGACGGCCAGCGGACGGACGGCGGCCAGCGTGTCGGCCACCTGAGCCCCCATGATCCGGTCGCCCAGCTCGAACCCGTCCAGCACCCGCCCGGCCACCACCCCGGGCTCGGCCGGGCGCAGGCCCAGATCGTCGAGGAACTTGACCTCCTCGACGACGGCGTCGACGGCGAGGCCGCCGTTGGGCTGGTCGATGCCGACGACGAGGAGGTGCGGCTCCTTGCCGTTCCCGTACCGGAACGACAGGACGGCCAAGGTCTGCTCGCCGTACGGGTCGGCCTTGCCGTACCAGGCTCCTTCGCAGGTCACCTGGCCCATACGGCCTACCCAGCCGGGCAGTACGAGATCGGCGTACGTCGTCCCGGGAACCTCCACCCCGAGAATCCGCAGCGGTCCCTCATCCGATTCCGGCTCCTGCCCCTCGGACGCCCCGAGAGCTTCCCGGTCCTGTGTGCCGGACGTGGCGGAGGCTTCCCGGTCCTTTGTGCCGGGGGCCCCTGGCTCCGGGCCCCGCCGGTCTCCGTCCGGTACGTGCTGATCGGCCGTCGGGTCAGCCGACTCGTCGTCGGCGTCCGGGAGGGGGCGCGTCCCCGTCCAACCGGTCCTGTCGATCGCGGCCAGGGCGGCGAGGGTGAGGCGCGACTCGGCGCTCCCGTCCTCGGCCAGCTCGCGCAGGAACGGCTCCACCTCGTCGGGCTCCAGACCGGCGGTGAGCCGGGCCGCCCAGAGCTCGGTCCGCAGCGGCGAACGCCAGCGAAGCAGGTCGCGGGCTTGGGCGACGGCCGCGGAAAACGCAGTTGTGCTCACCCCCCGACCGTACCGCCCCACCCACCGACACCCCCCACCCACCGACACCCCCGCCCACCGACACCCCGCCCACCGACACCCCCGCCCACCTCACCCTCCGCTCAGGCCGGGCCGGCTCGCTTCGACCGGCGCCGCGCCTGGCGTGGCGGTGTCGTTGGTCGGCTCCACCGGCTGGTGGGGCGGGTGGGGGTGGTCGGTCGGTGGTGGGGTGGTGCAGGGGACCACTTGTCGAGTGGCGGGCCAAGGGCGGCGTGTGGTTGGCACAGGCTGGATGGTGGGCCGTCATGGTGGGCGGCGTATGTCGGCGCAGGCTGGATGGTGGGCCGGTCAGGTGATGGTGGCCGGCCCACCGTCCAGTGGCTGGGTCAGCGGTTGTCGCCGCCGAGGCCCGCCTTGCGGAGGGCTTCGGCCATCGCGCCCATGGGAGCCGGACGGTCCTGGCGGCGCTGGCCGCCGCGCTGACCGTCGCCGCGGCCCTGACCACGACCGCCGTCGCCACGACCACCCTGACCACGGCCACCGTCGCGGCCACCGTCGCGGCCACCGTCGCGGCCACCGTCGCGGCCGCCGTCGCGGCCGCCGTCGCGGCCACCGTCACGACCGCCGTCGCGACCGCTGTCACCGCGAGCGCCGTCGCCCCGGCCACCGTCGCGGGCGCCGCCGTTGCGGCCGCCTTCGCCACGGGGGGCGGAGCCGTCACGGTTGCCGTTGCGACCGCCGCCGTCGCCGTTGCGGGCGCCCTCCGGGCGGGTGCCGGACTTGCGGGGCGGGCGGCCCTCCGCGGACGGCTGGGTGACGTCGTCCTCCAGGCGGAGGGTCAGGGAGATGCGCTTGCGCGGGATGTCGACGTCGAGCACCTTGACCCGGACGATGTCGCCGGGCTTGACCACGTCGCGCGGGTCCTTGACGAAGGTGCGGGACAGGGCCGACACGTGCGCCAGACCGTCCTGGTGGACGCCGATGTCGATGAACGCGCCGAAGGCGGCCACGTTGGTGACCACGCCCTCCAGGATCATCCCCGCCACCAGGTCGGAGATCTTCTCCACGCCCTCCTTGAAGGCGGCCGTCTTGAACGCCGGACGCGGGTCGCGACCCGGCTTCTCCAGCTCGCGCAGGATGTCGGTGACGGTCGGCAGGCCGAAGGTGTCGTCGATGAAGTCCTGCGGCCGGATCGTGTGCAGGGCCGAGGTGTTGCCGATCAGCGACTTGAGGTCGGTCTGGACCGAGCTCAGGATGCGCCGGACCACCGGGTACGCCTCGGGGTGCACGCTGGAGGCGTCGAGCGGGTCGTCGCCGTCCGGGATGCGCAGGAAGCCGGCGCACTGCTCGAACGCCTTGGGCCCGAGCCGCGAGACCTCCTTCAGCGCCGTGCGGGTACGGAACGGCCCGTTGGCGTCGCGGTGGCGCACGATGCCCTCGGCCAGCGTCGCGCCGATGCCCGACACCCGCGTGAGCAGGGGCGCGGACGCCGTGTTGACGTCGACCCCGACCGCGTTGACGCAGTCTTCGACGACGGCGTCGAGCGAGCGGGAGAGCTTGGACTCGGCCAGGTCGTGCTGGTACTGGCCGACGCCGATCGACTTGGGGTCGATCTTGACCAGCTCGGCCAGCGGGTCCTGGAGCCGGCGGGCGATGGAGACCGCGCCGCGCAGCGACACGTCGAGGTCGGGCAGCTCCTGGGAGGCGTAGGCCGAGGCCGAGTAGACCGAGGCGCCCGCCTCCGACACCACGATCTTGGTGATCGACGGCATGAGCTTGACCAGGTCGCCGGCCAGCTTGTCGGTCTCGCGCGAGGCGGTGCCGTTGCCGATGGCGATGAGCTCGACGCCGTGCTTCTGGGCCAGCGCGCCGAGCACGGCCAGCGACTGGTCCCACTGGCGCTTGGGCTCGTGGGGGTAGATGGTGGCGGTCTCGACGACCTTGCCCGTGGCGTCGACCACGGCCACCTTCACGCCGGTGCGCAGGCCGGGGTCGAGGCCCATGGTCGCGCGGGTGCCGGCCGGGGCGGCGAGCAGCAGGTCGCGCAGGTTGGCGGCGAAGACCCGCACGGCCTCCTCCTCGGCCGCCTGCCACAGGCGCATCCGCAGGTCGATGCCGAGATGCACGAGGATGCGGGTGCGCCAGGCCCAGCGCACGGTCTCGGCCAGCCACGCGTCGGCCGGACGCCCCTTGTCGGAGATGCCGAACCGGGCGCCGATGCGCAGCTCGTAGTCGGCGGTCTCGCCGGGCTCCAGCACGACGTTGAGGACCTCCTCCTTCTCGCCCCTGAACATCGCCAGGACGCGGTGGGAGGGCAGCTTGGTGAACGGCTCGGTGAACTCGAAGTAGTCGGAGAACTTCGCCCCCGCCTCCTGCTTGCCCTCGCGCACCTTCGACACCAGCCGGCCGCGGCTCCACAGCCGCTCGCGCAGGTCGCCGATGAGGTCGGCGTCTTCGGCGAACCGCTCGATCAGGATCGCCCTGGCCCCTTCGAGGGCCGCGCCGGCGTCGGCCACGCCCTCGGTGACGAACTCCGCGGCGACCGTGGCCGGGTGGAGCGTGGGGTCGCCGAGCAGCTTCTCGGCCAGCGGCTCAAGGCCCAGCTCGCGGGCGATCTGCGCCTTGGTGCGCCGCTTGGGCTTGTAGGGCAGGTAGATGTCTTCGAGCCTGGCCTTGGTCTCGGCCGCCATGATCTGCGCGCGCAGGTCGTCGTCGAGCTTGCCCTGAGACTCGATCGACTCCAGGATCGCCGCCCGGCGCTCGTCGAGCTCGCGAAGGTAGCGCAGCCGTTCTTCGAGCGTGCGGAGCTGCGCGTCGTCGAGGGCGCCGGTGACCTCCTTGCGGTAGCGCGCGATGAACGGCACGGTGGCGCCGCCGTCGAGCAGATCGACCGCCGCCTGCACCTGCCCGTCGCGCACGTCGAGCTCTGCCGCGATCCGCTGGTGTATAGAGAGCACTTGCCTGCCTTTCGATGGTCCCGCCGGTCAATTGTGCAGGACTACGCCGTCCTTCATGACCAGAGTGCGCCGAGGGTGAACGACCACGGCCTCTCCGGGGCCGCTCGCGGGCACCACGACGAGGTCGGCCCGGTCGCCCGGAGCCAGGCCGTAGTCGGGCAGCCCGAGGGCCCGCGCGCCGCCCACGGTGGCCGCCTCCAGAGCGAGCTCGATGTCCTCGTCGCGGCGGAACGCGCTGCGGTAGGCGAGGTGCATCGCGCGCTCCAGCATGTCGCCCGAGCCGTAGGGGCCCCACAGGTCGCGGACGCCGTCGTGGCCGCAGGCGACGGTGACGCCCGCGGCGCGCAGCTTCTTGACCGGCGGCACCGGGTAGCTGTAGACGGCGGCGGTGGCGACGGCCACGCCCGCGTCGAGGAAGCCCTGGATCAGGCGGTCCTGGGCGGCGTCGCCGAGCTCGCCCAGCGCGTACGCGTGGCTGACCGTCACCCGGCCGCCGAGCCCCAGCGCCTTGGTGCGCTCGATGATCAGCTCCAGCTCCCAGCCGCCCAGCGAGCCTCCGTCGTGGAGGTGGATGTCGATGTGCGCGCCGAACCGGTCGGCCAAGCCGAAGATCAGGTCGAGGTGGCGCACCGGATCGCGGTCGACGCCGGCCGGATCGAGGCCGCCGACCGCCTCGACGCCGCTTCTGAGCGCCTCGGCCAGCAGGTCGGCGGTGCCGGGGTTGGTGAGCACGCCGTGTTGCGGGAAGGCGACCTGCCGCACGTCGACGGGGGAGCGGGCGGCGGCCTCGCGCACGGCCTCCACGCCCCGCAGGCCCACGGAAGGGTCGATGTCGGTGTGGGTGCGCACGTGGGTGGTGCCGGCCTCGCTCATCCGGGCCAGCAGCGCGCCGGCGCGCTCGGCGCTCGGCACGCCCAGCTCGGCGCGGCGGCCCAGGTCGTTGGCGATGCGGCCGGCCAGCGAGTCGTCGGCGGAGTGAGGGATCCAGGGGCCGCCGTAGAGCGTCTTGTCGAGGTGGCAATGGGCGTCGACGAGACCGGGCAGGACGAGCTGGCCGGTGACGTCGAGGACGAGGGCGCCGGGCGCGTCGAGGGACGCGCCCACCTGGTGGATGCGGCCGTCGCGGACGAGCAGGTCGGCGGGGAACGCGAGCCCCCAGGGCCGCCCGCCGCGGATCAGCACGTCGGTCATGGCAAGCACCCTAGAGGGCGGCACCGACGATTTCCGTGCCCCCGGACGCGAGGGTTGTGAGTCGCCCCCGGACGGCGGGCACGGCCTAGTCGGGACGAGTGGCGAAGAGTTCGAGGTGGTGGCAGGAACGGCAGCGGTAGGCGTCGATCTCCCACTTGGGACGGCCCATCAGCCGGGCCCCGCCCAGGATCCCGCGCCGCAAGGCCCCTTCGACCCAGCGGGCGTACCCCCGGGAGTGCTCACCCTGGTCCGCGACGAACCCGGGTTCGAGGCCCTCCTCGCCGCAGTGCGTGCACCGTAAGTTGTCCATGCCACAGAGCCTAGATCTCCGCGAGGTGCGCCACGTTGGCCACGTCGGCCGGATCGGTGCTGGGCCGGCCGCAGAACCAGGCGTCGAGGATCTCGCCGAGCACGACGTCGGAGGTCAGACGGAGGCTGAGGGCCAGCACGTTGGCGTCGTTCCACTTGCGCGCCCCGTCGGCGGTGTAGGCGTCGACGCAGAGCGCGGCGCGCACGCCCGGCACCTTGTTGGCGGCGATCGAGGCGCCCGTGCCCGTCCAGCAGCAGACCACCGCCTGGTCGGCCCGGCCCTCGGCGACGTCTCTGGCGGCCAGTTCGCAGGCCCAGGCCCAGTCGTCGCGTTCGCCGTCGTCGAGTGCGCCGTGGGTCAGCACCTCGTGACCCCGCCCGCGCAGCTCGGACACCACGCGCCCGGCCACTCCGTCGTCGCTGTCCGCCGCCACCGAGATCCGCATGGGTTCATCTCTATCAGCAACGCGGTGGCGGGTGCGGGGATCGAACCCGCCTGGAGCGGCTTATGAAACCGCCGGGCACACCAGCGCCCCCACCCGCCTGGAACGAGCCGGGGGCTGCCGATCTCAACGGCGGGAACCCCCGGACGGGTGCGGGACGCGCATTCGCCGGATGACCATGGCACGAGCATGCCGCCCGGCCGACCGGCCCCGCAACGCGTTTTTCAGGTGTACCGGGCGCGCATGCGCTCGCAGAAATCGTCAGACAGCTTCGTCATCAGCCTGGACAGCTCTTCCCGCTCCGACTCCGGCCAGTCGGCCAGCGCCTCCTCGAACCAGCCGGTGGTGATCCGGCGGCACCTGCCAGCCACCTCGGCCCCCTCCTCGGTGAGTGCGATGCGCCAGGCCCGCCGGTCGTCGGGGTCGCGTACGCGCTCGACCAGCCCGCGCTGCTCCAGAGCGGCGACGTGCCTGGTCACGTGCGGGCTCTCCACCTGCAGGCCCTCGGCGATCATGCCGATCCTGCGCGGCTCGCCCGCGTCCAGCAGGTAGACGATGATCTGCACGTCGGGCCGGTCGAGCCGGATGCCGGCGGCCTCGGTGAGCCACTCGTGGGCCTTGGCGCGGTTGAGCGTGATGACCAGCCGGCGGAAGGCCGACACCGTCTTGTTGAGATCTTCGCCCATCTGTTTGCTTACCTAACTTACGTATGTATCATCGTTGCTCGGTTACTTACCTAAGTTATCTAAAGGAGCCGACATGGCGACAGTCGTCGCATCCGCGGCGCGTGAGACGTCGATGCGCAACCCCTGGCCCACGGTGGTCTCACTGGCGTTCGCGGCTTCCATAGCCGCCCTCCAGAACACCGCGGTGGTCCCGTTGCTTCCCGTGCTGCAGCGCGAGCTGCACGCCTCACTCTCGGCCGTGAGCTGGACGCTCACCATCAGCCTGCTGGTCGCCGCGGTCTCCACGCCGCTGCTGTCGCGCTTCGGCGACATGTACGGCCGGCGCCGGATGATCCTCGGCGCCCTGGCCCTGCTGGTGGTGGGTTCGGTCATGGCGGCGCTGGCCACGTCGCTGGCCTGGCTGATCGTCGCCCGCATCCTCCAGGGAGCGGTGTCCGCGCTGGTCCCGCTGTCGATCGGAGTGGTCCGCGACCTGCTTCCCCGGCAGCAGCTCGCGACCGGCATCGGCGTGCTGAGCGCGACGATGGGGTTCGGCAGCGGCGGCGGCATGATCCTGGCCGGGCTGGCCGCCGGCGACTACCACCTGGTGTTCTGGATCACCGGCGGGATCTCCCTGGTGGCCCTCGTGATCCTGGCCTTCCTCGTGCGTGACGTGGCGCCGGCCGGCAAGGGCCGTCCGGATCTCGCCGGGGCCGCGCTGCTGACCGCCTGGCTGGTCGCGCTGCTGCTGGCGATCAGCGAGGGCGGCTCGTGGGGCTGGACGTCGCCCGGCGTGCTCGGCCTGTTCGCCGCGGCCGCCGCGCTGGCCGTGGTGTGGGTGCTGGTCGAGCGCAGGGTGGCCGAGCCGCTGGTCGAGATGTCGATGCTGGTGCACAGGGGCACGATCGGCGCGACGGTCTCCTCGATGCTGCTCGGGTTCTCGTTCTTCACGCTGCTGACCGGCATGTCGCAGTTCGCCCAGGTGCCGAAGGTGACCGGCTACGGCTTCGGCGCCTCCACCCTGCAGGTCGGCTTCTTCCTGCTGCCGAGCACCCTGTTCATGCTGGTCATCTCGCTGTTCGCGGGGCGGCTCATGCGCCGGTTCGCCGCCTCGTACATGGTGGCGGCGGGCGCGGGGGTGACCGGGCTCTCGGGGGCGTGGCTGGCGTTCGAGCACGGCAGCCCGGCCACCCTGTACGTGGCCTCCTCCCTCATGGGCGTCGGCCTCGGCGTCGGCTACGCCGCGCTGGGCACGATGGCCGTCGAGCATGTCGAGTCGTCCAGGACCGCGCTGGCCGCGGGCGTGAACGCGCTGGTGCGCATCGTCGGCGGCAGTGTGGCGGGCGCGGCCATCGCCGCGACCCTGGCCGCGCGGCCCGGCGTCCTGGGCTTCCAGTGGGTGTTCGGCACCGCCGCGGTGGCCGGGCTGGTCGCGGCGGCCTTCGCCACGGTCTACGGGAAGCTGAACAGCCGGGCCGTCACAGCGCCTTCAGCCCACTGATCACTTCCAGCAGCACCTTGGCGTCCGGCGCGGGCGGCGGCAGCTCGACCTGGACGAGCTGCCGCGCGTGCAGGTCGCCGACCAGCACCCTGACCACGCCGATGGGCAGGTTCAGCTCGGCGGCCACGTCCACCAGCCGGGTGGGCTTGGTGCACTTCTGCATGATGATCAGGTGCTCGGGCCCGAGCCCCACCGGAGGCGTCAGCCCGCCGGCGGTGACGATGACCGCGATGAGGTCGATGGCCTCGCTCGCGGGCACCGTACGGCCCCTGGTCAGCAGGTAGGCCGGGACGATCGGACCGGCGTCCTCGTCCAGCCAGCGCTCGTCACTCACTTGGCACCACCCGCATCACAGGACGGGCGGGCTCCTTCACGTCGGCCTCCGGTTCCGGATCGGCCACGTGCTCAGCCGGGATCAACACGATCGCGGTGGTCCCTCCATATGGTGAACCGCGTAGCGTCACGCGGATGTCATGCCTGGCGGCCAGGCGGGAGACGACGAAAAGCCCCAGCTTGTCGCTGTCGGCCAGGTCGAACTCGGGTGGGCTGGCCAGCCGCTCGTTGAGTTCGGCCAGCTCCTGGGTGCTCAGTCCCAGCCCGCGGTCCTCGACCTCGAAGGCGAAGCCGCGGGCCGTCTCCTCGCCGCGCACGATGACCTGCGTGTGCGGGGGCGAGTAGACGGTCGCGTTCTCGATCAGCTCGGCGACCAGGTGGATCACGTCGCCGACCACCGGTCCGGCCAGGCGCTGTCCGGACATCGGCTCGACGGTGACCCTGCGGTAGTCCTCCACCTCGGCCGTGGCGCCGCGGGCCACGTCGAGCAGCGGCACGGGCTTGCTCCAGCCGCGGCCCGGGGTGGCGCCCGACAGGATGATCAGACCCTCGGCGTGGCGGCGCATGCGGGTGGTCAGGTGGTCGAGGCGGAACAGGTCGTCCAGGGCCTCGGGGTCGGTGGCGCGGTGCTGCATGTCCTCCAGCTGGATGCGCTGGCGGTGCAGCAGGGCCTGGGAACGCCTGGCGAGGTTGCGGAAAACGTGCCCGACGCCCTCGCTGAGCTGCGCCTGGCCGATCGCGGCCTCGACGGCGGTCTGCTGGACGGTGGAGAAGGCCTGGCCGACGTCGCCGATCTCGACCGTGCTGGTCGCCACCGACAACTCCGGCATCTCCACGCGCTCGCCCTTGCGCAGCTTGGCCACCACGTGCGGCAGCCGCTCCTGGGCGACCTCCAGGGCGGCGAGCCTGAGCGCGCCCAGCTCCTTCGACAGCCGGTTGCCCATCCGCAGCGAGAACACGATCGACACGATGACCAGCAGGAAACACGTGCCGGCCAGGATGAACGCCCGCGACAGCACCTGGTCGGCCACCGGGTCGGCGCGCGAGTTGAGCAGCGTGCTG
The DNA here is from genome assembly GCF_044455665.1 of Nonomuraea sp. NPDC051191. Taxonomy (NCBI): domain Bacteria; kingdom Bacillati; phylum Actinomycetota; class Actinomycetes; order Streptosporangiales; family Streptosporangiaceae; genus Nonomuraea; species Nonomuraea sp. NPDC051191. The sequence continues at coordinate 138,402 of NZ_JBITEZ010000003.1, read as the reverse complement.
GCCCGCATGAGCGACTCCGCGTACGTCTTGGAGATCGACTCGGTCGTGCTCAGCCAGCCGCGCGGCGGCGTGGCGCCGGCGATGATCCGGTCCTCCATCAGCCGCATGCGCTGGTAGGCGGGGGAGGTGACGAGGGAGACCTGGGTGTCGCGCAGGCTCGGGTCCAGCTCGCCGAGCCCCTGGTCGATCAGGAAGCGCCGGTTGCCGACGATCTGGGTGAACTGCCGGCGTTCGGACGGCGTGACGGGCCCGAGCGCGATGGCCTGCTCCCTGGTCAGCAGCTCCTTGGCGTAGCCCAGCTCGATGATCACACGGGACTGCTCGTAGATCGGGATGTCGTTGATGAGCGCGACGCGCCGGTGCAGGCCGTAGAGGGAGTCGACCACGGTGTTGTACGCCTCGCCGACGAGCAGACGGTCGGAATGGCCGTCGTCGATCTCACTGCGGATCGCGTCGATCCTGCCGAGCTGCGTGTACACCGCGTCCACCTGCGTACGGATCTCTTCCGATCGGTCCTTGGAGCTGCTGGAGAGCTTTCTGAACTCGTCCCTGGCGGCGTCGGTGCGGGTGCGCTGGTCGGCCACGTCCTTCGGGGAGGCGGCCCGGCGCAGCAGCTTGGCCGAGGAGAGACGCTCGTGCTGGAGCTCGCTGATCAACTTGTACGCCGGATGGCGGAGGTTCGTCCAGAGTGTCTTGTACTGACGCAGCTCCAGGCTCTCGCCGGCGGTGACGGCGGTGATGACGCCCCACAGCACGACCATGGAGGTCAGGGGCACGAGTAGTAGTCCGATGATCTTCATGCGGATCGTCCGGCTACGACCCATGGCACCTCACTCCGGTCGGTCCCCTGCTGGCAACCCCGGACGGGACAAGCCCAGAGGATAGCAATTCGATCACCCAATTGCCCAATTTTTCTGGACTTTTGGACATGTGTCCGTGATCTTGCAGTAGGTTTCCCCCAAATCGGTTACAGAGGAGAGATGCGTTGCGCCGTCGTCTCGTAGCGGCCGCCGCGCTGGCACTCCTGTCGGCCTGCTCGGCCCCGGCGGAGATCCCCCGGCCCCCCGCCGCGGAGTCCGTCTTCGTGTACGCGCAGAACCTGGACGTCATCTCCGACTGGGACCCGGCGACCTCCGACTCCAACGAGCTCATCGCCTTCCAGAACGTCTACGAGACCCTGACCCTCTGGAACCCCTTCACCAAGAAGTCGGCCCCCCGCCTGGCCACCTCCTGGCGCTCGACCCCCGACGGCCGCACCTGGACGTTCACGCTGCGCCAGGGCGCGACCTTCCACACCGGCAGGCCGGTGGACGCGGCGGCGGTCAAGGCGTCGATCGAGCGCACGATGAAGGCCCGCGCGGGCGCGTCCTACATCTGGGACGCCGTCTCCTCCATCAGGGCCGTGGACGCGAGCACGGTCACCTTCGCCCTGAAGTACGCCGTGCCGCTGGACCTGGTGGCCTCCTCCGGGTACGCGGCCTACATCTACGACACGCAGGCGGCGCCCGACCTGCGCTCATGGCTCGGCGCGGGCCGGGACGCGGGGTCGGGGCCGTACACGGTGGCGGCCTGGCGTCCGGGCCAGGAGGACGAGCTGACGCTGAAGGCGTACCCCAAATACTGGGGCGGATGGGACAAGCCGCACTACAGCGCGGTCAAGTACCGCGTCGTGCCCGACCCCGACCGCGCGTGGCGGATGCTGGCGCGCGGCGAGGTGAGCTTCGTGGACCGGCTCAGCCCCCGGCTGTTCGCCAGGGCCGCGGTCACGCCGGGGGTGCGCACCAGCGAGCGGGACTCGTACCAGACGGCCATGCTGCTGTTCAACACCGCGGCCGGGCCCATGAAGGACGTGCGGGTGCGCCGCGCGGTGCAGAAGGCCGTCGACTACCGCGGCCTGGTCAGGGCGCTCAGGGGAGCGGTCGCGCCGGCCAGCGGCATCGTCCCCGAGGGGCTGACCGGCCACGTCGCGGGCCGCGAGCCCCGGCAGGACCTGGCGGGCGCCGCGCGGCTGCTGGGCCGCGCCGGGTACGGGCCCGCCGGCCGGCCGCTGCGGCTGCGGCTGACCTACGCCCAGGGCGACCACGACCAGCGGCTGCTGGCCACCAGCCTGGCGGCGGAGCTGAAGCCGCTCAACGTCACGCTCGACGCCCGCGCCCTGTCCTGGAACGCCCAGTGGCAGCAGGGCAGGAAACGTGAGCAGGACATCTTCCTCATGTACTGGTGGCCCGAGTACGCCGACGGCTACTCATGGTTCGGCAACGTCTTCCGCAGCGCCGACCCGCCCGTGTTCAACCTCGCCTACCTGCGCGACAGGACCCTGGACGAGCTGCTCGAAGGGCTGCCCGAGCTGAGCGTGACCGACAAGGAGGCGGCGCGGGCGGCCTACGAGCAGGCCACCGGACGCGTGCTCGACGTGCGGGCCGCCGCGGCGCTGCCCTGGGTGGTGCGGTACCAGCGGGCCTACCTGGGCGGTGTGCAGGGCTACGACGACAACCCGGCCTACCCCGACGTGGTGTTCGCCTACGAGCTGCGCCCCTCCGGCTGAACCGCCTCCGCCGAGGACGCCTCGACGCGCTCGCGCAGCCGCGTCCTGATCTCCTCGGGCGTGTACGCCCGCCGCCGTCGCTCGGCGCGCGCGATCACCACCCCTGTCGCCGCGACTCCCGCGATTCCCGCCAGACCGAGCATCTTCCACCAGCGCATGTGCCTAGGCTAGCGATGTGCTGACTCTCGACGAGGCCGTCAAGGTGACCAGGACCGGCGATCTGTGGATCTTCCGCGGGAGGTCCGTGCCCGACCGGGCCATCCAGACCATGACCAACAGCCCGGTCAACCACGTGGGCATGGCGATCGTGATCGAGGACCTGCCGCCCATGATGTGGCACGCCGAGCTGGGCAAGTCGCTGCTCGACCTGTGGGACGGCACCCACCACCGCGGCGTCCAGCTGCACGACCTGCGCGACGCGGTCACCGTCTGGGCCGACCGCTACGGGCAGCGTCCGTGGCTGCGCCAGCTCGAACCGCAGGCCACCCCCGAGATGGAGGACGCGGCGCTGCGCACGGTCGCCCGGCTCGACGGCACCCCGTTCCCGTCCACGGCCCGGCTGGCCGCCCGCTGGGCCAGGGGCCGGGTCCCGCGCCGCGCCAGGAACGACCGCACGCTGGAGAGCGCGTACTGCGCGGAGGTCGTGGCCGTCACCTACGAGGCGATGGGCCTGCTGCCCGGCGGACGCCGTCCCAACTGGTACGACCCCGGCAGGTTCTGGAGCGGCGACGACCTGGAGCTGCTGACCGGCCGCCGCCTCGGCCACGAGATCACCGTGGGAGTGGCGCGTACGCGGGCCTGACCACGGCCAGCGGGACCGTCACCGCGATCAGCGCGGCCACCAGCACGAACCCCAGCCGGTAGCCGGTGTGCCCGAGCACCAGCCCGAACCCCGTCGCGCCCACGCCCATCCCGGCGTCGTAGGCCAGGTTCCACAGGGCGCTGACCCGGGCCGCCGGGCCGCGCCGGAGCATCAGCGTCAGTGTCGCGTTCTGCAGCACCCCGAAGCCCGCGCCGAACAGCGCCATCCCGGCCACGACCGGTACCGGCGCGTCCGTCCACGCCTGGAGCGCGGTGCCCGTGGCGGCGGCGAGCAGGCCCGGCACGAGCAGCGTGGCCGGGCCGTGGCGGTCGCCGAACCGGCCCGCCCACCAGCGGGCCGCCGGCGTGGCCAGCGACTGGGCGAGCAGGGCCGCCGAGGCCAGTCCGGGCGAGCCCGCCAGCGGCAGGAACGTCACCAGCACGCCGACGGCGAACGTGACCGAGGCGAAGACCAGCATCGGCGCGGCCAGCCCGCCCGTCCGCCCGCCCGGACCGGCGGTGACCGGCCGGGCGGCGGGCAGGCCGGTCACGGCCGCGAGCCCGGCCAGCGGCAGCAGCCCGCCGACCACCAGGACGGGCGCGAACCCGAGCGCGTCGGCCGCCCACAGGCCCAGCGGCAGACCGGCGACCGAGGGCACCCCGACGGCCAGGCCGTACAGGCCCAGCCCTTCGCCGCGGCGCTCGGCGGGCACCAGGTCGGCGGTGAGCGCGGTGCCGGCGACCACGAGCACGCCGAGGCCCGCGCCGCGCAGCAGCGACACGGCCAGCACCACGGGCAGGTCCGCCGACAGCGGGAGCAGCAGGGCGGGCAGGCCGAGCAGGAGCAGGCCGAGCGCCAGCGCCACCCGGTAGCCGTGCCGGGACAGCAGCCAGGGCACGGCCAGCTCGGCGAGGACCGTGGACGCCATCATCGCGCCGGTGGCCAGGCCCGCGCCGGTCGCGCCGGAGCCGCCGGTCGCGGCATAGAGGGGGACGGCGGAGAACAACAGGAAGAAGCCGAGCATCCCGGACACCGAGGCGGCCATCATCAGACCTAACGAACGCGTCATCACGCCTTCGACGATGACAAATCCCGCCTTGGACGGGATCGGGCATGATGCGTAGCCGCCTCTTCATAATGAGGAGGTGTTCGTGGGACGTGAGGCCGAGCTGACCCGGCTGGCCGCCGCGTGGGCCCGTACCCCCGGTGCGGTGCTGGTCGTGGGCGAGGCGGGGATCGGCAAGTCCAGGCTGGTCGAGCGGTTCGCCGGTGGGGTGGACGCGCTGGTGGCCGAGGGCGGGGCCGATCCGGGCGGGCCGGCGTACGCGCCGTTCGTGCCCGTGCTGCGCCGCCTGGTCAGGGAGTACGGCGCCGGGCTCGTGCCGGGCGGCGGGCGCAAGGGGCTGGCGTGCCTGCTGCCCGAGCTGGGGGAGCTGGACGACACGCCCGACCTGGGCCGGGCCCGGCTGTTCGAGGAGGTGCTGCTGCTGGTCGAGCGGGCCGCCGAGCGCCGTCCCCTGCTGATCCTGCTGGAGGATCTGCACTGGGCCGACCAGGCCGCCCGCGACCTGCTGGCGTACCTGCTGCGCAACCTGACGCGGCCCGGCGTGATGGTCGTCGTGACCTCGCGCGAGCCGCTGCGGCTGCCCGGCGCCGAGGTGGTCAGGGTGCCACCGCTCGGCCGGGACGAGGTGGCCCGCCTGCTCGGCCGCGACGACGTGGACACGATCGTGGCGCGCAGCGAGGGCAACCCGCTGTTCGCCGAGGCGCTGGCCGAGGCGGGCGACACGACCCCGGCCTCGCTGCGCGAGCTGCTGCTCGCCGGGGCCGAGAAGCTGCCGGGCCCCGGCCTCGACGTGCTGCGGATCGCCGCCGTGGCCGGGCGCAGGACGCCCCACGAGGTGCTGCGCCGGGTCGCCGGGCTCGACGACCTGGCGCTCGACGAGGCGCTGCGGCCGGTCGTACGGGCGCGGCTGCTGCTCGTGGACGGCGACGACTACGTCTTCCGGCACGCGCTCATCCGCGAGGCCGTCTACGACGACCTGCTCCCCGGCGAACGCCGCCGCCTGCACGCCCGCTGCGCCCCCGTCCAGCCTGAGCTGGCCGCCGATCACTGGCACGCCGCCGGGGACGGCCCGCGCGCCTTCGAGGCGGCCTGGCGGGCCCGCAGATGGGACCTGGTGCTGAAACTGTGGGCGTACGCGGACGGCCAGGACCATGCCGAAGTGCTGGAGAACGCCGCCAGGGACGCCCTGCGCGACGGCGACGCCCACCGCGCCGAGGACCTGGCCACCAGGGCGCTCGCCGAGGTCGTCGACCCGCTGCGCGCGGCCCACCTGCTGGAGCTGCGCGTCGCCGTCCGCGACCTGCACGGCGAGGAGGGCCTGGACGACCTGCGCGAGGCCGTACGCCTGGCTCCCCGCGAGTCCAGGCTGCTCGGCGCCCTGGCGTGCACGCTGGCCTGGCACGGCCGGGACGGAGAGGCCCGCGTCCGCGCCGAGGAGGCGTACGAGCTGGGCGACACCAGGTCCCTGACCACCCTGGCCGCGCTCGCGGCGCTCGACGGCGACCTCGGTACCGCCTCCGCCCTGTACGCCCGCGCCCGGGTCGGCGCGCCCGACGACGATACGCTGCTCGTGTCGTACGCCGGCGAGGCCGACGCGCTGGAGGCCGCCGGCGAGCACGCCAGGGCCGAGGCGGTCGCGCGGCGCGGCATCGCCGAGGCCGCCCGCCTGGGCCTGGCCCGCTCGCGCGGCGCCCATCTGGCAGCGAACCTGGCCGAACCGCTCGCCTCGCTGGGCCGCTGGCGGGAGGCCCGCGAGGTGGCCGCTCCCGCGCTCGCGCTCGACCCGCCGCCGATCCACCGCGCCTGGATCCTGCTGGTGCTCGGCACGGTCGCGGTGCGGGAGGGCTCGGCGTCCGCGGCCGACGCGCTGCTCGCGCAGGCCAGGCCGCTCATGCGCGGGCGGTCGCGCGGCTACGACTCCTGCCTGGAGCCCGACCTGCTCGAACTCCGCCTCGCCGAGGCCGGGGGAGACCTGGACCGGGCGCGGCGGCTGGTCGACCACGTGCTGTCGGAGCACGACCTCACCCGCAGCCGCCGCTACGCCTGGCCGCTGCTGGCCCTCGCGGCCCGCATCGGACGGGTGCGCGCCGCGCCGCCCGGCCTGTCCACCGTCGGGCGGGTGCAGGAGGCGTACCGGGCCACGTTCGAGGCCGAGCTCGGCGGCTCGTGGGCGGACGCGGTGGCCGCCTGGCGGGCCGTCGCGCAGCCGTACGGGCTGGGGCAGGCGCTGGTCAGGGCGGCCGAGCAGGACCCGGCGCGGGCCCGCGAGCCGCTGCGCGAGGCCCTGGCCATCGCCGCCGCGCTCGGCGCGGAGCCCCTGCGCCGGCAGGCGGAGGCGGCGGCGGCCACCACGCGGGTGGCCCTGTCCGCGACGCCGGGATTGTCGGCCCGCGAGCTGGAGGTGCTCGGCCTGGTCGCCGAGGGCCTGAGCAACAGGCAGATCGCCGAGCGGCTGTTCATCTCGGCCAGGACGTCCGGCGTGCACGTGTCGAACATCATGGCCAAGCTAGGCGCCGCCTCCCGTGTCGAGGCCGCCGCGCTGGCCCGCCGGACCGGCCTGATATGAACTCGGCATGACCACCGTGAACGTCGCCCTCGTCGGCGTGGGCAACTGCGTGTCGTCCCTGGTGCAGGGCGTCGAGTACTACCGCGACGGCGAGGCCCCCGGCCTGCTCAACCCCGTGTGCGCCGGATACGCCGTCTCCGACGTGCGCTTCACCGCCGCCTTCGACGTCGGCCGCGCCAAGCTCGGCCTGGACCTGTCGCAGGCGATCTGGGCGCCGCCGAACAACTCGCGCCGCTTCGCCGACGTGCCCCACCTGGACGTGCCGGTGCGCGAGGGCGTCCTGGCCGACGGCGTGGGCGAGGGCTCGGCCGAGCTGGTCGAGCCGACCGGCGGCGCCACGGTCGCCGACGTGGCCGCCCACCTGCGCGAGACCGGCTCCCAGGTCGTGGTGAACTTCCTGCCCACCGGCGCCCAGCGCGCCACCGAGCTGTACGCCGAGGCCGCGATCGAGGCCGGCTGCGCGTTCGTCAACTGCATGCCCGCCGTGCTCGCCCGCTCCGAGCAGTGGCGCGACCGCTTCGCCGCGGCCGGGCTGCCGCTGCTCGGCGACGACCTCAAGAGCTCCTTCGGCGCCACGCTCGTGCACCGCGCGCTGGTCGACGCCCTGACCGCGAGCGGGGTGCGCCTGCACGACGGCTACCAGCTCCTGGCCGGGGGCAACATGGACTTCGTCAACCTCCAGGACCCGGCCAGGATGGCGGGCAAGCGGGCCACCAAGGCGACCGGCGCCGGCACCTCCACCCACGTCGGCGCCCAGTACCTGCCCTTCCTCGACGACCGCAAGATCGCGTTCATCCGGCTGGAGGGTGAGGGGTTCGGCGGCTCCCCGCTGGAGGTGGAGCTGCGCATGGTGGTGGAGGACTCGCCGAGCGCCGCCGGGAACGTCCTCGACGCCGTGCGCCAGGCCAAGGCCGCCCTCGACGCGGGCGAAGGCGGCTTCCTGCGCGAGATCTCGGCCCCTCTCATGAAGGCGGTCTGACACTTTCGCCGAAGGCGGCCGGCCACCGGCCACCGGCCACCGGCCACCGGACGCCGGCCACCGGACGCCGGCCACCGGCCACCGGCCACCGGCCACCGGCCACCGGCCACCGGACACCGGACACCGGACACCGGGCGCCGGGTTCGGCCGTGGCAGGCTGGGGGGATGCGCCTTGCGACCTGGAACGTGAACTCGGTCAAGGCACGGCTGCCGCGCCTGCTCGACTGGCTGGCCGCGACCGAGCCCGACATCGTCTGCCTGCAGGAGACCAAGTGTCCCGCGGAGTCGTTCCCCGTGGCGGAGGTGGGCGAGCTCGGCTACGCCGCCGCCGCCCACGGCGACGGCCGGTGGAACGGCGTCGCGGTGCTGTCGCGGGTGGGGCTGGAGGAGGTGACGCGGAGCTTCCCCGGCGAACCCGGCTTCGCCGAGCTCGACGGGGTGGGCGCCGCCCGTCCCGAGGCCCGCGCGATCGGCGCGACCTGCGGCGGCCTGCGGGTCTGGTCCCTGTACGCGCCGAACGGCCGCGCGCTCGACTCGCCGCACTACGCGTACAAGCTGGAGTGGTTCGCCGCGCTGCGGGACGCGCTGGCCGAGGAGCTGGGCTCGCCGCTGGTGGCCTGCGGTGACTACAACGTGGCGCCGACCGACGCCGACGTCTGGGACCCCGCGCTGTTCGTCGGCTCCACGCACGTCACCCCCGCCGAGCGCCGCGCGCTCGCCGAATTGCTCGACCTCGGGCTGCGCGACGTGGTGCCGACGCCGATGAAGGGGCCGCACCCGTACACGTACTGGGACTACCGGGCCGGGATGTTCCACCAGAACAAGGGCATGCGGATCGACCTGGTGTACGCCAGCGCCGACGTCGCCGAACGGGTGCGGTCGGCGTACGTCGACCGCGAGGCGCGCAAGGGGAAAGGCCCCTCGGATCACGCGCCCATCGTGGTGGATCTCGACGCGATAATTTAATCAACAAACAGCAGCAAGACGAGTATCGTGAGTGACCAAATGTGCGGGGGCACACCTTCTTCACGCTGAAAAAGGGGGCCGTGTCGTGGAACCTGCCGATGGTCGGGTCATCCTGTTCGTCCTCATCGGGCTGGCCCTGTTCGCGCTGGGACGCCGCTTCCAGAACATGATCATGCTCAGGCAGGCCTGGAAGCAAACGCAGAGGCAGGTGACGGTGCGACGGGAGACCGCGCACAACGCGGTGAAGGGTCTCGTCGCCGTCACCGCGGTCGCCGCATTCGTCATCTGGCTCGCGATCAATCTCAATCGGATAATGAGCTGACCGCCATTCAGCCGATTACCGCGATTATCCGGAACGGCGGCGGTGGCGCAGGCCCCAAGCGGTGACCACGGCCAGCCCCGCCGCCGCCAGTCCGACCGCGCGGGTGAGCCGGGCGGCGCGCCTGATGTCCTTGACGTCCGGCTTGGGGCCGTCACCCATCGTGGGACGGTGTTCCGTCCGCCCGCCGTACACGTTCGTGCCGCCGAGGGTGACGCCCAGCGCGCCGGCGAAGGCGGCCTCGCACCTGCCCGCGTTCGGGCTGGGGTGGCGGTGGCCGTCCCGCCGCAGCACCCGCAGCGCCTGGACGGGGTCGGCCGCCAGCGCCGCCGTCAGCAGGCCCGTCACGCGTGCCGGTACGTAGTTGGCCACGTCGTCGAGCCTGGCCGCGGCCCAGCCGAACCGTTCGTAGCGGGGGGAGTGGTGGCCGATCATGGCGTCCAGCGTGTTGACCGCCCGGTAGGCCAGCAGCCCCGGGACGCCGGCCACCGCGCCCCAGAACAGCGGGGCCACCACGGCGTCGGAGGTGTTCTCGGCCAGCGACTCCACCGTCGCCCTGGCCAGCTCGGACGCCTCCAGCCGCGACGGGTCGCGCCCGCACAGGTGGGGCAGCCGGTCCCGGGCCCGCTGGAGATCGTCCGCCTCCAGGGCCTCGGCCATGTGCACGCCTTCGCGGGCGAGGGTCGTGCCGCCGAGCACGGCCCACGTGGCCAACGCCGTCACCGCCGTACGGACGGCCCGGTCGCCGCTGCGCTGAGCCAGCATGCCCAGGGCGGTCACGCCTCCGACGCAGATCCCGACATGAACCACCCCACGCCACCTCGTGTCGCCGTACGACGACTCCTCCAGCTTCGCCGCCGCCCGTCCGAACAGGGCGACCGGGTGGGCTGAGCTGCGCGGATCACCGAGAACCTGATCGAGTGCGACACCGAGCGCGAGACCTAGCGGGTCATACCAAATGGGCATGAAGCTCATCTTCGTGCACATCCAGCCAGGCTGCCGCCCGGCGGATGCGTTGCCCCGCGCCGCCGGCCCACATCTTGGCCCAGTTGCCGCCGGCCGTGGCACGGGTGCGCATGACGTCGTAGGAGCGGTGGAAGCGGAGCCTGGACAGTTCGAGCAGCCGTCGTCGTTCGCGGGGCGGCAGGCCGTACGCGTCGCAGAACAGGCGGATCCTGGCCCCCACGTCGACGTTGCGCTGGAGCGGGGGACGGTCGACCGGGTCGGCGATCGGGGCCCAGTGGCGCAGGGTGGTCACGATGTCGAACAGGCGGGTGGTGGGCCGGGCCAGGTCGAAGTCGATCAGCGCGACGGGGGCCGCGGTGGTGTCGCCGTCCTGATGGAAGACCACGTTGTCGGGCGTCAGGTCGCAGTGGCCGATGATCTCCGGCGCGCGGTCGTCGTTCGAGCCGCCTTCCCATCGTCCGGCGTCGAGCGGGAAGCCCGCGGTCGCGTCGTGGAACTCCCTTACCAGCATCGCCAGCTCGACCAGGAACCCGTCGGTCGAACTCGCCAGGCACAACCCACTCCGCCCCGGGACGTAGGTGAGCATCTCGCGGCCTAAACCGTCCGTCCCCAGGACCCGCGGCGCACCCCCGAACCCGGCTGCCTCAAGGTGTCTGAGCAGGGCGTGCACGGCGGGCGTGGCCGGACAGACCGGCCTGCGCACCGTGTCACCGACGCGCACCACCCCGTCTGTCACGTCCCCGCCCTGCAGGGGAATCTCATGCAGGAGCGTCGCGACCATGCCACAACAGCTTAGCCCCATTTGCCCCACCGCCGCCTGCCCTTTCACCCACCCCACCGGCCCCTTCCTTGCCTCCCTCCCTCGTTTCCACCTCCTTTTCCTCCCTCGCCTCCGAATCGGCCTGGCCCGGCGATGCCCGCCCCTGCAAGCTCGCCACCTCCATGCCGTCCCCACCCCTGACGCCACAACCACGAGGGCCATCCACGCCGAACCGGCACCTCAACAGGGGGGCACGTTCGTGACGAACAGCCCCGGCGACAGCGGGAGCCGTCCGAGACGAACCGGCCCTCCCGACCACGGGGGCATCCGAGACGAACCGGCCCTTTGACCTCGACCGGTATTTGGCACCCCAACCCCGACCGGCCCCTTGACCTCGACCGGCAGCTCCAACCCCGACCGGCACCCGGCACCCCAACCGCGATCGGCACCTTGGCCCCGACCGGCGCCCCGACCGCGGGAGGCATGCGTGACGCACGGCCACCGCGCCCCGCTTGCCCCTGCCCAGCCCTGCCCCTCGGCGCGTGGCCTGGAACGCAGGCCGAGTGTCGCACCACCCCCCGCCCCCACCCACCCCCTAGCCTGAGGAACCGTGCCCATCCTGCTCTCCTTGGCGGCCTTCCTCATGACGCTGCTGGGCGGGCTGGTCGCCGACCGCGTCAAGAACAACCGCCACCTCGTACTCGGCGCCGCCGCAGGCGTGATGCTGGGCGTCGTGGCCTTCGACCTCCTCCCGGAAGCCCTCACCCGGGACGCCGTCGAAGTCCTCGGCGTGCCGCTCCCGATGCTCATGTTCGCCCTGGCGTTCCTCGGCATCCACATCGTCGAACGCTCCATGGGCATGCACGACGCCCACGAAGGCGACTACGCCGCCCACCGCCACGCCCGAGCCGGCGTAGGCGTCACAGCGGGATCCGCCCTGGTCATCCACAGCCTCCTGGACGGCGCCGCCATCGGCGCCTCCTACCAGACGGACGCTTCCCTCGCCGTGGCCGTCGCCATTGGCGTCATCGCCCACGACTTCACCGACGGCTTCAACACGTACACGATCACCTCTCTGTACGGAAACGCCCGCCGCCGCGCCTTCACCCTCCTGGCCCTGGACGCCCTCGCCCCCGTGATCGGCGCCACCCTGACCTTCCTCATCACCATCCCGGCCCACATCCTGACCGCCTACCTGGGCCTTTTCTCCGGTTTCCTCCTCTACTTGGCCATCTCCGACATCCTCCCCGAGGCCCACACAACGAGACGCGCCACCGGCTGGACCCTGGCCGCCACGGTCTCCGGAACCCTCTTCATGTGGCTGGTGATCGCCCTGTCTGCCTGACACGACCAAAACGTGTGCGTGACAAGTCGCCGGATCATGCACAATAAGGCAGGAGCGCCCTTAGCTCAGCTGGATAGAGCACCGGACTTCTAATCCGACGGTCGCAGGTTCGAATCCTGCAGGGCGCGCTTTGCTCATGGCCTGACCTGCGGCTATGCGGAATCGGATGCGTTCTAGAATTTTCGTCTAGCGATTGCGTGCTCCGTGCGTGCTCGGTTGCACCAACCCTGCACACACCATGATCATCCGGCATCTCCGAGCCTGTGCGGCAAGAGTAGCGGCCCCGCCTCGCCGCGAGCAGGCGGCGAACGCGGGGCCGGATGCCTAATCCGACTGTCAGCTCCTCAACGAGACGACTCTCCCCGCCACTGTCTGGTCTTCCTTGCCGAACAGCAAGGCCGCGGTCTTCTCAGCGGCGGCGGTGGCCACCTGCGGGTAGACGGAGGTGTAGGTGTCGGCGGTGAACGCGCTGGAGGTGTGTCCCAGCGTTTCCTGCACCACCTTCATCTCCACCCCGGCCGCCAGCATCAGCGAGGCGGCCCCATGGCGGAGGTCGTGCAGCCGGATGGGTGGCAGGCCCGCCAGGTAGGCCAGCCACAGGAACTGATCAGAGACGTGCTGGGGGTGCAGGCGGGTGCCGTCGGGCTGGGTGAACACGAACCCGGAGTCGATCCACGCCTCCCCCATGGCCAAGCGTTCCTGCAGTTGCTGCTGCCGGTGGGCGCGCAGCACTTGGACGGTGTCGCTGTCCAGGGCGATGGTGCGTACCGAGGCGTCGGTCTTCGGTGTGCCCTCGTGGACCTGCCAGGCCAGCTGCACCAGCTGCCAGTTCACCGTCAGACTGTGGCCGTTGAGATCGACCTCCTTCCACCGCAGCCCGCATGCCTCGCCGCGCCGTAGCCCGCGCAGCGCGATCAGCTGATACAAGGCGAACAACCGGTGGGCTCGGGCTTCTTCGAGGAACAGGCGGGTCTGGGCGGGTGTCCACACCATGACGGGGGAGGGGCGCGGCACGCTGGTGTAGGCGTCGAGGGGATCGACTCGCCGCCCGCCTCGGCGCTGCTTCTCCGCCTGCCGGTAGGTGCGGAAGTCCTGCTGCCAGGCGTGGACTCGGTCCTCGGTCCACACCAATGGCTTGGGCCGGACATGGGCGGGCATCTCCAGCACGGCGGCGGGGTTGAAGTCGACCAGCCGGTCCTGGCGCATGGCCATGTTTAGCGCGTGGCGGAGAGTGGCGCGGATGCGGTGCATGGTGGCGATGCTGATCGGCCGCCGGAACTTGACGCTCTGGCGCACCTGCGGGTCGGGGTCGGTGCGGCGTTCGGCGATGGTGTCGTTGAACTCCTCGATCTGCTCGAACATCAACGCGATGTCGCTGACCTTGAGCTGATCCAACCTGAGCCGTCCCAGGTATGGGGTGAGGTAGAGGCGGATGTGGCTTTCGTAGGAGCGGCGGGTGGTCTCCTCGATCCTCCGCTTGCGGTGCAGGAACTCGGTCAGCCACTGCTCGACGGTGATCTCCTGGGTCAGATGCTGCCCGGTCTTGATCTTGCGGCGGACCGTCTCCAGCGTCGGGAGCGTGTCGGTCTCGGCCAGCGTGCGCTTGATCAGGTCGGCGATCTGGGTGCGGGTGGCGGGCTCGCGCGGATCGGCCAGCGCCAGCAGGTCATCGAGGAGGATGCCGCAAAGTTGGTCTTGTCGGGCGGTCGGAGCAGCATGCAGGGAGTGGTGTACAGGTTGGAGCGCCCGCCGAGCACCATGACCCTCGTCCGTGGATGGCGCTGGCGTGGTTGGAGCGCGGATCCCATTCCGGGGGCCGCGACGCAACGTCGAATGAAGTGGCCCGGCCGGGCTCGGTGCGTGTGCCGCTCGAATATTGAGTTACTTGTCCTGAGCTGTGGTTAAGCGGCGTGGTGGTATTCGCTGATCATGCCGGCTACGACGGGTTTTCGATGGACGGTTCGCTGATCGTTGAGGTCGGTCACGTCGTGGGTGGGCGTTGTGAGGTCCAGGGGGTTGCTGCCGGGATTGGTGCGGCCGGTGCCGGTTGTAGTGGATCAGGTACTCCTGGAGCACGAGGGCCAGGTAGCGTTCGTTGAGGATCAGGATCCGGTCCAGGAGTTCACGGCGCAGGGTGCCGATGACGCGCTCGCAGATGGCGTTCATCCTCGGCGTCCGCGACAGCGTTGTGATGATCTGCAGCCCTTCGGCTTCGAAAACCTGCCTGAAGGTGGAGGTGAAGAGCGGATCCCGGTCGTGGATCAGGAATCGCAGCCTGGCGATGCGGTCACTCACGTCCATTGCCAGGTTGGGGGCCTGCTGCACGGTCCATGCCCCGGTCGGGTGGGCGGTTACTCCGGCGAGGTGCAGTCGTCGGGTGCCGTGCTCCATGTGTAGATGAAATATAGGTCGCACCGCTACGGTATTTCTCTCTAAAAATACCAAAAGAATGCATTGTTACTCTTTGTGAGCCTTGCGTGCCAGAACAAGATCTTGCGGAATGAATCGACACGAAGATACGCTCTGCCCTGTTTAGCGCCGCTCTGAGCCTTCCGTGACAAAGAACAAGTTCCGCGCCGGATGGGGGGGAGCAACGTCTGGCGTTCCCATAGGGGCGCCCTCGTTGGTTCGGAGTATGACTACATGCGTCGTGGACAGTTTTCTGCTGCTTTAATTCGGAATGGCTGGCGCGTTCTCGCGCCCTTGGCGCTGCTCCCTGGCCTTACGTTCGTATCCGCCTTGCAGGCCCAAGCTGCAGCTGGTGGGACTTTTACTGATGGGCAGGGCGTTCCAGATACACCGGACCAGCAGTGGGGATCAACTGGTGCGTTGCCGCCGCTGGTCGATGCGGATGCCACGACCAGTAGTGCGAAGAACGAGCCTTCCAAGCAGGACCCGCGTCAGCGTAAGGGCGTATTGCGGCCCGAGGGCCGGTTCGACGTGGAAGCCCAGCCGTCCACGTCAGCGAAATCCTCCGACGCTCAATCGTTAGCCGACGTGTATTGCTCGTCGTACCCTGCTTACGTTTCATCGAACAGTTACTCCTGGGGGTCGCAGGTCGCGTACGGCAGTAGTGGCGGGACGAGGTACATCTGGACCGCACGTGTATCGGTCCCGGCCTTTCAGGCGCCGGGTTCGACGTATTATGAGATCACGCCCGAAGGGGCGGGAATTCTGCGGGATTACTGGAATCGCGGCCCGGTGTGCACTGACCCGCCGGCTCCGGATCCCGATCCGGAGCCGGTGTATTACCCGCCGACCGTCGAGGACGCCTTCCCGGTCGATGAGATGCTGGTGGACTCGCTGACGCCGCTGCTGGTCTCGCACGCGCGCAGCAACAACGGCGGTTCGACGATCAAGTACACGTTCAAGGTGTGCGACAACGCCGACATGACCGGGACCGCCTGCTTCACCTCGGGCCAGCTCGCCAGCAACGTCAACACCTGGCGGGTGCCCGCGGACAAGCTAGTGTGGGGCAAGGAGTACTGGTGGACGATCGCGGCGCTGGACAGCGCCTACTCGCTGACCACCACCACGCCCGCGCTGTCGTTCACCACCGGCGTCCGGCAGCCCGCCATCACCTCTCAGCTGGCCAGCTCCGGCGTGAACGGCCAGGAGTTCCACCAGCTTCCCGGCAACTACACCACGTCCTTCACCGACGCGACGGTGGCGGCGGCCGGGCCGCCGTTGTCAATCGTGCGCTCCTACAACAGCATGGACCCGCGCAAGGACGGCATGTTCGGGGCCGGCTGGTCGACCCGGTTCGACATGAAGATCCAGCCCGAGACGGTGGCAGCGGTACCGACCCTGCTGCTGACCCACCCAGATGGGCGGCACGTGCGCTTCGCGGCCAAGGGAGACGGCAGCTATCAACCGCCGCCGGGCATGTACGCGACGCTGGTGCAGACATTCAGGGACGTCTGCCAGGTACAGCAGTGCGTGAAGGAGCCGTCCGGGTGGCGGCTGATGGACAAGTCCTCCACCACCTACCTGTTCGACACCTTGGGCAAACTGACGACGATCACTGACAATCTCGGCCGTGCTCAGCAGTTCGCCTACGACGACAGCGGCAAGCTCACCAGCGTGACCAGCCCGGGCGGCCGGTCGCTGTCCTTCACCTGGAACGGCGCCCACGTGGCGAGCGTGTCCACCCAGCCCGTCGACGGTAGGGCGCTCACCTGGACCTACGCGTACGAGGGCGACCAGCTCAAGCAGGTGTGCTCGCCGCTGCAGGCGCCCAACTGCGTCTCCTTCGACTACACCGACGGATCGCTGTACCGCAGCGCTGTGCTGAACTCCGACCCGATCGGCTACTGGCGGCTCGGTGAGGCCAGCGGCAGCCAGGCAACCGACCTCGGCTGGGGTGCTGGGCCCGCGACCTACAAGTCCGCGACGCTCAAGCAGCCGGGCGTGCTGGCCGGCACCGGCGACACTGCGGTCTCACTGTCCGGCACGCAAGGGGTCGGTCTGCCCGGCCACGCATTGGCCCGGGTGGAAGGAGCCGCGTCGTTCGAGACCTGGTTCAAGACCACGCAGGCCGGTGCGCTGCTGTCGGTCGGGACGTCCGCGGACACCAAGTCCGCCCTGGTGTACGTCGGCACGGATGGCAAGCTGCGCGGCCAGCTACGGCGCGTCGGCAGCGGCGGCACCGCCGGGATCTCACCGATCACCTCCGCCAATACGGTGAACGATGGGCAGTGGCATCACGTGGTGCTGACGCTGTCGGGCTTCGAGCAGCGCATGTACCTCGACGGCGCCCAAGCCGGCACCCTGGCCCAGCCCACCACCGTCGGCTGGCCCTCCCAGGCGGACGTCGGCCTCGGCACCATCGTCGGAGGTCAGTGGCCGGCCACGCCGGGGACCGCCGGAGCCCAGACCACTTTCGGCCTGAAGGGGCAGGTCGACGAGGTCGCCGTCTACGCCAAGCCGCTGACCCCTGAAGACGTGCGCCTGCACTACGAGGCGCGGCTAGCCGTGCCGTACAAGCTGGCGAAGATCACCCTGCCGTCCGGCAGGGTGTGGATGAGCAACACCTACGACCCAGCGACCGACCGGCTCAAGACCCACACCGACGCCAACGGCGGCACCTGGCAGATCGGCGCACCCGAATACACCGCCTCGACCGGACTGTCGAAGGTGACGGTGACCGACCCGGACAACAACACACTGGTGTCCACCTATGACGCCTGGCGCGGCTACCGCATCGTCTCCGAGGCCGACCAGCTCGGCAAACTCACCAAGTACAGCTACGACACCGGTGGTTACCTCTCCGAGACCGTCGACCCGAACGGGAACAAGGTCACGCTGGCCAACGACAAGCGTGGCAACGTCTTCGGACGGAACGTCTGCCGGACGGCGCAGAGCTGCTTCTGGGAGTGGTTCAACTACTACCTGAACGAGAGCAACCCGGTCGATCCCCGCAACGACCGGATGGTCGCCCATCTGGACGCCCGATCGAGCGGATTCCTCGACGAGACCTACGCCACCCGGTGGTGGCTGCTGGACAATGGCCTAGTCGAGGCGGAGACATGGCCCAACGTCGCAGGTGACTCCTGGTGGGGGAAACGACAGGACTACACCAACGGCACCGAGCCGGCCATCGGCGGCGGCACCATGCCCGCAGGGCTGGTCAAGGGCCGCTTCAACTGGCACAACGGCCGGCATCGCGAATACCGCTACGCCTACACCGCGGCCGGTGACCTGGCCGAGGAGACCAGCCCGACCGGGCTAAAGACCGTCTACACCCATGACGCGCTAGGACGCGTCACGTCCCGGACGAAGGTGTCGGCATCGCATCCCGACGGCGTCAAGACCACCTTCACCTACGACGCCCTCAGCCGGGTCCTTACTCAGACCGGGCCCGGTGCGCGGAACGAGATCACCGACGTGACGCACACCGCGCAGGCACGCTTGGTCTACGACGCCGACGGCAACAAGGAGTCGGAGACTCTGGCCGACCTGACCGGAGGTGACACCGCGCGAACCGCGACGTACGGCTACGACCCGCTGGGCCGCCTAGAAACCATCACCGGGCCTGGGGGCGGGGTGAGCAAACAGGAATGGTCCAAGATGGGCACCCTCGTCCGCACCATCGATGCTGCGGGAACTGCCATCGAACATGTCTACTCGAAACGCGGCGAACTCCTCTCACGCACCCTCAAGGGTTGGACGGGCAGCCCCGTTGTGCCACAGCCGGCCAAGGACGTCGTGCTGGAGTCGTTCGCCTACGACCCGGCTGGCCGGCTCGCGACCCAGTCCGACGCCATGGGCCGCAAGACCTCCTACACCTACTTCGGCGACAACCTGCCCTCCCAGGTGATCGCCGATGACGTCAAGCTCAACGGTTCCACCTCAACGAGGGACGTGATCCTCAAGGACACGACCTACGACCCGGCTGGGAATGTGCTCAAGACCGTGTCCAGTGGCATCGCCACGACCGAGGTCACCGTGGACGCCGCCAATCGCGTCACCTCGACCCTCTTCGACCCGGCCGGGCTGAAGCGCAAGACCAGCTATGAGTACGATGCCGTCAACAACCCGATCAAGGTCTCGCGCTCCGGTGGCGGTGACTCCCGAGTGGAGATCACCGAGTTCAGCTACAACGCGCTCGGCATCAAGACCCGGCAGACGATCGAGAACGGCGATCAGGACCTCACCACCACGTGGAAGGTTGATGACAGAGGTCTGGTCACCGAGCTGACCGACCCGCGCGGAAACGCGGCAGGAGCAACGGCGGCCGACTTCACGACCACCATCCGCTACGACGCCCTCGGCCGCGCCATGGAAACCACCGGGCCGCAGGTCAAGGTGGACAAGGCTGGGGCGACCACGACTACTCGGCCCACCACTCGGGCTGGCTACGACACCTTCGGTGCCCAGACGCACACCCTCGACGCCGAGGGCCGCCGGATCTCCACCACCTTCGACAAAGCTGGACGGGCGACGCAGCAGACCGCGCCGAGCTACACCCCTCCCGGTGGAACCGCCATCACCCCCACGATCGTCCATGCCTACGATCCGGCGGGACGGCTGACGTCCACCGCCGACCCGCGCGGCAACGTCACCTCTTACGACTACGACCAGCTTGGCCGCCAGGTTCGCACCACCGACCCCACCCCGAACGGCCAGACCGCGGGGACCTGGGTGACCGAATACGACCTGGCCGGGGAGAAGGTCGCAAGCATCGACCCCACCGGCGCCCGCAGCCAGGCCACCTATGACGATCTCGGTCGGCAGATCACCGCCACCCAGATCGAGCGCAAACCGTCCACAGCCAGCTACATCACCAAGCTGGAATACGACGACGCGGGCCAGCTGGTCAAGCAGACCGCCCCAGCCCCAGGCAGTGGCGTGACTAGCTTCACGGTCAACGCGGCCGGTGAGACCACGTCCACTACCGACCCGCTGCTCAAAAAGACCACCATGGCTCACGACCTAGCCGGACGCTTGACGAAGACGACCGACCCGAACGGCAACGCCACCACCGCCGACTACGACCTGGCCGGCCGAAAGACCACAGTCAAGGACCTGGACGACACCGGCGCGGTACTGCGTACCTACAGCGTGGGTTACGACCTGGCGGGGAATCAGACCAGCGCCACCTCCCCCGAAGGCCACATCACCCGGCAGACCTTCGACGCGCTTGGCCAGCTTACTTCGCGCATCGAGCCGGTTTCGGCAGATGAATCGATCACCACGACCTTCGGCTACGACGCTTCTGGGGCCCGAACCAGGATCACCGACGGTCGCGGAAACGCCACCTGGACCAGCTACAACACTCTTGGGCTGCCTGAAACGCTGACAGAATCGGCTACGACCGCGCACCCAGATGTGGCCGACCGCTCCTGGACCCAGCTCTACGATGCCGCCGGCAACCAGACTGCGACCATCCAGCCCGGCGGCGTTCGCATTGACCGTACCTTCGACCAGCTGAACCAGCTCACCAAGGAGACCGGCGCAGGCGCCGGCGCAGCCAGCGCCGAGCGCACCTTGGGCTATGACCTGGCCGGTCGCATGACCAGTGCTGGCGACCTGACCGTCGACCTCAACGACCGCGGCCTGCCATTGAAGGTGACCCGCGGCACCGTGCAGGAGACCGCCTACGCCTACGACGCGCTCGGCAACCCCACCCAGCGCGTTGATGCAGCCGGGACGGCTGCCTTCACCTGGGATAACGCCAACAGGCTGGCAACCGCCACCGACCCGGTCACCGCGCGCACCCTCACCTACGGCTACGACAGCGCCAGCCGTCTGAAAACCATCACCGCCACCAGTGGCACTGCCGGCACCCAGACCATCGACTACGACAACATGAACCGGGTCACCGGCCAGACACTGAAGAACGGCTCCGGAACCCAGATCGCCAAGATTGGCTACGGCTGGGACAAGGACGACAACCTCACCACCAAAACCACCGTCGGCACCGCAGGGGCGGGTGCCAACACCTACAGCTACGATCAGGCCGGCCGCCTCACCTCCTGGAGCTCCCCCGGCGGCGCCGTCACCAACTACGAGTGGGACGCTGCGGGCAACCGCACCAAGGCTGGTAGTACCACCTTCACCTATGACGAACGCAACCGCCTGACCAGTGGTGATGGCACCGACTACAGCTACACACCCCGTGGCACGCTGGCCAGCCAGACCAAGACCGCAACCACCACGAGCTACACCTACGACGCGTTCAACCGCATGATCGCCGACGGCGACAGCCTCTACGCCTACGACGCCCTCGACCGCACCGTCAGTCGCATTCGCGGCACTGCAAAGCAGACCTTCGCCTACTCAGGACTCGGCAACGACTTGGCCGCCATCACCGACAGCAGCGGCACCGCCCAGGCCAAGTACGCCCGAGATGCCAAGGGTGCCCTGCTCGGCATCAAGGAAGGTGCCAGCGCAGCCGTGGCGGCGCTGTCCGACCTGCACGGCGACCTGATCGCCACATACACCGCCACCTTGCAAACCTCCACCGCCTACGATCCGTTCGGCATCGTCACTGCCCAGACCGGCACCAAGGCACAGCTCGGCTACCAGGGCGAATACACCGACCCAGACACCGGCAAGGTCAACATGCACGCCCGCTGGTACCAGCCCGGCACCGGCACCTTCGCCAGTCGCGACACCGCCACGCTCGATCCGACCCCATCCGTTCAGGCGAACCGCTACACCTACGCCAACGCCTCCCCCCTCACCAGAACCGATCCCACGGGGCACGCGGCCGCTTCCACCGGTTTCGAGTACGGCTCCGGCGGCTATTCAGGCAACCTCTGCAATGACTCCATCGACGCCTTCAAGGCAACCTACTGCCGGGGAGCCGGAGGGAGCGGAGGCAAAACGATCGGCGACGGGTTCGGGGGGAGCGGAGGAGGAGTCGCCTGCGCCGGCCCCGCATACAACTATTGCGGAGCTGTCGATTACAACGTCACGCTTGCACTGCCGGAATCCGAACTCAAGAAGCGGAACATCCTGCCAAACGGTATGCAGGCCATGGACGGTTTCTGGACGGTCGAAAAGAAGATCCGTCAAGAGATTATCGACTTCGTTTACGATGGCGCCCCGGAGGAGGACGTCAGGGCGCTGTGGAAGGCTCTGTGGAGCGTCGCCTTGCCGTCGGGTGGCGATGGCAAGAAGGTGACGCGCCTCGAAGTTACCCGCGCTCTAAAAGCGACCTACGAGCTGGACCAGCGGCTCAGTAGCTGCTATCAGCAGATGCAAACGGATAAGTGTAAGCAAGAGGTTCGGTATAAGTGGCTCGAATGGCGAGACTTGTTCTGCAGGGGAGAGGTCGGCGACGGACCCTGCCAGCTCAGCGATGTCGGCACAATCGTGGGCAACGGAGGGATTGGTAGAAGGCTCGTACTGTTCCTCGTGAACGCAGACCCCACTTGGTCGAGCAAGACATTCGAGAAGAAATTGATTGCATGGGCCACGAAGGAACATGGGACATGTGAAAAGCATGCCGCGACTGGGCTCACTGTCTGTAGCGGCCTCACCAAAGGTCTGCACTTTGGTCGAGGTGGAACCACACTGGGAAACGTGACACTCACTGGATACGACTCCCAAGGCAATCGTCGCAGCCCCGACTGGTTTGACAAGAATCAGCCGGAGTTCCTTCGTCACGAGGCCGAACACAGGGAGCAGTGGTACCACTATTACAACATCACCAAATTCTGGCCAACGTATCTCGTCCTCTATCTCGACCAGCCGATAGAGGCCTGCGATAATCTTTTCGAACAGCAAGCGGAGAAGAAAGGTAATACCTATGACTGCTGATGGCAGTCTGGGGCGCTTCTCATCTCGGCAGGAGGCATTCCTGTGAGGGGTCTTCCTCAGGGGCGGGATCCCGTCAGCCGCAACCACAGCGCCAACCTCTGCTGTTGCACCTGCAGCTCAGCCACCTAGCCTTCACTCGCTATCGCCAGTCGCATCCAAGCCGTGTTCCATACGTGTCCTGATCAAGGCAGAATCATCATCATGAGAAACATGATCTTAGCTTTGCTGGCCAGTGGTGCTCTGCTGGCGGGGGCTGCTCCAGTGCACGCTTCGGTGCGGGCAGTCTCCAAAGATCCCGTCCAGGTACTGAGAAACGTTCTGGCATCCGGACACGGGGTGAGTTTCACCGAAACGGCCACCCTCTCGAAGGGCACAAAGAAGCTTGCCGAACGACGACGTAAGGGTGTTTTCGAGTTCAACGGCACGGCGGGAGGAGTCAAGGCCCTAGACGTCACCACAACTGGGGGTGAGCATGGGACGGAACGCGTCATCGGCTTCAACCACGAGGTCGGAGGCACCAGCTACCAGTCCGGCGGCCTCGTCGGGAAATGGCTGAAGGACGGCAAGACCTGGTGGAAGAATTCTCATCAGTTGCACCTCTGGCACACCGAGCTACTCGGTTACGACGAGCAGATCCTCAACCCGACAGAGCCAGCCACCGTGGCGGCCATGCTGAAGAACGGCCGAAGGAACGGGAACACTGTCACCGGCGTGATCACCTTTAAGGAGCTCGGCCAGGCGCGCTCCCTCTGGTTCGGCCATTCCACTCAGGGCTCTTGGGGCCTCACTGGCACGAAACTTTCCTACACCCTCACGCTGACCTCGTCGGGACTGATCAGCAGAGTGCAGAGCAGATACACTCTTGCCGGCGGCCTTGACGAATTGGTGGGCAAGACCTTCTCCAACGACACTCGCTACCAAGGGTGGGGTAGCGAAGTTTCGATCAAGCCGCCGGACTCTCGCGACACGACCACTGAGCTGTGTGTCAACGGCGAGATCTGCAACTGGCGTCTTCCGGACTGAGAGCTCTCGCATGCCGCTCGCCGCTTCCCACCACCCGACGACACGCAGCACGGTCGACACCGCCATGAGCCAGAGACGCGGCTACCGCCGAGCAGCCGCCCACGACTGACCAGCCTGAAGGGGAACGATCCGGCTTTACCTTGCGGAATCCGCCGCCCAGGCTGGCCGCCCACCGCCACCCTTGACGGGTGAACCTCGCCTGGGCTGACCTCATCGACCCCGCCACGGCCGCGATCATCTTCTTCCTCACCGGCATCGGCTCGCTCATCGGTGTCCTGCGCCTGCGAAGGCAACGCCGGGCCGAGCAGCGCGATCAACTCGTCGCCGCCTGCGACCAGCTGCTCGTCGCCGTCGGAGTGTTCCAGGGAGCGATCGCCGCCCAGGCGAAGGCATGGACATCCCCACGAGCCACAGCGCTGGTCGTCCTGACTGCTGCCGCACTGGCCATCAAAGGACACATCGTCCACCGCAGGCGCTATGCCGCCATCGGCCAGTGCGCCCGGGTCATCTTCGGCTGGGACCTGGCCTGTGCCGCTCGAATATTGAGTTACGTGGTCTGAGCTGTGGTTACCCATTGCGGTGTTATTCGTTGATCGCGGCGCTGACGGTGGGGGAGGCGGATGAAGCGCAGGTGGTCATTCGAACGGCCACGGGCTGGCTGCGTTGTCAACCGGATCACTGAGGCGCTTCCTCGATGAGGAACGGTTCGCCTCGTCTCAGGGGTTCTGTCAATTTCCGAGGGGTCTTGGTGATGGCCAGGGTAGGAGCGGCGTACCGTTCGCCGGCCGTCAGCTTGCCGACGCCATCTCGAAGGCGGCGAGGCGGCGTGGCCTGTGCGGTGCCAAAACGCGGACACTGCTGCTGAGCTGGGCGTTTGCCGGGTGATCAGGCTGCTCTGTGGTACTCGTTGATCAGGCCTGCGGCGGTCCTTCGACGGTGGATCCGGGAAGTCATGTCGATCACCTTGCTGGGATCGTGCAACGGCGGGCGAAGCGAACGGCCCTGATGCGGGCGATGATGGTTGAAGTGGTGTTCGTACTCGGCCAGGACCTTACGCAGGTGCCGCTCACCATGGATGAGTAGGTGATCGAGGCACTCACGGCGTAGCGTTCCCACGAACCGCTCCGCGAACGCGTTCGCTCGTGGTGACCGGACGGGCGTCTTGATGACCCGCACGCCATTGGCGGTGAACACCTCATCGAACGAGCGGGAGAACTTGCCGTCACGGTCTCGGATGAGAAACCTGAAGGCGTCGGCGTGCTCGTCCAGGTCCATCAGCAGGTTCCGGGCTTGCTGGGTGGTCCGAGCGCGGGTCGGGTTGGAGGTGAGGCCCAGTAGGTGTATGCGGCGTGTCTCGATCTCCATGACGAAGAAGACGTACAGGCGTTTGAGGAACACGGTGTCGATGTGCAGGAAGTCGCAGGCCAGGATGCCGGAGGCTTGGGAGGTGAGGAACTGTCGCCAGGTCGGTGAGGTCTGGCGTGGCGCTGGGCCGAGGCCGGCCGCGGTGAGGATGCGGCGGATGGTGCCCTCCCCGATCCGATGGCCGAGGCCGAGAAGTTCGCCCTGGATCCGCCGGTGCCCCCATCGTGGATTCTCTCTGGCCAGCTGGATGACCAGCCCACGCAGTTCGTCCGGGATCGGCGGACGCCCGGTCGCGTTCGGGTAGATCCAGCGTTGACTGACCAGTTGGCGGTGCCAGGCCACCAAGGTGCCCGGCGTCACGATCCGATGGAGACGTAGCTGCGTGGGCAGTAGTCGCGCCAGTGCGGCCAGCAGCGCTCGGTCGGCCCAGTCTGGTCGTGGCCGGGAGACCTGACGGCGAAGGACGGCGACCTCATGC
This sequence comes from Nonomuraea sp. NPDC051191, assembly GCF_044455665.1. Classification (NCBI taxonomy): domain Bacteria; kingdom Bacillati; phylum Actinomycetota; class Actinomycetes; order Streptosporangiales; family Streptosporangiaceae; genus Nonomuraea; species Nonomuraea sp. NPDC051191. Next base: position 112,953 of record NZ_JBITEZ010000003.1, on the reverse strand, counting down.
CGCAACACCAAGATCTCCACCTCTTTGGAGGTACTGCCCCGTGCGAGCAGCACCAGCCAGCCGAACACCCTGACCACCAGCAGATACAGAAGGCGAAACAGCACGAGAGGCAAGCCTAGAAGACCAGGTCAGACCCGCTGCAATCAGTTCTGGCACCGGACAGCTTCCTCCATGCACGCTGAAAGAAGCGCGATCCGGGGGACCTTGACCTTGCTCGCGATCAACGGGAGCGGCACGGGCAGGCGCGACAGCCGTGGAACGGACGCTACGCCAACTCCGCCACGTTCGCAGCGACATGCAAGGGAATCAGGGCAAGATCTAGGAGTTAGTCCGGTCAATAGAGCGGGCGCTGTTCTTGGTCATGCTCGGTCCTCTCGGCGAGGGTGCCCACGCCACCCCACCGGAGTCGTCACGACCAGCAGCAGAGCGGGAGTCTCATCAAGCGCGATCCGGGGGACCTTGTCCTCTTCGCCGTCCGCCGCGTGGGAGCAGGAGGCTCGGAAGCGGGCCAGCGCGTCGGCCAGCTTCCACGGTAGCCGCGGGAGCGCGGGGCTGTCTCGCCGCTTTCCCCGCGAAAACCTGGCATTTCTGCGGCACCTGCCTCGACAGTCCCCGCCGGGGCGGCCTACGCCTCCTTGGCGGCCCTCCGCTCCTGAACATCTCCCCGGCCGCCAGGTAGCGGAATGAGAGATCGCGATTGCGGTTCGTGATCGTTTCGGGGCGGTGAATGTGGCTGGTTGGGTGGGGTTGCTGCTTGTCCGTGTCCGTGTCGGAGACGGTCAGGTGGAGGGCGGTTCCAGGTGCGTCGGGAGTGGGAGCCGGAAGAGCTGATCGCGGCGTGGACGCTGCTGGACGACGACTGGGAGCTGGTGGGGAACAAGCCGGGGGCGACCCGTCTGGGGTTCAGCCTGATGTTGAAGTTCTTCGAGCAGGAGGGCCGGTTCCCACGGCACGTGGGTGAGCTGCCCAAGGCCGCGGTGGACTACGTGGCCGGGCAGGTGAAGGTCGAGCCGGCACTTACATCCCGGCCATGCCTTTGCCGATCATGACGACGCCGAGGACCAGCAGGACCACGAACATCACGGTGGCGTTCTCGGCGACGAGCCAGTCCTTGGCCGATACCAGCGACGCCCGGATCCGCTCGCGCAAGAGCAGGAAGCCGAGCACAGGCCCGGCGACCGTGAGGCTGCCAAGGACGACGAACACCACGATGGCGACAGCCGCACTCACGCTCGTGAGCCCGGCCTCGGCGATGGCCAGGGCGGCCGCAACCGCCAGGGCGAAGTTCTTGGGGTTGAGCCCGGACAGCAACGCTCCGAGGCCGAAGGCTTTGCCCGCCCGCATCCGATCGACCGCCGCCATCCAGCCGGGCATCTGCGCCGGCTCGCCCTCGCGGGGGCGTGAGCGCCACTGCTGGGCGGCCATCACCAAAAAAAGGACGCCGAGCAGGAGTTTCACGACTACGGTCCACATGTGCCCGCCGTTGTCAGCTGCCCCTGCGGGATCGGCGATGAGAACGACCGCGGTGGTGACGAGCAGGAGCCCGCAGATCCAGCCGAGCGCGAACGCCGGAGCCGTGCGGGACGCGGCGGGGGACATGAGCATCAGCACCGCCGCGATGATCGGCACCGGGCTGAGCGCGACGCCGACCGCGGACGGCAGCAGGTCCCCGATCGCCTCCCCCAGGCTCACCCCGCCTCCTCGACCTTGACGAAGTCGCCGGGCTTGTACTTGTGGTCGAAGAACTCCTGCTTGGGGCCGTAGAAGCGGAAAAGGCTGAACCAGCCGCGGCCGGGCACGGATTTGAGCCAGTTCCTGGCGCCCGCGGGCGGTTCGGGACCGACGTACAGGGTGATCGAGCCATCGTCGTTGTAGTCGAGATCGTTCATGCCGTTCAGAGAGGGGTATTCCTGACCCTCCGCGTCCACCCCACCCGCCGTTTCCGCGTCGTAGATGGTCACCGACCAAAACAGGTTGGCGGGCGGGTCGGGCGGCAGGTCGATGCGATAGACGTTCTCGCCCCTGAGGTAATCGCCGTCAGCGTCTTTGTAGGCGTTGCCGTACTTGGCGCCCATCCCGACGATCGAGGACATCATGCCGGTGCTGATGGAGTAGTGGTTGATGAACATGTGAGCCTTGGCGTCCACGTCGGTGTGGCCGGTGGTGCGCTCACGCCATTCCTCATCCAGCAGCGTGTGCATGAAGTCGTCGGGTTCGGTCTCGACGTGGGAGATCCAGCGGCGGTCCTCCCACCAGAGGGCTTTGTTCGCGGTGTCGCGGTTCGCCGCGATGTTCTTGGCCATCTTCCAGCCGGTGCGGGCGGCCAGATCCAGCAGCTCCCGCTGCCGGGCGGTGGGAGTGAACGGCTTGCTCTGGGCGATGCCGAGAGCGGCGAGCATGCCGTGCATGTACGGATCGACAGCGTCGACTCGTTCGTTGTGGACGAACTTCTCCAGCAGGTCGAAGTAGGTCCCGTCGACCGGAAACAGCGCGTTCGCCGGCAGGTCGGAGACGTGGCGGAAGGTCATCGGCTCGGCCGCGCCCTGCAGCGGACGGATCGTGATGCCCTCCACGGAGGCCACGCCCGGCGACAGGTCCTGCACCGAGGTGAAGAAGCCACGCACGAAGACGAAGACCCCGTTGGTGCGGCTGGTGTAGACGTAGTAGTTCTCGGCGTCCACCTCGCCGTCGTAGCCCTCGGGCACGATGAGGTACTTCCCGCCCTCGCCGTGGTCGGGGCCGGGGATGCCGACGTCGCCGAGGTACTGCCGGCCGTCGATGAGCGGGCCGGTGAGCGGCCGGTGCCAGAAGTCGTCCATCAGCGCCTGCAGCTTGGGCGGCGCCTCGATCACCAGCGGGCCCGTCTGGCTGAGATCGGCGAAGGCCAAGCCGTAAATCACGTCGGAGTTCGGGGTGGTGATCAGGGTGTTGGGCTTGAGCCTCTTCTCGAACACCGACATCACGTTGTAGCCGTATCCGGAAAGATCGCCCAGGGCGGTCCGCATCGCGTACATGTTCATCGCGGGCAGTGCCCACAGGTACACCTGGGTCGCGCGCTGGAAGAACAGTTCCTCGCTCAACGCCCGGCTGGTGTCCTGGGTCGGGTAGCCGCCCACGAACCGCAGGTCGGCCAGCTCTCGATAACGATCAACAGTCATGACGTCTCCGGGCGCCTCTGTCATCCAACGGATGACCATGACCTACCCGCCACACCCCATCCGCCGGTTTGGTCGAGGCCTGCTATTCGTCCATTACCTGGCGGCTGAGGACATGCTCGGGAGCGGAGGGCCGAGTCGTCACGACCAGCAGCGGAACGGGAGTCTCATCAAGCGCGAGCCGGGGGACCTTGTCCTCTTCGCTGTCCGCCGCGTGGGGGCGGGATGCTCGGAAGCGGGCCAGCGCGTCGGCCACTGAGGGCAGCCTACGCCGGTGCACCGACAGGGCGTCAGCGCCTTTCCCTCGCAGATCCGCCGGGGGTCAGCCTGCGGGACTGCCCGGTCGATGACGAACGGAAACCCTCGCACAGCGAGGCTCACCTGACCATGGCGACGATCACGCTCATGACCAGGCGGCTGACCAGGAAGATGCCATCGGCCTGGATCCGGAAGCCAACCTCCGCGCCGCAGGCCGCCTGAGAACGTCTCACGCGCCCAGGAGGCCGGGGGATGCCTGATGGGGGTCTGTTATCGCGGCTCCGGAAAGGTCCTCCTCGGCGTCTTTTCCCACCAGCCATTTTATCGTAACGTAGTCATTGATTTACTCTCAGTAGTTGCAAGGAGGACCATGAACCTCAGACGCACCACAGTCCGCGCACTCGGCACCCTCACCGCCGCAGCCGCCCTCTGTCTGGCCGGCACCGGCATCGCCCAGGCGGCGACCTGGTATGACACCCACAGGACTTCGCTCACCTGGGTGGGCTGCCAGAGCGACTACTACGCGCTCAACGCGGTTTACTCTCGCGCTGGAGTCCACATCCAGGACTATCAATGCCGGGAGTACCCAGATCCCGGCGGCGCCGTCTACTGGTACCACCTCTGGATGCTCGTGTAACGCCCCACCCCTAAACCGCCGCCACCGAATCCTCCAGGTCACCCCTCAGGGCCTCTGCCGCCAACTGACGGCGGGGGCCTGCGAGGTCTCAGAAGCGGCCGTGTCGGCCACCCTGAAGCTGAGGGCCAAGATCCCGAGAACGATTCCGCGTAGCACCCGGGGTACAGGGACTGCGATGCGGAACATGGGCCCGTCCCTTCGGGGCGGGTCTTTCGCGTCAGCGAGCCGAGCGCTTTCCCCGCGCCTCCGCGCCCGGCGCATGCGAGCGCCCCCAGGAGTAGGTTTTTCCAGGGGGCGCGAGGGCTGACGACGTCAGAGGGCTACGCGGCGACTTCGCGTACGAGCCTGGAGGACCAGTCGCACCAGTAACTGCCGGGCAGGAACGCCCCGCCGGCCTCGTCCAGATGGTCCTCCAGGTAGGGGATCGTGGCGTCGCAGACCTCGATCGCCACGTCGAAGAAGTCGACGGTGTCGGTGTTCAGGTGGTAGCTCCACCGCGGGTTGTAGTCGACCTGGCGCTTGAGGAAACGGCCGATGACATGCGGGCGCTCTGTGGTCTGGCCGTTGACCAGGTCGCGGGCGTGCTGAATCTTCGCGGGGTCGGTGAGCTTGACGACGAACTCCTCGCTGGTGATGTCCGTCATCACGAAGTAGGCCGCGTCCGCTGCCTGGGCGGGCGCGGGGGCGACGACGCCCAGCGCCGTGATGGCGAGGAGGGGGGTGAGGAGTTTGGTCGAGATGCTGCGCATGGAGATCCCTCCACCTTCGCGATTACCGAGAGTTACAATCTTATACACTAAGTAATCGCACGGTAACGAGGACCAACACCTGACGTCACAGTGACACCGCCCTACCCGGCGAGGCGGCAGATCCCCAAGGGTCCCGCGAGGGGCCCGGCCACGCTCTTGATGGCCCCGTACGGCCCTACGAGACGTCGTCGCCCTCCAGTGCCCGGTACAGCGTCGAGCGGCCTGCGCCGCGCCCGCGCCATGCCCGCGCCATGCCCGCGCCACGGCGAGCACGTCATCGGTGCCGCGGCCGGGCGCGATCACCGCCCCTGCCCGCGGCGCGGGCAGGGGCCACCTCCAGGGTGCGCGATGCCGCGCGAGGCGAGCCGGAGGCCTTCGGCCGCCGTGTCAGTCAGTCACATGGTCAGTCACGGTGGTCAGTCACACGATCCGCGTCGAGCGGCGCGGACGACGAAGCCGAAGTCGTCGGCGACCTGTCCCGGGGCCAGCTCTTGACGGGCACCGCCGTAACCGAACCAGTTGTAGAAGCTGCACTATGCCCAGACCCAGGCCGCCACGGCGGAACGAGAGTTCATCCGCTACAAGAAGATCACCGCGGACGGGCGGGCACTCGAGATCGCCCCGCGGGACCTCTTCGACGTCCTCCACCTCGATCAACGGGCCGATCGCGTGCTGTCCAACGGCTGGTGCATGCTGCCACCTGTGCGGTGCCAAAACGCGGACACTGCTGTTGAGCTGGCCGTTTGCCGGACGGTCAGGCTGCTCTGCGGTACTCGCTATTCAGCCCGGTGACGGTCCTCCGGCGGTGGATCCGGGTGGCTACGTCGATCACTTCGCTGGGGTCGTGCAGCGGAGGGCGGAGGGTGCGGCCCTGATGCGGGCGATGATGGTTGAAATGGTGTTCGTACTCGGTCAGGACCTTGCGCAGCTGCCGCTCGCCATGGATGAGCAGGTGATCGAGGCACTCTCGGCGTAGTGTTCCCACGAATCGTTCGGCGAACGCGTTCGCTCGTGGTGACCGGACGGGTGTCTTGATGACCCGCATGCTGGCGGCGGTGAACGTCTCATCGAAGATGCGGGGGAACTTGCCGTCACGGTCTCGGACAAGAAATCTGAAGGCGTCGGCGCGTTCACCCAGGTTCATCAGCGGGTTCCGGGCTTGCTGGGTCGTCCATGCGCCCGTCGGGTTGGAGGTGACGCCCAGCAGGTGTACACGCCGTGTCTCGATCTCCATGACGAAGAAGACGTACAGTCGTTTGAGGAACACGGTGTCGACGTGCAGGAAGTCGCAGGCCAAGATGCCGGAGGCTTGCGAAGTAAGGAACTGTCGCCAGGTCGGTGACGCCTGGCGTGGCGCTGGATCGAGGCCGGCCGCGGCGAGGATCCGGCGGATGGTGCCCTCCCCGATTCGATGGCCGAGGCCGAGCAGTTCGCCTTGGATCCGCCGGTGCCCCCATCGGGGATTCTCTCTGGCCAGCCTTATCGCCAAATCACGCAGCTCGTCCGGTATCGGTGGACGTCCGGCTGTGTTTGGGTAGGTTCAGCGTTTGGCTGACCAGGCGGCGGTGCCAGGCCGGCAAGGTGCCCGGCGTCACGATCCGATGGAGGCGAAGCCGTATGGGGAGCAGTCGCGCCAGTGCGGCCGGCAGCGCCCGGTCGGCCCAGTCCGGTTGCGGGCGGGAGACTTGACGACGCAGGACTGCGACCTCATGACGCAGCACCAAGATCTCTAGTTCTTGGAGGTGTCGCCCCGCGAGAGAAGCGTCAACCGGCCGAACAACCGGACCATCAGCAGATACAGCAGGCGTAGGAACACGAGTGCTGAGGATAAAAGGCCCGGTCAGACGCCATGGACGAGTTTTGGCACCGCACAGGCCGGCCGGACCGTCTTGAATGCGTCCATCGGCGTCGGACGAGTCGGCGATGCCAGGCTAGCAGCGTGCCCGGCGTGACCAGCCGGTGAGCACGCAGTCCAGGCGATAAGAGCCGCGCCAGAGCGGCCAGGACCGCTCGATCGGCCCAGCCCGGCTTTGGCCGGACGACCTGACGCCGTAGTACCGCCACTTCATGCCGAAGCGTCATGATCTCGACGTCCTTGACTGCCTCGCTGCGGCCCAGCAGCACCAACCAGCCGAACACCCGGATCACGATCAGGTAGAGGAGACGAAGAGACACAAGAACCGATCTTGCCTGAGCCGGCACCTCAGGTCGATCTGCAGGTCAAGCCCCCTGTGACGACTTTTGAAGCGGTACAGGACTCGGTCGACGTCGGTGCGCTCAGTCAATGACCGTGAGGTGGTCGGCGGCGCCCCCGTGCCACTCGATCATGAAAAGGGTGGCGTCGTCGCTGGTACGCCCGCCTCGTTCCCGCTTCAGCGTGTGGGAGAGCCGGCGCAGGTCCGCCCGTACTCCCTCCGACGGCTCTCCCCCCACACGCTTGACACAGCGGATGAGGCGTTCCTCGCCGAACAACTCCCCGCCGGCGACGTGCTCCTCGATGATGCCGTCGGTGTAGCACAGCACCCGGTCTCCCCGCTGCAGCATATGCTCCGCGATTCGGGGCTCCTCGCCGCCGAAGCCGACGGGCAACGTCGTCGCGCTCTCCAGCGTGCGCGCGACCTGGCCACCGCGGATCAGCAGCGGCGCCGGGTGACCCGCGTTGACCAGCTCCAGCTCACCGGTGGTGATGTTCACCTGCATCAACTGCGCCGTGACGAAGTGGTCGGGCCCGAACTGCTGGGATATGGCATCGTCCATGAATGCGTACTTCTCGGCCAGGCTGATGAACTCGCGCCGGGCATGCCGATAGGCGCCGATGGCGATGGTCGCCATCGAGGCCGCGTCCAGGCCGTGGCCCATGGCGTCGATCACGGCCACGTGCAGGATGTTGTCGTTCAGGGCATAGTCGAAGCTGTCGCCCGCGACGCGGTAGGCGGGCTCCAGGATGCCGGCCACCTCGACCTGCGGCACGGACATCGACAGCGGCGGCAGCAGGCTCCATTGGATCTCCGCGGACACGCTCATCGGTTCCCGGCGCCGGGTCAGGAAGAACTGGTCGGTGTAGGCGTTCTTGGTGACCAGCATGTCGGCGACCAGGCCGGCGAGTCGGCGCAGCAGGCGCCGGTCGTCGTCGGTGACGGCATCCAAGGTCAGGGTCATCACACCTACCTGATCGCCACCGTCCAGCAGCGGCAGATACATGCGTACGCCACGGGGCTGCGATACCTCGACGACCTCCGCACTCACGAAGGCCCGGCCGGCGGGGGAGTCGGTCATCGGCACCGGCTGACCAACGTGCAGTTTCCTGCCCGAAAGCGGCACCAGCAGCTCTTGCGCGTAGTCCTGGAGCAGGATGGAGACGTCACGGCCGCCAACTCTGGCCACTTCCTCCGCGATCAGCGGGGCGATCAGCTGCGGGGGCATCAGCCGTGCCCTGTCCAGCAGGCCGAGCAGGCGCTCACCGAAACCCTCCGACCGGTTCACGATCCCCTCGTCCATGGCCGGCTCTACCCCCTCTTTCCTGCACCTGCTTCCTGCACCTGAGCCGATCACCGCCTCCGCGCAACGCGAGCTGTAAGCCGCCGGAACTGCCTATGACGCCATGTGCAGCATGCCGTCCCACGCTGTCTACGCCCCGATCGGAGCCTCCCCACGACCGCGTCACCCTGCCCTGCGCGACCAGGGCATGTTCATGTGCTGGCGACCGCCTCTTACTGATTCGCCAGGACGGTGAAGGAGCCCGGCGACCACCCCTCACCGGCGTGCTTCACCATTCAAGATTGATTCCTCCGGTGGCCGCTCTACAGATGTTCCCCGAGGCGGGATCCCACAATCGTGCTCATCTCCGTACTCCCAGGTCGAGGGGCAGGGGCCGGGTTCGGTTCGGCCCTCCAGGACGGGGTCCATGCCGTCGTAGATGAGGTGGGTGGTGAAGGCGTGGCGCAGGATGTGTGGGGTTTGGTCGGGGTCGTGGGGAATCGGTGAGGGGGCGCGTTCCAGCGCGGCGGTGCAGTCGGCCGGGACGGCGGGGGCCGGAGCGGCTTGTGTTCTCGGAGCCACCTGTCCGGCCTAATTCCGGAATTGGGAAATCCGGGAATTGCGAGGTAGAATATAGCTACCGAGGACTTTTCGAGCGTTGGCATTCAAGTCTGCGTCGCCCCCGGCGAATCACCACCGGCCCCTCGAAAGGGCCCGGACAGGCGAGGCGACCATGACGCCGACGATTCTTTCTCCACTCGCGCCGCTCAGCTCCACCTCCGCTGCGATGCCGCAGGTCGATTCCGCGCTACGACTCAGTCTCCACCCGGAGCTGGATCGGCGAGCGGTCGTGGACGGGGCCTGGTGGCCCTACTCCCGTGACGCGTCCACCGAACTACCCAGCCTCATCGCCGCCGTCGACCGGCGGCTTGGCCGTGTCACGCTCCGTATCGGCGTATATGGCGATGCATGGCGGAACATCCCGCCCCGCATCCCGGCCCGCGGGCGGCAGGTCCGCGTCGGCTGGTTCCGCCACACCGACCCGCGCGTGATCACTCTCAGCTTCGCGTCCGGCGAGCCGGTCGTCCTGCTGGTCATCCCGCCCGGCACCGCCCGCTGTCCTGCTGAGGCCACGCTCAAGCTCACTGCCCTGGACCTCACCGCCCAGGAGGCCGGCTTGAGCGTCGGCGACGCTCTCACCGGCGCGCGCTTGCCGTCCGACCCCGATCCGGCTCTACGCGGGACGGCCACCGACGGCACGGCCGACTGGGAGAACGAGGGCGGGTCGGTCACCGACCAGGATCCACCCTCCTCGCCAGTGGGTCATCAGCGTCGGCGTGACCCGCGTGCCGTCTGCCGACCGGATCGGACGGTAGAAGGATCCGCCCCGTCCGGCGGCGGACCGATCTCCGGTCGGCAGGCACCTCATCCCATTCCAGTTCCTCCAGAAGAATCCTCCATGACCGTCGTCGACACCGAGCCACTCGGCGTGGCTGACCCGTCGAAGCCGACCACCATTCATCTGACCGGCGAGATCGACATTCTCACCAGCGCGGCGCTCCGCCGCCAACTGCTGAGCACGCTGCGCTACAGCACGAGCCTGCTCATCGTCGACCTTTCGCAGGTGTCGTTCTGCGACGCCGGCGGCATGGGCGTCCTGGTCGGCATCCAGCGCCGAGCCCGGTCGATGGGCATCGTTCTGGCCCTGAAGGCACCCCGCCCGTTCATGTCCCGGCTGCTGCACATCACCGGCCTGGACCGCAGCATGCCGATGGTGACGTGAGCGGTGTGCGCCTGCCACGTCCGCAGCTGTGACAGGGACGAGCGATTCGGGCTGGTGGCGGCGTCCCGATGAGGTCACGGGCTGTTGTCGGCCGCCGGTCGGCTGCACGCGGCAGCGGGAACCCGGCCAGCTTCTCACGTAGGCGTGCGATCTCGACGTGGCCGTGATGCAGCGCGTCGTAGAGCGTACCGTGACCGCGCTGGTGTTCTTGTCCGGGGAACCGGAGCGGCCCAAGAGCCACGATCTGCCGAGGCTTGAGAAGGCCCCGGCAGCATGGGCTGACGGGTCCTTGGTAGGGGGCCTGAGTATGCATGCTGACGGTTTGATGCTCGTGCTGCCGCGGAGTGGGAGAGGGGCAAATGACGTTCACGAAACGCCGGAATGGTGGAGCCCCAGGCCCGATTGAGCACCTTTCATGCCGACGATCTGCTGATATCCAAGGAGGGCGGCTGGCTACTGGAGGGGAGCCAGGTCGTGGGCATGGGGCGTCCGGGTGCGAGCAAGTGCGGCCCCAGGCGCTCCATGTCGCGCCTGCTGCCACGAGCCGGAAGGTCGTGCGCGTAGAGGGACATCCCTGCCAGGTGGCATTGGCTTCCAGGAAGCCGGTTCGTGAGTGCACCTCCAGCAGCGAGCTGAATCAGATTGATTCGCTACCCGTGATGAAAGGTCGTCGAACAGGAAAGCTGGGTGAGCAGCTCCAGTTGATCGAAATATAGGCGCAAACTCGCCACAAGATCGTCCTCTATTGTGCATACATAGCAACACCGCAACCGAATGGGGCGACCCGTCGCGGGAATCACTTGGCCATCGGGCATGGTGTACGGTCCCCTGTGAGTGCCTACGATGAGAAGCTCGCCAACAGTCGAATCTTCGATATCGAAGGACTCTACGACCACGGCCTGGACATCGGGGAATGCCTCCCAGAACTCCTCCAGGCAGGAGGCCAACTCTTCGCGTCCCCGGGAAACGCCTTCGGGGCTGATGGCTACTCCGGTCGGACTTGATGGTGCGGAGTAGCGCCTCCATGTCGTGGGCGTTGAATGCTCATTTCCTTGAGTGCCCGACGTGGCTGCCAGTAGACGGTCAACTCGCCAATTGTCACCGGCTGTATACCTGTCACGCACCTCGCGGGCAATGGTCATGGCGCCTGCTCCCCGTCCGGGAGTGCCGTGAACTCCGAGCTGTTCAGGACCTCGGTCTGGACTTCGGGCTTGAGCTTGCGCAGCAGCGCCACGGCGACGCAGTCGATGTCTTCGTCCATGTCGGTTCCTCCGTCCGCAGCCGGCGCCTTCCCCGGCCTGGCGTCTTTGCGGCGTCCGGCTGGTCAGGCCGGGGTGTCGCGCTGGCGCAGCAGCGCCAGGAGCTCGCCGGCGCGGGCGTCCGCCTCCCGGGCCGGTGCCTGCGCGGCGTTCTTGGCCTCCTCCATGGCGACCACCTCGCTTTCGGCGACCCGCGCCCGATGCAGAGCTTCCTGCGCGGCGGACTGCGCGGCGGTCAACCGGTCGCGCGTCTCCTCCAGGCGCTGCCCGACAGGCCAGGTCCTCGCGCAACCCGTCCGTCTCGACGGCGTGACGCTGCCGTGCCTGGTCCAGCTCAGCGCGCAGACGGTCGGTCTCAGCGCGGGCTTGGGCGGCCGAGTTCTCTGCGGCGGTCTTGGCCTCCTCCAGCCCGGCGGCGGTCGGGCGGCGGTCGTACCGCGCGCCCCAGGAAGGATCGTCTCCCCCCGGCGACAGTGACAGCGAGTCGCGATTGATTACAGAATGCGACGGGTCAGAACCGTTCCGTGATTGGATAGCCGATGCGACACATCTCCGCACTCCTGGCCGCAGCCGCCACCGGAATCCTTGTGCTCACCTGCGCCGGCCCCGCCTCCGCCGCGCCTGGAACCGCACTCCTCCCATTCGCCACCAGCCAGGCCAACGCCTACGACACTCCGAACCGGCTGGGCCGCCTACCCGCGCGGGCCGCAGGAACGGAGCACGGCATGCCTCTCCCCAAGAGGGGGCCCAAACCCGAGAACGACCCGGTGGTCTACATCAAGGAACAACTCCAGGGGTTCGCTGATGAAATCGGGCAGGACGCCGAAGATCTGGCATGGACCTACATCCAGGCCATCTCGACCGACCAGCAGCCTGATCTCCAGCCCCTGGAAGGGGAGACCGCGACCCACAAGGAGTACAGCCTTGTCCTCATTCCCGGCGTGCACTCCCTGCTGATCGAGGTGGACACCCATCCCGGCGGCACCTGGACGGCGGATGTGACCGTGACGCCCCGGCTCTTCGGCTACGGCCTGGACCCCTCACACCTGCAGCTGTCCGGGGCGCGGAACGAGGGCACGGTCCACTCGTCCACCAACGTCTTCGGCGCCGATGTGACCCTCGGCTTCTACGGCCCCGACCTGTCCTTTGGCGTGTCCGGTCAGTCCTGGCACTGGGCCTTCGGCAAAAAGGTCAAGGATTTCAAGTTCGAAAACCTCTTCCGCCTCCAGTAGCCCTGGGCCGGGGTCAGGGTGCGGCGAGCGGTTCGTCGCCCTCCAGCGCCTGGTACAGCGTCGAGCGGCCTACGCCGCGCCCGCACCACGCCCGCACCACGGCGAGCACGTCATCGGTGCCGCGGCCGGGCGCGATCACCGACCCTGCCCGCGGCGCGGGCAGGGGCCACCCCCCATGGTGCGCGATGCCGTGCGCGAGGCGAGCTGGACTGCCCCCCGCTGTGGAGGCGGCTCGTTCGCAGCTCGTCGTCGGACCTGCCTTCATCCAGCGTGGGCGTCCGTTCTGGTGGCGGAACCTGAGACGGAACTGGGCGACACCTGATCGGAGATTGCGCAGACTTCTCCGGCCGTGGTGAGTGAAAGTGGCGGGGTGGGCGGCGAGGAGCACCAGGAGCAGGAGGCTCGGTCCGAGCGGATGCGGGCCGGAGCGCGGGCCCAGGTTACGCGTCTGGCCCGCAGCACGGTCTCCGGGGTGCGCCGTCTGTCGTCCCCGGCGCTGCTGGCCATCTTGTCGGCGGGCGCGTTCGGGGCGTTCCTGGAACCGGGTGAAGCGACGGCGGGGGCAGCACTGCTCGGGGCCGCTACCGCCGTCGGTGGAAATCTGCTAACTGACCTTGTCAAAGCCGGTATTGCCCGCCTCGGCGAGGACAGCAGCGGCGACAGCAGCGGCGACGGCAACGGCGACGAGTCCTCGCGCCGGATGCTCGAGGACGACCTGGAGCAGCGCATCCAGCAGATCCTGGAAGGCGGCGGGCCCGAGGCCGAAAGGTTGCGCGCGGAGATCGCGCATGTCCTGCACCAGATCGGCGCTGTCGGCGCCGCGATCGAGGCGGCGATCCAGGCCGGGGATCGCGACCTGCAGGAACACCTCACCCGTGGCCTGTCCGCTCTGGGGCGGGAGTTCGCCGAGTTCTCCTTCACGCTGACCGCCATCGAAGATCATCTACGGGTGTTGCGGGATGGCCAGGACGAGCAGGGAGCCCAGCTCGGCCTGGTGGTGGATCTGCAATATCGGCAGGCAACCGATATCCGGCTGCTTTTGCAACTGGTGTCGGAGCTTCCCTGGCCACAGGCGGCCGGCACGACCGGCGGCGGTCGGGAGCGCTGGAACGACGAGTGCCCGTATCGAGGGCTTGCGCCCTTCGCCGAAACTGACGCCGAGGTGTTCTACGGCCGGGAGGTGATCACCGCACAGCTGGTCACCGCTGTCTCCCGGCGACTGGCCTGTCCGGGGCTTGTGGTGGTGACCGGCGCTTCAGGAGCGGGTAAGTCCTCGCTGCTGCGCGCCGGGTTGCTTCCTGCGATCGGCCGCGGTGGCCAGACCACCAAGATCTTCAGGACATTCCTAGAGCCTCGGGACCGCGGCTCGGAAGGCGACCCCGTCAAGGGTGCCGTTGACCATCGGCCGGTCGGTCGCCTCGAACGGCGTCCAGGTGATGACCGCCTTCACCGTCGACCCGGCTCGGGTGATCTCCACGGCCGCCGTGGCCCGCCCGGCGTCGCCGGTGCGGATCTCCCCCGTCACCGCGACGTCGGCGACGAACCGGGCGGCGACCAGGCGCGTCACGCTGGCGTGGTGGTCGATCCGCCCGCCGCGCAGCCCGGGGGCGGCGGCGTCTCCCGGCGGCATCGCCACGTTGGGGTTGCGGGCTGCCAGCGCGTCGTCCACCGTGGCGAACGCCGCGGCCAGCAGTTTCCGCTGCTCGTAGCCGAGCCCCTGGACACGGGGCCGCGGCAGCTCACCGGAGGTGCGCGGGAAGCGGCCCATCGCCCGGTAGTTCTCCGCGCTGCAGCCGCCCGCCCCCGCGGGGGCGTCGAAGCGGGTCACGAACGAACGTACGGCGGATCGCAGGCACAGACGGTAGCCGCTCTGCCCGGCCGAGGCGCCGATGTGCGCGCCGAACGGCACCGTCACGGCCGTACCCCCGAACCGCCGCGCCGCCCGGACTGCGTTGCCCGGCGGGGTGGTCGTGTCGAACTGGCCGCCGATGGCCAGCGCGGGCACCCACGGGTAGGCCGCCTTCGCGGGCACCGGCGGCGCCGGGTTCGGTACGGGCCAGGTGAGACACCAGTCGGCGGCCTCTCCTGCCGCCCCGAACGCCTCCGCAGCCGTGTAGGGACGCGATGGCTGCCGGGACCGGTATCGTTCCAGTTGCTCGCGCCGCCGCGCCGGACCGGCCGCCCGGTCGTACGGCAACGCCGAGTCCGCGCAGACGTAAGCCAGCTGTGCCGGGCTGCTGGGCATCGCCCCCGGGTCGGGGAAGCTGGTCACCAGGCGGTGCAGGGGCGCGGAGTCGCCGCGCAGGAAGGCGTCGGCGGCTGCGCCGGCTTCCCGGCCGATGCTCGGATCGGCCAGGTTGCCGGTGAGGCGGGCCAGGTCGCGAACCGAAACCTTCGGGTCGGGGTGCGACCGCAGTCGCTTGATCAGCGCCGTCCAGCGCTCGGCAGGCCGGCCGGGCATACGCCGGCACCGCGCCGACGGCCGGCAGATGGCATCGAGGTTGGCCACGCCGCGTCGCGCGGCGGGGGCGAACGACATGTCCGCGTAGCCGCGGGAGTCGACCGACAGCACGCTGTCGAGCAGCACCGCGCGGATCCTGTCCGGGTATCGGGCCGCGTACGCCTGAGCGAGCAGCGTGCCCCAGGAATAGCCGTAGACGGTCAGCTTCGGCACTCCGAGCGTGGCGCGCAGCGCTTCGATGTCACGTGCCGCATGGGCGGTGTTGAAGAAGCGGCCGCGGCCCGCGCAGTCATGTACGCTAGCCGGCTCGGTCAGGTCGAGTCCCGGGCAGGCCAGCGGGCTCGACCCGCCCCAGCCACGCTGATCGAGCATGAGCAGGTTCTGGCGCTCCAGGGCGGGCCCGAGCCAGGCCCTGGTGCTGTCGACCGCCCACAGGGAGGGCGCGGGCCCGCCGGGCAGGACGAGGATCGTGCCGGTGGGCGGGCGCGTCCGGTCCGTGGCCGGAACCCAGGTGTAGGCGATCGAAAGCTTCTCGCCCGCCGGGTCCGCCGGGTCCAGCGGCGTCTCCAGCGTGGCGTCGCAGCGCTCGGTCGCGCCCGCGCATGACGCGGCCGCGGCCGCGGCCTGTGCCTGCGGTTGCACGGTCGTGAGCAGTGCCAGGACCGCCAGGACGCACGTCAGTCTCTTCCTCATCGCATGCTCTCCTTCCGCGCGGCGGGCCGGACGGCCCGGAGCTGCGCCGGGCGCCGGCTGAGTGCCTGATAGCAAGTGATCAGCCCGACCAGGGCCGCACCCCAGACCAGGAATCCGCCGTACGTCACACCGAACACCCACGGGTTCGCGCTGCCGGGCGCGCTCGGGAGCTCGGTGAGACCGGCGAGCGCGCCGAGCGTGGTCACCGCCGCGGGCAGACCCATGGACAGCAGCCCCACCCCACCGGTCCAGCCGGCGGCCAGCACCAGCGGCCGGGGCACCCAACGTGCCCAGCCCTGGATCAGCGCGACCGCGCACAGCGCCCCGCACACCGGGATGGTCACGCTGAAGTCGGTCAGCGGGCTGTACCAGTGGTGCGCGCCCGCCAGCCCGGACTCCTGGTAGCCGCCCACCGGGTGGCCCAGGGCCCACACCGCCTTGAGGGTCGCGTAGGGCAATGGCGCGAGCGCCGCCGTCCAGCCGTACGCGCGCAGCCACCGGCCGGTGGCTCGCGCGTCCGTCAACTCCGGCCGCGTACGGCGCTGGAAGGACCAGGCGGCGACGGCGAGTGCGCCGACACCCGCGAGCACGATGAGCTGGTCGACGACCAGCGTCCAGTACGGCTCGGCCGCCCAGCCGGGCAGCCCGGTGACCCACAGGAGCACCCGCAGCAGGTTGAGCAGCAGGATCTGGCCGCCGAAGCACAGCAGCGCCAGCGTGCCGGCCCAGATCGCCGCGAGCAGGGCGGTGCGTGGCAGGCGACGCCCGAAGGGCCGCACCGTGGCCAGTGCGAGCACGGCCAGCCCCGCCAGCGCGAGCACGCTCCCCCAGCCGGCCAGGCCGTCGAGCTGCGGCAGCGGCCGGCCGGCGCACTGATCCGCCGCGGTGGCGGCTTCGATGGGGGTGCAGCGGGCCGCGAGCCACTCGCCGCCCATGCTCCAGTAGGCGCGCAGTCCCGCGTACGCCGCCGCCCAGCCCGCGGCGAGATGGCCCGCGACGGGTGATCGATGCCTCATGACTCTCCATTCGATGTCGTCCGGTGCTCCACACTCCTGCCGCGGACGCCGTTTCCGCGTCTGCCTGCCGGCCGGGAAAGATGCGACCTCAGGCGTACACGGGCGGGCCCGCAGGCAGACGCGGCGTCCCCGGCGCGTTCGTAGACTCGGGGCCATGTCACAGGTGATCGGAAGGCTGCTCGCGCAGGTCAGGACGCCGACCGCCGACGCCGCGCTCGCGACGCTGGTGGGCCTGCCGCTGCTCGGCTGGACCTGGGTCGTGCTGACCATCACGCCCGGCCCGTCGCCGGTGGCGTTCGCCGGCGCGCTGTTGGCCCACTCCGCGATGGCGCTGCGCCGTACGGCGCCGCTGGCGTCCTTCGGCGCGGTCGCCGCCGGATGCGCGGCGATGCTCGCCGGCGCGGGAGGTCTGCTGCTGCCCCCGTCGATGCTGGTGTTCCCGTGGTCGCTCTACTCGATGTGCGCCTACGGATCACGGCGCGCGCTGGGCTGGGGGCCGGTCGCGGCCCTGCTCGGGTCCGCCGTGGTCGGCCTGCGGTTCTGGCTCAATCCGCGGGAGGCGTCCGGCCTGCCCCCGGCGTTCGTGTTCCTCTTCCTGCTGGCCGTGACGATGATGATGTGGAGCTTCGGCCTGTGGCGGCGGACGCAACGCGCGTACCTGGAATCGCTGGAGGACCGCGCCCGCAGGGCCGAGGCCGACCGGGAGGAACGCGCCCGGCGGGCCGTGCACGACGAGCGCGCCCGGATCGCCAGGGAGATCCACGACGTGGTGTCCCATTCGCTGTCGGTGGTGATCAGCCAGGCGCAGGGCGGCACGTACGCGGTGCGCACCGACCCGGACCGGGCCGCCGGCATCCTCACCACGATCGCCGACGCCGGCCGCCACGCGCTCGCCGACATGCGCGGCCTGCTGGGCTTGCTGCGCGCCGAGACGCCGCTGGAGTCCGAGTCGGCCGGCTCTGCGCCGACGCTGGCCGAGCTGCCCCGGCTGCTGGAGGGCACCAGAGCCGCCGGGCTCGCGGTGACGTTCCGGCAGGACGGCGCCGAGCGGCGGCTCAGTCCCGCCGCCGAACTGGCCGTCTACCGGCTGGTCCAGGAGTCGCTGACGAACACGCTCAAGCACGGGGGCGCCGGCCGCCGGGCCCAGGTGGTGCTCAGCTGGGGAAGCGCCGGGCTCGCCGTCCAGGTCCAGGACGACGGCCCCAGAGATTCCCACCCGCCCGGCGGCGGCACCGGGCTCGGCCTGGTCGGCATGCGCGAGCGGTTCCAGGCCTTCGGCGGTACGGTTGCCGCCGGACCGGCGACGACCGGCGGGTTCCACGTGTCCGCCCGCTTGCCGTACCTCCAGCGAACGGAGCAGACGTGACGATCAGGGTGTTTTTCGTCGACGATCAGGCGATGGTCCGGGCCGGCTTCGTGATGGTGGTCGAGGCCCAGCCCGACATGACGGTGGCCGGCGAGGCTGGCGACGGCGCGGAAGCGCTGGAGAAGCTGGCCGTCACCACCGCCGACGTCGTCCTCATGGATGTCCGGATGCCGCGCATGGGCGGGGTCGAGGCGACCCGCCGCCTGCTCGCCGGCACCGGGCCCGCGCCCCGAGTGGTCGTGCTCACCACGTTCGATCTCGACGAGTACGCCTTCGCGGCGCTACGGGCCGGGGCCAGCGGCTTCCTGGTCAAGGACGCGCCGCCGGAAGACCTGCTGGCCGCCATCCGCACCGTGCACCGGGGCGACGCGGTCATCGCCCCGTCCACAACCCGCCGGCTCATTGACCACGTCGCCGCCGACTTGCCCGTCCTCCACGCGGAGCCCGACCCGCTGGCCGCGCTCACCCCGAGAGAACGCGAGATCCTCCACCAGATCGCGCTCGGCCGGTCCAACGCCGAGATCGCCGGCCTGCTGTTCCTGTCCGAGGGCACGGTGAAGACCCATGTCGGCCGCATCCTGGCCAAACTCCGGCTTCGTGACAGAGTCCAGGCCGTGATCTTCGCCTACGAGAACCGCCTGGTGCGCGCCTCATAGGCCGCGGCCACGCCCCTGCCGCGCGATCAACCCGGCGACTGCGACGGACCGAGACTGTTGAAGAAGCAGGCGTCGTAGATCTCCGTCAGGTGCTTCAGCTTGTCCTTCGACACGGCCTGCCGATGTGTCCCGGGGTCGTCGGCGCGAAGCGCCTTGAGTGCTCACCCGGGCGTGCGGCAGGCCTTCCCGGGTTTCCTCACCGCCACCGACGTATTCGCGAAACTGGCCGAGATCGCCGGTTCCCTGCCGCTGGATCCACTCGAACCGGGCCTGCGCTCCCGCGCCCGCACCACCGTGATCGGCGACGGCACCATCTACTTTGACAAAGCCGGCAGCAGCGACGGTAAGGGCCTGCCTGTCCACAAGGTCGCCATTGACCTGCCTGCCACCGCTGGTGGTAGGGCCGAGCGCGGCAGCGTGATCCGCCATGTGCTCGACCGCAGCGAGCACATGCTGCGGCCCACTCTCACCACGCGCCGGGGTCCACGCCATCTCATCGTGGCCGGCCCTGGACAACGGCAAGACCACCACCTCCAAACTCCTCGTGCAGGCCCATCAGGCGGCCATGCTCGCCGGAGCGAGCAACCTCAGCAGGGAACACCAGGAGGTGATCGCCGGTATGGACCAGGCGCTGGCACGGCTCGGCGCCACGCTCTCCCGCCACTCTTGCCCGAGGTCGACCTGCCCGACGACACCCGCGCTCCGTACGATCGACATCCAGCGCAACGATCCTCTCAAGCCATTACAAGGCCAAAGCTCGCCATCGTCAGGCGGCATCACGTAGGTGAGAGCCCTGGACGAATCGCGTGTGCTCACTGATCAGCCACTTCGTGGTCAGGCGCACTGCAGTGATCCGCTCCACCAGGGATGAGGGCGTGCGCTTCCGCTTGTCGCGGCGGGCTCGGCACCTCATCGGAAGCGGCGCAGCTCTTGTCCGTCCGGCGTGGTGCAGGTCGTAGTGTCGCATCGTATCCCCGAGCCGCAAGGACACAGCCTCCCCGCCGGCCGAGAGCAGGGGCAGGGCTCGACTGGTCCGGCGCGGCGACGGCCGCAGGCGAGGCCCTGGGCGGCGTCACCGCCGTCGTCGCCCCCCTCCTTGACGGCGCCATCACTACAGCACGACCGGCACCATGGGCACATTCCGACCCGATCATGATCAGCCCCTCGTGGTGTTCCAGGAGTGCCGCTGCGACGACACCAACGGCGACGACACCGACGGCGACGGCATCGGCGACACCGAGCACATCGAGCTGATCGTGGTCGCCGACGACGGCACACTCACGACGCTCGGCGCCTACCCCGACGACCTCACCGCAGTACACGCCGATCGCACCGGCCGCCTGCCCGGTCGAGGGCGCACCCCCCGGTCACGGTTCAGGCCCACCGCATCGAGGTTCCCGCGGGCGGATCGTGGAGCGCTGACGGCGTGGCACTCCTGCAGGCGGTCACGTTCGTCGCGTGGGGAGGCGACGAACAGGTCAGCACCGCGGACGGCGTCTCGACCTTGCACGAGGGGGAATCGGTGTCCTGGTCGGTCGCCTGCGACAGTGACGCGGGTCCTGACCGGGCCGCTGTCGGTCACCGCTTCGGCTGGCTGGGACCGTGACCGTCGCCTACACCACGGCGGCGGAATGAGCGGCACCAGCGGCAGCGCCGCCACCCTCGCACCGGCAGGGCTGCCGGGACCGCTGGGGCCGCCCGGCGAGGCCGCCCCAGCAGGTCTCCGTGTGGAAGGCGGGCACAGAGTGACCGACGGCGACGGCAACCTGACCTTCACCTGGCCCGCTGGCACCTTCACCGCGCCTCCAGTCGTCGCGATCGCTGGCGAGGCCGGGGCAGGGCACCGGTCGGCGCGCATCGTGTCGAACACGGCGGCCTCGACGGTCGTGCAGGCGCAGGCGGCGGCGGTCGTCAAGGTAATTGGCATTTTGGTACTCGGGTGGGTGCCGCAGCCGCAGGCGTGAGGGGCACGCTCTCGCGGTCGCCCTGTGAGCTGCGAGCGGGGATAGGAGGGGGAGCAGGCTGCTGGTCCCTGTAGGGGAGAGACCTCTGGCAGTCTCTCCCCCTACAGGGGGATATTTTCGTGCGATCGGCACGTCAAGGCGCGTAAATGCCTAGGATCGCGCAGATGAAGAAGACGATCTTTGGCCTTGCAGCCACGATGCTGACTGCGGCCACCATCACGATGATGTCGTCCGCCGCCCAGGCCGAGCCGCTCCCCAGCGGCTGCAACAGCGGAGTTGGGTATCAGCACGCCTACACCTGGGCGAACTGCTCGGGCGGTGGAGGCTACGTCCGCGCAGTCGCCACCTGCGCTAGCGGCACCGCGAAGAAGAAGGTCTACAGCTCCTGGAAGGTGAACGCGGGCGACAAGCTCGCGCGCACTGCGTACGCTCACTGCCCCAGCTCCTACCCCAAGGCTGTGGGCCACAGCTACGACATCAAGCGCTGATCCGGCCGGCGAGCCGGCGAAAGGGGCCCTCCGACTCTGAGGTCGGTGGGCCCTCCGCGCTGAGGCATACTCGCTGGTAAGGAAAGAGTGCATACGCACTGTTCTGTTACTGGTCAGTAGCATGTGCTGAGGCCCGGCTCTTCGCTCATGAGACATGCCCGGCAAGGGATAACGGTTTGCGACGTCCTGCGCGCTGTGCGCGGTGAGGGCGTCACGCTGGACGCGTGCTGATCGCGCTGGCCGTCGTGGTGTCGCTGGCGCTGGTGGGCTGGGGCGCGTGGGTATTCTTCACCGGCGCCAACCTGGATGAGCGGGACAAGGTCGCCAGTGTGGTGAGCATGGTCATTGGTGGCCTGGGGTTGCCGGTGTCTGTAGCTGGGCTCTGGATGCAGCTACGCCAGCAGGCGGCGGCCTCGCCGGCAGGCCAGGTGTCCTCGCTGGGATCGGGCTCTGTGGCGGTCGGAAGTATGAGCGGCGGCACGCTGATCGGGCATGCCACCTTCCATACGCAGGCGCCGCAGACGCCCTCCCGGCTGGTCCGCCTGATGCCGCGCCCGCTCCACCTGGCTGGGCGTGATGAGGCGCTGGCCAGCCTGCATGACCGCCTGGCCGCCGCTGAGGCGTTGCCGTGCTGGATGGCGGTGCATGGCCTGGGCGGCATCGGCAAGACCAGCCTGGTGGCCGAATACAGCCACCGCTACCAGCACGAGTATCAGCTGATCTGTGCATCTGTCCGCCGAGGATCCCACGCTGCTGTCGGCCCCGGTTGCCGAGCTGGCCGTCCACCTCGGCGGGCTACAGGCCGACGGCGCCGATCCAGTCCACCTGGTGCACGCCGTGCTCGGCACCCATCCTGGCCGGGGGTTGCTGATCTTCGACAATGTACCCAACGCCGACGCCCTCCACGGCTTCCTGCCGCCTACCGGATCCGGACACGTCCTGATCACCAGCCGGTCTGGGAGCTGGCCGGAGCCGCACAGTCTGGAACTGCCCGTCCTGGACCTCGAACCGGCCACCGCCTTCCTGCTGGAGCGCAGCGCCCGCCAGGAAACGCAAGCCTTGGGAGCTGTGGCCGCCGAGCTCGCCGGCCCGCCGCTGGCGCTCGAACAGGCCGGCACCTACATGGCCGAAACCGGCACCGGCCCCAGCGACTACCTCGACCTGCTGGCCCGCCAGCGGACCGCCCTGCTCGCCGAGGGCAAACCCTGGGGATACGCCGAGAGGGTCACCTCGACCTGGCAGGCCGCCTTCGAGCAGCTCGCCGGCGCCGTCCCGCAGGCGATCGCCCTGCTCCGGTTGCTGGCCTGCTATGCACCCGACGACATCCCGTACCAGCTGTTGCTCGACGACCTCGCCATTGATCCGCTCGTCGAACTCGGGATCGGCAAGAGCGCCAAGAAGCAGCTGAGCCTGCTCCCCGTCGGACGCCTGCAGGTCAACACGGCGGCAGCCGCGCTGCGCCGCTATTGCCTGATCAGCCGCCCGCGCGACGGGCTGGTCTCGATACACCGCCTGGTCCAAGCCGTCACCCTCGACCAGCTCACCCCCAGCCAACGCGCCGCCTGGAGCGCAGCCGCCGCCAATATCCTGCTGGCTCTGCCCGCTTCCCGTCGATCCCCTGGCGCAGAGGCGGGGCTCTTACCTCAAGAGCACAAGAAAATCTGTAGTCGCCACAGTAGACATGCGCGCTGTGGGAGGATAGAGTTCCTGACATCGCAAGGGACGGATCCACGAGGGCAGCGCAGTACGAGCACCACAACGGGGCTGCCCGGACGGGCGTGGACAGCAGTACAGCAGTACAGAACGAGGAAGAGGGCAGAAGGTCGGACTGCCGCGGCCAGGTGGTTGAGAAAGAGGGCCGGGGCGGTGGACGCGCTGCCGCTTACGGAAAGTCGGCACCAGCGGTCAGGGTGCCGAGGCACGGATAACTGGAAGGGAGTGTTGAACGCCATCAGGATCGCCCGTCGCCGGCCGCATGTCGCCGCACGGGTACCGCAGCTCCACGAACAGGACGGTGGTCTACGGTCACGCTTACGCGATCCCCGCACCCCCGCATCGGGCGGCTGGCGCGGCATAAGTGAACCGCCCCTGCAGCACGCAGGCAGGGCCGGTCGATGGTGTTAAACCTCTGGGCCCCGGCGCATCATGGCGCCGGGGCCCCTGTTCGCATTCGGGAAGGTTGAATGGATCAAACACCTCAGGCAACGGTCACCGCCTCAAGGCGGGAGCAGCCCCGCCTCACCGGCGCTCGCCCAGCCCCTCATCCGGCCCAGGCGGTCGACGCGGCCGCCAGTCCCGGGCAGCGGCTCGATGACGAGGACTACCCCGCCTACAGCATGGGCCGGGCCGCCGAGATCCTCGGCGTCACCCCGGCGTTCCTGCGCAGCCTCGGCGCCGCCAAGCTGATCGAGCCGCTACGCAGCGAGGGCGGCCACCGCCGCTTCTCCCGCTACCAGCTGCGCCTGGCCGCCCGCGCCCGCGAACTCGTCGACGCCGGCACCCAGCTGGAAGCGGCCTGCCGCATCATCATCCTGGAAGACCAGCTCGCCGAGGCGCTGCGTATCAATGAAGAACTCCGCCAGCGCGAAGAACTCCGCCGGCGTCACTGACCGTTCCGAGCCCCCGGTCACGCCCGGGGGCATCAGGACAAGCCGCGTCCGAAACGCCGGGGAGCCACGGCATTCCCGCGACAGCCAGGCCGGCGCGGCGCCGGCCGTTGAAGCTGACCGCCCTTCTCTGAGAAAGACGTCCCGTGACCGAGGACCACGGCTTCCCCGAAAGCTTCGCCGTCTCCATCGCTGTGCACCAGGACTACATCGTGGCGCGCGTGGCCGGCGAACTCGACTACCAGTTCGCCGGCCTGCTGCACCACCAGGTCAAAGATCCCTGGCAGGCGGCCCTGTCCAGTGCGCTGGTGGTGGACCTGAGCGGCGTGACCTTCTGCGACTCCACGGGCGTCGGCGTTCTGGTGCTGCTGTTGCAGCAAAGCCGCCAGCAGCAGGCCGGCCTGGTGCTGGCACAGGTGCCGGCCCGGCTGGAACGCATCCTGTCGATCACCGGCCTGCGCGCCGCGTTCCAGGTCGCATCATCGGTTGAACAAGCCATCCAGAGCGTGACCGCGACACGGGCCGTGACACCGCCCCTGGGATCCTCGCCCAAGCCGCCGGAAGCGGGCTGACCGCCTGCCCCTGGGCCGTCACGATCAGGATTGCTCCGGCCGCAACGGCAGGTGTTCATCCATCTCGGAGAACCCCGCCCGACACCGGATTCTGTTCCAAATCTTTCTGACCGCCGCTGCCTGGAGCAGGGCTCGGGGTGGCCGGCCATAGCTTCCCGCGCGGTGCGTGACCAGCTACTCATGGTGTGTGAGGCATCTGTACTGGGACCTTGCAGAAACCGGGGCCGGCGCCTGCTTCGAGGTGGACTGGCGCGGGTCAACGGCCCGGGTCTGCCTGATGGACAGCGACGAGTACCAGGCGTACCTCGACCAGGAGGCCTACGAGTACCACGGCGGCTTCTTCGACTACAGCCCTCTCACACTGCAGGTGCCCTACGACGACTACTGGTACCTGGCTACGACCAGGTCAAGAGGGCACTGTCCGTTCCGATCTCGACGTGGCTGACCTGCTGGCCTTGACGAGCGCGGCTGCCATGACCGGCACCGACGCCGGCCACACGCAGCGCCTCCTGCGGATCCTGCGGCACGGCCTGCAGGTCTAGTCGCTGCGGCGAACGAGATGGCGGTCGTGTCCCACACGGGCGTCGTAGCGCCAGCGGTAAGGCCGAGCTGTCTCGTTGTAACGGATGGTGAAGTCGTCGATCTGGGCCATCAGATCCTCGCGGGAGGTGAACTCGCCACGTCGCTGCAGGCGACGGGTGAGCGCGGAGAACCACATCTCGATCATGTTCAGCCGGCTGGCGTGCTTGGGTGTGTAGGTGACCTTGAATCGTGGGTGCGGTCAGCCAGGCGCGGGTGGAGACCAGGCCATCAAGGCGGTGGCGGCCCTCGCCTGAGTGACGCCTGACGGCGCCGAAGACCCCGGTCGCCGTGGACAGGAAGGCGATCCCGTCACCGGATTGGCACGTCGGCGATCAGTTGGAAACCGGGAATCCGCGTGGTGACGGAGGGCACGTCCAGGAGAGCGGCCCGAACTGCGCCCCGCCGCGGCCGCGCCGGTGAAGGGCAGCGAGGAGAGCCGTTGCACTACGGACGGTACCCGGGGCGACGGCGCGTCGTCCGCTGCTTGTGGTGGACGAGCTCGCGGCATCGGCGGCGCGGTCGTGCGTGGTGAAGGCGCAGTCCTGGCGGTCGCCCGGCAGCTTGTGGGGGAGTGGGACGTCGTGCCCGCAGCGACGGGGGAGTTGCCGGCGCGCGGACCTGGTGCCTGCCAGCGAGTCGGGGGTGGTGCGGTCCCGGTCGGTGATGTGGCTGGTGGACAAGCTGGATCAGGTGCTCGTGCTCGACGGCCCGACCATCATGACCAGCGTCGAGGACGAGCAGGGGGAACAGGGGTCGGTGGAGCCCGGACCGGTGGAGTGGGCACTCGATTTGGCGCCCTAGCGGCGCAGGCTGGCGGATGAAGAGCGCGGCCACACGGTGACGCGCTGCCCCGGCTGGTGTGGAGGCCGCGGGCCGGCTACTACGTGTGTGAGGGGTACGGGCGGCACGTCGGCCTGCAGCTGGACTCCCCGCGTTCTCTGTAGAACATCCTTCCGCAGACATGGCATCCGCCTGGCATGGCCGGTACGCCGCTACGCCGTGGTCGGGAAGTGGCGGTCCAGTCCGGTGACACGCAGCAGCCGGGCCATTCGCGGTGAGACGCCGCGCAGGGCGAGCGTGACACCGCGTGCCCGCGCACGGCCTTTCACGCCGATCAGCACGCCGATCCCGCCGGCACCGCAGAAGGTGACCCGGGATACGTCCAGGACGAGCACGTCGGTGCTGTGATCCAGGGCGCTGATCAGCCGCTGGCGCAGCCGAGCTGTGGTGAAGATGTCAATGTCTCCCGACAGCTGTACGAGAGTCGGCGCCGAGGCGCTCACAGCCTGCGGGGCGATGTCGATGACGGTCATGAAAGTTTTCCTCACGGAAGAAGCTGAAGGGTCATGAGATGCCTGCCTGTCGAGGACCGGCCCGGCGTCAGTACGGGGGACACCTGGTCTGCTCGATCAGGTCATGCAGGTCGTACCGGAGTCGGTCGGCGAGTGCGCGAGGGCGAGGACGGGCGTCGATGCTCAAGCCTGCGCCGTCCGGTGCGGTGAGCTTGAGCGTGGCCTCGGCGGCGCCCGCGGCGGTGCGCGACGGAATGATCCGCAGCATGACCGGCTCGCCGGTGGCGAAACTGACAGTGATCGCGCGGGGGTGGATGTGGCGGAACCAGCCGATGCGCACCTGCCGCCCGAGCGCCGGGATCCGGCGCGGGATGTTCTGCCACATATCGCCATGGATGCCGATGCGGAGCGTGACTCGATCGAGCAGCTCGCCGACCGCGGCGATGAGGCCGGGCAACTCGGCGGACGCGTCAGGGGAGGAGAACCACCGAGCCCTGTCCGCCACCTTCCGCTGATTCGGCGCCGGATCGATGCTGAGCCGTGCGGGATGAAAGAGAAGTGTCGACATCATGATCGCCGGGCCTGTCCGGGCCCGTTCAAGGGGCCGGTGGTGGTTCGCCGAAGGCGACGCAGACCTGAGTGCCGACGCTCGAAAAGTCTTCGGTAGTTTCACCCTACCTCACGACTTCCAGGATTCCGTAATTCTCGCAGCGCGAGCGGCTGATATCGCAAGAAAACGACCACAAAGACCATATAGCTATCGAAGCGTCACCAGAATCGTAAGTGGAGGTGAATGTGCCGCTCCCCGCCGTCCACGGTGACTCCCGCCGGTGTATGAAGATCGGCTTGACCGATCGGTCCTGCCGCGGCGAACGTCTCGGGGGCCACGGTGTGGGTGCTGGATCCTCGCCCCGGGACGCTTGCCCGTGGAGCGACGATGTGTGGACGGTCAGGGCGTTGGTTGGTCGGGCTCGGGCGCCAGGCGGTTCGGGACAATTAGCCGCATGAGGTGACAGAAACCTGGAGGAGGTGATTCGTGACCAGGCGGATGAGCGGCGGGGCCTGCGTATCACGGGCTACCGTGTGTGCTAGGGTGAAAGTAGTTGCAGTTGTGGTACCCATAATGAACTTGTGTGCACCTGACGGTATGTAGCCTCGGGTGCATTTTTGTTTTCCGGTCTTCTCCGGGTGTGGGCCTATCTCGGCGACACGGAATTCGTGCATCGCGGATTTCGGATTGCACCTGCGAAAAGGAGATCGACATGGCTTCTGGCACCGTGAAGTGGTTCAACGCTGAAAAGGGCTTCGGCTTCATCGAGCAGGACGGCGGCGGCGCCGACGTTTTCGCGCACTACTCCAACATCGTCGCCCAGGGCGGCTACCGCGAGCTGCGGGATGGCCAGAAGGTGGCCTTCGATGTCACCCAGGGCCAGAAGGGTCCGCAGGCCGAGAACATCGTTGCCGCCTGACGAATAGCGCCACGAATCAGGGTTCGCACCTTCACAGGTGCGAACCCTGATTCGTTTCCGGCCTCGTGTTCGTGCGTACGGCGATCGGCAGTACGGGATCTACATCTGGCACGGCGAATCGAGCATGCCATGTCCGGGACCGAGGCAGAACGTCCGGCCGGCGAACTGACCGCGCTCCTGGAAGCCGGGCTGTGGCACACCAGCGGGAGATCGATGAAGAGGACCTGATAAACGGCGGGACAGCCCCATCTGCTCAGCGCTCCCAGAACGGTGACCGGCGAGCCGTTGCCGATCCCGCCTCCACTGGCGAAGGCGTACTGACCGTGCTGGTGCCGCGGTCCGCCGCAGCCCCCTCCCTCTTCGCCTACTCGCACCCACCGCGTCCAGTCATGCTGGACGAGACCTTATCCCCGTTTTGAGGTCAGGCCGCCGGCGATCGCGTAGCCATTGCGAGTCGCCGCTGACGCCCGGACAGGCGGGTCAGCCGCGGTCGAAGGTCTGGACGACGATGAGGCAGGCGAACGCCGCAAGCGCGAGCACGGTCCGGACGAGGTGCAGGTTGAGCCACCGCCGGCGGCTCTCGGCCCAGTCGGCGGGCAGGTTGTCGGGATCCCAGGCGTCCACCACCCGGTTGAGGGGTTCCAGGGTCCTCAGGGTGAGGAGCACGGTGAGGACCACCATGATCAGGGCGGTCGCGCTGACACCGAGGACGAACCATCCGCGACGCCATGACAGGGCGGTCATGACGATCAGCGCCGCGATGCCGGTCAGCAGCAGCGGCGGCATCGCCCGCCCGTAGTCGACGTTGAGCGCCTGCCAGTACCGCACGTACGCGGCCCCCGGCAGGCGAGCCATGGACGGGGCGACCACCACGAAGACGACGCCACCCGCGTACAAGCCGACCAGCAGCAGTGCGACCATCCTGGACGCGACCAGTACGAAAGCCACCGATCCTCCCTTCCTCGCCAAGAAAGGATCGACCAGGAGCCACCCCAAATACACCCACAGCCGAGAGCGCGGCCCCGGCCGGTGGGCACACCACGGGCCCCAGTGCAGCACCTGCTCCCGAGGGACGCAGGGCGGGCGCTGGCCACCTTCGCGCCCCCGACCGGCGCACTGACCTTCGCCCTGATCGCCGGCTTGCCTTGCGTGCCTGACAATCACATCGCTCTGAGCTGCGAAAAGGGCTGCGAATCCACGATGACCATCGAGCCGGCGCTCGTCGTCCGGAGTGAGCCTGCCGCAGGCCCGATCTGCGGACCGAGCCGGCATGGCGGACCAGTCAGCAGGCCTTGGTCGGCCCCTCGGCGGCGCGGGCCGCGTTGGCCTTTATCGCCTTCTGGAGCCACTCCGCCGCACCCCGACGGGTGTTCGCCTCGATGCCCGCCCGGTAACGCGGGTCCTCCACGTACAGGTAGCTCTTCTGCACGTGGAACTCGTGCGTCATGTCGTAGAACCAGCGGGCGATGTGCCGCAGCTGCGACTCGGCCACATCCATCGCCGCCTCGCTCGTCGGGTCGGCGCCGGCATCCATCAGCTCACGGATCCGTGCCTCGATGGCCGCGTTGTCGCGGTTGATCTGCTCCCACTGCTTCTTGTCGTAAGCCGCGACGCGCTTCGCGGACTGCGCGTATGCGGTGCCGCTCCCCCACCGCTGCTCCACCTCGTCGAGGTACTCGTCTTCGTGGTCGGCCCACTCGCCCCAGACCTCGCATTTGTCCTCCTCGCTGAGCGGGGACCGGATCTTCTTGTCACTCATGGCCGCGACCGTAGGGCATGACGCTACGTGAGGGTCAAGCCGCTCCAGCTGCGTCGTTCAAAGCTGAACGGCATCGCCGGAGCGGTCCTCACTCACGGGCTCCGGCTGAGCTCGATCGCCGGGAACGTCACCGGTGTGGCGGGTTCGCCTGCCTGGACGGTCCACGCTTCGCCGGTCGTGCCGCTCTGGACGATCGCCTGGACGGCCGCCGCGACCTCATCCGAGCTGGCGATGGCGAAGCCGTGCACGAGGACGTGGTCGCGGATCTCCTGGAGCATCGGCGTCTCGACGAAGCCGGGCAGATCGCATTCACGGTGACGCCCGATCCGGACAAAAGGTACGCGCCCTGTGCGGTGCCAAAACTCGTGCATGGCATCTAACCTGGCCTTCTATCCTCAGCACTCGTGTTTCTACGCCTGCTGTAGCTGCTGATGGTCCGGTTGTTCGGCTGGTTGACGCTTCTCGCGCGGGGCGACACTTCCAAGGACGTGGAGATTTTGGTGCTGCGTCATGAGGTCGCCGTCCTGCGTCGTCAGGTTTCCCGGCCGCAACCGGACTGGGCCGACCGGGCGCTGCTGGCCGCACTGGCGCGGCTGCTTCCTGCACGGCTTCGCCTCCATCGGATCGTGACGCCTGGCACCTTGTTGGCCTGGCACCGCCGGCTGGTCAGCCAACGCTGGACGTACCCGAACGCGACCGGGCGTCCACCGATCCCGAACGAGCTACGTCATCTGGTGATCCGACTGGCCAGGGAAAATCCCCGATAGGGGCACCGGCGGATCCAGGGGGAACTGCTCGGCCTCGGCCATCGAATCGGGGAAGGCACCATTCGCCGGATCCTCGCCGCGGCCGGCCTCGGCCCAGCGCCACGACAGACCTCACCGACCTGGCGACAGTTCCTCACCTCGCAAACCTCCGGCATCCTGGCCTGCGACTTCCTGCACGTCGACACTGTCTTCCTCAAACGCTTGTACGTCCTGTTCGTCATGGAGATCGAGACACGCCGCGTGCACGTGCTGGGCCTCACCTCCAACCCCACGGGCGCATGGACCACCCAGCAAGCCCGGAATCTGCTGATGGACCTGGGAGAACGCGCCGGCGCGTTCAAGTTCCTCATCCGGGACCGTGACGGCAAGTTCTCCCGCTCCTTCGATGAGCTGTTCACCGCCGCCGGCGTGCGAGTCATCAAGACACCCGTCCGGTCACCACGAGCGAACGCATTCGCCGAACGGTTTGTGGGAACGCTACGCCGTGAGTGCCTCGACCACCTGCTCCTCAATGGTGAGCGGCACCTGCGTAAAGTCCTGACCGAGTACGAACACCACTACAACCAACATCGCCCGCATCAGAGCCGTTCCCTCCGCCCGCCGTTGCACGATCCCAGCGAGGTGATCGATATGGCCTCCCGGATTCACCGTCGAAGGACCATCACAGGATTGATCAGCGAGTACCGCAGAGCAGCCTAATCGTCCGGCAAACGCCCAGCTCAGCAGCAGTATCCGCGTTTTGGCGCCGCACAGCGTGGGTGCGGGCCGGAAAGTCCGGGGGAGCGCCGTATCTGTGGTGGTTCTGTGGGTATGAGCTGCGCAGATGTGACTCGTACACGGCTCACACCGGGCTCCGGGAGCGTCGGTCGTCCTGGATAACTTACGCCACGGCGGCCGCATCCGCTCCGCTGATACAGAAGGTTCTTATGAACGCGACACTCACGCTCCCGGCAGGGGAGCAGCCCGACTTCGACTCCGGCGAGGTGTACTTCATCGGCAACGCCACGACGTTGATCCGGTTCGCGGGGTTCACGATTCTGACCGACCCCGCGTTTCTGCACAAGGGTGACCATCTCCACCTCGGGCACGGCATCTATGCCCGGCGCGAGATGGAGCCGGACTGCCAGGTCGCCGACCTGCCCCCGCTGGACCTGATCGTCCTGTCGCACTATCACGCCGACCACTTCGACCATGTCGCGGCTCGGGATCTTGACAAGGAGATCCCGGTCGTCAGCACGAAGCACGCGATCGAGGAGCTGCACCCGCTGGGCTTCACCAACGGCCACGCGCTCGACACCTGGGAGAGTCAGACGGTTCAGAGGGGTGACGCCCGGCTCGTGGTGACAGCCATGCCGGCCGAGCACACCAGCGACTTCGAGATGGCGGACATGCTCATGCCGGTCAACGGCAACCTGCTGGACTTCCACAACGGCGACCAGCGGCTGTTCCGGCTCTACATCAGCGGCGACACCATGCTGCACAACCGGCTGCACGACATCCCCCGCCACTACCCCGACATCGACCTGGGGATGTTCCACAGCGGTGGGACCACGCTGTTCCTGACCACGGTGACCATGACCGGGGCCCAGGCGGTCCGCTGTGCGGAGATCGTCAGGCCGCACACCGCGATCCCGATCCACTACAACGACTTCTCGGTGTTCCACTCCGGGCTCGACGACTTCAAGGAGGCCGCCGCCGCCTCCTCGACGCCCGTCAAGTTCCACTATCTGGCACACGGCGACCGCTACAAGTTCCCGGCGACGCGGTAGCCCCTCGGACGCGCGGGAAGCGGGTGGCCCTACCGGAGGATTCTCCGCCTGGAACCAGCCCGGCTCCCACTCCGCTGTGCCTCGGCCGGCCGTCCGGGTCTGCGGGGGGCACGGCTGTGTGCGGGGCTCCGCTCCGGCCGGTCGTCGCCGATGCCATGCGGGGTGGGGTGCTCCCGTGGGCGTGGGTGCCAGGTGGGAGTGGCCAGGTCGATGATCGGTCAGCTGCTGTTCTTCATGAAGAAGTCCCAGATGACCGGTGGTGCGTCGAGGTCATGCGTTGTCGGGCCGAGTTGGCTTGGGGCTTCGAAGACGTGGTTGGGGACGACGTGGCCGCCGTTGTCGACGGTGTACTGCGTAACGGGGGGCTTGCCGGGCCGTGCGTAGCTTCTGACGGAGACCGAGGTGGATCCGGAATCGGCATGGTGGGGGAGCTTGGTTTCCTGTGGTGTCGCGGTGTTGTCGTTGAGCTCGGCGAAGTGGGCCGCGGTGTCGGGGGAGGACAGCACCTTGCCGTAGGAGGTGCCGGTCACGACGACGTCGCCACCGTTGTACGGGTCGAGCGGGTCCTTGGTGCCGGTGATCATGAGCATGGGCATCGGGCTCTTGATCGCCGGGCAGATGTTGTTGCCCGGCGCCGGGAAGTTCGCCGCGACCGGTGAGATCGCCTTGATCTGGCCGGGCATCGCCGAGGCCAGCCGGTAGGTCATGTGGCCGCCGTTGGAGTAGCCCATGGCGAAGATCCGGTTCGGGTCGATGTCGTTGGAGGCGCGGTACTTGTCGATGATCGCGCGGACGAATCCCACGTCGTCGATGTCCTCGGTGCGGGCGGGGTACTTGGCGTCCTTGCGGCAGTCGTTCCAGTGCCGTCCGTATCCGTTGGGGTAGACGACGACGAACTTGTTGGAGTCGGCGAGCTTGTCGAACTCGTATCCGGTGTAGGCCCGCATGAGCTCGCCGTTCATGCCTGTGCCGTGGAAGGCCAGCAGCAGCGGGGCGTTCTTCGGCACATCCTTGGGGACGAAGGCGACGTAGGAGCGGGTCATGCCGCCGACCTTCACCGTGAGATTCTGGACCGGCGCGCTCAACCGAGGAGCCTGGGGCGGGTTCGGGCCCAGCAGTTCCCTGTCGAGTTTGGCGTCGTCGGCGGAGGTGCCCGTCGGGCTGGGCTGAGCCGCGAACATCGCCGCTGGGGCACCACTGGAGCAAGCCGCCGCACCGATCGACAGCCCCACGACGGCGACTGCCAGCTTGGACGCTCTCATTTCCTCGCCTCCCCTGCCCGGACATGTTGCCCATGGCGATCCCCGCCTTGCGGTCACCCCAAATCGCACGTTCCGCAAACGGTCTTCCAGAAGACGGCACAAACACCAGATCAACGATCGGAGTGCGAGGGCGGCCACCGCATCGGCGAGTTGCTCACCGCCGAAGAGTCGCACGCCTGGCCGGCTGATCTGCCAGGCAGCCGCCCGGTGCGGGCAACATAGAGCGCTGCTGAAGGCACTGCCGGTGCCTACGACTCTTCGGCGTCGGCGATGGTGCGGATGGATTCCCCGCGCGCGGGGCGGGCGAGGATGGCGGCGCGTTTGTCGTCGTCGACCACGGGCCCGCGGCCGCCTGGCCGGCCGCGGCGGCGGGCCGCCTCCAGGCCGTTCTATCTGGAAGCCGCCGCTGGAGTCCTTCTCCTGCGAGTACGCCCGCTCCGGGATCGACGTCAAGCACGACTGAGGGCTGTCGATGCAGGTCTCCGAGCGTGAGGCGCTGGCGGACATGCTGGCCACCTGCTGGTCGCACAGGCGCGAACGAGCCCGCCCTCCATGGCGGGAGGCGAGCTCCTTGCACCTGGATGTCGATGGCCAGGGTCTTGCCGTCCGGGCGGAAGGCCACCGACGAGACGGAGCCGTTGCCGCTGGTGAGGTCCTGGTCGTCGCGGGTACGTTGCAGGGCCTGGTAAAGGCGCTCGGCAGCGACCTCGAACACGGCGAAGTGGCCGGGGTCGCCGTACTCGTGGGTCCGTACTTCGGTGGGCGCCAGCGGCCGTCAACCCTGCTTCCACGCTGGAGCATGGGTTGGGTGAAGAACGGGGTGGCCAGCCGGCGCGGCGACGGCGTCGACGCGGGGGCGGGCGTAACGTTCCAGGGACCGGACGGAGGCGTGCAGGGATCGGGCAAGCAGAGTGTGGGCGTGTTGGTGCCGTCCTCTGCTTGGTGGGTGAGCGCGGAGTGCCGGAGCTGGTGCAGCGTCCAGCCGCCGCGCAGTTCGAGTTCGGCTGCGTCGATGATGCCGGGGTGGGCCAGGGGCCGGGTGAGCGTCTCGAACAGCTCGGCGGCGCGCCGGTAGGACAGCCGCCCGCGTGCGGTGATCTTGCATACGTCTGTGGTCGGGGTGCGGGCGGGCGCTTTGCGGTCGGTGAGGAGGACCGGGCCTCGAGTGCGGCCCCCGAGCAGGCGGGGCAGCAGCTGGGCGGTGCCCGATTGCCAGTGCACCCCGTGGCGAGCTGATCGCGGGACAGGGCCTGGGTCCGGTCGGGCGGAGCGGGCCGTCGTTCGATGCCTGCGATGGGGTTGGCTGCGAGCCGGCCGCGAGCGCGCCACCAGCCGATGGCGGCCTTCATGATCGACAACTCGCGGTTGACGGTGTCGGCGTCCACCAGGCGGGCTCGCTCGACGAAAGCCGCGGCGAGGAGATCAGCGGTCGCCGGATCGGCGAGAGCCGCGAACCAGACCATGGGCGCCTGGGCGCCGCGGCGGTCCTTGCCGAGGGGTGGTTGCTGTCCGCAGGCGAGCCAGGCCCAGGTGGTCAACGAGGTGCGGTAGATCCGCTGGGATGACTCACCGATCCCGGTAAATCCGGCATTTACTGCGGCAGTCATTCGGCAAGGCAAAGATCTGCCTCGGCGTAGTAGGGGTGCGGTCGGGCTGGGGCGATGGACCACTTCGGGTGTCACTGGGCAAGGCCTTTACGGCGATCCTTAGGCTCCTTTAATATCTGGAACCCTAAAGTGCTAGCAGGCTAGATAAATGGAGAAGCCGGTGATCGAGTTCCACCTGGACAGCAGGTCGGGTGTTTCGCCGTACCTGCAGCTGGTCCAGCAAGTACGGCAGGCGCTGCGGCTCGGCGTGCTGCGCGAGGGCGACCAGCTGCCGACCGTCAAGGAGGTCGTGGCCCATCTGGCGATCAACGCCAACACCGTCCTGAAGGCCTACCGCGAACTGGAGCACGAGGGCCTGGTCGCCGCCCGGCCGGGAGTGGGGACGTTCGTGACGGCGACGCTCACCAACGCCTCGCTGGCCGCGCACGGCCCGCTCCGGCTGGAACTGCGGCGCTGGCTGGCCAAGGCCCGCCGGGCCGGACTCGACGACGAAAGCATCGAGGCCCTCTTCATGACCACCTTTCGGACCACCTCTCAGGAGGACATAGCGTGAACGCGGTCCTGCAGGCCCAGGGACTGGGCAGGAAATACGGCAAGCGCTGGGCGCTGCGCGAGTGCACCATCGACATCCCGGCAGGGCACGTCGTCGGGCTGGTGGGGCCCAACGGAGCCGGCAAGACCACGCTGCTGAAGCTGGCCAGCGGCCAGCTGGAGCCGACGGCGGGCGGCATCACCGTGCTCGGCGGCCGTCCCGCCGGCGGTCCGGCGCAGCTGGCCAAGGTCGGCTTCGTGGCCCAGGACACCCCCACCTACGCCGGGCTCAGCATCGCCGAGCACCTGCGGCTGGGCGCGCGGCTCAACCCCCGCTGGGACGCCACCATGGCGCGCGAACGAATCGCGCGACTCGGTCTCGATCCCGCCCACCGGGCGGGCAAGCTGTCGGGCGGCCAGCGCGCCCAGCTCGCCCTCACCCTGGGCCTGGCCAAGCGGCCCGAGCTGCTGATCCTGGACGAGCCGGTCGCCTCGCTCGACCCGCTGGCCCGCCGCGAGTTCCTGCAGGGCCTGATGGAGGCGACCGTCGAGCACGAGTTCAGCGTGCTGCTCTCCTCTCACCTGGTCTCCGACCTGGAACGCGTGTGCGACTACCTGATCGTGCTCGTCGACTCCCGCGTCCAGGTGTCCGGGGAGACCGACAAGCTGCTGGCCACCCATCACCGGCTCACCGGCCCGCGCCGCGATCCCGACCGGCTCCCTGCCGACCAGCACGTGATCTCCGCCAGCCACACCGACCGCCAGAGCACGTACGTGATCCGCACCGACGCCCCCATCCACGACCCCGCCTGGACGGTCACCCAGCTCAGCCTGGAAGACATCGTCCTGGCCTACATGGACAAGCGCACCGCCGAGAACCGGCGAGTCGCCCTGGAGGTGCAGCGATGATCTGGCTGACCTGGCGCCAGCTGCGCGGCTCGGCCGCGATGATGGCCGCCGTACTCGTCATTCTCGCCGTCGCCCTGGCTCTGACCGGCCCGGACCTGGCCGCCAGATACTCCGCTGGGATCGCCGCCTGTACCCCGGCCAACACCTGCGACCGCTTCTACGACCAATTCTTCGGCGGCCACGAGTTCTCCTTCATGGCCGTCAGCCTTGTCGTGCTGCTCCTGCCCGCCCTCGTCGGGCTCTTCTGGGGAGCCCCGTTGATCACCCGCGAGCTGGAGGCGGGCACGCACCTGATGGTGTGGAACCAGAGCATCACCCGCGGCCGCTGGCTGGCGGTCAAGCTCGCCCTCACCGGCCTGGTCGCCGTGGCCGCCGCCGGCCTGTGCGGCCTCATGGTGACCTGGTGGTCCGACCCTCTGGACAAAGTAGCCGCTGAAGACTTGGCCCTGATGGCTCCCCTGGTGTTCGGCGCGCGCGGCCTCGCCCCGCTGGGGTACGCGGCCTTCACCTTCGTCCTTGGCATCACCGTGGGCATGCTGGTACGCCGCACGCTGCCCGCCATGGCCCTCACCCTGGCCGCCTTCGCCGCGATCCAGCTCGCCATGCCGCTGCTGGTCCGGCCCCACCTGATGCCCCCGATCACCTCTACCTTCGAGCTCGGCAGAACGAACGTGGACGGCCTCAACATCCCCCGGGACGGAGGCGCGCCCCCGCGGCTCTCCCTGAATCCGGCCGTCCCCGGCCACCTGGGCTCCTGGATCCTGTCCAACGACCTGCTCGACCCATCCGGACGCCTGATCCCCACCAGCGGCGAGGGAGCCGCCATCAAGATCTCCACGACATCGGGCCCCTGCGCACCGTCAGCAGGCCCCGGGGACGGCTGCCTAGTCGAGATCAACCGGCTCGGCTACCGGCAGCAGGCGACCTACCAGCCCCTTGAGCGCTTCTGGCCCTTCCAGTGGATCGAGACCGGGATCTACGCCCTGCTCACCCTCGGCCTGACATGGTTGTCCTTCTGGTGGATCCGCAGGCGCCTGTCATGACCGTCATCAGGACCGCGACCGCCGGGCTCGCCCTCCTCCTGGCGGCGGCCTGCACAGCCCCGGCGCCGCCGCGCAGCCAGACGAACACGGCAGCCGGTACGGTCTGCGCAGCGCCCCAGGCACCTCCCGGGGCGGAGACGGCCACCACGATCGACGTCATCGAGCAGGCCTACTTCTGCATCCTCGGCACCTACTACAGCGGCGCTACGCTGGACGCCCGCTCGCTGCTGAGCGCCGGATTCATCGCCCTGACCCAAGAGCTCAACCGCAATGGACGCGATCTGCCCGAGGCCACCATGCCGGCGCTGACCGGTGACCGCAAAGCCGACTGGGCCGCCTTCGAGGCCGTCTATCGCAGGATCACCGATCAGGTCCCCGACCTGCGCGACAAGCTGGCCGTCGCCACCCTTGAGGCCATCGTGGCCGGCCTCGGCGACAATCACGCCCACTGGGCGCACGACCTAGGGGGGCGGCACCCCGACTCCTACGACGGCGACGGCTACGGCCTGGGTCTCCAGGCGAACGTCAACGGCCCGCAGGTGGAGGGCAACCCCGGCGTCGCGCTGGCCCCGCTGTTCGTCACCGAAGTGCAGGGCGGCGCGGCGCAGGCCGCCGGACTGCGCCCGGGCGACATCATCGAATCGATCAACGGCTCCGCGCCCTTCATCGAGGGGAAGGCCACGCCCGCGATCGAGGCCCTCAACCCGCAATATCCGCAGGCGCGTCCGGTCCGGCTGCGGCTCCTGCGGCAGAGCACCGGCCGCCGCTGGAGCGTGACGCTCAAGCCCGGCCTCTACCAGCGGGATCTGACCACCCTGCAAGTGGTGCAGTCGAAGCTGCTGGACGACAACATCGCCTATGTGCGGCTGCGCGGGTTCGCTCCCGACTCCGCGACCAGGGTGTTCAAGGCGATCTCCAGGCTGCGCACCGGCCGGACCCTCACCGGCGTCGTGCTGGACCTGCGCGGCAACGGCGGCGGCAGCCCCAGGGAGGCGATCCGGCTGGTGAGCGCGTTCGCCCACGGCAAGGTCACCGCCTACCAGTGCACGGTGGAGGGCAGGTGCGAGACTTCGTGGACCGACGACACCGTCGAGCTGCTCAACCTGCCGCTGATGGTGCTCACCGACCGCAGCTGCGCCTCGGCGTGCGAGCACTTCAGCTCCGCGGTCAAGGACCTGGGGATCGGCCGGCTGGTCGGCACCAGGACCGCCGGCGTCATCTCCGGCCCGGCGCAGTCGTACCTGCTCGGCAACAACACCACGCTGGGCTTCCCCGCCAGGCACCACCTGGGGCCCAACCGCGAGGTGATCGACCGGATCGGCGTGCCGCCCGACCACCACGTGCCCCTGACCCCGCGGGACGCGGCCGCCGGGCGCGACCCCGCCCTGGCCAAGGCCCTGACCCTGCTGCTGCACAAGTGAGGACCGCTCGATGAGACACCTCCTGGCCGTCGCCGCGGGACTGGCCGTCCTGGCCGCATCGGCCTGCTCCGCACCCGCGCCGCCCCGCTCCGCCGCCCCGTCGCCCACGCCGACCGGGCCGGCCACCCTGCCGGCGCCCACCGGCGACCAGCCGGTGGGAACCACCGCCCTGTATCTGAAGGACGCCTCCCGCCCCGATCCGTGGAACCTCGACGTCGACGCCAGGGAGCTCAAGGTCACCCTGTGGTATCCGACCAAGCAGCGGGACGGGCAGCGGGCGCCGTACATGACGCCGAAGGAATCGGAGCTCACCCTGAAGAGCTTGGGGATCACGGGCGTGCCGGACGACACGCTGAGCAAGACGCGCACGAACGCCATCAAAGACGCCGAACCCGCGGGACGGAAGCTTCCGCTGGTGGTGCTGTCCCCCGGCTTCACCAAGCCGATGAGCACGCTCACGTCCCTGGCCGAGGACCTGGCCAGCCGCGGGTACGTCGTGGCCGGCATCGACCACACCTACGAAAGCTACGCCACTACCCTGTCCGACGGCCGGGTCGCCGAATGCCTCGCCTGCGACAGTGACGCCGACCCGGGCTTCGGCACGGGAGTGGTTCAGGGCCGGGCGGCCGACGTCTCCTTCGTGCTCGACCAGTTGCCATCGCAGTGGGACGGTTCCGACCGGATCGACCGCTCCAGGATCGCGATGGCCGGCCAGTCGATCGGCGGGGCCGGCGCCATGGCGGCCATGGTGAAGGACTCCCGGGTGCGCGCCGGGATCGACATGGACGGCACCACCTACGCCCGCATCCCCAAGAGCGGATTCTCCCGGCCGTTCATGTTCCTGGGCTCGCCGCAGCACATCCCCGGAGGCCGAGACACCTCCTGGGACCGCGACTGGAAGCTGCTGACCGGGTGGAAGCGCTGGATCGTGCTGTCGGGCGCCGAACACCAGTCCTTCACCGACGGCCCGCTGCTGGTGGGCGCCCTCGGCATCAAGCCCGCGTACGGGATTCTGCCCGCGGCGCGCGCCGCCGAGCTCACCCGCACCTACGTGGCAGCCTTCCTCGACCAGCACCTGAAATCCCAACGGCAACCCCTCATGGACAAGCCGTCATCACGCTACCCCGAGGTCAAATTCTGCCCCGAGGCCTGCGGTCAGTCATGAATCCCCGCGCGCCGTGGAGCAACCGGGGGATGCCGACCGCAACCCCGCCCCGCAGCGCCGACGACCGACGCCCCGGACGATATCGAACATACATGCGACAAACGATGGAGATCGACATGGATGGCATCCCCGGTCAGAGGCGCTCGCGCAGGAACATCATGGCGGCCGTCGCCCTAGCCGCAGTCGCATTGGCCGCCGCGGCCTGCGGAGGTGACGAGGAACCCGGCCGGACCGAGGCGTCCAGGGCGCCGCAGGGCGATGCAGTGGCCTTCGCCAAGTGCATGCGCGAGAACGGCGTGCCGTCGTTCCCCGACCCCGGCGCAGACGGCTCCTTCGCAAAGAACGACA
Organism: Nonomuraea sp. NPDC051191; assembly: GCF_044455665.1. Classification (NCBI taxonomy): domain Bacteria; kingdom Bacillati; phylum Actinomycetota; class Actinomycetes; order Streptosporangiales; family Streptosporangiaceae; genus Nonomuraea; species Nonomuraea sp. NPDC051191. The sequence goes on along the minus strand of NZ_JBITEZ010000003.1, from coordinate 72,657 downwards.
AAGACAAATCCAACACCCCGGAGTTCACGAAGGCCGAGGAAGCCTGCAAGCACTACCTGTCGCAGAGCATCTCGAGTATGACCCCCAGCAAGACCGGCGGCAGTTGAGCGTGATCCGCCGGACGGTCACGCTGTGGCCGAAGGTGGGGTGCCGTTATCCGATGTGTCATGGGCCGCCAAACCTCGAAGATCCCTTGCCTGACCTGCCGAAGCGCCTGGCGCGGATCTATGGGTATGGAACGTCCGCCGCTTGGCATGGATGAACTCATCGAGCACTGGACTGTGCTGGGCGATGAGATCGGGCTGGTCAGTGCGAAGCAGGAGGGCACTCGTCCGGCCTTCGCGCTGTTGCTGAAGTACTTCACGGAGCACGGTCGGTTCCCGCGTGGGCGGGCGGAGTTCCCTGACGAGGTGGTCGACTACGTCGCGAAGCAGACCAAGACGTCGGCCAGCAGCTTGGGCAGGCAGCGGTCGAGAAGCTCGTGCTGGCACGACTGCACCCACCGCTCCGTGATCGAGTTCGTCCGCGGCATCCGAATACATGTGAGCGCCGTCGTGATGCCGCCTTCGGCGAGGACCTCGTTCATGAGCACCGGAAACTCGATGACGGCCAGGATGTACTGGCGCTGCCCGTCCAAGGTGATGGTTTCGATGAAATCACAGGCCGGCAGGGCGTCGGCTTGCGAGCGCAGGAGTCGGTCCGCGTGGTGGACGCCCGCTCGGGCGCCGGATCAAGCTCTGCCTGCTTGAGGATCTCCCACACTGTGGACGGCACGACCTTGATACCGAGTGTGGCGAGCTCACCATGCACCCGCCGGTAGCCCCAGCCGGGGTTCTCCCGAACCGGACGCAGGATGAGCGCACGGATCAGCGGACCGTGGGTGGGCGGCCAGGCCGCTTCGGCCGACAGGTACGAGCGTGACGACGTCTCATCAGATCGCGATGCCGGCGCAAGACGGTGTCCGGGCGGACGAGCGACCGCAGCCGGCGGAGGACCTCACGCGGCAGGGGGTCAGGAGCGCGGCAAGGAAAGTCCGCATCCCATGGTTGAAACCCGGCGATGGGCCACCGCACGCCGCTCTGACAAGTGATGTGCATCTTCCGGGTTGGCCTTTGCACGCCCTCGGAAACGGTGACTCCATGGCCGCTCAGGATTCCCATCTCTCGTCCACCGGATTCGACCATGTCGTCGCGGTGACGCAGGACAGCGTCAACGGCACCCTGTCGGCTACGAGCTCATCACCAAGGCGGCGCCGTCCCCGGACGACGCCGCCACGACCGCGCTGATCTACGCGCCGGACTTCGCGACCATCCAGCAGCTCCGCGATGGCTCCACACCCGCCCCACAAGCGGTGGCAGAGAGCATCTTCCGACCGCCGGCCGAGGAGAACCCGGACATCGAGGTCTTCCCCATGCTCAACGGGCCCGCGTACCTGGTCCACGTGACCCCCGACGTCGCCGGTCAGCTCCACGAGGCGAAGGACCCGAAGGGGTGGGACATCACCAACCAGGTCCTTAGGAATCTCATGACCGTGAAGGCCGTCACGCTGACCGCCAAGGACTCGACCGCTCAGAAGCTGTGGGACCCGGTGTTCCCCTCCAACGACGGCGACGACACCTCCTGGGCCGTCGCCGTCTTCGCCGCCACAGTGTTCAACCTCGCGCACGGCTCGATGTCGGCCGCGGCACGCAGCCTAACGGTCGGGGGCTGACGTCATGCGCGTGCGTGACCTGGCCGAGCGGACGCCGGACAGCCGCGAGCGCAGCGTCGACATGTGGCGCGCGCTGGCCATCTGCCTGGTGGTCCTCGGACACTGGTTCGTCGTCGCCGTGACCTACCGGGACGGGCGGTTGGGCGGGTACAACGCGCTGGACGTGCTCGGCTGGCTGGACCTGATCACCTGGCTGTTCCAGGTGATGCCGATCTTCTTCCTGGTCGGCGGCTACGCCGGCGGCGCCTCGATGGCCTCGCACCGCGCCTCCGGCGGCGACGGCGTCAGCTGGGTGCTGCGGCGGACCGACCGGCTGCTCCGGCCGACGACCGCGCTGTGCCTGGTGCTGGCGCTGGCCTCCCTGGTCGCGGTGGCGGCCGGAGTGAACAGGCAGCTGCTCGGTCACGCGGCGTGGCTCGCCTCCATTCCGCTGTGGTTCCTGCTGGCCTTCCTCACCCTGGTCGTGCTCACCCCGGTGCTGTACGCGCTGCATCGCCGCGCCGGGCTCGTCGTCCCGCTGGTGATGCTGGTCATCGTGGCCGTCGCCGACCTGCTGCGGCTCCTGCACGTGCCGATCGTCGGGCAGATCACCTATCTGTTCGCCTGGCTGGCGGTCTACCAGCTCGGCTTCTGCTGGCGAGACGGGCTCCTGCGGATGAGCCGCGGGCGGGCGATCGCGGTCGCGGTGGGCGGGCTGGTCGCCCTGATCGGGCTGACCGTGGTGGGCCCGTACCCGATCGGCATGGTCGGTCAGAACACCGCGCCACCGACCCTGGCGCTGATGGCGCTCGCCGCCACGCAGGTCGGCGTGGTGCTGGCCCTTCAGTCCGCGGCAGGCCGATGGCTGCGCCGGATCGGCCCGTGGAGTGCGGTCATCGCGGTCAACGCGGTGATTCTGACCCTGTTCCTGTGGCACATGACGGCGGCGGCGATCGCGGCGGCGGTGCTGTACCCCACCGGGATGATGCCGCAGCCTCCGCTGCCCTCCGCGGCGTGGCTGCTGTGGCGGGTGCCCTGGATCGTGGCCTGCGCCCTCGTCCTGGCCGTCCTGGTCGCCGTCTTCGCGCGCATCGAGCTGCGCCGGTCGCGGCTGCCTGCCGTCGAGCGCAGTCTGTGGCGCGACGGCGCCACTGTGCTCGGGATGGCCGCGGTGCTGGCCGGGCTGCTCCTCATCGCTCTGGCCGGTCCCGGCCACCAGAGCCCAACCGGCCTTCCCTGGGCCGGAGTGCTCGCGTACCTGTGCGGTGCCGCCGTGCTGCGCGTGACACGAACTAATGGCGGGTGGGGCCTGGGTAGAGGGGGGAGCGCGTGAGGCCGTCGTTCGTGCGGTAACGGCCGGGGAACGAGGCTGGTGACCCCACGGTGACGGTGAACTCCTGCCCATCATGTTCAACTGCGCGTCGATCAGCAGCTGCTTGCGATTGCCCGGCCCCCAGACCGATTCCTCCTCCGGCGAGGACTCCGGCCGGCCCTCGGGCAGCTCGATACCGCGAGAGGCGAGGAAGTCGCGGACGCCCGCCTGACGCGGCTTGCCGTCCACATGGGCGGCATGGTCGCCTTGATCGTCGAAAGGCGCGCCCTCGGAGCCCTGCCGCTCGTACCAGGCGCGGAGGAACGCGTCGAACATCTCCTTCCAGGCCGCCGCGTGCACCGCGCGGGTGGTCGTCAGCACGCCGTCGAGGTCGAACAGGACGGCGTCGAAGTCCTGGAGCGGGATCGAGGGCCGGACCACCGCGCTCAGCCCTGCTCGGCCCAGTCGCCCAGCGACCAGTCCCGCACCTCCGGCATGTCCTGCAGGTGCTCGACCACGTACTGCTGATGGCGGTGGAGCTGATCCTCGCACCAGGCCTTCAGCTCGCTCGCCCCGGCCGGGGTCCGCCGCGCGGCGTTCAGCGCGTCGATCACCAGGTGGTACCGGGACGCCCTGTTCCGCACCACCATGTCGAACGGGGTCGTCGTCGTGCCCTCGTCCACGAACCCCCGCACATGGAACCGGTCCGCGTCCGGCCTGCCGTGCACCAGCTGGTGGATCGCGCCCGGGTAGCCGTGGAAGGCGAACAGCACGTCCACGTGATCGGTGAACAGCTCCCGGAACAGGATGTCGTCCATGCCGTTCGGGTGGACCGTGCTGGGCGGCAACGCCATCAGATTGACGACGTTGACCACTCGGGTGGCGAAGTGCGGCAGCCGCTCGCGCAGGATGTTCGCCGCCGCGACGGTCTCCATGGTGACCACGTCCCCGGCGCACGCAAGCACGATGTCGGGTTCCGACCGCCCGTCCTCGGTGCCCGCCCAGGGCCATGCCCCGGCCCCCCCGGGTGCAGTGAGCCACCGCTTCGTCCATGGTCAGCCACTGCAGCTGCGGCTGTTTGTCGATGACGACGAGGTTCACCTGCGACCGCGACCGCATGCAATGGTCGGCCACCGACAGCAGCGTGTTCGCGTCCGGCGGCAGGTAGACCCGGCTGATCGTGCCGCGGTGGGTGATCACGTTCTGGATCAGGCCGGGCCCCTGGTGGCTGAAACCGTTGTGGTCCTGGCGCCAGGCGGTCGAGGTCAGCAGCATGTTCAGGCTCGGCACCGGAGCCCGCCACGCCAGATGGCGCGCCTCCTGCAGCCACTTCTCGTGCTGCACGGTCTGCGAGGCCGACACCATGGCGAACACCTCATACGTGGCGAACCAGCCGTGCCGGCCCGTCAGCGTGTACCCCTCGAGCCAGCCGTGGCAGGCGTGCTCCGAGAGCACCTCCATCACCCGGCCGTCCCGCGATATCGCGACGTCCTCCTCGGTCACGCGCTCCGCGAACGCCCGGTCGGACGCCTCGAACACCGCCCCGAGCCGGTTGCTGTTGGTCTCGTCGGGGCAGAAGAGCCGGAACCGGTCCGGGTTGCGCCGGTAGACGTCGCGCATGAGCTCGCCGAGCTTGCGGGTCGACTCGGCCTGGTCCCGGCCAGGCGCCTTCACCGGCACCGCGTAGTCGCGGAAGTCGGGCAGGTCCAGGTCGACGGTGAGCAGGCCCCCGTTGGCGTGCGGGTTGCCGCTCATCCGCAGCTCGTCCTGGGGGTTGATCGCCTGCATCAGCGGCCGGGGCGCGCCGCGCTCGTCGAAAAGCTCTTCCGGCCGGTACGAGCGCAGCCAGCCCTCAAGGATTCGCAGGTGCTCCTCGTTGCCCTTGACTCCGGCCAGCGGCACCTGGTGGGAGCGCCAGGTGCCTTCCATCTGTACGCCGTCCACCACGTCCGGCCCGGTCCACCCCTTGGGCGTCCTCAGCACGATCATCGGCCACCGAGGCCGGGTGCCGTCCCAGTCGCCGCCGCGGGCCGCCGCCTGGATCGCCTTGATCGACGCCCACGCCCGCGCCAGCGCGGCGGCGAACCGGTGGTGCATGCCGGGCAGGTCGTCACCCTCGACCTCGATCACGTCATACCCGTGCCCGGTCAGCAGGGACCGGACCTCGTCCCTGTCCTTGCGGGCCAGCAGGGTCGGCCCGGCGATCTTCGCGCCGTTCAGGTGGAGGACCGGTAGCACCGACCCGTCGCGGGCCGGGTTCAGGAACGAGATCCCGTTCCACGACCCTTCCAGCGGAGCGGTCTCCGCCTCCCCGTCGCCGACCACCGCCAGGGCGATGAGGTCAGGGTTGTCCATCACCGCGCCGAACGCGTGCAGCAGCACGTAGCCGAGTTCCCCGCCCTCGTGGATCGAGCCCGGGGTCGGCACCGACGCGTGGCTGGGGATCCCCCCGGGCGCGGAGAACTGGCGGAACAGCCGCAGTAGCCCCTGCTCGTCCATGGTGATGTGCGGGTAGGTCTCGGTGTACGTGCCCTCCAGGTAGCTCGCCGCGACCAGCGTCGGGCCGCCGTGCCCGGGGCCGGCCAGATAGATCATCTGCTGCCCGGTGTGCTGGATCAGCCGGGACGCGTGCGCGTACACCAGGGCCAGGCCGGGGCTGGTGCCCCAGTGCCCGAGCAGCCGCGGCTTGATGTGCTCGTCGGCCAGGGGCTCGCGTAGCAACGGGTTGGCCATCAGGTAGATCTGGCCGACGGTCAGGTAGTTGTTGGCGCGCCACCACGCGTCGACCGCGGCGACGTCGTCGTCAGTGGGATGGGCGAGCCGGTTCACCAGGTGGTTATGCCCCGGCCATCCTGGTCAATGCCACGTTTGTCCTTTCTGACCTGGGGAAACAGGCTGATGACCGTCCTGTTCTTGCGCGGGGGAGATGGACGATGCGTGTTCTCGCGGCCCCGGTCACCGTCGATTCCGACGCCCAGCTCGCCGATGTGGTGTTCGCCGAGGACCGGGTGAACGGCGATCGGGTTCTGTTCCGGCGCCGTTCGGGTGACGGCTGGCGTCCGGTGACGAGCAGGCGGTTCGCGGCCGACGTCCGCGCCCTGGCGGCCGGCTTCATGGCCGCCGGGATCCAGCCCGGCGATCGGGTCGCGCTGCTGGCCGCCACCCGCTACGAGTGGACGCTGGTGGACTACGCCCTGTGGACGGTGGGGGCGCTGCCCGTCCCGATCTATGAGACCTCCTCGGCCGAGCAGGTCGCCTGGGTGCTGGAGGACGCCGACCCGGTCGCGGTGGTGGTCGAGACCGAGGCGCATCGCCGGCTGGTCGAGAGCGCGCCCGGGTCTCCGCGGATCTGGCAGATCGACGGCGGCGGGCTGGACCGCCTCCGCGCGGGCGGCGCGGACGTGAACGACGCTCAGCTGCTCGAACGCCGCCGGGCGGTGTCGGCCGACGACCTGGCGACGATCATTTACACCTCGGGCACCACCGGCCGCCCGAAGGGCTGCATGCTGACGCACCGCAACCTGCTGCACGAGGCCCGCGCCGCGATCGACAGCCTGGAGCAGATCTTCGGCAAAGACGCCTCGACCCTGCTGTTCCTGCCGCTGGCGCACGTGTTCGCGCGGGTGATCCAGGTGGCCTGCGTGCAGCGCGGCGTGGGCTTGGCGCACAGCGCCGACCGTTCTCGGCTGACCGAGGATCTGGACGTGTTGAAACCGACGTTCCTCCTGGCGGCGCCCAGGGTGTTCGAGCGGGTCTACCTCGGTGCCCAGCAGAAGGCCCAGAAGGAGGGCAAGAAGAAGATCTTCGACTGGGCCGACCGGACCGCCGTCGCCTACAGCCAGGCGCTGGAGGACGGGGGGCCAGGCCTGCGCCTGCGCCTGGCGCACCGCCTGGCCGACCGGCTGGTCTACCGGCGGCTACGGGGCGCGCTCGGCGGGCGGGTCGGCTACGCCATCTCCGGCGGAGCGCCGCTGGGCGTCCGGCTTGGCCACTTCTTCCGCGGCATCGGCGTCACCGTGCTGGAAGGGTACGGACTGACCGAGACCAGCGCGGCCGCGACCGTGAACCTGCCCGACGAGCAGAAGATCGGCACGGTGGGGCCGCCCCTGCCGGGAGTCGAGATCCGGATCGACGACGACGGCGAGATCCTGATCAAGGGCCCGGTCGTGTTCCAGGGCTACTGGCGCAACGAGCAGAAGACCAGGGAGACCATGACCCCCGACGGCTGGCTGCGTACCGGCGACCTCGGGGTAGTGGACGAGGATGGGTTCCTCACGATCTCGGGTCGCATGAAGGAGATCATCGTCACCGCCGGCGGTAAGAACCTCGCTCCGGAGCCGCTCGAGGATCGCCTGCGCACCCACCCGCTCATCAACCAGGCGGTGGTCGTCGGCGACCGGCGGCCGTACACCGCCGCGCTGATCACCCTGGACGCCGAGGCGCTGGCGTCTTGGCAGCAGGCCACCGGCCGGACCTCGGAGGTCGAGCCTCATGAGGACCCGGAGCTGCTGGCCGAGCTGCAGAAGGCCGTGGACGAGGCCAACAAGGCGGTGAGCCGGGCCGAGTCGGTGCGTAGATTCCGGATCCTGCGCATCGACCTGACCGAACAGAACGGCTACCTGACCCCCACACTCAAGGTCAAGCGTTCCCTGGTCCAGAAGGACTTCGCGGACGACATCGAGGAGCTGTACCGCTGAACGGTCCACGATCGCAGCTGGACCGGCTGGTCGAGGCCACGCCGGCGTCCCGCGACCGGGTCGTCGACGCCGCCCGCGCCCTGTGCATCGTGGTCGTCACCCTCTGGCACTGGACCTTGTCGGTCACCCACCGCACCCCCGATGGCAGCATGGGCATGCCCAACCCGATCCACACCGTGCCGGGCGGCTGGCTGGCCACCTGGGTGCTACAGATCATGCCGGTGTTCTTCCTGGTCGGCGGGTACGCCAACCTGGTCGGCTGGGAGCGGGCCCGGTCACGCGGGACGTCCGCCGGCGAGTTCGTCCGCCTCCGGCTGCGTCGGCTGCTGTGGCCGACCGCCGTCTGGGCCATGATCTGGCTGGCCGGTGAGCTGATCGCCGCCGTCCTGCCCGGCCCGCACCGGTGGATGTGGGAGTGGTTTCCCGGCTACCTGACGCCGTTGTGGTTCCTTGGCGTGTACGGCGCGCTGATCGCCACGGTGCCGATCACCGCCGGTCTGCACCTCCGCTACGGAGCCTGGGTCCTGGCGTCGCTCGTGCTGCTGATCGTCCTGGGCAGTGTGGCGTACCGGGGAGCCGGCCTGGGCTGGGCGGGCTGGGCGACCGCCGCGGTGGTGTGGCTGTTCTGCCACCAGCTCGGCTACGCCTGGCGCGGCTGGGACCTGGGGCATCGGCCGCTCGCGCAACGGCTGGCGATCGCCGGGGCGGGGCTGGCGGGGCTGGTCGGACTGACGTGGGGAGCCGGCTATCCCCTCTCCATGGTGGGCACCATCGGCGGTGAATCCAACCTCTTCCCGACCAACGCCACCATCGCCGTCCTGGCCGTCTTCCAGCTCGGGCTGCTGACCCTGATCACGCCGCCCGCCGAGCGCCTGCTGCGCCGGCCGGGCGCCTGGAAGCCGGTGGTGGCACTCAATGTGGTCGCGCTGACCATCTTTCTCTGGCACATGACCGCATACCTGGTGGTGGTGTGGGCCTATGAAGGACTGGGCGGCACTCTGCCGGCGCTGCCGACCGCCGGGTGGTGGAGGCAGCGCTGGCTCTGGCTCCTGGCCCCATCGGCCGTGCTCGGCGTGCTGGTCATGCTGTTCGCCCGCGTGGAGCTGGCGGCCCGTCGGCCCCGCAGGTGATGCAGGACACCTCCCGCCGACAGCGCCCGACGCGCCGTTCGCGCCTCGGCCACCCTCGCCAACCCCTTCGCACGCTGCTCCGCCGTCATCGCCGGCAGGTGCATCAGGCACCGCTCCTGTAGGGATCGGCTGGTCGGCGATTCCCTTCAGACATCACGACGTGGCCGCCTTGGCCGGGCACGCCCTGTCACCGGCACCCGCCAAGGCTGTGCCTCTAGTTCAGAAGAACGTGCCCCGCACGGGAATCACCCCGCCGGACGCCACGCCCTCCGAGCAGGCGCGCAGCATCTGCCCAGTGATGTCGTCCTGTTCGCCGGCCGGCCGGCCCGGCGGCAGCACCAGCAAGACCATCTGGCGGCGGGCCTTGGCCGCCTTCCTCCACTCGACATCCACACCGCCGGTAGTGGCGTCGGCGCGCCACCACGCTGCCGTCCCGCGGCGGGTGAGCTCGGCGACGCGGCCGCGCTCCATCCGCACCTGCCACCCCGTGATCTCATCGATGGCGCCGCGCGTCAGGTCGACCGGCCGCAGGCCCATCGACAACATGTCGGCCACGTGCCCCGGCGTGCCGTAGGAGTGGAACGCGCCCGGCTGGATGACCAGCAACGGAAAGATCGCGTCGCGGTGCCGGACAGAGCCGGAGGTGCCCCGGTCCGGCTCGCTCCCGGCATCGGTCATCCGTGGCGCAGGATCGCCGCCCCAGGTGGGCAGGCCCGCCCGGAGGCGGGCCGCGTTCAGCTGCGAGCGGCACCGAGGTCGCCTGGACGGCACGGTCACGGCGCGCGTGCTGGTCGATCGTGAACCGGACCGGGGTCAGGACGAAGACGACGCCCTCGCCGATGAGCTTGGCAAGCTCGCCCTCGACGACGACCTCGACGACGACCTCGACGACGACCTCGCCGACGGCCTCGCTCCGCTGGTATCCCGGATTCGGCGGCTCAGATCACCTGCCGGTCGAACTTGTGGCCCGCCCTCTTCCCGCCCTTGCCGCCAGAGGGCTTCGAGCGTTGCCGCGCCTGTTATCACTCGGCGCACAGGGCGGTGTCCAGGGCGGCGTTGACCTGGTCGGCGGCGGGTTTGGTGTAGGGCATCGCGGTGACGGCGACGGTGGCCGCGCGTCCGTCCTCGGTGGCGCCGTTGCGAACCTCGTAGCCGGAGATGTCGCCGCCATGGGCCCAGGCGTGGCCGCCGCAGCTCAGTTCGATCTTCATCAGGCCGAGCCCGTAGCTCCAGCCTTTCGGGAATCCGGGCGCGGCGATGGTCTGCTTCATCTGCCGCAGCAGGTCGGGCTTGAGGAGCCGGCCGTCGAGCAGTGCGCCCAGGAAGCGGTTGACGTCGCGGGGAGTGCTGATCATCTGTCCGGCCGCCCATGCCCAGGACGGGTCCAGCTGTGTGACCTCGGCTAGTTCGGCGCCCGGCTCGTTGGTCTTGGCCCGGTAGCCCTTGGGGTGGGGGCCGCGGATGTCCTGCTCGCCGACGCCTGGCCAGTAGGTGTCGCGCAGCCGGAGTGGAGTGATGATCCGGTTGGCGATCTCCTCGCCGAGGGGCCGGCCGGTGATCTTCTGCACCAGCAGGCCGAGCACGATGTATCCGGTGTTGCTGTAGGCCCAGCCGGTGCCGGGGGCGAAGGCGGGCTGACTGGTCAGGCCCACGTCGAGCACGTCGCGGGGTTCGAAGTAGCGGTGGCGGGCCTGGGTCCACGATGGCCAGGAGCCGAGCAGATCGTGTTCGTAGTCGGGCAGGCCGGCGGTGTGCTGGAGCGCCTGGCGGACGGTGAAGCGGCGGCCGTCGTTGCCGTTGGCGCGGATCAGGCCGGGCAGATAGGTCTCGACCGGGGCGTCGAGGTCGATCTTGCCCTCTCCGGCCAGTTGCAGGACGACCGTGGCGAGGAAGGTCTTGGTGGTGCTGCCGATGCGTACCTTCCCGTTGCGGGGGACCTTCGCCCGGGTGGCCAGGTCCGCCACGCCTGCGGTGTAGTCGCGCACGCGCCCGCCGCGGTCCCGCGTTGAGGCCAGAGTGCCCGGGAAGCCGCCGGTGCCGACCAGGTCTTCCAGAGCCGTCTGTACGGCGTCGGGCGGGCGGGCCCGCGCGCCGGCCTCGGCGGCGGCCGGGGCGGCGGCCAGGCCCAGGGCGCTGAGGGCGACGGCGGCCGCGGTGGCCGGGGCCAGGGCGCGGCGCCACCGGGGGGTGGCCGGCGGGGGCGTGAGGGCGGCTCTGGTGGGGTGGGACGGCGACATCGGTTCTCCGTGGTGACGGTGTGGTGTGACGGGAGGGGGTGAGGAACCTGCGATCGGGATGTGCAGGGCTGGTGGGGAAGAGATGGCGGCTGCGCCTGCTCTTGGGGAACGTCTCCCGGGCACGGGCTGACGGCGGGCGCGGGACGTGGCCCTGAGCCCGTGTCGCCGCAAGATCCTGCTCGTGCTGACGGCTGCCCGCAGGTTCCTCCGCCCTGGATGCCGTCGCACGCGCACCTGCCCTACCCCGAGGTCGAACCCTCGGGGCAGGGGCGATCTCAGGCGCAGAAGGCGGCGTCGATCGCCTTCTCGAAGGGAGCCTGGTCGGTTTGCGGCTGCTTCTCGTTGACCGACAGGGCCAGCGTGGTGCGGCCGTCGGGGGTGGTGTAGGCGGCGGTGAGGTAGCCGGGGATGCCTCCGGTGTGGCCGATGATCTGCTTGCCGCAGCTGGTGGACTGCACCCTCAGGCCCAGGCCGTACGCGCCGATCTGGGAGTTGACGAACAGGCCCTTCTTCATCTCGGTGAGTTGGGCGGGCTTGAGGACCTTGCCGGTGGCCAGGCTGTGGAGGAAGGTCGTCAGGTCCTTGGTGGTGGTGATCATCGCGCCGCCGGCGCTGGCGATGCTCGGGTTGAGTCGGCTGATGTCGACGTATTGGCCGGTGCTCTTCTTGATGTAGCCGTGGGCGTGCGGCCCGGGGATGGAGGTGGAGTAGGTGGGAGCGGAGGTGTCGCGCAGGCCCAGCGGCTTGATGATGCGCTTGGTGACCTCGCTCTGCCAGCTGTTGCCGGTCACCGCCTTGATCAGCATCCCGGCCACCAGATAGCCGGTGTTGGAGTAGGAAAAGCGCGTGCCGGGCTCGAAGTTCAGCGGCTTGGCCAGCGCGGCCGCCACCAGCTGCTCGTCGGTGAACCGGGTGAAGCGCAGCTTCAGGTACGGCTCGCCGACGGTGGGAAACTCCGGCATGTCGGTGTAGCTGGGGATCCCGGCGGTGTGCTGCAGGATCATCCGCACCGTGATGTCGTTCTCGCGTGGCAGCAGCCCGGGCAGGTAGGTGGCGATGGGCTCGTCCAACTTGATGCGTCCCTCGCCGGCCAGGTGCAGCACGGTGGCCGCGGTGAAGACCTTGGTGGCGCTGCCCATGCGGAACAGCCCGTCAGCCGGGACGGGGCGGCTGCCGCCGATCCGGGCGGCCCCGGCGCGCAGCACGCGCTGGTTGCCGGCCTCGGTGAGCCTGGCCTGCACTCCTGCCACGTTGCCGGTATCCACCAGTGCGTCCATCGCCTTCTGCAGCGAGGCGGTTGTGCTCGGCGTCGTGGCCTGGGCGGCGTGCGCCGGGACGGTGGCAAGGACTGTGCCGGCGGTGGCGGCGGCGAGAGCGAGGGCGAGGGCGAGGGTCTTGGACGTGATGCGCATGAAGTGACTTCTCCCGAATGGTGATGCAGCGCCGTATCGGCGCTGGTCATCACGTTATGGGCGGCGATCACAGTAAACGATCCCGCCAGCTGCCCAATGCTCACTGGCATGGACGGCTACATCCTGGTAGGGCCTACCCCACCAGCCCGCGCCGCGCGCCAGGGCGGGCAGCGACGATGGGCGGGCAGGACCTCCAGCAACCCCCTGGCGGCCCTCGGCGTCGTCGCCTACAGGACGCGGCCGCTTACCGTGTCCTGCTCGGCCCTGGTCGTGGGCGTGGCCAGGATTCAGCTATTCCGCGGCTTTTGTGAGCGTCCCGGTGCGCCTGGCGGTCGAGACGGCCGGACGGAGGGCCGGGTCGGATCCACTCGACGGAGGTGGGAGTCAGCGCCCCATATGGAGTTGGTCCGCAGGCGGTGTCTTGCGCCAGGGCTCGGATCGCTCGTGGGAGGCGCAGATCGCCCTGCGTGACGTCCGCGGCCTGGACCCCGGCGAGCGATGAAGCCGGCCATGCGACGTCGTCGACCGCGAGCCACGGCGCGACCGCCAGGGCCGTGGGCGTGAGCCCGGCGAACGTCGCGACCTCGCGGTGAAGGTGGGACTGGTCGACGTAGCCGTTCTCGGCGGCTACGCGGGAGGCGGCGTGACCCGCCGCGAGAAGGTGGGCGGCGTGGTGGAAGCGCACCAGCCGGGCGGCGCGTCCGGGGGTGATACCGAGCTGGGACCGGAAGCGGGACCACAGGCGCTTGCGGCTCCAGCCGACCTCGTCCGGCAGGCCGTCGACCCGCACCCGGCCCCGGGTGGACAGCGTCCGCCGCCAGGCGCGGGCGACCTGGAGGTCGACCCGCGGGTGGTCGCCCAGCCGCCGGCCCAGGATGTCCACCGCCATCGTCAAGCGTTCGTCCCGCGACGTGGCGGTGTGCAGCCTAGCCTTGTCCGCCCACGCCCGGTCAGACGGCATTCCGGCAGGCGACACATGGCCAGTCCAGACATCAGGGGTTACGGGTCGTCGTCGGCCCCGCCGCCGTGAAGTCCAGCAGCAGTTCGCCGATCGTCTCGGGCGCTTCCAGCATGGGTAGGTGACCGACGCCGGGTAGCAGCTCGACCGGCGCGCCCGGCACCGCGTCGTATCGGTGCGCCGACGACGGCTCCCAACGGGGGTCGGCAGCACCGAAGATCACCTGCACGGGGACCCTGAGGGCGGCGAGCCGTTCGGGCATGCTGCGTTCGGCGATGTAGGCGGTGTTCTGGTGTAGCACCGTCCGCATCACGCGGTAGGTGATGCTGCGTACGTCGGCGACCACGTCGTCCGGGAGGTCAACGGGGCGGACGGCCGTCGCGCTGATCCCTTTGCGGATCATCGCATCCGAACGCCTCGGCCAGATGAGCGGGCCCAGCGGCGGGGCCAGCAGCACCCGGAGGATGAACGGCTGCCGCAGGAGCGCGTCCGGACTCGGGCCGCTACTGATCAACGCAAGCGAACCCACGAGGTCGGGACGTTGCTCAGCGAGCGCGGTGGCGACGTAGCCGCCGCTGGAGTGCCCGGCCACGGCGACGTGACGAAGCCCGAGGTCGTCCAGCAGCGCCGCCACCTGACCCGCCTGCGCGGGCACGTCGTACGACGGCGCGGGCGGGGACTGGCCGCAACCCGGGAGATCGACCCGGATGACATGATGGTGACCGGCCAGCGCCGGGACCACCGGACCCCAGAAACCGCCCGAGGCCCCCGACCCGTGGATGAGCAACAACGGCGGCGCCTGCCGCGGGCCGTCATGGACCACGTGCATCCCATGCGAACGTGCAATGTCGTATTCACTCATGCGGCGACTCTGCACGCGCGGCCGTCCGCCAGTATTGGACGAATGTTCCCGCGCAACGGCCGTGCCGAGGTCCCAAGGCCGGAACACGGCCCGGCGGGCTCATTCCCGCGCGGCGGAAGCCATGGAGATGTTCCAGAAGCCGGCGTAACGGCCGCCCTGGGCGAGCAGTTCGTCGTGGCTGCCTTCCTCCACGATCCGGCCGCCGTCGAGGAAGACGATGCGGTCGGCGCGCCGGACGGCGCGGATGCCGGACGTGGCTGACCGGGGTCTGCCTGCGGCACTTCACCGGCCAGTGCGATGGGCAGGCCCTTGCCCGCGCCGGCAGGGGGTAGTCACGTCACGCCGCTCCCGGGTGTCGGCCAGGCCAGCTCGACCGTGGCCGTCGCCCCCTCATACGCCGCCCCGGCTGAGCGGGCGCGGTAGTCGTCTGGGGCGAAGACGGCGGGCATCTCGCCAACGGGTGTCTTCCATCGGGGGCGCATCGATTCTCCGGGATATGCCCTGCCGTGGACACACACCGTGACACGCTGGTTCCATGCGGTCGAGGACCTTCGTCAGGATGGCGTGCTTGGGCCTGGCGGGCACCACCGTGACACTGGTCGTACTCGGCCACCAAGATCTGCAGGAAGTCCTATCGGTATGGCTGTCCGGGCGCCAAACCTCGGGCAGCACGCTGTGGGGCCTGTCCATGGTGTGGTGGGGGCGAGGGGGAAAGCTGTCGCAGTTCCTCGCGGGCTGCGTGGTGGTCCTGGACTTGATCGGGCCGGATCGACTCCGTGCCATCGGAGTACGAGCGAGGGAAGAATGGCGATGTAACCGAGAGATGGCCCGTCGCATCCGCGAGCAGGCCCCGTTGCTCAAACTTGAGGCCGATGTAACAAGGCATGTAATGTGTTCTCAGGATCATGTGGCTTATGGGTATTCGCTGGGTAGGTGGTACTTGCGGGAGTTGCCCTCTGAGCAGCTGAAGTTAATCCATCTGGGCAATCAGCCGTGGATCACTAAAGAAATGATCCAAACCCTCCGGATTGAAATCGCCGACTCGGTGCCCACCGCACACTCCTGCGACATCGAACACGAGATCCTCTGCGCTGCGCAATTCGATTATGTTAAGGACCGCATAAGCGAGTTCATCTGCGCTGCACTGCCGGCTCGCCAGCGCCAACTCTTCATCAGGCGCAATCAGGCTCAGGTTGTCGAAACCCGGGGATCGATTCTACTCGTCTTTTGCGCGGTGCTTACGCTGCCATGCGGCATATTCTTGGGGGAGATTGCCTTTGAGTACGGCCTGATCCCCTCGCGAGGCGCTGGAGTCACCGTGTTCGCCAGCGCTCTCCTGATATATGGAAGTATTTTCATCCTGGTCAACAAAAGTGTTCAGATCGGGTTGTGGTCCCAATTTATCGCTACCGGGGTCGCCGAATTCACCGCCGATCTCCTCGACCGCGCCAACCCCGGAAATATTCTGCGCTGGCTCGCTTTCGGCATGTTCATTACTGGGTTCGCCGTTGACCTGCTGGCCAGCTAGTCCGCTGCGCTGATAGTACGTACGCCTACCGGGCATGACAGTCTCCTGGATCACATTCCTGCGAAGCGTGGCACCGCACACGCGCTCAGCGCGGCGAAGACTCTGATCCCCACCACACGACTCGGGGTGGCGGGACTGGCGCAGGGAGCTCGGCTGATCTCCGGCCTGCAGTCCGGGACCGGCCGCGCCCTCCTTCGCCTCACCACGAAGAGCGCGCGCCTTCACAACTCCATGACCGTCGAGGACTACCCGTTCCCGCCATCACGGGCCCCGCTCGCGTAACCACTGCTCGTCGGCGAACCCGGGGAGGTCGCCCGACTCCGCTCACAAGAGAAGGGGATCGCGGTCGACGGCATGGGTGGCGTCGATCCGGCTCGGGCGTAGGTGCCCCCATCGTGTCCTTGCCGCCCGGGCCCCCGAATCCGCTTCATCGATCAAGGAACGGGCGGTCCAGCGTCCCCGGACTGTTCAGACGCGGCCGCCGGGCGGGCGCGGGCCTGCCGGGCGAGATCGCCGAACAGTTGCGCCGGCGGCACGGCCTGGCCCTCCCTGCCGATCGGTGAGGGCGCCAGCGGCACCAGCAGATCCGTGGCCGGCGAGTGCAGCCACAGCGCCATCAGGTACAGCGAGGGGGTGTGGAGCAGCCGGAGCTCGAAGGCGGCCAGCCGCAGAACCGGCAGAGCCCGCGCGGCGTTGACGGCGGCGGCGGTGGCGGCCGCGAACCGGCCCTCGTTGAACTGCGGCGGTTGCGGGGTGCCGTCCGGGGCCTGTGCGGTCTCGGCGCTGGCGACCACCTCCCCGCCTGCTGTGATCAGGTAGCGCCAGCCCACTGGCTGGGCCGCTGCCAGGCCGGCGCCGGACGCGATGTCGTCGAGACCGATCGTGAAGACCTGGTGCGGCGTGGACACCTCAAGCTGGTCCCGCTGGGCCAGGCGCAACGCCGGGGTGGAGAAGCGCCCGTCGGCGGCCAGGGCGTGCAGCCTGGCCCGGACGGTCTCGGGCACGTTGGACGGGGGCGTGGGCAGGTTCAAGGGCATTCGCGGTCTCCTTACCGCTTGGTCCGGTACGTGGCGTCCCAGGCTCCCGAGCCTTGGTAGGAGTTGCGGAAGGTGTCATAGGGCACCTCAGAGGTGCCGTACCAGGGGTCGGCCACGCTGACGTAATCGATCCCGCCGGAGTTGTAGCATCCGCGGACGACCACGGCATGCCCGCCGCCGCCGCGCCATTGCACTCGTACCCCGATCGGGCTCGGGGTCTGCAGTTCGGCGCGGATCTGGTCCAGGCTCAGGGCGCCCAGCCGCGAGTCGCGGTAGTACCCGACCCGGGTCAGCGCCTTGTCCGTGTACCAGGGCTTGTTGCAACTGCCGGTGTCGGACGCGGCCGGACCGCAGCAGGTGTTGAGGCCGAACTCGGCGTTGACCATGGAACACTGGGTCCACGCGGTGGCCGGGTTGAAGTAGGCCGCGACGCTGACCGCGGTGGCCGACCAGCACCAGTAGGTCTGCTCCTGGTACTGCATCGCGAAGTCGAGCCGCTGTTCGTCCACCGTGTCCAGGACGAACATCTCGCTCGGCCCGTCACCGGTGTACTGGCAGTTGACCGTCCCGCTTCCCGCGGTCGAGTACGCGTTCACGAGGTAGCCGTCCATGCGCAGGTACACGCTCGGGAAGGCGACCGACTGCAGAGAGACCAGATCGTAGTTCCGGTCGACGACGCGGAACTTCTCGTACGGCCCGGGGCCGCCGTACTGGCAGTTGACCGTTCCGCCTCCGGAGCTGTTGTACGCGGTCACGGCAGAGCCGTCCATGCGCAGGTACACGTTCGGGAAGGCGACCGATTCCAGGGCGACCGAACCGTCGGCCTGGCGGCGGACCCGGAATCTCTCCGACGAACTCGTGGGTCCGTACTGGCAGTTGACCGTTCCACCGCCGGAATTGCTGAAGGCGGTGACCGCTCGGCCGTCCATGCGGAGATACACGCTGTGGAAGGCCCCGGACCGGATCGTGATGGGGGAGTTGCCGAGTGCCGCCAGGTCTGCTGCTTTCAATGCCATGATCACCTTCCTGTCGATAAAGGGGAATGCGCCGCTGGATCGGGTGGGACAGGTCTCCTCCGGCGAAGGGGAGCAGGGCACGACGGAGACCTCGGAACGCCGACATGGCGATCCCTCTGCCAAGGCGGCGACGGGCGCCTGGCCGGAGTCGGGGGAACCAATGCCACGACGGCTTGCCCGAGCGCCGATGCGCCCGGTGCCTGGCCGCTGTGGAGACGTCACCTGCCGCCCTCCGGACGGGCGGGGCGGCAGGTGACGGGATTCAGAGGTCCAGCCCGTAGTACTGGGCCAGGTAGGCGATGACGTCGTCGGCGTGGGGCAGCAGTTCGGGCAGGCGCGCGGCGAGCGCGGCACGGGTGGCGACGGCCAGGTCCGATGCGCGGGTCGCGGAGGTGCGGACGTAGGGGTCCAGGCGCTGGATCAGTTCGTAGTTGCTGTCGATGTTCTCCGCCCTGATCGCCTTCTCCAGCGGCGGCGCGCCGGGCGGCGGCACGGGCGGGAGCACCCGGCTGATGTAGGTGACCCGGTGCATGACCCGCCAGCAGGGCGGCTTGGCGACCGACTGGCGAGCCTGCCGCAGCGCGGCGGCGTTGGCCTCGCTGCTGTTGGTCAGCCACATCGGGTCGACGACCTTGTTGTAGAAGTCGTCGAAGTTGGCGCTGCTCTCACCGAGGTAGAAGGTGAGGAACCGGTACGCGTCCACCTTTCCGGGCACGAGCACGGGCTTGCCCTGGGCGTTGAAGACGGGCTTGCCGTTGTCGTAGCGTTGCAGGTCGCCCGAGGGCGCGCACTCGACGGTCAGGCCGAAGCTGCGGCTGGCGTCCTTGCTCTTGGAGCGCGTCACCGATGTGCTGCCGCCGAGGGTCGCGTCCAGGCCGAAGGTCGCCCCCCTCCCCTTGATCTCGAAGGCGTACTCCCAGGCCGCGCTCAACGAGGTCTTGAACGTGTAGGAGCCGGTGTGGGTCTCCGTGACCGCGTCCGTGCCCTGGGTGGTCTCGGCGAAGAAGCCGCCCTGGGCGGTCCAGACGTAGGTGTTGACCAGGTCGCGGTGGGAGTACCCCTCGGGCACGGGACTGGGACTGGCGTCGCGCGAGGGCGGGGCGGGCGGCTCGCTGATGCCCATGGCGCGCAGGATCTTGCGGGCCTGCCTGCCCGTGGGGTCGGAGTGGTGGGTCTCGGTGGAGACGCCCTCGTAGTAGGCGCGCAGCCGCTCCTGCTCGCGGGTGATCCTGCGCTTGAGCGCGTAGGCCTCCCGGGGTTTGAAGAAGCTGTACTGCCCGTAGTCGATGGCGGTCGGATAGTCGGGGTCGCAGACCTTGCCCCGGTCGTTGAAGCCGACCGCGCCGTCCAGTGTGCCCTGCTTGGTGTAGCGGGGGTTGACCGGGAACGAGATGATGTTCCAGTCCTTGGGGATGTCGGGGTTGGCCAGCATCCGGTAGGCGACCAGCGTGCCGGTGTGCGCCAGGCGCAGCGCGAAGACGTCGGCCGTCTCCGACTGCACCAGCGCGTACCCCATGTTGGCGGGCACGTAGCGGCGGCCGACGGCGGAGTTGAGCACCTTGGTGGCATCCTCCAGGTGGCCGGTGAGCCGCAGCTTGGCCGCGCGCGTGGTGTTGAGGCCCTGCGAGACCTTCGCCTCGCTGGACCAGGCGTTGGAGTACTCCATGCCGAACTTGAAGTCACCCTTGTGGAAGGCCTTGAAGACCGGGGTGGCGGTGCCGATCCCGCCCGGCGCCGCGATCGCCATGGATTCTTCCTGGTTGTTGACGGTGAAGGCCACGTTGAAGGAGAAGTCGACGCTGCTCGTGCGGTTGGACGACAGGCTGTAGGTGACCTGGTTGGCCTCGTTGAACTCGACGCTGGAGGCGCCGGCCCAGGAGTCGGCGCCGGTCAGGTTCTCCGACGGCACCGGAGGCGCGCTCTCGATGTAGCCGATGAGCTGCGGGTCGAACTGCACCTGGCCCACCCACTCCGACACCAGGCTGCCGACCTTGTACCCGGTGACGAGATACCAGCGCCCGTCCTTCAGGTAGCCGTAGCAGCGCTTGAGCACGCCGAACGAGACGCCCTTGGCGGTGCGCTGCGCGTCGGCGTACTCGGCCGCGGACGGCGTCGCGCTGATCGTGTCGTGGAAGGGTGTGCGGATGGCGGCCAGCGCCGAGCGCACCTGCGCGGTGTCGGTGGAGATGGGCGCGTTGGACAACATCAGGGTGGGACGCGAGGCGGGGAACTCCAGGAAGTTGCCGCGCAGGCCCTCGTCGCGGATCTGCTTGGAGGCGTCGGTGGTGGAGTCGCGGTCGAAGGGCCAGTACGCGATGAGGTCCTGTTTGTCGCCCTGGAGCCGGGTGAAGAGGCTGTCCAGGATCTGTTCGGGGGTGCGCACGGTACGCCAGACGCGCACCTCCTCCAGCCTGCCGCCGAACGGCTCGCTCACCGCGCCGCCGGTCAGCCGGGCGCCGAGGGTGAGCTGCTGATCGCCGTAGTCGGCGACGCCCGTGGCCGGGTCGCAGGTGAGCATCTCGCCGTTGCGGTACACGCGGAGCCGGCTGGCGTTCGGGTCGGGGTCGACGGTCCAGGTGGCGCCGCGCAGGCGGGCCGGGTAGGAGTTGCCGTCGTCGAAGGTGACGTTGCCGGTGTTCTCCTCGAATCCCCAGCGGGCCACCAGCCCCTTGTCGTGACCGGTGACGGGCTGGCCGATCTGGGCGTCCTTGCGGGCCACCCGCCACAGCCTGACCTCGCCGAGCGAGCCGGAGAGTGCGGAGACCCGGCCCGCGTCACGGGCCAGCCCGATGGTCAGGGGCTGGGAGTTGCCCTGCGCGCCGGGCCCGGTGTACCGCTCGGAACCGGCGGCCTGGCCGTCGATGAAGAAGCGGATGTCGGTCCAGGACTGGGCCTCGGCCGGCTGGGCCACGGAGGAGACCGCGACCTGACGCCCCTGGCGGACCACGGCGATCCGGTGGAAGGTGTTCGCGCCGATCCCCCGGGTGGAGGAGTACCGCACGACCTTGCCGTCGGGCTCCACGAAGGAGAACTCCAGCTTGCCGTCGGCCCGCACACACAGCTGGTACGGCACGCCGATGCCCATCTCCGTCTCGCCCTTGGAGATCACGCCCATGCGCTGCCCGAGCCGGTCGACCTTGAGGAACGCCTCGACGGTCAGGTCCTCGGGCAGGTCGAGCGCCTCGTCCTTGTCCACCTCCAGGCGTCCGCCGCCGGTGAACCGGATGCCCCACGACTGCTCGAAGCCGGCTGCGAGGTGCGCCCACTCACCGCACGGGAAGACGTCGCGGCTGCGCAGCACCCGGTTGCCGACCCCGGCGATCACCTGGTGTCCCTTGATCGGCGACTGCACGGCCGCCGGGCCGGGGAAGGTCCAGTAGCCGAGCAGGCCGGGCTCGCGGCCGGACAGCCGCTGGTTGCGCTCGATGGTGATCTCGGCCTCGGTCCTGACCCGGCCGAAGACGCGCACCTCGTCGATCTCGCCGGTCAGGTACTCGGTGCTGAACTGCCGGACGCCCAGGCGCAGCGGCCCCTTGCCGGAGTAGGTGGCCTTGGAGACGCGGCGGGCGACCTCGACGCCGTCGCGGTAGATGATCTGGGTGCGGGTGGCGTGCTCGTAGACGGCGGCCCAGTGGTGCCAGTTGAGGTCGGGGGCGCCGGCGGGGCTGTGCAGGTCGTCGCCGTACAGGCAGAAGCCGAAGACGTTGTCGGAGGTGATCTGCAGGTGCAGCGTCCGGTTCTGCGCCCCGCTCATCTCACCGTGGACCAGCAGCGGTTCGACGACCGCCCGCGCGGTGGAGCGCCGGACCCACATCTCGATCGTGAAGTCCCGCCCGGCCAGGTCGATGGTCTCGGGCGCGTCGAAGACCTCGTCGGCGGTGCCCTTGAAGACCCGCGCGGTGTTGCGGGGCGCCTCCGAGAGCGCCAGCGTGTACTGCGAGCCGCCGGCGTTGGCGGTCAGGACCCTCGCGCTCGCGGCCACGGGCGAGGCGTGGACCCACGCCTCCATGGTCAGGTCGCCGCTGGTCGTGACCCGGTCGAGCTGGCTCGCGGGCAGGCGGAGGTGCTGCTGACGGCCGTCGAAGGCGTACGCGCGGCCGGGCATCTCGCCCCGCCAGCGGGTGCCGTGCCCGGTCACCAGCTTCTTGGCCTTGCCGTTCGGCATGCTGGTGACGCTGCCGGGGTTGAGGGTGAGCAGGCGCGAGCCCGCCGACAGCGTCGCCCCGGGGCGGGAGCAGGTGGCCTGGTCGTAGTCGTAGGGGATCAGGAAGATCTCCGTGGTCGCCTTGACCGTCCCACCGCCGGGGGCCAGCGTGAGCGTCTTCTCTCCCACCGAGTGCGGGGAGGCGGCGCGGAACCCGGTCCCGGTGCCGATCATGATGTGGGCCCGCTCTCCCACGTCGACCGCCAGCGGTTCGGCCAGCGTGATCTGGTCGCCGGTGACCGCGGAGACCGTACCGATCTTGACGGGCTCGCCGGCGGCTCCGGCCAGGACGGCCGTCATGCGCGTGGTGTCGCGCGGCAGCGACTTCCAGACCTCGCTCTCCTTGCCGGCGGAGATGATCAGGTCGCAGCGGCTCGGCGCGTCGCTGTCGGTCACGGTGATCGTGAACGAGCCGAGATCGACGGCCGCGTCCCTGGCCGTGAACCGGACGGTGTTGACGCCGCTGACCAGATCCTGCACCGACAGCGTGACCTGGGTGTCCAGGTAGGTGGCGAAGAACTGGTCGTTGGCGCCCCGGTAGTACAGCACCACGTTGCCGTTGGCGCCGTCGAGCAGGCTGGGGGCGTCGGCGCAGCGGGCGAAACCCAGCAGGGCGCCGGAGGCGCTCAGGCCGGAGCGGTCCAGGTCGAGCAGCGGCAGGCTCACGGTCAGGTCGGGGTCGCCCTTGGCGGCGCCGGTCATCGCGGCGAGCTGGGCGCTGACCTTGACCAGCTCAGCCTTCTTGGCCGCCAGCCGCCGGTTCAGCTCGTCGATCCTGGTCTGCGCCCTGAGCGCCGCGTCCAGCGCGGCCTGGGCCTGCTGGAGCTCGTACTTGTAGTTCTTCAGCCGCTCTTCCCAGCCGCCGACCATACCGGCGCGGATCATCTTGATCTGACCGAACTCCATGAACGTGGCGGCGTGCATCTGCCGGATCACGGGGGTGGTGCCGGCGGAACTGACCGCGAGGTTGCTGTGGCGGGCGAAGATCCTGACCCAGTCGCCGTCCTGCACCAGGTAGAACTGGCAGTTCCACTGGTTGTGCCGCTGGTACTGGATGATGGGCCGGCCGTCCTCGTTGGTACCGCCGAACACGTTCATGTCCTTGCCGGAGTGAACGTTCTTGACGTAGTAGACCGGCCGGCCGTTGTGGTTCTCGCCCACCTCCTCGAACACCCAGAGACCGGAGCGTGCGCTGCCGTCGAGCACCTTGCTCAGGTTGGCGTCGTTGTCGGTCCTGTCGTTCGCGACCGCGATGTAGTACTCCTGCCAGCTCTCCATGTTGCGGTTGAACCGCAGCCGGTACTGCCAGGAGGTCAGTCTGTCCTTCAGCTGGTTGATCATCTGCTCGGCCCAGCTGACATTGGCGGCCTTGCTGTCACGGTTGGTCGTGTACTCCTGCACCTTCGAGGCTTCGGCCCTGAGCGCGTCGATGTCCCTGGGCAGGCTGAGGATCTCGGCCTCCAGCGACGTGACCCGCTCCTCCAGCACGCTGATCGCGTCGAGGTTCTGGCTGGTCGCGGGCCGCTGCAGCACCGGCAGGTCGAGGACGTCGTTCACCTGGGCGAGCCGCCCGTCGCGGCCGACGCCGAAGTCGAGGCTCGCCACCTGCGCGTCCTTGTCGCCGGTGGCCTTCGTGGCGAAGGCCAGCAGGACGCGGGCATGCATCTTGACCGGCTTGGCGGCGGTGCCGTACCCGGAGGTGGTGGACTGCTGCTGGTGGTAGAGGACGGCGGCCAGCCCGGAGGTGACCTTCCTGTCCTTGACGGTGAAGCTCTCGCGGCGCACGCCCGGGTGGTCGCCCACGGGCGCCCGCGACGCCGTCCACTTGGGGAAGGTCGCTATGCCGTGCAGGGCGTTGTCGCTCTGGTCGTGAACGGTGGTGCCGGTGCCCTCGTCGAGGCGGTAGTAGGCGACCAGGCCCGGCTCGTTGCCGATGAGGCGGTGGCCGGAGTCGCGCTTCAGCTCGGCGAGCGGCCGCGCGCGGTCCCAGATGCGGACCTCGTCGATCTCGCCGTTGAAGACCTTGGTCACCGGCGTGCTCGTGTTCGCGGCGCCGAGCATGACCTCCGCGGCCTTCCCCGCCCGGTACGGCAGGCGGATCGTGGCGCTCGCCCGCCCGTTGAGGTACACGGTCGCCTCGATGCCCTCGAAGACGGCGGCCACGTGGCTGTACTCGTTCAGCGGGACGACGTCGGTGGTGGCCACGAAGAAGGGCGCGGTGTCGTGGGAGAGGAACAGCGTGCCGTCCGAGCGCGTCCCGAACTGGCAGGCGGCGCCCTTGGCCAGGATCACCCCGTCATGGGCGGCCGGCTTGATCCACGCCTCGATCGTGTACGGCCCGGCGCCGAACTTCAGCGCGTCAGCGCTGCCCAGCTCGACGCGGGTGGCCTGGCCGTCGAAGACCAGCGCGGTCTCTGCGTGGCCGGACGCCCCCGCGACCGGCACCAGCTCCCGGTTGGTGAACGGGCACGTTCCAGGGCTGCGCTCGAAGACCGCGTCGCGGTACTTCGGGTCCGGGCTGGTGTAGAAGCGGGTCCCCTGGGTGTTGAACCAGCCGTCGGCCCCGCGCTCGACGTTGAAGGAGTCGAGCCGTCCCGTGGCCTCGTTGTGCGCGAACACCTGCCAGCGCCACATCTCGTTCGTCGCGGTCGGCACCTGCACCGCGGTGAACCGGCCCTCCTTCAGGTTCCTGATGAAGGACAGCTCCCTGGTCGGCTCGTAGAACGGCCGTCCCTCCATGTCCTCGGTGCCCAGGGTGTCCTTGGCCGACTCCGGCTTCGTGGCGTGGCGGCTGCGCCGGTAACGCACTTCGAGCACCGGCTTGAGCTTGCCGTCGACCAGCAGGAACCGGTCGACCAGCAGCGTGTCGCGCACCAGCGGCACCTGCTTGCCGTCACTGAGCACGAAGTCCTTCCTGGCCGCGTCGGCAGAGCAGCCGCCGCCGGTCAGCTTGAAGACCGCGTCGCCGTGACCGCCGTCGATCGACTGGCGTAAGACGATCACGTACGTGCCGTCGGTGAGGACCTGGAACGGTACAGCGGCCGACAGCCGCGCGGTCGTGGAGAGGAAGGAGTCGATCTCCTCTTGTTCGAGCTGCTCGTCCTTCCCCGCCTCGATCCGGCCGCCGCGCTTGACCGTGGGCATCGCCGTGGCGCCCGCGATGGCGTAGCCGACCTCGGTGATCTCGCGCGGGAACGGCAGTTCGGCCGGGTTGTCGGCCCAGTAGGCCGCGTCGAGCTCTCCCTTGGCCGGATCCTGTTTGGCCAGATTCAGGACGTTGTAGACGATCCGCCGATTCGCGTCCATCGCGAACGCCACTGTGGTGCCCTGATGGCGAACCATCGCCACGTACCTGTAAGCGCGGTCACCGTAGATCTTGACCATCGCATCCCCAGCCGCCATGCCCACCCCTTCTCGCCTACCGAAGCACCCATGACGATGATCGAAACCAAGCGATTGGTCAACGTGCGACGGTGGCCGCTTCCGGCCATCGCGGCAGTCGCATACGCCCCGCCCGGACACTTCTGGACGCGGGCGTCCTGAAGCGCGGCGAGCTTCTCTCCGTGACGAGCAGGTCGCCGCCATGTCCCCGGGCGCCCGTCGGACGCTGCCGGGCTGCCGTGGTCGGCGACATCCGGGCGATTCTTCCGCGAGGCCAAGAGGGCTTCGGGGCAGCCGGGGCCCTCGGATGACGTGGATCTGCGTGAGTTCGGTGACCTCCCCGCAGGTGTCGCAGGTGGTCTGCTCGGTGATCGCCCCGCCGCAACGGGTGTACCGATACAGGATGGGCGGACCGTCGGGGCCGCCCATCGATCACCCCACTCCGTCAGCGCGATGATCACGGGTGCCAGGTCGAGCCCCTTCCGGGTCACCGAATAGCCGCTCCGATCGGACGGCTCGTTGCTCGACCGCCGTTCGAGGACGCCCGCCTCGACCAGGCTGTCCAGGCGTTTGGCCAGGATGTTGGTCACGATGCCAGGCGCTGGAAGTCGGCGAACCGGGTGGCCCCGGCGAACAGCGCGTCACGCACGATCAGCAGGCTCTCTAGCCTCGTTTGCATCACGCAAGTGCGCTCTCGCGTGCCGGGCGGCCGCCATGGCCGCGACCGCGGAGCCTGCCTGTCCATCCGGAAGAACGATCATGTGGAGGTCACCGATGAGCGGATCGCTGCTCAAGGACAAGAACGCCGTCATCTATGGAGGCGGCGGCGCGATCGGCGGAGCCGTCGCACGGGTCTTCGCCCGGGAAGGCGCGAGGATCTTCATCGCCGGTCGGACGCAGGCGAAGCCCGACGCCGTGGCCCGTGACACAGCCGCCACGGGCGCAACGGCCGAGACCGCTCTGGTCGACGTGCTCAGCCAGCAGGCGGTCGACAAGCACGCCGACACGGTCGCGGCGACGGCCGGCGGCATCGACATCGCCGTGAACGCCGTGAGTGTCCAGCACGACCAGGGGACCACGCTGGCGGATTTGTCCCTGGAGGAGTTCATGCGGCCGATCGACGGCTTCTTGCGGACGTTGTTCATCACCAGCAAGGCTGTGGCCCGGCACATGGGAGGCGAGCGCGGCGGTGTGATCCTCACGCTGTCGGAGCCGGGCGCCAAGCTGGCCGTGGGCGGCATCTTGGGGCACGCCGTGAGCGCGGCCGGCAAGGAGGCGTTCTCCCGGGTTCTGGCCGCGGAGCTGGCACCGAGCAACGTCCGGGTCATCGGCATCCGTCCGCACGCCGTCGTCGACGCGCCGGCCGCCGGCTCCTACACCAAGGAGCTCTTCGAGCAGGCCGCGGCAGCGGCCGGGCAGTCGGTCCAGGAGATGCTGGAAGGCGGGGCGATGGCGCAGGGGACGCTGCTCAAGAGGCTGCCGACGCTCTCCGAGATCGCGGAGACGGCCGCGTTCCTGGCGTCGGATCGAGCGGGGGCCATGACTGGCACGATCGCCAACCTGACCAGCGGCGCGATCGTCGACTGACTTCAGGCCCGCCGGGCGGTGGGCGCGCGGGGGAGCGGTGGTCGAGGGGGCTACCGCCGCCTTTCTGCAGCGGGACCTCTGTCCGGAAGCGGTCACGGCCGGAGGGTGATTTCGGGTGCGTAATCGTCTCTTATGGAGACGAGGTGGCGCACCGCCACCTCCCGCTCCCGTTCGAGAGGACCTTTATGGACATCCCGGTCCGAGCCACCCTGATCAACAAGAAGTCCGGGCTCGCCCTCGACATCGCACAATGCGACATGGCCGACGGTGGCTGGGCGATCCAGTGGACCCCGCACGGCCGGACCAACCAGATCTTCCGCCTGGAACCCGCCGAGGGCGGCTACAAGTTCATCGCCGAACACTCCGGCAAGGCCCTGGACGTCACCCTGGCGAACCAGAACTCCGACTTCGCGATGCAGTGGAGCATCAACGGCAGTCCCAGCCAGATCTGGTACCTCAAGGAGCAGGAGCCGGGCGTCTACCGGCTCATCGCCAAGCACTCAGGCAAGGTGCTGGCGGTCGCGAACGCCTCCACCGACCCGGGCGCGCGCGTGGTGCAGTTCGACCAGGGTCGTGACGAGAACGAGCTCTGGCTGCTCAAGGCCGTTCCCTAGAGCCTGACGGCGGTCCGGTGAGGTACCTGGGCCGCGACGGCGGCAGTTCCCGCCGGGTGACGAGGTTCGGCAGCGCGGCCTCGGGAACGGGGCCGATATGCCAGGCTGGGTGGATGACGACCTTCGCCCAGCTTCGCAAGGCCGCCCTTTCCTGTCCCGAGACGGCCGAGCACGTCATCGCCCCAGGAATCGTCGCGTTCACGGTGCATGGGAAACGGTTCGCGTCGATGGGCAAGGACAACCTGGTGGAACTCCGTCTCCCCGCGCCGGATGCGGAAGAGGCGCTTGCCGCGCATCCGGCAGCGCAGCGGCTGGATCGCGACGCGACGCCGGCCGGCGTTCGTGTCCCGATCGGAGACATCAACGGTCAGCAGCTCAACCACTGGGTGCGTCGCGCCTGGCTCGCGCAGGCACCGAGGCAACTGGCGGCGCGAGTGGCCGCGGGGGACGACGCGACGCCCGGCGAGGTCGGCGACCTGCCCAAGGCCATCGGAGGGCCCGCCACCCGGGCCCTCGCCGGCGCAGGCATCACCATGCTCACCCAGGTCGCCGCACTGACCGACGCCGAGCTGCTGGCGCTGCACGGAGTCGGCCCGAAGGCTGTTCGCGTCCTCCGCGAGGCGCTCACCTGAGGTCGCCGCTCCGTTCGATCGCCGGAGTCCGGCGCGCCTTGGATCTTCTTTTCGCAGATCCACCATGGGCCCGTCGGTGGGCCTGTACGTGATGGACGAGGCGCAGGCCCTTGTGCCGGCGACGCCGAAGACCGAAGCGCTGGCCAGCACGCCGACCCTGGCCTCACAGGCGCGTAAGTACGGCCTCGGCCTGGTCTTCGCCACCCAGACACCGCGCGGCCTGCACAACCACATCGCGGGAAACGCCACAACGCAGTTCAGCGGGAGAAGCAACAGCCCCACGCAGATCGTTGAAATGGTGTTCGTGCTCGGTCAGGACCTTGCGCAGGTGCCGCTCGCCATGGATGAGCAGGTGATCGAGGCAGTCTCGGCGTAGTGTTCCCACGAATCGTTCGGCGAACGCGTTCGCTCGTGGGGACGGGCCGTTCCCTTCAGCGGGGGGACGACGGTCCGAACGGCCGGTCGCCACGCAGCGTGATGCGGTGCATGACCCGGCGGGCGGTGCCGTAGTCGCGGTTGGCGTAGTGGGCGGTGCTGCGGTTGTCCCACATGGCCACGTCGCCGAGGCGCCAGCGGTGGCGGATGATGTGCTCCGGCTTCGTCAGGTGGGCGTAGAGCAGGTCGAGGATGTGACGGCTCTCAGTCTCGGAGACGCCGACGACGTGCGAGGTGAAGCCGGGGTTGACGAAGAGGCCCTTGCGCCCGGTCTCGGGGTGGACGCGGACGACGGGGTGCTCCACCGGGTCCAGCCGGGTGACGACCTCGCCCTCCCAGACGCTGCCCTTGCCGCCGCGCCGCTGGGCCAGGTAGTAGCCGAACTCGCGGTTGCCGTCGTGCACCGCGGTGAGCTGGTCGGCCAGTTCCCGTACGGGTGCGGCCAGTGAGTCGTAGGCGAGCTGGCTGTCGGCCCAGCTCGTGTCCCCGCCGGTGGGCGGCAGCACCACGGCGCGCAGGATCGAGCCGAGCGGCGGGCGCGGCATGAAGGTTACGTCGGTGTGCCAGACGTCGGCGAAGCCGTTGTCGGCGCTGTCGAGCTCGTAGATCTCCGGGTGCGTCTCGTCCACGCCGCCGACGACGGGGTGGGAGGCGGTCAACTCGCCGAGGCGGCGGCCCAGGGCGACCTGGCCGTCCTCGTCGAGGCTCTGGCCGGAGAAGAACAGTGCCTTCCACTCGACGAGGGCGGCTCGTACCGCGGCCAGCTCCTCGTCGTCGGCGGTCGCCAGGTCGAGCCCTTCTATCCGGGCGCCGAAGTGCGGTCCGAGCGGGCGCAGGGTGAGCGTGGCGGCCAGGGGTGTGGACATGTGCGCTCCTGTTCTGTGGTGGTCATCCGGCGGCCTCGCGGACGGCGTGGCTGACGGTGGCACGCAGGGCCGTGTACTCGGGGAGGGCGCGGAGTTCGTCAGGCTCCAGGCCGGTGCGGGGCAGGGGGATGTCGAGGTCGAGGGCGATCTGGCCGGGCCTGCTGGTGAGCACGACGACGCGGCTGCCGAGGAAGACGGCCTCTTCGACGCTGTGGGTGACGAACACGGAGGTGCGGCCCGTCTGCTCGCTGACCCGGCGCAGGTCCTCCTGCAGCCGCTCGCGGGTGAGCGCGTCCAGGGCCGCGAACGGCTCGTCGAGCAGCAGCAGCGGATCGTCGCCCGCCAGCGCCCTGGCGATGGCCACGCGCTGCTGCTGACCGCCGGACAGCTGCCAGGTCCGGCGGCGGGCCACGTCGTGCAGGCCGACCCGTTCCAGGAGCTCTGGCACCCGGCGGGCGCGCTCCTCGCGGGGGACGCCCGCGTAGCGCAGGGCCAGCTCCACGTTGCCGCCCACGCTCTTCCAGGGGAACAGCCGGGGCTGCTGGAACACGATCCCGGCGCCGGTGCCGGGCACCGGCGCGGCTCCGGCGGTACGGACGACGCCGCCGCTGGGCCGCTCGAAGCCGGCGATCAGGCGCAGCAGCGTGCTCTTGCCGCAGCCGGACGCTCCGACGATCACGAGGAACGAGCCGCGGGGGACGTCGAGCGAGATCGGGCCGAGCGCGGTCACGATGTCCGTGCCCGTCCCGTACACGTGCACGACATCCTTCACGTGGACGGCGGTCTGCGTGCCGGCCTCAAGGGGTGAGGACATCGGGCAGCCCCTTGTTGTAGACGGCGTTCCGCACGGTCGCCACGTCGGGTACGGCTTCGATCTTCTGCTGGTCCTTGAGGAACTGCGCGGCGCTGACGAGGTTCTCGGCCAGGGCGCCGGGCCGCTCGGGGGTGCCGAGCCACTCGGGGGAGGCCAGGTCGGCGGGCTTGAGGAAGACGCCCTGGGTGAGCTGGTCCTCGGCGTCCTCCTTGGTGAGGTTGAGCTCGGCGGCGACGGCGGCGGCGGCCTCGGCGCGGTTGTCGGCGATGAGCTGCAGGGCCCTCGCCTCGGCCTTGCGCCAGGCGTCCACCGCGTCTGGATGCGCCTTGAGGAACGCGGTGGACACCACCCCGAGGTCAAGCGTGGGCTTGCCGGCCGTGGCCAGTTCCCGGCTGGCGATCAGGACCTTGCCGTTCTTCTTCAGCTCCTTCAGGGTGGGCAGCCAGGTGTAGGCGGCGTCGATGTCGCCGCGCGTCCAGGAGGCAAGGATGTCCTGCGGTTCGAGGTCGACGATGGTCAGCTCCGACTCGCGCACGCCCGCCTGGCCGAGCGCGGCCAGCAGGCTGTAATGGGAGGTCGAGGCGAACGACGTGGCGACCTTCTTGCCGCGCAGGCCCTCGATCGCCGACACGCCGCTGTCGTTCCTGACGACCAGGGCCTCGTTGTCACCTGCCACGTCGAGCACGAACGCCACCTGGTACGGGATGTTCAGCGGGGCCGACAGCCCGCGGGCCACCGGGCTGGAGCCGATGGCGGCGATGTCCACGCTGCCGGCCACGAAGGCGGTGTTGATGCTGGCGCCCGAGTCGAACTTCGTCCACTGGATCTGGTAGCCGGGCAGCGCCTCCTCCAGCCACCTCTTGTTCTTGACGATGAGGTCGCCGCTGGGGAAGGCCTGGTAGGCGAGGCGGATGCGGTTGGCCGCCGCGCCGCCACCGCCTCCCCGGGTCGCGGTGCCATCACCGCAGGCGGCCAGGACCGCGATCAACACGAAAGACAGCAGGAATCTCAGACGCATGGCGGCTTCCTCACGAGGGACGTGCGGCGGGTCACGAGCGGCCCCGCCAGGGGATGAGCCGTTTCTCCGCGACCCGCAGCAGACCGTCGATGAGCAGGCCTGACAGTCCGATGGCCAGCAGCCCCAGCACCACGACGTCGGTCTGCAGGTAACGCTGGGCGTCCCGGACCATGCCGCCGATGCCGGGCACGCCGTTGACCGTCTCAGCGGCGACCACGGACGAGTACGCGATGCCGACGGCCAGGCGGACGCCGGTGAAGATCTCCGGCAGCGCGTTGGGCAGCACCACGTCCCGGATGACGTCCCGCCGCGAGGCGCCCAGTGCCCTGGCCGTCTCGACCAGGTGGGACGGCGCGCCGTGCACGGCGGCGGCGGTGGCCACCGCGACCGGTGGCAGCGCCGCGATCGCCAGCAGCCACAGCTTGGGCGTCTCGTCGATGCCGAACCAGATGATGAGCAGGCTGAAGTACGCCAGCGGCGGCAGCGCCCGCACGAAGGTGACCACTGGCTCGGCCACGACGCGGATCCACGGCACGGTGCCGAGCACGACGCCCACGACGAGCCCGCCGGCCACACCGATCGCGGATCCGATGAGGATGCGCCGCAGGCTGATGCCCAAGTGCTCGACGAGCAGGCTGCCGCTGTAACCGCGGATGCCGTCGTGCGTCGTGGACAACCGCAGGAACTGCTCCCACACGGCACCGGGAGAGGGGATGAAGGAGGGATTGGCCGCCGCGGCCGCGGCGAGCTGCCACAGGCCGAGGAGCGCGGCCCCGGCGAGCCCGCGCACCATGGTCCTGCGGGTCGCCGGCCGCCATCGCCGGGTGACGGACGCCGGTCCGCCGTCGGGAACGGCGGTCGAGGGGGCGGCCGTCGAGGTGGGCGAGGTCACCGCCTCGGACGCCTGGTCGGGGGGCTCATGACCACGAAACTACGGCGACGCTCACCTAAAGTCAACATTTCCTACTAGCTATATCGGATATATGCCTAGCCGGGCGTCGGGGCCCGTCCGGGTGCACCCGGACGGCTTGCGCTACGAGGAGGCGGCGACGCTGCATGACGGGGTCGAGCGGGTCTCCCCGATGCTCAACCTGATCCCCAACCCCAGCCCGTCACCGGAGCGGTGGCCAGGATCCGCTGATCGTCGGATCCTGGCCGGGCAGCCGTGCGCGCTCAGAACCCGATCGGCTCACGCGCGAGCACGACCGCGGCCCGCTCCGGCAGGGCCTCGCGCTCCACGATGAGGATCTTGCCGATGAACGATGACTGCCCGAACTCCTGGAGACGCCGGTGCTCGCGCGGCAGGCTGGAGGAGCGGACCCGCCGCAGCGCCCCGGCGAAATCACCAGCCGCGGGTTCCCCGCCGCTCCGGATTCTGCTCGGCCTCACCGACCCCGACACGAAAGGTCGAACCTGCGCAGGAACGCCTGCCAGAGGTTGTCCCCATGAGACGGACAGACGCCGGTGCGGGACGACCACAGCCACAACGATTTCGGGTCACGGTCGCCGGGCAGGTGCCGCACCGTGAGCCGGATCAGCGTGCCTTCCAGCACGGGCAGGTCGCCGTGGTCCAGCCAGGCGGCCCGGCGGGTCAGGCGGGGATGCAACCGGTCCCACGGCAGGGCGTTAGCGGGTCATACCGTGCGCAGGAAGTCGTCCAGCACGTCGAGGCCGCTGCGCAGGGACGCGATCGGCACGCGTTCGTCGACGCCGTGCATCCCGGCTGGTGTGCGGCCGTCGGGGTCCTCACCGAGCGGGGCGAAGCCGAAGCCCGCCAGCCCCAGTTCGGCGAACGGCTTGGCGTCGGTGCCACCGCCCATGCAGAACGGGACGATCACGCCGTCCGGGTCGTGGCGCAGGACCGACGCGGCCATCGCGTCGTACCAGGCGTTGTCCCAGCCGGCCCCGATCGCGGGGCGGTAGGACAGGAACGACCGGGTGATGGACGGTCCCAGCAACTCGTCGATGATGGCGAGCTGTTCGTCCTCGGTGCCGGGCAGCGAGCGTACGTCGATCTCGGCGTGCGCCTCGCCTGGTACCACGTTGAACTTGTAGCCCGCGTCGAGCACGGTGACGTTCGTCGAGCAGCGCAGCGACGGCTCGACGTACTCGCGCAGCGGCCCGATCCGGTCGAGGACGGCCTCGACGCCCTCGTCGGAGGAGAGGTCGGCGTCGAGGCCGAGGGTCCGCACGGCGGTGTCGAGCAGCCGGCGCACCGGTGGCGTCAGCGCCAGCGGCCACCGGTGCGCCGAGATCCGGGCCAGGCCGGTCACCAGGCGGGCGACGGGGTTGTCCGGGTTCGGGCGTGACCCGTGGCCCTCCGTACCGGTGGCGCGGACGCGCATGTGGAGGGAGCCGCGCTCGGCGACAGCGATCGGGTAGAACCGCCGTACCGTCCCGTCGGGCGCCCGTACCGGCACGGGCCGCCCGCCCGACTCGCCGACGGCGGTGGTGACCCCGGCGAAGAGCTCGGGTCGGTTGCGTACCAGCCACTCGGCGCCGAGGGCACCGTCCTCCTCCTCGTCCGCGACGAAGGCGAAGACCACGTCGCGTCGTGGTCCGGTCGCGTCGGCCGCCCACCGCAGCAGGGTGGCGAGCATCATCGCGACCGTATCCTTCATGTCGGTGGCGCCGCGGCCCCACACGTACCCGTCCGCCACCCGGCCCTCGAACGGCGCCACCGTCCACCGCTCCGGCTCGGCGGGGACGACGTCGAGATGCCCGTGGACGAGCAGGCCGGGCAGCAATCGGTCGGCGCCGGGGACCCGGAGAACGACGTTGGCCCGGGTCGGCGCGGACTCGATGATTTCGGGGTCGTACCCCGCCCCGCGCAGGAGACTGGCGACGTACTCGGCCGCGGCCAGTTCGCCCTTGCTGCCCGCCTTGCCGTAGTTGCTGGTGTCGATCGCGATGAGGTCGGAGCAGATCGTCACGACGTCCGGGTGGTCTTTCATCGTTCTCCTGTCTTGGCTGGGTAGGTGATCAGGTAGCCGTGCCGCCGGTCGAAGGCGGCGATCTCGGCGCCGTCGGCCAGGGCCCCGGCCAGCACGTCCCGTACGTGGGCACGCCAGGCCCGCGCGAGGAGGGGGTTCTCGACCCGGACCCGTTCGATGTCCTCGGGGACCGGGACGAAGGCGGGCCCGCCGGTCCACGGCACCACCCGGAGCGCGTCGTCGCGGACCGTGATCAGCGGCCGATGTTCGCCCTCGGGCGGCCCGACGGCGGCGGGGGAGAGCAGGTCCCACTCGACGAACAGCCGGTCGCTGGCCTCGCCGCGGTTGAGCCCGTCGTGCATCGGGCCGTAGCAGTCGGGCAGATAGTCCGTCGCCCGGGCGCCGAGCTTGACCAGGTTGAAGTACGCGTTGCGACGGACCAGGGGGTCGAACGTCCAGGTGATCGAGCCGATGCCGTGGCCCAGCGCCCAGTCGCGCTGGTGGCACTTGAGCAGGTAGCCGATCTGCTGGGCGCGGTACTTCGCCTCGACCCCGGTGATGTGGCTGTGCAGGGATCCGTTGTGCGGCGCGAGGAATCCGACCGCGGCGCCGGCCAGATGCTCCCCGACGAATGCGACAGCGACGTAGTTGCCGGTCATGCTGAAGGCGCGCAGCAACGCGACGGTGATCTGGCTGGAGTCGGGCGCGCCGTCCCAGACCCGGTTGAAGAGGGCGGCGATCGCCTCGAGGTCGGCGAGCCCGGCCGCCTCGCGGACTGACACTCCGTGCTCCGGCGTCATCGCCCGGCCTCGCCGAGCAGGTCGGCGAGCAGCCCGGTCAGCAGGGCGAGACGGTCGCCGAGCCGAGCCACGTCGACCCACTCGTGGCGGGCGTGCGCCCCGCCGCCCACCGCGCCCAGGCCGTCCAGGGTCGGCACCCCGGCAGCGGCCGTGAGGTTGCCGTCCGATCCGCCGCCGACCGCGACGCCGGCGAGCGGGCCGATGCCCAGCCGATCCGCCACGGCGCGGGCCCGCTCGAACAGCCCGGCCGTCATCGTGGCATCGAGCGGCGGACGGTCGATGCCACCCTCCATCTCGATGGCGACGTCACCGTTCGCCGGCGCCAGGCCGCGGATCGCGGTGTCGACCCGCCGCAGCTCCTCGGTGGTCCGGGCGCGAACGTCGATCGTCAGCGTGGCCCGGTCCGGCACCGTGTTGACGGCCGTACCGGCGGAAGCCATCGTCGGCGTCACGCTGGTCCCCGCCGCGTCGTCGGCCAGCGCGGCGACGGCGCCGACGGCGGCGCCCAGTGTGATCAGCGCGTTCGCGCCCAGGTGCGGTTCCAGGCCGGCATGGGCCGCGCGTCCGGCGAAGGTCAGCTCGTAGTGGGCACGGCCCTTGCGCTCGGTCTTCAGGGCGCCGGAGTCGTCGCCGGCCTCCAGTACCAGGGCCGCAGCGCAGCCCCTGGCCTCATCCTCGATCAGCTCGCGGGAGGTCGGAGAGCCGAGCTCCTCGTCACCGGTGACCAGCAGGGTGACCCCGGATGGGTCGTCGAGCGCGGCGATGGCGTGGAAGGCGAGGGCGAGGCCCACCTTCATGTCCAGGCACCCGGGCCCGCGGATCCGGTCGCCGGCCGTGCAGGGGATCGTGTCGATCGTGCCCAGCGGCCAGACGGTGTCGTGGTGGCCCAGCACGAGCACGCGAGGTGGTTCCTTTCCCCACCGCCAGCGCAGGTGGGTGCGGCCGGCGGTGACGATCGGCTCGGCGGGGCGGCCCAGGATCTCTTCGCCGACCCGCGCGACGCAGTCGGCGCTGCGGGCGACCGCGGCGAGGTCGGTGGAGGGTGACTCGCAGCGGATCATCCGGACCGACGCCGCGACGACGCCGGCGACCCGGGAGCGGGAGCTGACGGACGGTGCGTTCATGGGTTTTCCTCCGGCGCTTTGGACGGCGCCGTCAACGTTTCATCGGGTGCGGTGGCGACTCTTGTGGCCCGACATGAAAGGCGGTCCCGAGGTTGGGTGTTCGACACCGACGGCGGCCGGCGCCGCCGGTTAGCTTGCTCAAACGAGACGGGTCGCAGCGGGCGGCCCGCGTGTTCAGGAGGACCAGGTGACGGAACGGGTGGCGGACGTGGTCGTCGTGCCGGTCGGGACCGATGGGGCGGTGCCGGCCCCGGTGGCCGGCTTCCTCGCGGAGGCCGGCGTTGATGTTGACGTGCACGCGATCGGGGCTCGCCTCGGCCCTGCCGAGCCCGGCGACGTGGCCCGGGTCCCCATCCTCGACGGCCCCGACCTCGTCTACGTGACCGTCGGTGATCCCCGGCCGGGTCTGGCGTTCGACCACGTGCGGGCGGCCGCGATGGCGGCGGCCCGGCACTGCGGATCCGCGCCGGCGGTGCTCGACGCGATCGGGTGCTGGGAGGCCGACCCGGATTGCGCGGTCGCCGCGGCGGAGGGCTGGACCCTCGGCACGTACCGATACCGCCCCGACTGGACCGTCGCCGACCTGCTCGCCCGGCTCGACCCCGGTCCGCGTCGGCACGGGGGACCGGAGCATGCCGTCCGGGAAGGGGTCGCGCTCGGCGCGGCCGCCAACCTCGCTCGGGACCTGATCAACACGCCGCCCGGCCAACTCGTCCCGGCGCGGCTGGCGACCGTGTGCCAGGAACTCGGCGAGGCGCTCGGGTTCGAGGTACGCGTACACGACGCCGCGACGCTGGAGCGCGAGCAATTCGGCGGCATCGCCGGCGTGGGCCGGGGAAGCGTGCATCCGCCGTGCCTGATCGAGCTGCGACGCGGAGGCGACGGCCCGCACACGGCGCTCGTCGGCAAGGGCATCACCTTCGACGCGGGCGGCCTGTCGCTCAAGCCCACCCGGGGCATGCTCACCATGAAGGCGGACATGGCCGGCGCCGCCGCCGTTCTCGGCGCCCTCGTCGCGCTGGCCCGCCTGGGCTCCGACGCGCCGGTACGGGCCTATCTGCCGTGTGCCGAGAACATGCCGGGCCCGTACGCGGTCCGGATCGGGGACGTCCTGCGCCATCGCGGTGGCCGGACCGTCGAGGTGACCAACGCCGACTGCGAGGGACGGCTCGTGGTCGCGGACGCCATGGCGTACGCCGTGGAGGCCGGCCCTGCCGCGATCGTCGACCTGGCGACGCTGACCTCGGTCACCGGCCTCGGCCCCGACATGTGGGCCGGTTTCGGCACCGACGACGCCCTGCTGGCGCGGGTGCTGGCCGCCGGCGGCGCGGCCGGTGAGCCCGGGTGGGCGATGCCGATGTGGGAGCCCTACCGGGCCACCCTCGCCTCCGACGTGGCGGACACCCGGAACTTCGACCCGGACGCGCCCCAGCCGTACGGCGCCATCACCGCGGCGCTGTACCTGGAGCCGTTCGCGTCCGGCGTGCCGTGGGCGCACCTCGACCTCGGGCTCACGGTGATGCACCCGGCCGCCGACGCCCGGTGGGCCGCAGGCGCCAACGGCCGCGGGGTGCGCCTGCTCACCCGCTACCTGACCGCCGGCGTGCCGGCACTGGAGGAGGACGCATGAGCGTCGTGGACGGTCCCTGGTTCGACGATCTCGCCGTCGGCGACACCTTCACCGCGCCGGCCGTCACGCTGGATGCCGGGCTCCATGCCCAGCACCGGGCGATCCTCGGCGACCGGCTCCGGCTCTGCCTCGACGAGACGCTCGCCGAGCGGGTCACCGGACGTCCCGGCCTCGCGTATCCCGGCGTGGTCTGGGACGTGGCCGTCGGCCAGTCGAGCGTCGTGACCCGCCAGGTGGTGGCGAACCTCTTCTACCGGGGGCTGCGGCCGCGGGCGACGCCGTACCTCGGCGACACCCTCGTCACCTCGACCGAGGTCGTCGCTCTCCGCCGGGTCCGGTCCCGGCCCGACCGGCCCGAGCGCGGCAAGGCGGTGCTGAGCATCGTGACCCGGGACCAGACCGGACGTGTCATCCTCGCTTTCGACCGGTGCGCGCTGCTGCCCTGCCGCGACGGGTCCGGACCGGCCCCGGAGGCGGGCCCCCACGCCGACGGCCTTTTCACCGCACCGTCCGTGCCGGACGTGGCGACGGCCCCCGACTGGCTCGCGCAGTGGTCGCTCAAGCCGCTGGCGCCCTCGCCCGGCGGTCCGCCGTCGGCTGGCGACACCTTCGAGCTGGCGGCCGGCGACGTGGTCTCGAGCGCGCCGGAACTGGCGCGGCTCACCGTCAACATCGCGGCGGTGCACCACGACGCGGAGGCCGCCGGCGGCCGTCGGCTCGTCTACGGCGGGCACACGATCGGGCTCGCGCTCAGCCAGACCTGCCGGATGGTCCCGGGGCTGGTGATCGTGACCGAGTGGTTCGCATGCGACCACGTCGCGCCCGTCTTCGAAGGCGACACGGTGCGCAGCCGCGTCACGGTGCGGGGCGTCACGCCCTACCGGGACGGCACCGCGATCGCCGTGCTCAACACCCAGACGTCGGTGGCCGGTCGCGGAGCCGTCCTCGACTGGACCTTCGCGGCGCTGGTCGCATGAGCACCGTACGAGGCCCGGCCTGGCTCTTCGTCCCGGGCGACCGCCCTGAGCGCTTCGCGAAGGCCGCGAGCGCCGCCGACCAGATCATCTGCGATCTGGAGGACGCCGTGGCGCTGACTGCCAAGCCGGCGGCCCGGGACCACGTCGCGGGCTGGCTCGCCGCCGGCGGATCCGCCTGGGTACGGGTGAACCCGGCAGGATCATCGTGGCATGCGGACGATCTGCGCGCGCTGGTCGGCTGCGCGGGCCTGCGGGGCGTGGTCGTGCCCAAGGCCGAGTCGGCGGCGGACCTGCAACGCGTGTGCGACCTGCTCCCGGTGCCGTCGGCGGCCCTCGTCGAGTCCGCCGTCGGCGTCGGGCGAGTCGCCGAGATGCTCGCCGTCGAGCGGGTGGAGCGGCTCATGCTGGGCACTGTCGACCTCGCCCTCGATCTCGGCTGCGAGCAGGAGTCCGACGTCGTCAGGCAGGTCCGGAGCCGGCTGGCTCTGGAGTCCCGCGCGGCTGGGAAGCCCGCGCCGGTGGACGGGGTGACCATGGCGCTGCGGGACTACGACGCCACGTTCGCCGACGCCGGGCGAGCGTGCCGCGAGGGCTACGCGGGCAAGCTCGCAGTCCATCCGGTCCAGGCCGGCGCGATCCGGGCCGCCTTCGCGCCGTCGCCGGAGGAGGTGTCCTGGGCGCGCGAGGTGATCGCGGCGGCCGGGCAGGGTGCGGTCGCCGTCGGGGGCGTCATGGTCGACGCCCCGGTCGTCGAGCGCGCGCGCCGGATTGTGGCTGGCTCGGCCATCGATGAGAAAAGGGGAACTGGGGACTGAGATGGCGCACTTCGAGAGTAACGTCCTGTGGAATCCGGCGTGGTCGGCCCTCGACGGCTGGGCGGAACGCCCTCCGGACGCGATCGAGCACTTTCACCGATCGATCCCGGGATTCGCCGAGTCCGCGCTGGTGTCGGCGCCGGCGATCGCCGACCAGGTCAGCGTCGCGCATGTGCTCGTCAAGCACGAGGTCGAGCGCCTCGGCCTGCCGTCGTTCAAGGTCGTCGGTGCGAGCTGGGCCGTCAGCGTGGCGATCGCCGGTCACATCGGCCGCGTGCCCTTCCCGACGTTCGACGCGCTCGCCGAGGCGGCCGGCGCCCTGCGCGCCTCGATCGTCCTGTCGACCGCCACGGACGGCAACCACGGCCGCGCCGTCGCGTACCTGGCGCGCCGGCTGGGCCTGAACAGCCGGATCTTCGTGCCCGCGGACATGGCCGAGGCACGCGTCGATGCGATCCGCGGTGAGGGCGCCGAGGTCGAGGTGGTCGCCGGATCGTACGACGACGCCGTTCGCCGGTCGGCCGAGAGCGCGGAGCGGGACCGGTCCGACGGTCGGCACGAGCTGCTCGTCTCGGACACGTCGTGGCCCGGGTACACCCGGATCCCCGAGGCCGTGGCCGCCGGTTACTCGACGATCTTCGCCGAGACCCGGCGCCAGCTCGCCGCGGCGCTCGGCTCGGACGCGTCGATCGACTTGGCGCTCGTCCCGGTGGGTGTGGGCGCGTTCGCCTCGGCCGCGGTCCGCAGCCTCGCGAGCGGGTCGTGCAGCGTCGTCACCGCCGAGCCGGCTGCGGCCGACTGCCTATGGCAGTCCCTGGCGGCCCGGGAACGGGTGACGGTGCCGGGACCGCACGAGTCCACGATGGCGGGGCTCAACTGCGGCGAGGTCTCGCTGGTGGCATGGCCGGCGCTGCAGCGGGGCGTCCGTGCCGCCACCCGGGTCTCCGACCTCGAGGTGGCCGCGGCCGTCCGCGACCTCGCCGCGCTCGGCGTCGCGACCAGCGAGAGCGGCGCGGCCGGTCTGGCCGGTCTCCGGCGGCTGCGGCTCGACTCGCGGGCGGGTTCGCTGCTGCGGCCCAGATCCACGCTCGTCCTCTTCGACACCGAGGGGGTCACCGATCCGGCCGGATACGAGGCGGTCCTGGCCGGATCGTCGACGGCGCGGGGTCGTACCGAAGAAGGGGCGGGTCATGTCACGGGTCGATGAGCTCATCGCGTACCTCTCCGAAGCCGTTCCCCGCGAAGCGAGGTCGCGGGGGATTCCGGGGGTCGCCGTAGGGTTGTGTGATGCCGACGGCGTCCTGTGGGCCGAGGGATTCGGCAGCGGCATCGGCGTCCGCACCATGTTCAGCGTCCAGTCGACGTCGAAGCTGGTGACCGCGACCGGCGTGCTGCTGGCCGTGCAGGAGGGCCTGGTCGACCTCGACCAGCCGATCCTGCGCCACCTGCCGGACTTCACCGTACACAGCGACTTCGAGGAGCGGCCCGAACGCCGGATCACCCTGCGCCACCTGCTGACCCACACCGCCGGCTTCACCCACGAGGCGCCGGTCGGGTCCAACTACGAGGTCGGCGACGCCACGTTCGAGGAGCACCTCGCCAGCATCTCCGAGACCTGGCTGCGGTTCCCCGTCGGCCACCACCACGAGTACTCCAACCTCGGGATCGACCTCGCCGGCCAGGTGGTGGCCACTGCGGCGGGGGAGACGTTCGCCGAGTTCATGCGCGGGCGGCTGTTCGAGCCGCTCGGTCTCACCCGGTCGACGTTCGACTTCGGCGCCTTCGACGGCGAGGAGGACCGGACGCTCGGGCACTCCCGTACGTTCGCCCGCGCGGGTCGCGACGTGCCCCGGCGAGTGCCGATGGTGCCGTCGGGCGGTCTCTACACCAGCGTGGCGGATGTACTGCGCTACCTGCGATTCCAGTTGCGCGAGGGCGACGGCGTCCTACGGCCCGAGTTGGCCCGGCAACACCTGGACTTCCCGAGGCTGACCGAGGAGCAGACCCAGGGGTACGGGCTGGGGCTCTACGTCGACCGCTGGGCGCCCGGGGTCCGGGTGCTGCACCACGGCGGGGCCGGCTTCGGCTTCCTCTGCCAGGTGTTCTGGCTGCCGGACCTCGGCGTCGGCGGTGCGGTGCTCACCAACTCCGTGGACCACGACCTGCAGAACGAGCTGGCGGCCGACATCGTCCGGCGGCTCGCGGACGGCCACGGCTCGCAGGCCACCCCACCCCCGGCGGCGGTTTCGCCTTACCCGCAGGACGCGGCCGGCCGGTACGTCGGGCGCCTTGGCGACATCCGGGACATCGTCGCCCGCGACGGCGAACTTCACGGCGTCGACGGCCGGTCCGTGTTCCTGCGCGACGCGGCCGGGCACGTCCGTTACCAGCTCGACGCCGTCACCGGCGATGTGCGGTACCGGACCGCCGTGCCCGAGCTCGGCCCGTCGACGCTCGAACCCGGCCTGGCCGGCGACTACGAATCCCGGGTCGGGGAGGTGCCGATGGCGCCGTACCGCCTGCGGCAGGACGGGGACCACGCCGTGATCGACCTGCCCAGTGGAGGCTCCCTCGACGACCCGATCACCCTGCAGCTCACCGCCGCCGGCC
Organism: Nonomuraea sp. NPDC051191; assembly: GCF_044455665.1. Taxonomy (NCBI): domain Bacteria; kingdom Bacillati; phylum Actinomycetota; class Actinomycetes; order Streptosporangiales; family Streptosporangiaceae; genus Nonomuraea; species Nonomuraea sp. NPDC051191. The sequence continues at coordinate 30,338 of NZ_JBITEZ010000003.1, read as the reverse complement.
CGGGACGCTACCTGTCCGCGACCGGCGAGGTGCTGACGGTCGGCGACGCCGGCCCGGCGTACGCCAACATCCCCCTGACCCGGACCGAGGACTGAGGTGACCCTGATGGGTAAGGTATCCGCGCTGGAAGGCATCGAGATGCGGCGGCTCCGGCTGCCCCTGGTGTCGCCGTTCCGCACCTCCTTCGGCACCCAGACGACCAAAGACGTGCTGATCCTCCGCGCCGTCACCGCCGACGCCGAGGGCTGGGGCGAGTGTGTCGCCGCCCAGCACCCGCTGTACGCCTCGGAGTACGTCGGCGCGGCGATGATCACGCTGCGCGACTTCCTCGTGCCCGCGCTGCGCGACCTGCCCGCCATCGACGTCAACCTCGTCAGCGCCGCGCTGGATCGCTTCCGCGGGCACCGGATGAGCAAGGCGGCGCTCGAGATGGCGGTCTGGGACGCCGAGCTACGGGGTCTGGGGATGCCGCTGAGCCGCGCGCTCGGCGCCGTCCACACGTCGGTGCCGGCGGGCGTCTCGGTCGGCATCATGGACACCCTCGACGAGCTGGTGACCGCGGTCGGTGCCTACCTGGCCGACGGATACCGGCGGATCAAACTCAAGATCGAGCCAGGCTGGGACGTCGCGGCGGTGCGCGCGATCCGGGACGCGTTCGGCGACATCCCGTTGCAGGTCGACGCGAACGCGGCGTACACGCTCGCCGACGTCGACCAACTCCGGAAACTGGACGATTTCGGCCTGCTGCTCATCGAGCAGCCGATGGCCGAGGAGAACGTGCTGGGCCACGCCGAGCTGGCCCGCCACCTGCGAACCCCCATCTGCCTGGACGAGTCGATCACCTCCGCCCGGGCCGCGGCCGACGCGATCAGACTGGGCGCGTGCCGTGTCGTCAACATCAAGGCCGGCCGGGTGGGCGGCTACCTCGAGGCCCGGCGCGTGCACGACCTCTGCCAAGCCCACGACGTCCCGGTCTGGTGCGGCGGCATGGTCGAGACCGGCCTGGGCCGCGCCGCGAACGCCGCCCTGGCCGCCCTGCCCGGCATGCGGCTACCAGGTGACATCTCCGCCTCGTCGCGCTTCTACCACCAGGACATCACCCCACCCCTCGAACTCAGCGACGGCTACATGACAGTCCCGGAAGGCCCGGGCCTGGGCGTCACCCCCGACCCCGAAGCCCTCGCCGCAGCAACAGTTCACACCGAGTGGCTGCCTCTATAGGAGGCCGCTGAAGAATCGGCGTCTCGTCTGTAGTGATTCATGCCGAGTCTGGGTGCGGGGTGTGGAGCGTGCAGACCGGGAGCTTCTCGACGCCGCCGCGCTGGTGGGTCATCTGGTGCCCGAGAGCAGGATGTTCGCGATTCTGGCCGACCCCGGGTCCCGGCCGGCCCGGACACACCCCACCGGCCTGCCCGCGCATCCGACCGACCACCGCGCACCCGGACCACCCACCAACCTCGGGCTGAGCAGACCGATGAAACGCCGATATTCGGCGGCCTCACAGACAGCGGCGACCGCTACCGCCCATCCCGCAGTAACCCCGAAGCCCCGTGAAGATGGTGCTGCCGCACCAGATCGAGCAGGCCGATAGTGCCGTGGAACAAGATCGGGCAAATCGGCCGTGGCTAGAATCACGGTTGTGGAGCGCCCGGAACAGCCGGAAGCATCCGTCGTGGCAGACGGACCGTCGATCACGCTGGCCCGGATCCTGGAGGACGCCGGCCACACCCTGCTCCGCCCGGCGTTCGACGGCCAGGACCTCGACCGGATCGTCGACGGCCTGGTGATCTTCGACCCGGCCGACCAGGTCGCCTGGTCGCGGCGCCCCCTGGTTCTTGCCGTCGGGGTCCAGGCTGGTGAGCAGCTCACCGCCCTCAGCGAGCGGGTGGCACGCCAGGGCGGCGCGCTCATCGTCCACGAGAGCGTCGTCGCCTCGCTGACCGGCCCGCGGACCGTCGTGCCGGTGCTCGCGCTTGGCAACGAGAACTCCTGGATCCAGCTCGCCGCGACCCTCGCGCCGCTGGTGAACGGCTCGTCCGGCCCCGCGCTCGCGGCGCCGCTCGGTGGCGTCCCGACCGGCGACCTGTTCGCCCTGGCGAACGCCATCGCCGAGATCCTCGACGCGCCGGTCACGGTCGAGGACCGGGACTCCCGGGTGCTCGCCTTCTCGATCCGGCAGGAGGAGGCGGACCCGTCGCGCATCGGCGCGATCCTCAACCGCCAGGTCACGCCCTGGGCCACGCAGGATCTCACCGAGCGCGGCATCTTCCGCCAGTTGTACCGCACCCAGGAGCCGCTCTTCGTCGATCCGCCCGAGAGCGGGTACGGCGGTTTCACGATGCCCCGCGTCGTGCTGGGCATCCGGGCCGACGATGAGATCCTGGGCTCAGTGTGGGCCGCGGTCCCCGGTCCGCTCTCGGACGAGCGGATGCAGGCCTTCCGCGAGCTGCAGGGCACGGTCGCCGTGCACCTGCTGAGCCACCGCGCGAACGCCAACGTGGAGCGCCGAATGCGTTCGGACCTTACCGCCCAGGTCCTGGCCGGCGGCCCGGAGGCGGAGGAGGTCGCGGCCCGGCTGGGCCTGCCCCACCGCCCGATGCTGGTGCTCGCGGTCGCGCTCCCGGACGGCGAGGACGAGCCCGCACGCCTGCGCGGCGACCGCGCGGCCGAGCTGCTGCGCATCGGTGACGCGTTCGACATGCACCTCGGCACCGTCCAGCCGGGCGCCTCCGCCGCGCTGGTCGGCGACATCGTGTACGGAATCGTTCCGCTGCCCCCTGCCGCCGACCCGCACTCGGACCGCGGTCAGCGGATGGCGAAGGACTTCCTCGCCCGGGTAGGGCGGCGGTCCGCCGCGGTGATCGGGGTCAGCGCCGTCGCGCCCGACGCCTACGCCCTCCCGCGGGCCCGGGAGGAGGCCGACCGCGCGCTGCGGCTGGCCCGCAGCGCGCAGCAAGGCGACCGCGTCTGCTCGACGGTCGAGCACGCGTACGAGTTGCTCATGATGGAGATGGCCGACCTGGTGTCGGCGCGGGGGATGGGCCTCAGCGGGCCGCTCGCCCGCCTCGTCGAGCAGGACGAGCGCCACGGGTACCTGGTGCCGACACTGCGCGCGTGGCTGGACCACTTCGGCGACAACATCGCCGCGTCGGCGTCGCTGCACGTCCACCCCAACACGTTCCGCTACCGCCTGAAGCGGGTCGCGGAGGTCTCCGGGATGAGCCTGGACAACCACGACGAGCGGCTGTCGCTGATGCTCCAGTTCCGGCTCTTCATGCGCTCCTGACCGGCAGCCTCGTCGCGCGGCGCTAGCCGGCGCCCGCAATTTCGTGCCGCGACACCAGCGCCGCCGCCCCCGGACTTGTGACGATCAGCGGTGTCCGGCATCCAGGCAACCGACGAGAGGACCGGTGTGAACCGCTATCTGACTGTCGACGACATCCGGCGGATCGACGTACCCAAGCAACCGGCGATCAGCCCGGACGGCAGCGCGGTCGCCTACGTCGTCCAGACCGACGACCTCGACGCGGACCGCGTCGAGCAGACCCTGTGGCTGGTGCCCACCGGCGGCGGGAACCCGCGCCGCCTGACCGACGGCGTCGGCGACTGCGCCCCGGCCTGGTCGCCGGACGGCCGGCTGCTCGCCTTCCTGCGCACCACCGACGGCCGGCCCCAGATCTGGCTGCTCGACGTCGGGACGTCCGAGGTGCGGCAGCTCACCCGCCGGCCCGGCGGAGCGGGCGCCCCGGCGTTCAGCCCGGACGGCTCGCGGCTGCTGTTCACCGCGCCGGCCGATCCCCCGGAGTCCGAGGGCACGTGGGCGTGGGGCGCGCCGGTCGTGAGCCGTCGCCTCGACTACTACGCTGACGGCGCCGGCGTGCTGAGCGCCCCGCGGCAGCACATCCACATCGCCGACGTCGGCACGGGCGGATGCGAGCAGATCACCGCCGGCGAGTGGAGCGCATCCGGGGCGGCCTGGTCGGCGGACGGCACCCGGATCGCCTTCTCCGCCGCCATGTCCGCGGACGCCGACCTCACCCGGCAATCCGCCGCGTACACCCTCGACCTCGGCGACCCCGGACGGGTCCCGCGGCCGGCGGGCCCGTTATCCGGCAGCGCCGGGCCGCTCGCCTGGACGGGTGACGGCACCCGGCTGCTGGTCTGCGGCCACCCGGAGGGGCCCGCGCGCTTCACCGGCCTGCTCCTCGTCGATCCGGCGGACGGCACGGCCCGGCACCTCACCGAGCAGATGGACCGGCAGGTCATGTACGGCGCGCCCGGTTATCCCGGCTCGACGCCGCGCGTGGTGCCGCAGCTCGGGACGGTCCTGTTCTGCGTGCGCGAGGGCGGCTACGTCGTGCCGTACACCATGCCCGAGACCGGCGGTACCCCCACCGCGCTGCTCGCGGCGCCCGACCGGAACGTCTCGAGCCTGAGCGTGGCCGGCACACTGGTCGCGTTCATCGGCAACGGGCCGGACACGTTCGGCGAGATCTACGTCCTGGACCTCACGACCGGCACGTCGACCCAGTTGACCAACCATCGCGAGCGGCTCGGCGACCGGCGTCCGGCCCCGCGCGGCGAGCGTACCTTCACCATCTCCGATGGGACGGCCGTCACCGGATGGGTCATGCGCGACCCCGACGCCACCGGCCCGCAGCCGCTGCTGCTGGACATCCACGGCGGCCCGCACAACGCCTGGAACGGCGCCGCGGACGCCGTGCACCTCTACCACCACGAGCTCGTCGCGCGCGGCTGGACCGTACTGCTGCTCAACCCGCGGGGAAGCGACGGCTACGGCGAGGAGTTCGCCCGCGCCGTGAGTGGCCGGTGGGGAACCTCGGACACCGCGGACTTCCTCGAGCCCCTCGAAGAGCTCGTCGCCGAGGGGCTCGTCGACAACAACCGCATCGCGGTGACCGGTTACAGCTATGGCGGCTACATGACCTGCTACCTCACCAGCCGCAGCGACCGGTTCGCCGCGGCCGTCGGCGGGGGCGTCATCAGCGATCTGCGCAGCGCCGCCGGCACGACCGACAACCGGCGCGCCCTGTCGACCAGCGAGTGGGGCGGCGCGTTCTGGGCGGACGCCGAGAACTACGCGGCGATGTCGCCCATCACCCACGTGGCCGAGGTACGCACTCCCACGCTGCTCCTGCACGGCGGTGCGGACGTCCGCTGCCCGCTCGACCAGGCCAGGCAGTGGCACACGGCGCTGCGCGAGCTAGGCGTGCAGACCGAGATCGTGATCTATCCGGAGGCGTCGCACAACATGCTGTTCAACAGCCCGCCCCGGTTCCGGCGCGACTACAACGCCCGGGTCGTGGACTGGGTGACAAGGTACGCCGGCTGATGCGCGTCTCGGGGATTCTGGTGGTGCCCGGCATCGGCACCTACAGCAACGACGACCAGGCGGCGATCAAGGCCGGGGCGGTACGCGACGGTTACTTCTACGACGGCCCCGCGCTCACTTTGGGCTACCGCGCGATCCGCCAGCCCAGCGAGTCGCTGCAGATTCTGCTCTTCCTCGACGACGACCGCGTGGCCACCGGGGCCGGGGTGTCGGTGCAGTACGCCGGCGGCTCCGGACGCGAGCCCGTCCTGCTGGCGGAGGCGGCCCGCGACCGCTGGCTGCCGGTGCTGCGCGACGCCCTGCTGGACGCGACCGTGGACTCGTTCCGGGAGACCTCCGCCCTGATCGCGCCGCTCGGGTTGCCACGAGCGGTCGCGTACGGGGTCAGCCAGGCCCTGCTCGATGCGGCCGCGAACGCCACCCGGCGCACGATGGCCGAGGTGGTCGCCGCCGAGTACGGCGGCGCCGATCCGATCGGTCCAGTCCCGCTGCTCGCCCAGTCCGGCGAGGACCGGCGGGGCGCGGTCGACCGGATGGTGCTGCGCCGGGTCGAGAGCCTGCCGCACGGGCTGATCAACAACGCCGATCTGCTCGTCGGGCCCGGCGGCCACCTGCTGCTGGACTATGTCGGCTGGGTACGCGACCGGGTGCTGGCGCGGCGCCCGGACGACGACTACCAGCCGGTGATCCACATCGACTGCTACGGCACCCTCGGCGACGTCTTCCCCTCCACGGCCGAGGTGGCCGGCTTCCTCGCCCGGCTGGCCGAGAAGTGCGCGCCGTTCCCGCTGCGCGTCGAGCAGCCGATGCGCGCGGCGTCGCGGGAGGCCCAGATCGACGTCCTCCTGCGCCTGCGCGAACACGAAACCGGCGTCCAGATCGTCGCCGACGAGTGGTGCAACACCCACGAGGACGTGCTGGCCTTCCTCGACGCGCGGGCGGCCGACATGATCCAGATCAAGATGCCCGACGTCGGCAGCCTCGACGACGCCGTGCGGTCCGTTCTCGCCTGCCGGGCCGCGGGCGTCGCGGCGTATCTCGGAGGGTCGTGCACCGAGACCGACCTGTCGGCCCGCATCGCCACCCACGTCGCGATGGGCGCGGGCGCGGACGTGCTGCTGGCCCGGCCCGGCATGGGCGTCGACGAGGCAGTGATGGTGACCAGGAACGAGATGGCACGCACCCACGCGGTCATCGAGCACAGGAGCAGACGTGACGGGACTCAGTGACATCAGGATCATCGCCGTCGAGCAGTACGGCGCCGGCCCATTCGGATCGTTGCACCTCGCCGAGCTCGGCGCCGACGTGATCAAGATCGAGGACGCGCGTACGGGCGGCGACATCGGGCGGCATGTCCCGCCGTTCGCCGAGGACGACGACAGCCTCTTCTTCCAGAGCTTCAACCGGAACAAGCGCAGCATCTGCCTCGACCTCTCGGTTCCGGCCGGCGTGGCGGTGCTGCACCGCCTCGTCGAGGGCGCCGACGCGCTCATGTACAACCTGCGCGGGGACGTGCCGGACAAGCTCGGCCTCCGGTACGCCGACCTGAGCCACCTCAATCCGCGGCTGGTGGTCTGCTCGCTGTCCGGTTACGGGATGACCGGGCCGCGGCGGGCGGAGCCGGCGTACGACTACGTCGTCCAGGGTCTCGCCGCGTGGATGGACCTGACCGGCGACCCGGCCGGACCGCCGACCAAGAGCGGCCTTTCGCTGGTCGACTACTGCGGCGGAGTCGTCGCGGCGATGTCGTTGCTGGCTGGGATCCACGTCGCCCGGCGCGACGGCGTCGGCGGCGAGTGCGACGTCAGCCTCTTCGACACGGCGATGGCGATGCTCTCCTACCCGGCGACCTGGTTCCTCACCCGGGGGCACGAGACCCGCCGCAAGACCCGGTCGGCGCACCCCTCGGTAGTGCCGTTCGGCGCGTACCCCACCGCGGACGGCTGGTTGATGCTCGCCTGCGTCAAGCCGGTGTTCTTCGAGCGCCTGACCAAGGTGCTGGGCGTCGCCGAGGTCGCCGCCGATCCCCGGTTCGCGACGCTCGCCGGCCGCCAGGCGCACCAGGCCGAGCTGGACGCGGTGCTGGACTCCGCCCTGTCCCGGCACGGCACCGACCACTGGGTCGGCCTGCTGTCGGCGGCGGGCGTGCCGTGCGGCCCGGTCAACGGGCTGCGCGAGGCCTTCGAGGAGCCGCAGGCCGCGCAGCGCGGCCTGGTCGTCGACACCGACCACCCCAGCTTCGGTACGGTACGGCACGTGCGCACGGCGGGACGCGCCTGGTGGGAGAACCCGGCGCCGGACCGCGCGCCGGGCCTCGGCGAGCACCGCGAGCAGATCCTGCGGGAGGAACTCGGCATGAGCGCCGCGGAACTGGCCGATCTTGCACGGGGCGGCGCCTTCGGCGGTGAACGGTGAGCGGCGCTCCCGCCGCCGTGGTGGCGCTCGCCGCCCGGCTGAACGCTTTGACCCAGCTGATCGAGGACGACATCGCGGCCGGGAAGAACGGCCCGATGGCGGGCTGGACCATCGCGGTCAAGGACAACATCGACGTCGCCGGGACGGTGCGCACCGACGGGCTCCGCGACCCGCATCCGCCCGCGGCGGTGATCGACGCGGAGGTGGTGCGCCGGCTGCGGGCCGCCGGCGCGCGGATCGTCGCCAAGGCGAACCTCGAGGAGATCAGCTTCGGGGCGACCACGCAGAACGACACGTGGGGCGCCTGCCGCAACCCGTGGGACCTGGACCGGATCCCCGGCGGCTCAAGCGGCGGGTCGGCCGTCGCGGTCGCCGCGGGCCTGGTCCGGCTCGCGATCGGCACGGACACCGGCGGCTCACTGCGCAACCCGGCCGCGTTCTGCGGGGTGACCACGCTGCGCCCGAGCCACGGGCTGGTGCCGACGCTGGGAGTGACGCCGCTGAGCCCCAGCATGGACGTCGTCGGGCCGCTCGCGCGTAGTGCGGCCGAGGCCCGTATCGCCCTGGAGGTCATGGCCGGCACGGGCTCGCGGCCCCTTCCGCCGCGGGACCTGTCCAGCCTGACCGTGGCCGTACCCGAGCAGTACTTCCTCGACGACCTGGAGCCCGCGGTCGCCGCCGGCTTCCGCGATCTGCTCGACCTGCTGGGCGCGCACGGCGCGAAGATCCGGCGGGTGGCCCTGCGCGACGTCGATCGGGTGCACCAGGCGATGGCCGCGCTGCAGAACTCCGAGGCGATCCGCCACCTCCGGCCGTACTGGCACGACGCCCGCGTCTGCGCCGGGATCAAGGGGCGGATCGAGGCGGGCCGCCGGGTCACCACCGAGGAGATCGAGAGCGCGCTCGCGGTGGCCTCCGTCTGGCGGGCCCGGGTCGACGAGGTGCTCGCCGAGGCCGACGTCATCGCCGTGCCGGCCACGCCCTTCGTCGCGCCCGTTGCCGGGGACGGCGATCTCACCCTCGTCAGCCGGCGGATCAACCAGCTCACCGGCTGCTGGTCGGTCACCGGCCTGCCCGTCGTCGGCCTGCCGGTGTCGCCCTCGCCGGCCGGGCTGCCGGTCGGCGCACAGCTGGTCGGCCGGCGCGGCGCCGACCGGGCCCTGCTCATGGTGGGCGAAGCCGTGCAGGCGGTCAGCGACTGGCATCGCCGCCGCCCGCCCGGCGCACTACCCGACGACGCCTGGTAGTGCCGCGGCGACGTGCGCCTCCAGCAAGGGCAGAGGCAGCTGCCCCGCGCCGAGCACCACGTCGTGGAACCGGGCCAGGTCGAAGCCGGCACCCTGCCGGCGCTCCGCCTCCCGCCGGATCCGCACGATCTCGAGCCGGCCGACCAAGTAGGCCAGAGCCTGGCCCGGCGTCACGATGTACCGGTCGACCTCCGCGTCGATGTGCCCCGGGCTCAGCGGTGAGTGCTCGGCCAGGTAGCGCTTGGCCCGCTGCCGGCTCCAGCCCTTGGCGTGCAGGCCGGTGTCGATGACCAGGCGGCAGGCCCGCAGCGAGTCGAACGACAGCATGCCCAGCCGGTCCAGCGGGCTGCTGTAGAGGCCCATCTCGTCGGCGAGCCGTTCGGCGTACAGCCCCCAGCCCTCCAGGAAGCCGGTGACCGTGGTGGTGCGGCGGAACTCCGACAGCTCGGTGAGCTCGGCGGCGAGGCCCATCTGCAGGTGGTGCCCGGGAACGCCCTCGTGGAAGGCGAGGGCCTCAACCTCGTACCGGGCCCAGGCATGCGGATCGGAGACGTTGATGACGAACGTCCCGCCCCGCGAGCCGTCCTTCGGCGCAAGCATGTACTGGCCGAGCGATCCGCTCGTCGCCGCCTCGACCGCGCACGCGGCGCGCGGCAGCCGCCCGAACCAGCCCGCGGCGCGGTCGGTCGCCCGGGCCAGGGCGACCTCCGCGGCGCGTACGAGGCCGGCGGCGTCGTCGAAGTGCAGGGCCGGGTCGTCGCGCATCCTGGCCATGACGGCGGCCACGTCCGAGGTGCCGAAGACCTCCCGGCCGAGGGCGGCGTACTCCTCGTCCAGGGCCGCGACCTGGGCGAGCCCGATCTCGTGGATGCGGTCAGGGTGGAGGTCGGTGGTGGTGTGCGAGCGGACCAGGGCGGCGTAGACGCGATCGCCGTCGTCGAGCCAGCACAGCCCGCACCGCCCGTCGGGCCGCGCGGACGGCGCGACCTCCCATGTCAACGCGTTGGCATAGTCGGCCAGCGCGGGGCGCACCACCTCGCCGACCACCGCGCGCAGGTGATCCGTGCGCGCGGCGCGGTCGACGGCCAGCAGCGGGTCGTCCTCGAGCGGGGTGTGCAGCCACTTCCGCACCCTGTCCACGGTGTCCGCCACGGCGAAGGCGACCGGGGTACGGCCGGCCGCGCGGCCCGCAGCGAGACGCTCCAGCCTGTCGCGCAGATTGCGCGCGAAGCCGCGGTACTTCTTCGGCAGGGCGCCGGCCACCTCGGCGGACGGGAGCGCCAGCTTGGCGACCTGGCCCGGGAACTGGGTCACCGGCCCGAAGAGCGGGTCGACGTCGAGCTCGGCGAACCGGTGTTCGAGCACGTCGGCTCTGGTCGCGGCCTGCCAGGCGAGGACCGCGCCGTCGAGCGAGACGGGTGTGCCGTCCGGCGTACGGGCGAGCGCGGCGGCGGCATGTGCCACCTCGCGCAGCTCGCGGAGCTCGGCCGCCTCGGCGGTCGCGCTGACGTCCTCGAAGTGCCCTGCCACCGAGTACTCACCGATCAGGTGCGCCCAGGTGGGCGCCGTGCGGTACCGGAGCTCCTGGTATCGCTTGCCGAGGCTTTCGACGTCCACCAACCCGGACCCCTCCGTCATTTGATCCATGTTTCACCTAGTCGGGTACGGTCTGACGGACGACGTTAAAGTGAGGGGCGACCGTGGGGCTTGGGTCTGGCCACGATCGAGCACGGGCACCTTTGTGGGCTTGGACAAGAATCGCTGCCGCGCTGTGGCTTCAATCGTGGGTTACATCACCCAGCGCCGAGCTGGCTCGTCCCGCCGGCCGCAGAGGAAGTCACACGCCAATGGTCCGAAATCGCACTTTTCGTGTCTCGATTTCCGTATTGTGCTCGACGGTCGCGCTGGCTGCCTGCTCCAACGGTGGGAGCACCGGTAGCTCGTCCGGCGACGACTATGCCGACGGTGGCTCGCTCACCATCGCGATCGACAGCGACCCCGGTGCGCTCGACCCGCAGCGCTCGGTCAACGGCGTCAACAAGATGATGGCCGTCTTCGCCTACGACACGCCCGTCAAGCTGCTGGACTCCGGCGAGGTGGCGCCCAGCGTCGTCAAGTCGTGGACCGGCGAGGGAACCTCCTACACACTGACCGTCCGCGAGGGCGTCACCTGCTCGGACGGCTCGCCGATGGACGCGCAGACGGTGGCCGACAACATCAACTACGTGGCCGCCGAGGGCAACGGCTCGCCCATGCGCGGCGCCGCCGTTCCTGCCGGCGCCACGGCAACGGCCGACAAGGCCGCCGGCACCGTCGCGGTCAAGCTCAAGGAGGGCGCGCCCTTCTTCTTGCAGAACCTGGCCGAGCTGCCGCTGGTCTGCTCGAGCGCCATCAAGAACCGCGACTCCCTGAAGGCCGCCTCCGCCGGCTCCGGTCCGTTCGTCCTCTCCAGCGTGCAGGCCGGCAACCAGTACACGTACACCCGCCGCGACGGGTACGCCTGGGGGCCGAACGGCGCCTCGACCGCCGAGAAGGGCATGCCGGCGAAGGTGACCTTCAAGCTCGTGACGAGCGTGACCACGACGGCCAACCTCCTGCTGAGCAAGGGCGTCAACATCTCGCTCCTCTCCGGTGCCGACACCCGGCGGCTCAAGGCCGCCAAGGTGTTCTCGGACGGCGGCAGCATCATCGACGACGAGCTCACCTTCAACCAGGCCGCCGGCCTGCCGACCGCCGACGTCAACGTCCGGCGCGCGCTCGTCGGCGCTCTCAACATGAAGGAACTGGCCCAGGTCGCCACCGGCGGCCTCGGACAGGAGGCCAACGGGCTGCTGACCGACCCGAAGATCTGCAGCGGTGACACCGTCACCCCGAACAAGCCGGCGTACGACGCGGCCGCCGCAGCGGCGCTGCTCGACCGGGCCGGCTGGACGGCCGCCGGCGGCGGAGTCCGGGCCAAGGACGGCAAGCCGCTCGAGGTCGCGTTCGTCTACGACAACGAGGACACCACGACCGCGGCGGCGGCCGAGTACATCGGCCAGAAGTGGACGGCGCTGGGCGTCAAGGTGGACCTCAAGGGACAGTCGTTCAACGCCCGGTCCGATGTCGTCTTCGGCGGCAAGGGCCCGTGGACCGCGACCCTCATCGGCCTCGGCGTGTCCAACCCGGCCACGCTCGTGCCGTTCTTCTCCGGCGCCACCCCGTCGCATGGCGGCATCAACTACGGCTCGATGCACAACGACGTCTTCGACAGCTCGATCAAGGCGGCGCAGGCGAAGTCCGGCACCGGCGGCTGCGCCGACTGGAACGCGGGCGAGGGCGCCCTGATCAAGGACGCGGACATCACCCCGATCGCCGTCTCGCCCTACCTCTACTGGGGCAACGGGGCCAAGTTCGACGTCGTCGCCCGCGTGCTGGAGCCCACCTCGCTCCGGGTTCTGCGCTAGGTACGGCGGGGAGGATGGGAGGTTCCGTGAAGTCGTCGCTGCGCGCCAGGCACCCGTGGCCGGCATTCCTGATCCGGCGGCTGGGGAGGTTCGTCGTCTCGCTGGCGGTCGTCGTCACCGCATCGTTCGCCATGGTCCACGCGCTGCCGGGCGACCCGGTACGCGGAGCCCTGGGCCTGATGGCGCCGCCGGAGACCATCGCGGCCACCCGGGAGCGTCTCGGGCTCAACGACCCGCTGTGGCGGCAGTACCTGGACTATCTCTGGAACCTGCTCCACCTCGACCTCGGTACGTCCCTGGACACCCAGACGCCGGTGCGGGAGAAGATGGCACAGTTGGTGCCCGCGACCCTCCAGCTCGGCCTGACCGCGTTCGTGGTCTGCCTCGCGGTGGCGATACCGGTGGGCCTGCTCCTCGGTATCGCCACCCGGGACGGCCGGGGCCGCGGCCTGCACTTCGGCTTCGGCGGCGTGACCGGGCTCGCGCTCTCCGTGCCGGACTACCTGGTGTCGGTCGGACTCGTGTTCGTCTTCGCCGTCTCCCTCAACGCGCTGCCGGTCGCGGGCCTGTCCGGTCCCGCATCGTTCGTGCTGCCGGTGACCGCCCTCGTCGTGGGGCCGGCCGCCTACCTGGCGCGGATCGTCCGGGCCGAGACCCAGCGGGTGCTCGGCGAGGACTACATCCGGGCGGCGCGCGCGAAGCGCCTCCCGGCGCGGCTGATCTACCTGCGGCACGCGCTGCCGAACACGCTGACCCCGACGCTGACCGTCTCCGGCATGATCCTCGCGTCGATGGTGGCCGGCACCGTGCTCGTGGAGAACGTGTTCGCCTGGCCCGGCGTCGGCGCCGAGCTCGTGCATTCGGTGCTCGCCAAGGACTACCCGGTCGTCCAGGCGGTCGCGCTCTTCTTCGGCGCCGGCATCCTGCTGATCAACCTCGCGGTCGACATCGCGATCGCCGTCATCGACCCGCGCTCGACGATCAAGGAGAGCTGACGTGTCCTGGTCACGTACCCGCCATCACCTGTCGTCGCCGCTCGGCGTGGTCACGGTCGCCCTGCTGCTGCTCCTGGTCGCGACCGCCGTCGTGGCGCCGCTGCTGCTCGGCGACCGGGCCACGGAGATCGCGGGCGGCGCGCTCCAGGCGGGACCGTCGGCGGCGCACCCGTTCGGCACGGACGCCCTCGGACGCGACGTCCTCACGCGGACGCTGGTGGCCACCCGGCTGTCCCTCGTCCTCGCTCTGCTCGTCGTCGGCATCGGCGTGGCCTGCGGGCTGATCATCGGCACCGTCCCCGTCGTGCTCGGCCGGCGCGCCGGCCGAGTGGTGGTCGCCGTCCTGAACCTGATGGTCGCCTTTCCCGGGCTGCTGCTCGCCCTGTTCCTCGCCATGATCTTCGGAGTGGGGGCGCGCGGCGCCGTGCTGTCGATGGCGATCGCCTTCGCGCCCTCGTTCGCGCGGCTGACCCACACCACCGCCAGCGGCGTCGCGAACGCCGACTACGTCTCCGCCGCGCGACTGCTCCGGGTCCCGCGGTGGCGGATCCTGATTCGCCACGTCATCCCGAACATCTCGGAACCCCTCGTCATCAACGCGACCAGCCAGGTCGGGGCGGCGCTGCTCAGCATATCGGCGCTGTCCTACATCGGCTTCGGCGTGCAGCCGCCGCAGTACGACTGGGGACGCATGCTCGCCGACGGGCTGCCGGCCATCTACACCAACCCCGCGGCCGCGCTCGCGCCGTCCATCATGATCGTCGTCGCGGGTCTCGCATTCGTCCTCGCCGGCGAGCTGCTGACCCAGGTCCTCGGCGGCAGCCAGCACGGTCACCTCCGGCTCCCGTCCCTCAGGTCCCAGCGCCGGGATACGGCCCCGGCCGAGACGCCGCCACCGGGCGACGAGGTGCTCCGGATCGAGCGCCTGACCGTCACCGTACCCGGCGAGACCGCGCCCTTCTCCCCGGTCGTCGACGTCAGCATGCGCCTTCGCCGCGGCGAGATCGTCGGGCTGGTCGGCGAGTCGGGATCGGGCAAGAGCCTCACCGCCATGGCGGCCGCGCAGCTCACCTCGTACCCGAACGTCGCTGAGGCCGACGTGCACCAGATCAAGGGCAACGAGCTGCGGCGGATGCGCCCCCGCGACCGCGAGCGGCTGCTCGGCACCTCGCTCGCGATGGTGTTCCAGGATCCGATGTCGTCGCTGAACCCGGCGCTCAAGGTCGGACGCCAGCTCGCCGAGGTCGCGGAGACCCACGAACGCCTCAGCCGCCGGGACGCGTGGCGACGAGCCGTCGACCGCCTCAGCGCAGTGCTGATCACCGACCCGCAGGCGCGGGCGAAGCAGTACCCGATGGCGTTCTCCGGCGGCATGCGCCAGCGTGCGTCGATCGCGATGGGCCTCATGGCCCAGCCGGCGCTGATCGTCGCCGACGAGCCGACCACCGCCCTCGACGTGACCGTCCAGAAGGAGGTGCTCGGCCTGCTGCGGCGCATCTCCCGGGAGAGCGACGCCGCCGTCCTGCTGATCAGCCACGACATCGCGGTGGTGGCTGAGAACGCGTCCCGGGTCCTGGTCATGTACGCCGGCCGGGTGGTCGAGGAACTGCCGGTCAGCGGGCTCGCCGAGGCCACGCATCCGTACACCCGCGCGTTGATCGCGAGCATCCCGGACATGTCGACGGACCGGTCGCGGCCGCTCGCGAACATTCCCGGTCGCCCGCCGCACGCCTCTGACCTGCCGCCGGGCTGCGCGTTCGCGCCCCGGTGCGGCCGGGCGGACGACCGATGCCGGCAGGCGCGTCCCGAACTGGCCGACTCGGGCGGCGGCGGCGCCGTCGCCTGCTGGCATCCGCTGCTGCCGGTCCTAGAAAGCGAGGCGTGACGTGCTCGAGCTCCGCGACATAGTTGTCCGGTACGGCCACCATCAGGGCGCCGTGACGGCCGTCGACGAGGTCAGCCTGACCGTGGCGGCCGGCTCGGTCGTCGGGCTCGTCGGCGAGTCGGGGTCCGGCAAGTCGACCCTCGCCCGGGCGGCGGTCAGCCTCGCCCCGCTCACCTCGGGCACGATCCTCTGGAAGGGGGCGGTGCTCGACCCGCGCGACCGCCCGCCGTTGCAGTACGTGTTCCAGGACCCGTACGCGTCCCTCAACCCGCGGATGAGCGTCGGCGCGTCGATCGCCGAGGGCCTGCCCCGGGGGAGCGGGCGGCGGGAGCGGTCGGCCCGGGTCACCGAGCTGCTCGAGATGGTCCGGCTCGATCCTGGCGACGTCCACAAGCGCCCCCGGCAGCTCTCCGGCGGACAGCGGCAGCGCGTCGCCATCGCCCGCGCCCTCGCCGCCGAGCCCGAGGTCCTGATCGCCGACGAGATCACGTCGGCGCTCGACGTCTCGGTCCAGGGTGCCGTACTCAACCTGCTCAAGGAGATCCAGACCCGGACCGGGGTCGGGATTCTGTTCATCTCGCACAACCTCGCCGTGGTCCGCTACGTGGCCGACTCGATCGCGGTCATGAAGTCCGGCCGGCTCGTCGAGCACGGTACGACGGAGGACGTCATCGAGCGTTCCGCGCATCCGTACACGAAGCAGCTCCTCGAAGCCGTCCCGACCATGACGATGGGTGGCCGCTCATAGCCGAGAGTCGATGCCGGACTCGAGGTGTCCAAGTCGTTCCTCACCGACACCCACGCGACGCTCGACCTGGTGGCGGCGGGCGATGATCCTGCGCCACCGGGCGTCGTACCACAACCACCGGGTCATCCTCGGCGGGGCCGTCGGTAAGCAGCTCGCCGGCGTAGCCGCCCCCACCGCGACACCGAGCTTGCGCATCTGCACGGCCTCGGTGAGGTGCGGCGTATGGTCCCGCCGGACGAAATCCGCAGCCGGCGGACCGATGCCGGACAACGCGTTCCGCTCGATCAACCCCCAGCCGGTGGAGACCTTCGGCTGGCCCGCCTTGGTCCGCCAAGCTCCACGGCGGTGGCCCACACCGCAGCCCTGCGCCTGCCGAATCCGTGCATCTCAAGTGGCATTTGAGTACTTGTGGAGGATGCCTCTGAGCCGGTCGCGTCGGTGTACGTTCAGGTCGACGATTCATGCTGGATCGGGGCCGGTGCGCAGTGGAGCTGCCTGGCCAAGGGCTTGGTGAGCTCGGTGCTCGTTGTAGAACGCTGGTACTCGCGCAGGGCATGGCGTAGATGGTGTGCCGCTCGAATATTGAGTTATGTGGTCTGAGCTGTGGTTACCCATCGCGGTGGTATTCGTTGATCGCGCCGCTGACGATGGGGGAGGCGGATGGAGCGCAGGTGGTCATTCGAACGGCCACGGGCTGGCTGCGTTGTCAACCGGATCACTGAGGCGCTTCCTCGATGAGGAACGGTTCGCCTCGTCTCAGGGTCTCTGTCAATTTCCGAGGGGTCTTGGTGATGGCCAGGGTAGGAGCGGCGTACCGTTCGCCGGCCGTCAGCTTGCCGACGCCATCTCGAAGGCGGCGAGGCAGCGTGGCCGCCTTCGCGGGAGCACGTTGGTCACCTCGTCCAGCATCGCGCGCAGCTCCGCCAACCGGCGCAGCCGTATCGCAGGCGCCAGATCGGCGACCTCCCGGCAAAAACGATCAACATCAGCACGCAGGAACGCCACACCCTCAGAATCCGCCACCGGGCAAGGCTGACCTGGTCAGACCTACAGTGTCAACAGATGTGACACCAAACCCGGTTCACCGTTCCACTCCTACTGGCAGGCCACGTTGGTGGCGTTCTCGGCCTCATATCGTACGGTCGCCGCGCGGGCGGGCAGCGCCACCAGGGCGGACAGGATGACACAGGTGGCGGCGATCGGGACAAGGGTGCGTAATCGGGATGAGAGTACGTTCTTTCCTCCGGGGGTCAGGTGAGGGTGATGCGATCGAGGTTGGGGCCGCCGTTCGCGGTGACACCGGTCAGGCGGATCGTGTTCGGACCGGCGTTCAGCGTGACGGTGAGGGCGCTGTCGGCCCAGGCGTCCCAGTTCGCCGTCGGGCCGAACGAGCGCCCGGCTGACACGACTGTGCCGTTGACGGCGATGTCCATCGGGCGGTCGGCGGTGGTGCCGTTGGCGTAGCGGATGGTCAGGGTGGCCGGGCCGCCGGTTCCCTGGACGGTGAACTCGACGTAGGAGCCGGTCACGTTGTCGTTGTTGACGAAGCCCGTGCCGGTGTAGCCGATGTGGTTGGATTCGACCGCGCCCTGGAAGATCGTGGCGTCCTCGGCCTGGTAGTCCGCTGAGCTCGGCGCGATGTCGAGGTAGTCCACGTTGGGGCCGCCGTTCGAGGTGGTCGCCGTGGCCCGGACGATGTTCGCTCCTGTGGCGAGCGGCAGCGTGAACGTGGCGTTCGCCCAGGTGTCCCAGGAGCCCGTGCCGGGGAAGTCGCGGGTGAGGGTCACGCCGTTCAGGGTGACGGTCATCGGGCGATCGGCCGTCGTGCCGTTGGCGTAGCGGATGGTCAGGGTGGCCGGGCCGCCGGTTCCCTGGACGGTGAACTCCACGTAGGAGCCGGTCACGTTGTCGTAGTTGACGAAACCCGTGCCCGAGTACCCGGCATGGTTGGATTCGACCGCGCCCTGCGAGATCGAGGCGTCCTCGGCCTCGTACCGGGGCGCGGCGGAGGTGGGACGTGCGCGGATGAGGCGGGTCTCGCCCGGGCGCAGCGTGGCCGCGTACGAGGTGGCGACCGTGCCCTCCGATGCCCCCGACCACAGGTTCGTGACGTCGGCGGAGCCCGTGAAACCGACCTGCGACCAGGTGACGCTCACCGTGGAACTGCCCGACGTGCCCGTGTTGTACAGAGCCACGATGTAGTCGCCGTTCGCCTCCCGCTTGCGCCAGACCTGGTTGACGCCGCTGTTGACGACACGCTGCGCGGCCACGCCGTCCTGGTCCACGGCGATGAGCCGGTCGTTGGTCAGCATGGCCAGGTCGGTGGCGGTGAGCGCCGTCAGGTCGGTGCCCAGCAGCAGCGGGCTGGCGATCATTGCCCAGTGCGTCATGTGCGAACGGCGCTGGTCGGCGGTCAGCCCAACCTGGTCACCGTTGCCGACCTGCAGCGAGTCGTAGTCGTTCCACCCGCCGGGGCCGGCGTAGGGCTGCCAGGAGGCGGCGGAGTTGAACCGGCTCACGACGTGGGCCCAGTCGGTCAGGGGGAAGCCGCTGCCGTTCGGGCCGGGGCCGCAGTAGCACTCGACGTCGCCTTGGGTGCGCCAGCTGTTGGCCAGCCGTTTCCATGTGGTGGCCTGTGCGATGGGGAGGTTGTTGGACAGCGCGAAGGTGATGGGACGGCCGGTCTGGCGCAGGGCCTTGTCCCATGCTTCGACGTCGGCGACGGTGGTCGCGTCCACGCCGTCGATCTTGAGGTAGTCGACGCCCCAGGAGGCCATCTGGTTCGCCCAGGAGTCGATGAACGCCTGCGCGCCCGGATGGGAGTACTTCAGCCGGTACATGTTCTTGCAGTTGTAGTTCTTGTGCGTCTGGGTGGTGTCGGCGATGTCCTGTGCGTGGTAGGAGGTGCCCTCGATCGGCTTGTTGGCGGTGACGGCGTTCTTTGCGATGCCGGGCGTGACGTAGAAGCCGAACTTCAGCCCCTTCGCGTGCACGTAGTCCGCCAGGGCCTTGATGCCGCTGGGGAATTTGGCGGCGTCCACCGCCCACCGGCCGAAGGAGTCGACGACGAAGCCGTTGGCGTCGCACTTCTGGTAGAAGTCGTCGAGGTTGACGTACACGTAGCCCTTGGCGGCCAGGCCGCTGCTGACCAGCGCGTCGGCCTGGGCCTTCATCTTGGTCTCGTCCGGCCAGCGGCGGACGAAGCTCCAGCTGCTCCAGCCCATCGGGGGCCTGATCGACAATCCGTTGTCCGAGGCCGCGGCGGGCGCGGCGGGACCGGCGAGTCCCGCCGCGCCGAGCACCAGGACCGCGACGGCCGCGCGCCACCTGTTCATGGGGCTCCTCCCCTAGCTGATCGTGATGCGGTCGAGGTTGGGGCCGCCGCCCGCCGTGGTGGCCGTGGCCCTGATGACGTTGGCGCCCGCCGTCAGCGGGACGGTGAGGGATGCGGTCGCCCAGGTGTCCCAGTTCGCCGTCGGCGGGAACGAGGCGGATCCGGCCGGGACGCCGTTGACCGTGATGTCCATGGGCCGGTCGGCGGTGGTGCCGTTGGCGTAGCGCAGCGTGAGGGTGGCCGGGCCCGTTCCCTGGACGGAGAACTCGACGTAGGAGCCGATCAGGTTGTCGTAGTTGACGAAGCCCGTGCCGGTGTAGCCGGTGTGGTTGGACTCGGCGGCTCCCTGGGAGATCGTCGCGTCCTCCGCCTGGTATGTCGCGCTGCCGCCCGCGGTGAGGTCGAGATAGTCCAGGTTGGGGTTGCCGCCCGCGCTCGTGGCGGTGACCCGGATCGTGTTCGCGCCCGCGCCGAGCTGCACGGCGAAGGCGTGGGTGGCCCAGGTGTCCCAGTTCGCCGTCGGCGGGAACGAGGCGGATCCGGCCGGGACGCCGTTCACGGTGATCGCCGAGGGCCGGTCGGCGGTGGTGCCGTTGGCGTAGCGCACCGCCACGGTCGCCGGTCCCGCCGCGCTCGCCTGGACCGGCCACTCCACATACGAGCCGGTCGCGTTGTCGCCGTTGACGTAGCCGGTGCCGCTGTAGCCGGTGTGGGTGTTCTCGAAGGCGCCCTGGGAGATGGTGGCGTCCTCGGCCTCGTGACGGCCCGGGGGGGGAGTGGCGCCGCCGGGGTACTGTTCGCCGATCCAGGCCTCGTCCACCCGCCAGCGGGCTATGCCGTGGTGGCCGGTCTTGGTGAGCCTGACGTAGCGGGCGGTCCTCGCGGGCAGGTCGATGATCTGCACGCCTCTGGCGTTCGGCACGGTGCCCGTCTTGATCGCGCTGCCCCAGGTGGAGCCGTCGTCGCTGACGTGCACCTGGTAACCAGAGAGGCGCGCCGACCCCGAGGACGGGTAGACCGTGGAGTCCTCGCGCTGGTTGAGCGCCACGTACTGGACGCGCTTGGCCGAGCCGAGGTCGAAGGTCAGCGTCGCGGGCTCGGCGGCGTCGCTGTCCCAGTAGGTGAGGAAGTCGCCGTCGCCCGCCGCCGCGGCCGGATGCCCGCCGGCGGCCGAGCCCGCCGACATCGTCACGCCGGTGTGGATGCCCTGCCGTCCCCTGGAGACGACCTTGAAGACCGTGTCGTAGGGGTCCCAGCCCGAGATCCCGCTCAGCGTGAGCGTGCCGCCGGCCTGCGTGAACGTGACCGGGGCGCCGGTGCGCAGATTGGTCACCGAGGCGATGGCGTAACCGTTGTCCCGCAGCGACAGCGTGCTGCTGGACGGCGGGGTGAGCACGTGGACGTAGTGCCGGTTCGGGTCGTTCTTCGCGATCGTCGTCACGCCGTGCGCGCCGTCGTTCCAGAACCCGGGTTTGAGGCCGCCGTACATGTAGCCGCCGCCCTCGGTGCCGTCCAGCGACTCCCAGATCTGGTCGAGGTAGCCGGCGGCGAAGGTGTTGAAGGCGGCCTGCTGCGCCGGGAACCTGCCGTTGACCATGGCGGTCTCGGCCATGAGCGCCTTGACCGACGATCCGGCGTTGGTGACGAGCCGGCCGAGCGTGAGCTTGCGGTCCACGGCCTGGTCGGTGCCGCCGTACCACCAGGGGCCGCCGGTGGGGAGCTTGAAGTCGGCCTCGATCAGGCGCGGCAGCGCCGTGTAAAGCGCCTGCGGGTAGTCGTAGGACGGCGTCATGCCGGTCTTCTGCTCGTTGCTGATCATGTCCATGATCGGCGTGTCTTCGTTGTTGTTCGACAGCGTCATGTCGGGGCGCTGCTGGTAGATCTTGGCGTAGAGGTTGTTGCGCTCCCAGTAGGCGTTGTCGTTGTCGATCCAGAACCCGGCGAGTTTCGGATAACGCTGCATCTGCTCGAAGAACTGCAGGTAGCTGAACTCGCCGAAGCCGTCGCGGGTGGTCAGGTCCACGGGGTGTCCCACGTAGGCGGAGAAGGCGGCGGAGTTGAGCCACGAGCCCGACGACAACCCCTCGCTGTGCCACTGCGGGTCGTCGGTCATGTAGTTGATGACCTTGAGGCCCCGCGCGTCCGCGGCGTCGATCAGCTCGCCGAGGAAGTCGCGCGTGGTGCGGCAGGAGCCGGGGATCTGCGACGGGTACGGCCTGGCGTAGCCGAGCCTGCTGTGGAACGTGGCCAGCACCAGGTACTGGGCGTGCAGCTTCAGCGCCTCGTTCACCCAGTAGTCCGGCGTCCAGCCGCCGCTCGTGACGTCGGATTCCCAGGCGCTGCAACTGGTGTGCTGGGGCGAGGTGCGTTCGCCCCAGTGCAGGAACAGCCCGGCGGTCGAGCCCCGCAGGAACGCCTGGCGTGGATGCTGCAGGTCGGCCCGCGCGGCAGGCGCGATGAGCAGGAGGGCGAGCACGGCGATCATCGCCGTCCGCGACGACGCACGGAACATGACGGGGCTCCTCGGGCTTCTAGGCGGGGGTGGCGACGTCGAGATGGTCGAGGTTGGGGCCGCCGGTCGCGGTGGTCGCGGTGGCCCTGACCGTGTTGGCGCCGGCGACGAGCGGGACGCTGATCGAGGCGGTTGCCCAGGCGTCCCAGGAACCGGTGCCGGGGAAGCCGAGGACGGCGGCCACCGTGCCGTTGACCACGATGGCCATCGGACGGTCGAGGGTTGTCCCGTTCGCGTGGCGCAGGGTGAGGGTGGCCTGTCCGGCGGTGGCCGAGGTGACGGTGAACTCCACGAAGGAGCCGGTGAGGTTGTCGTAGTTGACGAAGCCCGTGCCGGTGAAGCCCGGGTGGTTGGACTCGACGCCGCCCTGGGAGACCGTCGCGTCCTCGGCCTCGTACCTGGTCGGGGGCGGGCCGTCCGCGGGCTCGAAGGCGGGGTCGCTGGACAGGACGACCCGGTCGAGGCGGGCGCCGTCCTCGCGGTAGGCGAAGGTGATGCTCTGCCGGCCCGGCGCCAGGTCGTAGGTGACCGGGAGTCGCACCCAGTGCCATGCCGTGCCAGGCGGGATGTTGTTCCAGCTGGTCCAGGCCCCGGTGCCGGAACGCACCCAGAACGAGTCGTCGGAGGTGGTCGCCGCGATCACGCGAGCCCACACACCGAACGTGCCGGCATCGGGCACGTCGAACGGCAGCGTCGTCCAGCCGGTGGACGGCGGGCTGGTCTGGCTGTTGTTGCCTGCGGCGACGCTCACGTACGAGCCGCCCGAGGCCGCGGGGTCGGCCGAGATCCGCATCGGCTCGGTGACCGTGCCGGACTCGGCCTCGGAGTACCGGGTGACGGGGTTGCCCGGTATGGGGGTGGAGTTCGTGGGACGCACGCGCAACGCCCCGCCGCCGGTGTTCGCGCTGTCGCGCACGGCATACCCGATGACGCCGCTGAAGCCCACGTCATAGGCGCTGCCGGTGCCGCGTTGTGCCACCACGCCGGTCAGCACCACGTTCGAGGCGTCGTCGACGATGACGGCGGGCCGGTCGTCGTTCTCGTCGAACCGGGTCTCGCCGTTGAGGGTGATGCCGGTGGCGTGCCTGATCCAGTACCCGTACGAGGGCCGTGCGCCGTAATCACGCGGGGGATAGGTGGTCAGGAACTCCCCGGGGACCCGGGTGGCCTCCGAGGCGGGGTGCCCGCCGGGAACCTGGAGATCCACGTCGGTGAGTGTGATGCCCGGACCGATGTCCACCGAGGGTGTGCCCGTCATGGTGCTGGTGTAGTCGGAGGCGCCGACCGTGCCGGTCACGACGGGGGCGCTCAGGTCGGTGCCGGTGACGCGGGTCAGGGTGATGTTCCTGATGCGCCCGGCGGGCGGGGAGCCAGGACAACGTCTCCGTTCGCCGATCTTGAAGAAGAGGGGCGAGGTCGTCTTGGTGAGCGTCACGTCCTCGTAGGCGACGTCCTCGATGATCGCGCCGTCCATGGAGACGATGCCGATGCCGGCCTTGCCCGCGCCGAGCACGCTGATCCGCTCGAACCTGAAGTCGCGGAAGTTCCCGCAGGTCTCCGAGCCGAACTGCAGCGCGTTGTTCTCGTGGGAGTAGACCGTGGTGTCGCGAACGCGGACGTTCTGGCTGGTGTAGGTGTGCCCGAGGGCGTAGTCGCTCTTGAACACCAAGGCGTCGTCGCTCGCCTCGATGCGGCTGCCCGCGACGGTGACGTTCCAGCTGTTGATCAGATTGACGCCGTCGCGCACGCCGCTGCTGGAGTAGACCGTCGTGAGGTTGTCGATCGCGATGTCGTGACAGCCGTTGATCAGCGCGGCGAAATGCCCGCCACGCCGGAAGGTGACCCCGGACAGGCTGACGTCCGAGCACTCGGTGAGCGTCAGCGCTTTGTCGGCCTGGCCCGAGGAGGGGGTGCCGGTGACGAGCTTGCCGTCCCCGTCGATCGTGCCGGCGCCGGTGAGGTGCACGTCGGTGACGCCGCTGCCCCACATGAGTGAGTTGTGGAAGTGGCTGTGGCCGTAGTCCTGGTAGGCGTCGTTGGCGTTGGCCTCGGGAACGTCCATGCCGCTTCCCGCAGCCAGGATGGTGGCGCCGCCGTCGAGCCTGAGCGTGATGTGGGACTTGAGGTGGATCGTTCGAGCCCGGTACCGGCCTGGAGGAAACACGACGATGCCTCCAGGGGCGGCGCTCGCGGCGTTGATCGCCCGGTCGACGGCGTCGTCGTCGTTCGTCGAGCCGTCCCCGGTCGCGCCGTAGTCACGCACGTCGAACTCCGCGGCGGCGAACGCCGTGGCGGACAGGGCGGGGATTCCAGGCCAGACGAGAGCACATACCAGGAGAATCCTTCGCAGGACGGTCATGGCCGGAGCTCCACGTAGTCGAGATTGGGCAGGCCGCCCGAGGTCGTGGCGGTGAGCCGTACGGTGTTGACGCCCGCCACCGTGGGAATGACGGCCGAGGTCGAAACCCAGGTCGTCCAAGCGCCGGTGCCAGGAGCGTTCACCGACGGATTGACCAGCATGCCGTTCACTGTGAGCGAGAAGGGCCGGTCGGTCGTGGTCCCGTTGGCGTAGCGGATGGTGAGCGGGCGCTGGCCGGGCTCGGGCAGCGTGACGGAGAACTGCACGTAGGCTCCCGTGACGTTGTCGCTGTTGACGAACCCGGTCCCGGAATAGCCCGCGTGGTTGGACTCGACGACGCCCTGCGAGATCGTGGCGTTCTCGGCCTCGTAGCGGTCCGCGGGCGGCGGCTGGGTGTTCGAGATGTCCCTGCCGTTGACGAAGACGCCGGTCAGCACGAGGTCATCGACGTAGGTGGCGGTGGGAGCGGCCGTGGTGACGCGGGTGAACACGCTGTTGCTGATCGTCACGTTCTTGATGTGGTCGCTTGAGCGTCCCTGCAGGTCGTATGCCTGCGCGGCGCCGTCGATCGTCACGCCGTCGGCGGTGACGTTCTGCACGACCGGCGGCAGCGATCCGGACGTCTCGTAGTTCAGCGTGATGAAGAGGGCGCTGCGCTCCAGGTTCCTGCCGGAGATCCGGCGCAGATGGACTCCGTCCACGAAGCCGCCGCGGTTGAAGCTGGTCTTGACGTAGAGGGCGTACTTGAGGGGGTAACGGCCGGGGAAGTCGGCGGGGTTGCACACGCAGTCCTCGGCGAAGACGTCGCGGACGCCGCCGGACATCTCGCTGCCGATCGTGACGCCGCCCCAGCGACCGCTGAACCGGCAGTTCTGGATCACGATGTTCTGCGACGGCCTGCCGACGCGGCGTCCGTCCCGGTCACGGCCTGACTTGACCGGGACGCAGTCGTCGTTGGTGTTGAACCGGCAGCCGGTGATCAGGACATCGGTGCACGAGTCGGGGTCACAGCCGTCGCCCTGGGAGTTCGTCGAGTAGAAGGTGACGTCGCGCACGGTGACGTTCGAGCAGTACACCGGATGCAGGGTCCACATCGCCGGGTTGCGCAGGCTGACGTCCTGCACGAGCACCCCCGTGCAGCGGTAGAGCCCGATCATGTTCGGGCGCAGTTTGTGGCCCGCGCCGAACTGCCGTTGTGCCACCGGGTGGTCGCCGGCGCCCCAGGCGCGGAGCTGGTCCCGGTCCGCGCCGCCGTTCCCCCACGAGGCCCACTCTCCCGCGGGCGCGTTGCCGTCGATGGTGCCCGTGCCCGTGATCGCGATGTTGGTCTGGCCGTCGGCGTGGATGAAGGGCGAGTAGTTGTAGCACTCGATGCCCTCCCACCGGGTGAACACGTTCGGCAGGTAGGAGCCGGTGTCGGTGCGGAACCTGATCGTGCCGTTCACCTGGAGGTTGACGTTCGACAGCAGGTGGATCGCGCCGGTGCGGTAGACGCCCGCCGGGACGACGACCCGTCCGCCGCCCGCGGCGTTGCAGGCGGCGATGGCCTGGCGGAAGGCGGAGGTGCAGTCGGTGGTGTTGTCGCCGACGGCCCCGTGGTCGGTGATGGAGAACGTGCGGTCGGGGAAGGCCGGGGGCACGATCCTGGCCAGGATCTCGGGCACCCGGTCCCATGGGCTCGCCGCGGTGCTCCCCGCGGCTGCGCTCGCCGCCCCTCCTCGCGCTTTGCTCGACATGGTGATGATCGCGCCGCCTGCGAGGATCCCCGTACGCAGGACGTCACGCCGCGACGGTCTCATTGGAGCACCTCCAGGTAGTCCAGGTTCGGGCAGCCGCCGGCCGCGGTCGCGGTGAGGCGGATCGTGTTCGCACCGGCGACGAGGTCGGCGGCGATGCTCTTGGACGCCCACGCGGTCCAAGAGCCGGTGCCGGGGAAGGAGACGGCGGAGGCGACCAGCGTGCCGTTGACGGAGACGTCCATCGGGCGGTCGGCTGTCGTGCCGTTGGCGGCCTCCAGCCGCGTCGCCGTGGCGGCGACCTGTTTGTAGGCACGCATGTTCGTCAGCAGCAGGTAGCACTCCTGCAGCGAGCCCGAGGTGTCGCCGAGCGATCGGTAGATGCCCCATTTCGGGCGGACCCGGTCACCGAGATAGGTGTCGCCGGTCCTGGTCGCGTCGATCAGCGTGGTCCCCGCGCGACGCAGGGCCCAGCGGACCGAGCCTGCGCTCCCTTCGCCGATCCTGATCTCGTACTCGGCGTCGATCCAGGTGTCGTGCAGCGGATTCAGGGGGGCCCGGCCGACCAGCACGTCACCCTCGATGATCTCGTGTTCGATGGTCTGCGCGCCGTCCACACGGCGTATCGACGTGACGGTGATCGGAAGGGTGCCCGTTCCCGGTCGCTTGGTCTGGCTGATGTGGGTGAAGGTGGTGGAGGCCTTGAGCGAGCTCGGGATGTACATCGAGCACGTCACGCGCCAGGTCTCGCCGAGCAGCCGCCGGAGGTATCCGGTCGGTGTCCGGGTGCCGGTGACCTCCTGGCGCTGGCGGTCCGTCATCGTGTCCCGGTCCACCGTGTGCATGGTGAAGCGGAAGTTGTTCCCCTCGGGGAAGATGTGCGGCTGACCGGCCGGATGCGAGCCGGCACGATCGTCCTCGATCGTCTCGAACGCGTCGAGGCCGCCGGTGGACGCCTCGGGCGCCCACATCAGCTTCCACGCCACGCCTGACGTCGTCGTGGCGGGGCGGGCTGCGGCCGGGGCGAGCAGTGCCGCGCCGACGAGCGTGCCGAGCTGCCGGCGTGACAGGTTGCCGCCCCTCATGAGCCGACCTCCAGATAGTCGAGGTTGGGGCCGCCGGCGGCCGTGACGGCCGTCGCCCTGACACTGTTGCCCCCCGCCCGCAGCGGGGCTGCGATGGCGGTGGTCCGCCACGTCGACCAGGCCCCGGTGCCGGGGAAGGACTTGCCGGGCGCGACCACGATGCCGTTGACGGCGATGTCCATCGGCCGGTCGGACGTCGTGCCGTTCGCATAACGCAGGGTCAGGGTGGCGTGTCCCGCCGCGGCCGCATTCACGGTGAACTCGACGTAGGAGCCGATGAGATTGTCGTAGTTGACGAAGCCGGTGCCGGAGTAGCCCGCGTGGTCGGATTCGGCCGCGCCCTGGGAGATCGTGGCGTCCTCGGCCTCGTAGCGGACCCCTGTGGGCGGTGGCTGTCCGTACAGGGTGCCGTTGATGCGGACGTTCTGGAGCAGCACGTTGTCGGCGTTGGTGATCTGCGGGGCAGGTGCGTCGATCTGGGTGAACACGCTGTTGGTGATCGTCACGTTCCTGATGTGGCTCGCGGCCGAGCCCGACAGCTTGACGGCGAACGGGGAGCCGGCGATGGTCAGCCCGTCCACGGTGAGGTTCTGGATCACCGGGTTGACGATGGGGCCGTTGCCCGGGCCGGTGAGGCTGTAGTTCATGTCGACGAAGAAGCCGCCGCGGTCGCACGGGCCGCCGGTCAGATTCCGGACGTGGACGCCGTCCACCACACCCCCGCGCCGGTTGTTGGTCTTCAAGTAGACGGCGTAGAAGCTGTGGTAATCGGAACCGGCGTGGATGCGGTTGTTCTCGGCGAAGACGTCGTGGACGCCGCCGGACATCTCGCTGCCCACCGTGATCGCGCCCCACCGGCCGTAGTAGTCGTTGTCGCGGATGACGATGCCGGTCGATGGTACGCCGACGCGGCGGCCATCGGTGTCACGGCCCGACTTGATGACGGTCCCGTCGTCGCCGGTGTCGAACGAGCAGCCCTCGATCAGCACGTCGGAGCAGCATTCGGGGTCGACGCCGTCCACCATGGCGCCGCGGCTGTAGATTTTGATCCGCCGTAGGGTGATATTTCGGGACAGCACTGGATGGACCGTCCACATGGCCGGGTTCCGCAGGTTGAGATCCTCGATGAGGATGTTCGTGCAGTCGTAAAGCTGGATCATGTTCGGCTTGAGGTAGTGCCCATCGCCGAACTGCCGCTCTTCCACCGGCACGCCGTCCACTGCCTGTTGCTGCAGCAGGTCCCAGTCGGGGCCGCGCTGGGAGTCGAAGCCGAACCAGGGGCCGGCCGCCGCGTTGCCGTCGATCGTGCCGGTTCCCGTCAGCGCGAGGTTCGTCTGGCCGCGGGCGTAGATGAAGGGCGAGTAGTTGTGGCACTCGATGCCCTGCCAGCGGGTGAAGACGTTCGGCAGATAGGAGCCCGCGTCGGACCTGAACCTGATCGTCGCGCCGGACTCTACGTGCAGGCGCACGTTCGACAGCAGGTGGATCCTGCCCGTCCGGAACCTACCGGTCCCGGGCACGAGTACGGTCCCGCCGCCCGCGGCGTTGCAGGCGGCGATGGCCTGGCGGAAGGCGGAGGTGCAGTCGGTGGTGTTGTCGCCGACGGCCCCGTGGTCGGTGATGGAGAACGTGCGGTCGGGGAAGGCCGGGGGCACGATCCTGGCCAGGATCTCGGGCACCCGGTCCCACGGGCTCGCCGCGCTGGTGGAGGAGGCCGGGAAGGAGGCGGACGCGGTGGGGGCGAGGAGCGCGGCCTTGAGTACGGCCCTTCTGGACGGAGGCATCAAGGCTCCTGGGATCGGTCCGGCGGCCGCGCACCGGCGCGGCCGCCGGTGGTTTCACTGGATGGCGGAGCGGCGGATCGTGTCGGCGGTGCCGTCGCCGTTGTTGTCGGAGTTGGTCGAGCCGAACCAGATGGCGGCGGCGTTCGGCACCTTCTCGACCGCGCGCAGCCTGCCGTAGGTGGCGTTGAAGTAGGAGTTGACCGTCGAGACGTTCTCGCCGTTCAGCACGATGCGCCACAGCCGCTGCCCGCGCAGCGCCGCCATGAAGATCGTGTTGTTGACGATCGCGATGCCGCTGGGCGAGGCCTCGGCGACGCCCCAGGTGTACTTGGGGTTGGTCATGCCGGAGGTGGTGCAGGTGCCCTCGCAGGTGGGCCAGCCGTAGTTCTTGCCGGGCTGGATCAGGTTGAGCTCGTCGCGCGAGGAGTTGCCCAGCTCCGAGGACCACAGGCGGCCGGCGGAGTCCCAGGCCAGGCCCTGCGGGTTGCGGTGGCCGTAGCTGTAGATGCGGGTGCCGAACGGGTTGCCGGGCGCGGCCGCGCCGGTCCTGGTGATGCGCAGGATCTTGCCGTTGAGCGAGCTCAGGTTCGGCGCGTTGCCCGACTGCTGGGCGTCGCCGGTGGTGGCGTACAGGTAGCCGTCGGGGCCGAACCGGACGCGGCCGCCGTTGTGGTAGCGGTTCTTGTCGATGCCCTGGAGGATCGTGGTGTAGCCGCTGAGCGTGCTGCCGTTGAAGTTCATCTTCGCGATGCGGTTGCCCTCGGCGGCGGTGTGCATGAAGAACACCTCCTGGTCGGTCGTGCCGTTCCAGGTGGGGGAGAGGTCCAGGCCCATCAGGCCGCCCTCGCCGTCGGTGGTCTGCACGTTCGGCACGGTCCCGACCTGCGTCTTCGTGCCCGACGGGGTCACCTTGAACACCTTGAAGGTGTCCCGTTCGGTGACCAGTGCGTACGAGCCGTCCGGCGTCCAGGAGATGTCCCAGGGCACGTCCCAGCCGCCCGCGACGCCGGTGGGCGTCTGGGGTACGGTCCCGCAGGTCCCCGTGGTGAACGAGGCCGACGGTGTGCTCGGCGTGGAGAGCTGGCCGGCGGTGTCGCGGGCGACGACGTCGAGCTGGTAGGTGTGCGCGCACTCCAGCGGCACGCTCGCGGTGGTGGCGGGCGGGGCGCCGGTGACGGTGGCCAGCACCGTGCCGGAGGCGTGGTCGCGGACGAGGTAGGCGCGCACGCCGCCGTCGTCGGTGGAGGCGGCCCAGGTGACGGTCGCCGTCGTGGGCTGGACGCCGCTGACGGCGGGCTGACCCGGCTGCGACGGCGGGTCGTCCGGCGGCGCGGGCAGCGTGTGGCAGGCGGCCTCGGGGCTGCTCAGCGAGACGTTGCCGGAGGCGTCGCGGGCGAACACCGACAGCTGGTAGCCGAAGTCCGGGTTCAGCCCGGTCA